>NZ_JPOO01000001.1:600000-1200000 GCF_000733925.1 Arenibacter algicola
CAGCATTTTAATTTATCGGCTGCAGAATTAGGTTGGTTGGTGTCGTCGGCATTGTTGGGAACCATTTTAGGCTGTGTGGTTGCTGGATTTATAACTGACAGATTGGGACGAAAAAAAGCTTTGATCATAGCTGCGATTTGCTTGACTTTTTCGGCATTTGGTTCTATGTTACCCCCGCAGTTTTTGGGTGATTTGGATCAGGCATATTGGCTCACTGCTGACGAAGATCTAGCGTTTACATTTTTAATTATAGTCCGTATTGTTGGAGGGATTGGTGTAGGCGTAACCTCAGTAGTCGCTCCCATTTATATTTCAGAACTTTCCTTGCCCCAAAATAGGGGTAGAATGGTGTCCTTATATCAGTTATCCATAACCTTAGGTATACTTTTGGCTTTTTTAGTAGATTGGTTGGTGTTGACCAATGCCGGAAATGCTGCCGGAGTAATTTCCAACGAACCTTCTGGATTTTGGCAGTGGCTTTTTGTGGATGAACTTTGGAGAGGTATGTTTGGTACGGAAATACCCATTGCCCTTTTATTCTTGATTTTACTATTCCTAGTGCCGGAAACACCAAGATGGCTCATTTCGAAGGAGCGATATGATGAGGCAGAAAAAATTATGGAAAAAATCAATGGAAAGGAGTATGCACAGATACAAATTGCAGAAATAAAAGAGGTGGTAAAAGAGGAAAGTGCTGGGATCAAGGAATTATTGAAACCGTTTTTAAGGGTGCCACTTTTAATAGGAGTATTGTTGCCCATGTTTTCTCATTTAAGTGGGATAGCGGCCATTATGTATTTTGCTCCGAATATCATTAATGAATCCATACAGAGCGTAGAGAGCTCCTTTTTAGGGGCCGTATTAGTAGGGGTGGTCAATAGTGCATTCACTTTCGTTGCAATTTTAAATATTGAAAAATTCGGACGTAGAAAGCTGTTGCTTGTTGGAGTTGTTGGAGCGTTTATTTCTCTAACTGGCGTTGGGATTTTGTTCGCAATAGGATCAAAATATGTAATTATTCCTTTATTGATGTATGTAGCTAGTTTCGCGTTTTCGTTCGGACCCATCGTTTGGGTTATTATCAGTGAAATTTTCCCTACACGCATACGTGGGTTGGCAGTTTCCTTAGGGAGTTTCGCTTTAATGGTTACCGGGTTTTTTATCACCTTGACCAATCCTATATTAATAGAACAAATTATGCCTTCGGGTACCTTCTTTGTCTATGCCGCTTTAACCCTACCTGCTATTTGGTTTATTTGGAAATATGTTCCTGAAACTAAAGGAAAGACCTTGGAGGAAATTGAAATGTATTGGCGAGAAGGTATTAACAAAAATAAAATATGAATTAAAGACCTGCGATTTTCTAAAAGAGGTCGTGTAAGGTTGTAGGTATTATAACCCATGATTAAAGAATATAAAACAAAAGAAAAAGGATACCATCCTTTTATTATTGAGGATGGATGGCAATTGGCAAAACTTAATTATACGGAAGATCAGCATATAGATAAAATAAACCAATTGGATGTCCACTTGGAAACAGATGAAGTTTTTGTTGCCATTGCCGGAAAATCGGTTCTCATAGCAGCCATAATTATAAATAACGAACCACACTTTGAATTGGAACCAATGAAAATCAACCAAATCTATAATATTCCGAAAGGAGTTTGGCACAACATAGCTATGGAAAAAGGAAGTGAAGTATTAATTGCGGAAAAATCGAATACCCATGTTGCGGATTTTGAACATTTTGCTCTTAGCAATTCTAAAAAAAAGGAATTAGAAACATTGGTTAAGGGACATTTGGAATCGCTAAAAATCTAATTGTACAACAATTATTAAAAAATGAAAGAAATAAATCTAAAAGGTAAAAAGGTATTGGTGACTGGGGGAAGTATGGGGATTGGAGCGGAAATCTGCAAGCAATTTGCCAGCTGCGGTGCGGATGTTTTTATAAACTATTTTAAGAATAAAGAGAAGGCAGAGATTCTAGCCAATGAAATACGTGAAGCCCATGGGGTAAAAGTAAGCTGTTATGGGGCTGATGTATCCAATGGCGCTGAGGTAGAAAAATTGTTCCAACAAATGGACGTGGACATGGGTTCTATTGATGTTTTGGTAAATAATGCAGGTTGTGAGGCCGTAGAGCATGTTTTGGATATGGAAGAAAGCGAATGGGATAGGGTCCTTAGCGTTAATTTGAAAGGCCCTTTCCTATGCTCACAACAAGCTGCCCGGAGAATGGAAAACAATGGTAGCGGCGTAATTATCAATATCTCTTCCATACATGATACCGTACCCAGAAAAGGGTTAATACATTACTGTTCGGCCAAAGCAGGACTTAAAATGTTTTCTAAATGTTTGTCTTTGGAACTAGCGGACAAAGGGGTTAGGGTAGTCTCCGTTGCTCCAGGCGCTATTGAAACCAATATGAACAGGGAGGAGATCCAGAAATTTGGCAAGGACAAGTTTGAACAATGGATTCCACAGGGTCGTGTAGGAGAGGTATCTGACGTGGCCAATACCGTTGTTTTTATGGCCAGCGATTTGGCTAATTATATCAATGGAGCGGATATTTATATTGACGGGGCATATATGAACCATACAATACAATATGATCCCAGACCTAAAAGAGAAAACAAGTAACCCAACAATTATATGTTGAAAAAAATCACATTAAAAGGCATTGCTTGGGACCATCCCAGAGGTTATCAGCCTCTTAGAGCGACCTCTGAGACATTTATACAATTACATCCTGAGGTGGATATTCAATGGGATATCCGTTCCCTGAAAGAGTTTGGGGACATGCCCATAGAGGATCTAATCGAAGTTTATGATCTAATTACTATTGATCATCCTTATATGGGGCAAGCAAATGCCAACAACCTGCTGTTACCTTTAGACAAATTGATTCCGAGGCATAGCTTGGAGAAATTGAAGGAGGAGTCCGTAGGTCCCAGTTACCAAAGTTATTATTATAATGGCAATCTTTATGCTATATCTGTAGATGCTGCGGCCTTGGTTGCTGCATATAGGGAAGATCTAATTTTAAAATTAGGTCTAAATATTCCTAAAACTAGAGCGGAACTATTGGATTTCTATAAAAAAATACCGAGTTCCCACATGGTAGCTTGGCCCTTATGTGCCACTGATCTTTGGTGCACTTTCCTGACCTTATGCGCGCAGGATGGTGGTAGGGATTTTATAAAGGATAAAACAATCGAAAATCGTTTAGGCATACAAGTTCTGGATGAACTAAAAATACACTTGGAATACCTTCATCACGATTCCATTCATTGGAATCCCATACAGATCTTAAACCGTATGGCGGATGAGAATGAGATAATCTATTCCCCTTTTTTGTTCGGTTATACCAATTATTCCAGATTGGGATATGCTAAAAACCTCGTGAAGTTTGGGAATAGCCCAACAAATCCTAATATCGATGTTTCTACAATATTGGGTGGGGTTGGCCTTGCCATATCTGCGCATAGTGAGCATCAGGATATGGCAGCAGCCTATATAAATTATGTGGCAAAGGCGGAAACCCAAGAGGGGATTTATACCAAAAATGGAGGTCAACCGGGGAATCTTAAAGCATGGCAAAATCAGGGGAACAATACGTTATGTAACAATTTTTTTGTCTCTACCATGGACACCATGAATAAAGCGTATGTGCGTCCTCAACACAAGGGATGGAACAAATTTCAGGAACAGGGTGCAGACCTATTGCATAACGGTCTTGTAAAGAACATTCCTTCTGATACCATAATGAAAAAATTAAATCAGTTATACCAATCTATTTGAAATGGATAGTAAATACAAAAATATAAACCTAATAATAGATGACAAGGTTGCGGTGCTAAAGTTTAATAGACCAGAGCAGCTAAATGCCATGAACCGGCAAATGATGGATGAAATTATTGATGGTATTGTAACTATCAATAACAACGATGATGTTAAAGTAGCCGTAATCACTGGGTCAGGACGTGCTTTTATGGCTGGTGCGGACATTAAGGAGTATGGAAGTCAAACCGAAGAGCAGTTTAGATCGTTTCAGGAAAGGGGCATAACCTTGTATGAGGCCATTGAAAATGCTTCCAAGCCGTGGATAGCGGCAGTGAACGGATTTGCATTGGGAGGCGGTTTTGAAATTGCGCTCTCCTGTGATTTGATTTTGGCAAGTGACAGTGCCAAGATGGGACTGCCAGAAGTATTTCTAAGTTTGATTCCCGGGGGAGGTGGAACCCAGCGCCTAATTCAAAAGATAGGTGTAAACCGGGTAAGGGAAATGTTGTATTTGGGAAGGCAATATTCATCCGAACAACTTCACACATGGGGAATCGTAAACCAGATTGTGCAGGACGGGGAATTTGATGAAACCATATTGCTATATGCGGAGAAACTAAGCCGTAGATCACCTAGTGCCATCAAACAACTGAAAAAATTGGTTCAATTAAGTCTTACATCCTTGTCTTTTGATAAAAAAATACAGGAGGAAGCCAAGACCGTAACCGAACTTTTTTACAGCCCTGAGGCAAAAAAAGCTATAAAAGACTTTATTGAAAAAACATGAAAGCTGCACTTTTGATTTTATTTATAGGAAGTTATACGGAATATCCGATACCTGGTTTTGGAGGTATAGGCCATGGAATATATACAGTTCAATTGAATACCGAAACCGGTGAGTTGACAACTTTACATACCATGATGGCACGTAACCCCAGTTATTTGGTGGTTAGCGATGACCATCAGTTTTTGTACTGCGTTAACGAATTAGACGAAAGCGAAAACCCTAAAGTAGGGGCTTATAAAATCAATGCTGATTATTCGTTGCAATTTTTGAACGAACAACCCATAGCCGGGGGGTATCCATGCCATATCAAAACCTTTGGCAATAATGTATTGGTGGCCTGTTATGCTACAGGGAATATTCATCAGTTTCCATTTGAAGCCTCGGGGAAATTAGGCCCCGCGGTACAACAATATAGCCATGTCGGAAGTAGCGTTAATAGTGACCGTCAAGAAGCGCCTCATGCACACCAGATTGCCGTACATCCCAATGGCAGGGATGTTTATGTATGTGACCTAGGAATAGATATTATCAAAGCCTACCATTTTAAAGGAAAGAACTTGGTGCCTAATGATATAAAGGATTGTAAAATATCAAAAGGAAGTGGTCCACGTCATATGGTTTTTGATGCCGCCGGAAATTTGGGATATGTAAACAATGAGTTGACAGGTACCGTTTCCGTTTTGAAACGTAAAGAAGGTTCTTTTGATGAAGAAGAAATCTATTCGGCCTTGCCCAGTGATTATATAGGCCTGCCAAGTGGATCGGCCATACGTATCCGCCCTAATGGTCAATTCCTATACGTTGCCAATAGAAAATTGGAGGCAATAAGCATTTTCAGAATAGATAAGGACAAACTTGAACCAATAGAATATCAGTATACCAAAGGTGAGGAACTTCGGGAATTTAACATTACACCGGATGGCAATTGGTTAATTGCTTGCCATCAGAACTCCCATGACACATTGGTGTACCAAATAAAAGAGGACGGAAGATTACAGGAACGTTATCGCACTAAGGAAATATTGTCCCCGGTCTGCGTAGTTTTTAATTAATAAGTTTAACTAAACCGATTTAGTACAATATATATAATAATAAATAAGCATAATGAGCAATAACAATAATGAAAATGTAGGTCCATTGAAAGGATTGGTCGTGGCCGATTTTACACAATTGGCTCAGGGACCTTGGGCAACGCAGATGTTGGGAGATATGGGGGCGGATATCATTAAGATAGAACCGGAAAAAGGAGATTGGATGCGGCACTATGCATATGGGAACCTTTATCCCAACGGTGAAAGCATTTCCTTTGTTAGTTTCAATAGAAATAAACGCAGCATCGCATTAAACCTAAAAGACCCAGAAGGGGTAAGAATAGCCAAGTCCATTATTGCTAAGGCAGATATTCTTGTTGAGAACTTTCGGCCAGGAGTTATGGACAGGTTGGGTCTTGGGTATGAGGAAATAAAAAAAACAAACCCCAAATTGGTGTATTGTTCAAGTTCTGGCTATGGATCTTCGGGGCCATATTTACATAGGGCAGGCCAAGATTTATTGGCACAATCCATAGGCGGCGGTTCGGCTCTAAATGGAAAAAAGGGAGATATGCCAGTGGTTACGGCTGTTGGACAAGCCGATTTATTAACCAGTTTATTTATAAATCAGGCAATAATGGCTGCCCTTTACTCCAGGTCAAAAACGGGAAAAGGCCAAAAGATCGAGGCGAACTTGCTGAACTCTGTGGTAGGCTTCCATATACAGGAAATTACTGCATACCTGCACAAAGGGGCAAACCCGGAACGCAGTGAAAGTGGTATCCCCAATCCCTGGTTAGGAGCACCATATGGGCTCTACAATACCAGTGATGGATATATCGCCATCGGTATGAACTCCGTACAAAAATTGGCTCAGGTCATTGCCTTGGAAAAATATGATTCAGAAGTTTATGCTTCCAATAATATAATAGAAAGTAGGGATGAAATTCGATTTGACTTCGATGCTGTTTTTCAATCTAAAGCGACCGAGGAATGGTTGGCCCTGCTGCTGGAACATGATATTTGGTGCTCCCAAGTCAATAGCTTCGATGAAATGGTCAATGACCCTCAGATAAAACATAATGAAATGATCATAGAAATTGAGCACCCAACAATTGGCAAGGTTAAGACTACCGGTTTCCCCGTATGGTTCAGTGACACCCCACAAAAAATATACAAGTCGGCACCCTTGCTAAATGAACATGCCGATGAAATACTCAGGGAATTCTGCGATTTTAACGAATAAGGAGTAAATACATAAACAACTAAAGTGACATAGCTATGAAATTAGGATTTGGTCTGTACAGACATATGTTGAACACCGAGCACTATAATTTTGCCAAACAATGTGGCGCCACACATCTAGTAATTCATTTGGTGGACTACTTTGGCCATAACAAGGACAATGCAGACCAGCCTATTGGGGGGAAGGAAGGTTGGGGACATGCAGGGGACCCAAATAAAATTTGGTCCTTGGAGGAGCTTTTGACCATAAAGAAGGAAATAAATGATCATGGATTGGAACTTGAGGCCATTGAGAATTTTGATCCGGCGCATTGGCATGATATTTTGTTGGATGGCCCGAAGAAAGAAACTCAAATAGGAAATCTAAAAGAACTAATTCGCAATGTCGGTAAAGCAGGTATCCCAGTATTCGGGTATAATTTTTCTTTAGCGGGGGTATCTTCAAGAGAAATTGGTCCCTATGCTAGAGGTGGGGCTTTATCTGTGGGAATGTCAAAAGGAGATGAAACGCCAATTCCAAATGGAATGGTGTGGAATATGGTTTATGATGAAAATGCTCCTGAAGGTGTTTTGCCTAAAATAGATCACGACGAACTATGGCAACGGTTACAATATTTTTTAAATGAATTGATTCCTGTTGCTGAAGAAGCCGGAGTGAAATTGGCCGCGCATCCGGATGATCCACCAATGCCATACATTAGAAATACACCAAGATTGGTATATCAACCGGATATGTATCAAAAATTGATAGATATGAAACCGAGTCTTTCAAATAATTTAGAATTCTGTTTGGGTTCTATTGCCGAAATGACCGAAGGAGATGTATATAAGGCCGCCGATACCTATAGTGAGCAGGGAAAAATCAGCTATATCCATTTTAGAAATGTGGTTGGTAAAGTTCCAACATATAAAGAAGTCTTTGTAGACGAAGGGGATATAGATATGTTCAAAATCCTTAGAATTCTTAAGAAGAACAATTTTGATGGGGTATTGATTCCCGACCATACCCCCCAGATGAGTTGTGACGGTTCATGGTATGCCGGAATGGCTTATGCTATGGGATATATGAAAGCAGGATTAAAAGCAATAAATGAATAAGTAAACCATGGCCAATATGGGTCAATGGATAATGATAGTTAGTTCAGTTAGTTTTTTTGAGTTGAAGGGTGCATCATGACATAAGGGTGCACTCTTTTCAAGAAAAAAATACATAACAAACTATTAGATATGACACTTTAAATAGAATAATAACTAAAAGAAGAAAACAACTATGAAAAGAATACTTGTAATTATCGCAATAATTTTTAATGTCGGTTCTAACATTATAAATGCACAAGAAACTTTGAATTGTGATTTGGAAACCTATGAACTACTAAAATCACTGTCTGATTCTAAATTGGCGAATGGAAAAGTGCTCCTATTTACCAATACTCATCAAGACCTGGCATGGATAGATGAACCTGAAAAATGCAAAATATTCAGGGATACTTTGTGGATAACCCCATTTTTGGATAGGTTACGATCGGAACCAGAATTTAAAATGGATATAGAGCAAGTATCCATAGTGCGGGATTATTTTGAAAGACAACCTGATAAAAAGGAGGAGTTCACTAAATTTTTGAACGAGGGTAGGATAGCCATAGGCGGTGCGTATAATTCTCCGTATGAAGAAATGTATTCTGGAGAATCACTCGCCCGACAATTTTATTTAGGTAAAAAATGGATGGAAGAAAACTTAAACGGCTACCAACCAACCACATATTTCAATGTTGATGTTCCTGGTAGGACCGCACAAATGCCGCAGCTTGTGAAAAAAGCAGGAATAGATAATTTTTTAATAAGCCGTCACTTAAAAGGCTATTATAATTGGCAGGCACTTGACGGATCAAAGGTTAGGGTTTATAGTCCTGGGCACCATTATATGGATTTTTATAACCTTTTAGGAATGGAAGACGCAGATGCTATAAAAAAAATGGCGAAAGATGCTGTGGCTTGGTATGAGATTTACAATGACAATGTAGTTGATAAAGCAATAATGCCGGTTATGTTGAACTATGAATTCATATGGGATCAGGAGCCGGTTCAAAATTGTGGCCCTTTTATGAAAAAATGGAATAGTATTCGGTATATAAAGACTGAGGGTAAAAAACGTATTGCCATCAACTTACCTAGTATAGTGTATGGTACGGCCGATGAGTTCTTCAAAAAAGGAGTTGAGACTACCCAAGTTAAACAGACTATTAGGGGAGAGCGACCCAATGCTTGGATTTATATACACGGGGCATCGCATCAAAAAACACTTAGTGCTAGTCGTGAAGGAGATATTCTTCTCACCCAGGCAGAAAAATTTGCAACCGCAAATGCTTTAATTGATGGCTCTTTCAAAAGATATCCAGAAAATGATTTACAATCGGCATGGTTGGCAAAGATTTATCCAGACCATGGTTTTGGTGGTAAGGGAGGAGACATAACGGATAATTTGTTTTTGCAAAAATATCTTTTATCACAATTAGAAGCCAGGAAAGTCTTGGACAATAGTTTAAAAGAAATAGCGGGCAAGATAAATTTTAATGAGCACGAAGGCACGCCAATTGTAGTTTTCAATAGTCTGAGCTGGGAACGGACAGACCCCGTAGATTTTGAAGCGAAATTTGAACAAAATGAGCTGAAGAATATTGCTTTGTATGATGACCAAAAAAATGAGGTTCCTGTCCAGATAATAGAGAGCTCATATTTTGAAGATGGTTCTATAAAGGATGTAAAGGCTAGGTTTTTGGCAAGAGAACTTCCTTCCATAGGTTACAGAACGTATTACTTAAAGTCCAATGATAACCTGGTGAATGTCAATAATGACATTAATGGCAGTAAGATAATAGAAAATAATTTTTACAGGATAACCTTCGCGAATGGAGGAGTGGCAAGTATCTATGACAAAGAACTTAAGGTTGAGCTAATAGATGATTCCAAGTTCAAAGCAGGAGAGGTTTTTGAAATGAATTCGGTGGGGACGGGAGCTGGTGAATTTTCTTTAGTGCAACAGCCAGATACCACGTTTTTTGAGCAACTTGGAACTGGTACAACCCATTGGGAAATTGATAAAAAAGGTCCGGTATTTACATCGGTCAAAATGCGACAGAAAATGAAGGAAGCCGTTGTCGAAATGGAGGTTTTGCTTTATAACGATATAAAAAAGATAGATTTTAATATTAATTTGAAAAATTGGGACGGTGTCCTATATAGGGAATTTAGAATGGCTTTGCCTTTGAACATGGAGAATGGCAAGGTTACTTATGAAGTTCCTTTTGGAGCGGTGACTGTGGGTGAGGATGAGCATAAGGGAGGTGGAGGAGAGATGTACAATTCACCTGTACAAGATATTCGGCCAAGGGGAATTGCAAATTGGATATCCGCTAGCAATGAGGCATATGGGGTAACTTTAAGTTCGAGTGTGGTTACTGCCGACTACATAGACCCAACAGATACTTTGAACAACAAGACGATATTACAAACCATATTGCTTGCCTCTAGAAGAAGCTGCCATAACGAAGGAAATGAATACCTCCAAACAGGAAGTCATCAATTTAATTTTAGCGTTACTTCACATAAACCAGGGTGGAAGAATGGGCAACGGTTTGGAGTAGAAGCGAATGAAAAGTTACAGGCTATAAGCGATCCTGAAACATATAAAACCGCCCAACTTCCCGAAACACTCAGTTTCTTCAAGACGGACAAGTCCAATGTGGTCATTTCTACTGTAAAAAGAGCAGAAGATGACCAAAGTGTGGTTATAAGGGCGTACGAAACTGATGGCAATGATGTGGATGTAGCAATTTCCATATTCAAACCTATCACAAAGGCATATTTGACCAACTTAATAGAACAGCCTATAAAGGAAATTAATAGTGGTAAACAAAAAATTGAATTGAACCTAGGTCACAATTCAATTGAAACGATAAAAATTGAGCAATATTAAGTCTATAAAATGAAAAGAAGAAAATTCATCACAGTTACAAGTACTTCTGCTATTGCAGTTACTGGAGTTTCACCTTTATTAACGTGGGCTTGTAATGAATCTATACCGAACAAATCTTCATTAAAAGAACAAGCCTTGCTTGCTTTTCAACGATTTGAAGAAGTTTGGGATTTTCAAGATTTTTGGAAGAGGGGAAATACCTTCGACGCCTGTTTGGTTTTTGTAGAAGCCCTACAACAACGTTGGCCGAAGGATAAGGAAGTTGAAGCAATACAAGAAAAAGTGGGGGAAATGTTGAAGGAAAACCTAACTTTTTTTAAAAGCTACGACCCTGGAACACTTTGGGCAGATGATTTTGGTTGGTGGGGTCTACTGGCACTCAATGCACGCAAGCACCTTCTGCGAATAGGGGACATGGAACTAGCCGATAAATACCTAAAATTGTCAACCGATCTATGTTGGGAATACAAAAGGAAAACTGCATATGACCATACGGATGCTGCCAGACCTGTTTTACATGGTTGTAGAAATGGAGATGCAAATGGGGATAGTTTGGGCGTTAAGAACACTGTTACCAATGTTTTGTTGTTCCTGCTTTCATCACGAATCTACCGTTTGTCACTAAAGGGGAATATAGAAGATAACGAGAAGTATCTAGATATGGCCTATCGCCAGTGGGTATGGTTCAATGAGTGGTTTAATCTGGAAGAATACCAGTATTTAAAGCAATTGTCAACATCAGGAGCATTGGTGCAAGAAAGACCTATGGCCTTTTTCGAAGGCTCAAGTTATCAGGAAAAAACACACCCCACCTGGGCAGAAGGTTGGGTATGGACGGGAGACCAAGGAATGTTGGTTGCTGCTTTGACCGATATGTTAGCGATTAAAAATGAGTTATCTACCTATCTCACAACAAAAAGCATAGATCCGAGTTTTGATGTAAAGGCCTATGAATCTAGGTTAAAAGGTATAATTCAATCAATTGGCAAAGGTGTTAAAAATGCCATGGTCGCCAATGTGGATGGTATTATTCGTGAGGCACCATGCCAAACTAGTTTTGGACCCGAACATGGAAGGGACTACCTCGCCGGTCGTGGAATTATGATGCGGTATTTAGGCAGCGATGAAGAAAGAAGGCTAATTGGTGTTGATCTAACAGAAAATATTCAAAAAACTTTAGCTGCCATTTGGAGTACGCGTAATCTGTCAACCAATCAGTTTCAACCTGAATTTACTAGTCTTGAAAATGACAAGCTTTATGTGAAGCAGTTCCGAAATCTTTGGGGCTTGGCAGATGAAGTTTATCAATGGGATATAGAATCGATGAAAGAGAAAAACAAAAACGGAGTATGCCAGTCTATAGGCTTAGATGTAATAGGTGCTATGATCAAATTAGCATAAATTTAATTAAAGCATATGAATTTGAGTAATTATAAAGCCGCCCTAATTATCATTATAACGATGCTTCCCGTAGCAGTGAGTGCACAACATAATGTCGACCCATTTGAAGGAAGCTGGGATATGACCATAGATCTCAATGGCAATGATGTTCCATCATGGTTAGAAATAAAACCTTGGGGATTCACAAAAGTGGGGAGATTTTTACATATTGGTGGCTACCCAAGGCCACTTTCGGTAATAAATATAAAGGATGATTATTTTGATTTTACCGTTCCGTGGGAATCTGAGAAAAGATTGCTGACGGTTGAAGGTAAATACACCGATGATCAGCTAAAAGGAACTATTCATTACCCTGATGGGAATTCATATAAATGGGTAGCAGTGAGAGCACCTGAGCTGCCATATGTTAAAAATCCTGCTTGGGGTACGCCAATTGTACTTTTCAATGGGGAAAACCTTGATGGATGGCATACTAAGGGAGATAATCAATGGATTGCTGATACTGGGGTTTTAATAAGTCCAAAAGCAGGTTCTAACCTTATTAGCGATTCTGAGTTTATGGACTTCAAGCTGCATATAGAATTCAAATATCCAGAGCATGGTAATAGCGGTGTTTATCTTAGAGGAAGGTACGAAGTACAAATAGATGATAGTCAGGGTAAGTCTGTACATTATGATGTTTTGGGAAGTATTTTCGGTTTTCTTGAACCTAATGAGGTAGTTGCAAAAAAGCGTGGTGAATGGCAAACTTATGATATTACTTTAATTGGTAGAAGAGTCACGGTTGAAGCCAATGGGGTTGTCATTATCAATGACCAGCGTATACCAGCTATTACTGGTGGGGCTTTGGATAGCAAAGAAGATGAGCCCGGTCCATTTATGCTTCAAGGAGATCATCATCCTATCGAATTCAGAAATATAATTGTTACACCCATGGTTACTGGTATGTAATGTCTATTTCCGTAGTATTAAGCTTTAATTCAAAGGTCTCAAACTTTATATTTAGCCCTCCAAAAAAGGGGATAGTTTGAAACCTTATACATCTTGAATGGATAGTTGGTCTTTAATAATACTCCGTTCATTAGCCTTATTCTAAAATTCACTTGATGTGCGTTGCTTTATTCTGAGTCCTCCTTCCGTACCACTCCTATAACGAAGCCAGGCTTTATATTTGTTAAAAAGGTTATTGGTGATATCCTGAAACCATATTGACGTAAATCTACAAAACCACTTCATAGACTTCATTTTAACAAACAAGCCCCTTCGGAAGTAGGGCAACACTTTCGCTCCAATATTCCCCACACGCCCACGTTCCTCTTGTCCACTGGGGAAGTCTTTATGTTCCAGTTTACTTTAACACCAACCTGCCTGCGGGAAAGAACAAGCTGAAAATACAGCTTGACTTTTCTTCTCCCTAGCCACAATCATTCCTATCCATTGAAATGTTCCATAGCCTCCAGTTTGCACTTTTAAAATCATACGCTTCAAATAATAAAGGGAATGCTGCTGTCGAGTTATATTGAAATATGTAAATATAAATATATTCGTATATGTACCTATGTACATAGGATTTGGGTAATAGGAAGTTTTTTTTGTTATAAAGTAGGAACAAATCCGATCCGCCCATTTTCAGTAATTTATCATTAGAAAAAGAATTGAAAATATTAATCTTCGGAGAAGATAGCAAGTTATGTTTTAAGCATCTTAAAACTCCTACTTCTGGCGAAGTGAAAACCAATAAGAATATCGTAAAATATGCTAGTAATCACCAAAAAGGAAGGTAAGACGTATGAGGGAAAGGAAACGGGAGTCTATCCTAACATTTCGTTTCAATATCAGAGAATACGATTAATCAAGTAAAATATGCGAATCCTATAACTTGAATATTTTGGAAATGGAATGTAATAAGTCCTCTTCTTAGAAGATTGGTCTTACAACAAGATGCTGACGTAAAGATAATGCTCCTCGGTTCATATTGATGTTTAAGCAAACGAAAATGAAACTTGACCGATAAGGTGTTACTTGCCCAGTCAATACTTTTTTGCGCCCTACTAAGTTTTTTCTTAACGCTTATCTACCGGAACGCTAAAGAAACTCCGCAGGATCCTCGTGCAGGTAAGTTCTGGTAAGGATTTGGGGTTGGACGAGAAATTTATTCACCTTGAAAACCCCGCTGAATTTCCAATAATGGTTTTAGACTTTCCTCAACAGTAGTATTGGCCCAATTTGCCATGATCTTCCCAATTTCACTGGTATTGACATCCATCGTATTTTTTTCTAGAAGATTGGTCAGCCTTTCATTGAGTTTTTCATTCCTGATTCCTATTTTCTTCATCTCCCGACCCATAACACGTGCGGCAATGAGATTAAGCCCAAAATCATCATCGCCAAATAAATCTGAATGATGCTCGTAAATTTGGTCGGTATACATTTCAAAAAAGTGGGTTAGTATTGTCAGAATGTCCTTTAGGTCATCCCTTCGGATTTCAGGACGGTCTTCCCAAGCGATGAGTTTTAGAATAACGATTCCGGGCAAGTTGCAAAATTTAAAGCGATGTTTCCCTTCCAATTCCACTTCAGGCAAGCCATTCTCATAGATTTCCATAAAGCCGGGCATATTCAAACTGGTACCCCCTGTACCTTCAATACTTACTTTGAAATTTTCATCTTCAATGTTTCCGAAGGGAAGTAAATCAACTTGCATTCTTCCTTGCCACAGTAGCACAAAATTATTCTCTTTGGAAGGTTGAAAGTGTTCGATTTCAATGAGGTAATCCTTCAAACTTTTATAGCTTCTATTATCTTCGATAAAGACAGCGAAATCGATATCCCTTGTAATCCTACTTGGTGGAATTTCATTAATTGCTGTCATCCATACATCACGGGCGATGGCACCGACCAAGTAAAAATCGATATTGAATTTTTTAAAACCTCGTTCCAAAGCCGCTAACATTTCTAAAAAGTCGGGTCTTTGCCGAAGTTGTTTAAAATTTATCCTGTAAGTACTCATTATATATTTTTTCTGCGGTTTCGGTACAACGTCTATCCCCTTTCATTAATAGGTCAGCATAAGCAAGCAAAGGATGAACTGCATCTTTTTCCTTTGTATTGTCTTTCCAGAATTTTTCGTAGATCTTGACATTACCGCTTTGATCGGGAACAAGTCTATAATTTTTCATCAGTTCGTTTCTCGGTTCCTTGGTGTATAAGGTCAATTCCTCTGGTCGAAGGTAATTAGTATAAATATCCCCAGCGGGTTCTCCACCCCAGAATGTTTCGCCCTCTTTTAATTTAATGTCCTTCCAATTGAAAAAAGTATCATTATCCGCAAAACGATATGTTCCAATGGCTAGATTTGGTTTCAACTTTTTTTCGTAGGCCATAATCCATTTTTCAAGGAGCTTTTTTTTATTTTCCATTATATAGGTATCCTTAGTAATTGGAATGAGGAAACCGTCATCTTTTAGTCCATTGAAGATGTTCGTAATATTACCGATACCTGTATCCGTTTTATCGGCTATCTCTCGATAAGTTTTGTTGACCCATGTATCGTCCAATAGGAACTGGTAAACAACCCTTAGTCCGGTTTTGGTAAATGCCCTATTCGTGGTCTTATTCTTAATTTCGATGGGTTCATTGGCATCTAGCCAAAGGAAGATTCCATTTTCATTAAGGTAAATATTACCGTTTGCCTCAAGGTAAGCGATATTCCTATTACGCAGCTCTTGTTTTATTTTGGGAAATATGCGTTGTGCAACTATCATAAATGGATGATACTCCTTGGCAAAAGCCTCCAATTTAGTTAGATGGATATTTCTTAGCTCCTTTTTAATTTCTATACCTAGCTGGATGGTTCGGTTGTTCAGGGTAAGGTTTATCATGCCATCCAAGACTTCATTGGGGGCGTTATCAAGCCATTTGGCTTCGAATTTACCTGTTTTCTGAAGGTTGGCCAATGCGTATTGCACAATTTCCTGATCGTTCATTGTTCACTTTATTTTATTGTTCACGAAAACGTGAATTGAATAACATTGTGAACAAAAGTACATAATTATTTTGATATGCAATAATTTATTAGGGCGAAGACATATTAGAGAAAATCAGGAGCAATGTGCAGACAGGTCAGAAACCAATGACATTATCAAGAGCATCGTCCAAATCTTTGTTTATAAAGTTTTGTTGGTAGTCAATGGTTGTTTTGATATCAGAATGGTTATACAGCTTCTGCAAGACTTGTAACGGAATTCGGTCTCCGGAGATATTGCCAAAGGAATGACGTGATATGTGCATAGTGATTTTTTTTGTTATTTCGGCTCTGTCGGCAATTTGTCCTAGATATCTATTCAGTCTTTTGTTTGCCGTTTTGCTCACTCTCAGAATGTCTTTGGGATTATTGGCTGCTTCTCTTAATTCAGGGAAGATATAATCGCCCTGTGAACTTTTTGTAGGGAGGTACTCGTCTAATATTTTTTGAAGTTTACCGTGAATTTTGAGCGAAAGGTTTTTTTGATTTTTGTTCATAGTATAATATATCCGTTCTCCCTGCACGTTTGCCCACTTCATTTGAACTACATCTGAAACCCGCATCCCGGCGAGATAGAAACTAAAAAGAAATACATTGCGAGTGTGGTGTTGTTTTGGGTTGTCAGAAAGGTCTAAATCTTCGATCATTTTGATTTCCTCCGAAGTAAGACCGATTTTAATAGATTTGGGAATTCTAATTTTAATCTTTCCGTCGTGGTTTCCGAAAGGATAATTGTCTTTGGAGACAAGGCCCTGTTGTGAGGCTCTGTTGTGCAATGTACGTATGAAAATCAATGTGTTTACTATACTTCTTTCCCCAACGGAATCTTTAGTACTTCTTAAATAGGAGATAAAGCCTCGCAAAAAAAGAGGGGTAATAGCTTCGAAGGTCAAGGTTTTTGCCCTAGGATACTTTTTTATTCTATTTAATAAGGGTCGTTCGCAATTGATGCGAGAGTACTTTTTGTTCTTTTCCAATTCCTCGAAGTAAGCTTCGGCAAATGTGTAAAACGAGTTACTTTTATATTTACCTGAAATGGTCTTTTTTATCTCGGCAATTTGTGTTTTCGAATTGACCTCGGTCTCAACATCTAATAGTGTTTTATTTATTTCTATAACTTTAGAGGATATGAAGTTGTTTAAACGAGCCGAGTTGGGGTGGCTTTTTTTAACTTTGCTCGTTACTTCGTCCCAATACTTTGGTTTAATTTTCTGACCTGTATGGATATAAGTCGATTTCCTGTTTTTAGTAATGCGAATGGCGATGGTGCATTCCCCGGCCTTATTCTCTTTTTTCCAAAGTAATGCTTTGATCGTTGCCATTTGTTCTTTTTATAAAGATACAAAAATTGGTAAAACAATGTTAAAACAAATGGTGGTTTTATATGGCTTTTTATGGTATTATTTGATTTGTAAAATTTCATAAGTAATTGATAATTAGGTTTTTTGGTATTTATAGGTGCAAATTAGAAAAAACTTAGGATCTAGTGCCGTGAGGTGTGAGAGTTCGAGTCTCTCCGCCTGTACTTAGTAAAAGCTCTTCAGAAATGGGGAGCTTTTTTTATGGCCAAAGGTTATCTTTTAGAGGATCAAGTACAATTTGGATCAAGTACAATTGGATCAATCCTAAAAGTTGTGTGTGAATTGAAAATAGAATAAGATCGGATCAAGAACAATTGTTGTGTTTATGCAAATATTGTGGTTAATCTATAAAGGAAGAATTCTGTATTTCTAACGCCTCTGAACTGTGATAATAGGTTATGTGATCCTCGGTGTTCATACTCACTTTTAAAACTTCTATTGTTTTGTTTTTCAGGATAATGTCAAATTTTTTTAATGTTTTGGATACCGTTGGATCTGTTGATGTATAAATTATAAGGCCAACCAGTAAAAGCAGAGGTGTCAGGTTAAAATTATTCTTATGTATATAACAAAATAAGGTATATAAATACCAACCACAGCTAACAAAAGTCATTTTTGGAAGTAATTATTTTGGTAGCCTTGCCTGGGGTATGGAAACAATAGGCTTATGGGGCTATATGAGAGTAGTTGGCAAATAGTATCAAGCCTGAATGATGTAGATAATTCAATTTTGCAGAAGAAATAAAAAGCATTACTATTGTTAAACAAGTGTTAAACTATCATGCGTTGATAGTATTACTATTATATTTGCGAGTGTTAAAATTGAGGTATGGAACGTCTATTTGGGTCAGTCACAATTAAAATAAATGATAAAATCTTTGTTAAGGACCCAGCTTCTTCGGATTTGGGGAAGCGGATTATTGAACAAAGTATCTTAATGATAAACGATATTGGGTTTGAGGGTTTTACCTTTAAAAAGTTAGGTCACCAAATTGGTTCCAATGAAAGCTCCATATACCGTTACTTTGAGAACAAACACAAGTTGTTGTTGTACCTTACCTCCTGGTATTGGGGTTGGTTGGAGTATCAGTTAGTATTTGCTACCAATAGTATTGCCGACACTTCTGAAAAATTAAAAAAGGCGATAGAAATTGTTACCCGACCCACGGTACAGGATTCCGCTTTCTCCCACATTAATGAGGTCTCGTTGAGTAATATAGTAATCAACGAATATTCAAAATCGTATTTGACCAAAGAAATAGATACAGAGAACAAGGAGGGCTATTTTGTAATCTACAAGAGAATGATAGAGCGCTTTAATGAAATGATACATGCGGTTAATTCTGAATATAAGTACCCCTCTAGTTTGGCAAGTACTATTTTGGAAGGATCGCTTCACCAGTATTTTCTCAAGGATCATTTTCCTTCACTCACGGATTGTCATGAAAAAGGGGATGCTACCAAATATTTCACTGATTTAGTATTTCACACTTTAATGGCAAAGCAAAATGGCTAAAAACGTATTGACCGCTTGGCAGCGGCTATTGGGTCTGTTGAAACTCGATAAAAGGGATGTTTTGCAGACCTTTTATTATGCCATTTTTGCAGGGCTTGTTAATCTTTCTTTGCCCTTGGGTATACAGGCTATTATTAACCTCATCCAAAGTGCAGAGATAAGTACCTCATGGGTGGTTTTAGTGGTGCTGGTAACAGGTGGAGTGGCCTTTGGGGGCCTATTGCAATTAATGCAGATCCGAATTATAGAGAATGTTCAACAGAAGATATTTACCAGGGCGTCGTTCGAATTTACATACCGTTTTCCTAAAATAAAAATGAGTGAACTACACAATTACTATCCCCCGGAACTGGCAAATAGATTTTTTGACACACTAAATGTTCAAAAGGGATTGGCAAAGATTTTATTGGATTTTCCTGCAGCCGTACTTCAGATTGTTTTTGGGTTGATCCTCTTGTCTTTTTATCACCCATTTTTTATCGTCTATGGAATATTGTTAGTGTTGCTTATTTACGTAGTCTTCAAATTTACCGCCCAAAAAGGGATGGATACCAGTCTTGAGGAATCCAAGCGAAAGTACAAGGTAGCGCACTGGATACAGGAGGTTGCCCGATCTTTGATAAGCTTTAAGCTTTCTGGTAGGACCAGTCTGGCATTGGACAAGAACGATGCCCTGGTGTTGGATTATTTGGAGGCTCGCGAGAGTCATTTTCGCATTCTGGTAATACAGTTTATACAAATGATAGGGTTCAAGGTATTGGTAACAGCGGGCCTTTTGTTGATCGGGGGGCTGTTGGTGCTAAACCAGGAAATGAACATTGGGCAGTTTGTAGCTGCGGAGATCATCATTCTTCTGGTCATAAGTTCAGTAGAGAAATTGACCCGCAGTTTGGAAACTTTCTACGACCTTTTTACGTCATTGGAAAAATTGGGGCAGGTAGTGGATAAGGAATTGGAAGAGCAACAAGGAGAAAGACCATTAAATGAGGAGGACGAATTTTCTTTGGAGCTGGACAGGGTGTCCTTTGGCGCATCAAAAATTGGTAGGAATATATTGGACGACATTTCCTTAAAAATTGGTCCCAAAACTCGTTTGTTGGTTCTCGGGGCCAACGGTTCAGGTAAGTCCACCTTGTTGCGACTCATTGCAGGCCTGATACAGCCCGATGATGGGAATATTTATGTGAACAATGTATCACTTAGAGGTATAAACCCCAATCATTACCGTTCCTTTTTGGGTCAGTCCCTGACCGAGGAAAAACCTTTTGAAGGTACCATATTGGAAAACATTACTTTTGGCGATAAGAGTATTACCGAAAAAGAAGTGCAATGGGCCATGGAAAATACGGGATTACTGCAATATGTAAAAGAGCAGCCGAAAGGGATCAATACCATGGTATATCCTGAGGGACAACAAATGCCGTTTACAGTTTCCAAAAAAATAGTCCTGGCGCGCAGTATTGTGAGGAAACCAAAACTACTATTGTTAAAAGATCCCTTAATTCAATTTGACGAGGTTGAAGCTATTAAAATCATAAAATTCTTAACGGACGATAAAAATCCTTGGTCGTTGATAGTGGTGAGTCAGGATCCTAAATGGTTGAACCGATTCCAAAACATAATAACATTGGAAAACGGTAAGATCGTTTCTAAAATTTAAGAAACTATGTTGAATATTTCTAACAATCCACTGAATAAAACGGTTCACCTTAGGGGGTATAAGTCAACCGAAAGGGTCTTTCACGAAAGGCATTATAAGCATTTTAACCGATTTTTACTGGGCTCCGCTATTTTTGGGATTATCGTTCTCTTCCTGCCGTGGACACAAAATATAAGAGGGAACGGTTTTCTAACCACTTTGAAGCCGGACCAAAGGCCACAGACAATACAATCCCCAATTCCAGGAAGAATAGAAAAGTGGTATGTGCAGGAGGGCGATTTTGTTGATAAAGGGGATACAATTTTGTTCATTTCCGAAGTCAAGAACGAATATTTCGACCCCAAATTGGTAGAGCGAACAAGGCAACAAATTAAGGCCAAATCTATGGCTGTGGGGTCTTACGAAGGCAAGGTTAATGCATTGAACAATCAGATTTCCGCCTTGGGCAATGAACGGAAACTTAAATTGGAACAGGCCAAGAATAAATTGATGCAGTCCCATTTGAAGGTTCAGAGCGATAGTATTGACCTAGAAGCGGCTAAAACCAATATTAGCATAGCGGAAAAACAGTATAACCGTACGGAGCAATTACAGAAGGAAGGTTTAAAGGCCGTTACGGATGTGGAGGAAAAACGCTTAAAACTACAGGAAACCCAGGCTAAATTAATTTCACAGCAAAACAAATTATTGGTTGCCAAGAATGATGTTTTAAATGCTGAAATGGAGATTAACCGTATCCAGGCCGAATATACGGATAAGATTTCTAAGGCCCAAAGCGATATGTTTACAGCCCAATCAAGTCAATACGATTCCGAGGCGCAAGTGACCAAGCTTGAAAATGAATACACCAATTACGAGATGCGCAACGAAATGTACTACATACGTGCGCCTCAAAGTGGGTTTATCAATAAGGCCTTGCAAGGGGGAATTGGGGAAACTTTTAAGGAAGGAGACCGTCTTGTTGGAATTATGCCTGCGGATTATGACATGGCCGTAGAAACATTTTTGGAACCATTGGATTTGCCTTTAATTCATATTGGGGAGAAGGTAAGAATTCAATTCGATGGTTGGCCTGCCATAGTTTTCAGCGGGTGGCCCAATATTTCTTATGGTACCTACGGTGGAAAGGTTGTAGCGGTTGAAACCTTTATAAGTGAAAATGGAAAATATCGCGTGCTGTTGGCCCCAGATCCAGAGGATGAACCGTGGCCAACCCAAATTAGGGTAGGCTCGGGAGCCAATACTATAGCCCTATTGGAAGATGTTCCCATTTGGTTTGAACTTTGGCGACAGGTCAATGGCTTTCCGCCCAATTATTACCAGCCCACAAAATCTACCGCAAAAGCCGAAAAATGATGCAAAAGTATTTGTACAGTTTGTTCGTATTACTTTTCATGGGTGTAAATGCCCAAGAACAGGATAGGCTTGTCCTAAATTTTAAGGAATATCTGGGCTATGTTAAAAAATATCATCCTATTGCAAAACAGGCCGAGCTTAAGATTGATATGGGGCAAGCAAACCTAATGCGTTCACGAGGGGGCTTCGACCCTAAGATTGAAGTGGATTACGATCGAAAGGAGTTTAAGGGAACTGAATATTATGATCGACTTAATGCTGCTTTTAAGATACCTACCTGGTACGGTCTGGAGTTGAAGGGTAACTTTGAACAAAATGATGGGAATTATTTAAATCCCTCGGAAAATGTCCCGGATGATGGTCTATATAGTGCCGGGGTTTCTATGTCCGTAGGTCAAGGTTTTTGGATCAATGAACGTATGGCCACTCTAAAACAGGCCAAGTTGTTGAGGGAACAGACCAAGGCCGATCGGGATTTACAGGTGAACCAAGTTCTGTTCGAGGCATCACTAGCCTACTTCCAATGGTTGCAGGCCTATCAGGACAGTCAGATTTTGAATGATTTCTTTTCAAGCGCACAATTGCGTTTTGAGGGCGTCAGAACCACCGCATTGGCAGGTGAAATAGCCGCCATAGATACCGTAGAGGCAAAGATTGCCGTTCAGGACCGTGCCTTGAATCTGGAGCAGGCCAAGGTTCGTTTCGTAAAAAGCTCCCTGGAATTGTCCAATTTTCTCTGGATGGGAGACAACCTTCCGGTAGAGTTAAAACCAAATGTAATACCGGATGTCAATTTAGGGCAAGATATAGATGCCACCTTGGAAATACTCGGGAAACCATTGGACAGTTTTAATTTGGAAAATCACCCCAAGTTAAAATCCATGGGTTACAAAATTGAAGGGCTCACGGTTGAAAAGCGACTTAAGGCAAATAAGTTATTGCCCAAGGTAGATTTGGAATACAACTTTTTAACAACAGGGCCCGTTACTATGAACGCTTTTGAACCCCAAGACTATAAGGGAGGTTTGTCTATAAACTTGCCGCTATTTTTAAGGAAGGAACGTGGGGATTTAAAACTGGCGAAGATCAAATTGGAGGATGCCAAGTTTGAATTGGACAATGCCCAAATACAAATAAAAAACAAGATTGTTGCCATTTTTAGGGAACTGGAATCTTTTGAAAAGCAAAATCTGCTTATAAATGACATTGTGGGCAATTATAATTTACTGCTCACTGCTGAGGAGCGAAAATTTAGTTTTGGGGAAAGTTCATTGTTCTTGGTCAATTCCAGAGAAAGCAAACTCATAGATGCAGAGCTCAAACAGAATGAGGTTAGAAATAAGTATTATTCGGCAAAAGCCAAGTTGTTCAATAGTTTGGCCGTTAATCCAGAAAAAATGTAGGGTGTTTTGGGATGGGACCAAAAAAATAGGGTCCTTATAACTCCAAATGCAGAATCATTCTACTACCGCAATTTACCCAATAGACGTGCATTGCATTCAGAAATTGGTAAGTATATGAGCTTACTATTCATGGAAGAGGGTTGATTGGCCTACTATAAAAACAAAGGTCATTTCCTGGAAGGCGTTCCCGGAATAAATTGACAATTACCAATTGTTTTTTTTTATGGTTTCCATTTTGTGTTGAAAGAAGAGGGACAATCTATGAATGCCATACCTAGGGACAATGGCATTATCTGCCATAAGGGTCGGGAAAAACTCGATTGGTCCGTTGCTGTTGTCGACTAATATTTCGTAGAATGTTTCTCTAGGGTTAGTATTGTCTGCGTATTTGCAGGGGGGGACATAGAAATTGGAAATAGATCATTTCTTTTTTTTGGTGTCCTACTAGTTGTTTTTTGGTTTTTAGAGGATATTAATATAATGGCCAGGCAACTGGATTAACTATCCCTCAATAAATAAAGATTGGTAATGTTCTGAAGGAAGAAATATGCCCCCACTTTCTTCATAAAATGACCTGCCAGTTGTGTAGGCCCCATTTTTGGTCTGAGTCCATTCCGCACCTGCCCGAGGGTGATAGGATTCGAGTTTGCCCCAGTTTTTATAAAACTGATGACCGTTGGTTTCCAATAGCCCGAAATTCATCATAGGAAGTGGTGCCAAACGAGCAGCAATCGATTTGTTCCAATCCACCAAAATAGGGTTCACCGTAAGGTCGGCACTAATACAAGGAACTTTTCTTTTATGACAGGCTTGTACGATTTTCAAGGTCATACTCAAGGTCTTGGCTATGGCCTTTACGACAATGGTGCCATACCCCTGCTCCACGCGATCCATGGCATCCTGAACGGTATGCGCACTTTCATCGGCGGCTATCGTAACCCCTACATCACCTACATACGATTCATCTTTTTGCCCCAGAGGTTCCTCTATAACTGCAATCTGGTCGAAGGCCCCGATTTTTTTTGCATGGTCTAAAAAGCGTAAAAGGGCTTCCATGGACCCATATCGTCCGTTGGCGTCGATGTAATAATGGATTTTACCGTCTTTGGTATGGGGCGTTTCATAATGCCCGATAGCTTTGTGTACGTTGGATAAAAATTCCAAGTCCTGGGCCAACATCTCTTCTTGGGTGCCCTTGGAACCCGTTTTCAATTTTAGGATAAAATAGCCTTCATCGGCTGCTGCCTTTATTTTTTCGATCGCCGTACCCACAGGAAAGGAGGGGATGCTCGCCACCTTTTCATTTCTATATGATAGTCCGGCCCGGTATTCCACAGGAATCATGTCGTCGAATGTCTTTAAATTGTTCTCATGGGCATATAGCAGCCAGGCCGCGTTATCAATACAGACCAGGGAGTTTAATGCAAAGGTTTTTCTGAGGTCTGATTTGCCAGTTATTTTTTTACCGTAAGCGTGGACTTCCGGCAAAATGGAGTCGAGCAATTCCATGGGATCCGTAAACGATATGTCTTTTATAAGTTGCAAGGCCTTTTCGCTCATGGCGAACATCAGCGCATTGGCCCCGTTTTCGGAATGGGCACCGGCCACACTTCGATCTGACCAAAGGGGGCTCTGAGTACCAAGACCTACTCTTGAAACCCCCGATTCGCTTTGTAGCCAGGCGGCCGTCTGCCAAAGCTGGGTGACGGCGCTCCCCCCAAAACGATAGGGGTAAAGTGATTCCCTTTCAAAATTTAAGCTTGTGTCCTTAATCTTGATTTTTGTCTGCATTTCTATCTCTTTTCCAAATGTTGAAGGTTCAAAAATAGTCCTATGGTATCAAAAGCGTTAGCTGCAGTGGTTTTGTTTACAAGCGCCCTAGGCTTTATAAGTCTATAGTTTGTTTTTGGTCATGGATTGTTCTTCCGTTCATTATTTGGTTATATCGTTCACGGTGTTCCAGGCTTCCTAAGTTCACGGGTTATACCGTTTGCGCTCTAAAGATGGTTGGGAACCCTTAAATATACGATATGTTTTGTTTTAAGTAGGGTATTGTGGAGTAACAGCATGAGGTGTAGGACAAATTTTCCTGTTCATGAAATACCCCTTGAGTCATTGCCGAATTGAAGTCTGACTATAAACCTTACCCTCTCTTTCGGAGCGAGTAAGGGAGAAGTCTTTTAGCGGTATAAAAATATTTTTCCTAGTAACACTCATCTACGAGTCACTCACAGCCCTCTCTCTCGCGGATTGGGACAGATTCCCCCAAAAATTGAAATCTGTCGTACGCCGACTGGTTGTTTGCTGGAAATCAAACACATATTTTTAGTACATTACCATAATTCCAATCCATACCAACTAAAAATATGAAAAAAATCTTCGCGCTTATCGGTCCTGGTTTTATTACGGCGGCCTTGGTATTGGGTCCAGGTAGTTTGGCGGTGGCATCGAAAATTGGGGCGAACTATGAATATCAACTGCTGTGGGTAATGCCGTTGTGCGTTTTGTTCATGGGTGCATTTACTGTTGTTTCCACACGAATAGGCCTTGCATCCGAAATCTCCTTACTCCGACAGATTCACCTCACATACGGAAGATGGGTTGCCATTGTGATCGGAGTCGGACTCTTTATGGTAGCGGCTTCGTTCCAAGCCGGAAACTCCATAGGTGCGGGAATGGTCTTTAGTGAGACCTTGGCCATGTCATCAGCCCCATGGATAATAGGAATATCGGCCATCGCCATTTTCTTACTGTTTTTTAAGACCTTCTTTAAGATTCTCGAAAAAGTAATGATCGGTATGGTCATCTTAATGCTGGTATCTTTTATGCTTACCCTGGTCATTTCGAATCCAGATCTTTCAAGATTGGCGGAACAATTCACTTTTGAAATTCCTAACGGTTCCGAAATGCTGACCTTAGCATTGGTAGCATCGAGTTTTTCTATTGCCGGTGCCTTTTACCAATCCTATTTGGTGCAGGAAAAAGGATGGACGAAAGCCAAATCAAGATCGCACGAACGCGAAGGAATTACTGGGATCGTTATCTTGGGAGTGATTACCTCGACCGTGCTCTTGGTCGGGGCATCCGTTTTATTTCCCAAGGGGATTGCGGTCAATAGTGCCACTGAAATGGGCATGGCATTGGAGCCTATTTTCGGGTCCTATGCCACCAAGGTCTTTATGCTGGGGCTTTTTGCGGCATCTTTTTCTTCCCTGTTGGGTAATGCCACCTTGGGCGGCGTTTTAATATCCGATGCACTGGGGTTCGGGATGAAACTCGAATCGATAAAAGTACGTGTAATGGTCATGTTGGTCATAGTAATCGGTGCGTTGGTAGCGATAGTTTTCGGCAATTTGCCAGTTGAACTGATTGTTGTGGCACAGGGCCTTACGGTTATCGTATCACCCTTGATCGGACTGTTGTTGCTTTTGATCGCATTTGGAAAATCCGCAAAAAAAGAAATGGAATTGGGCATTGGTTTAAAGGTCCTGATGATCTTAGGTTGGTTGATATTATTATTTTTGGCCATGGCCAATGGATATAACATTTTTATTAAATAGCATATGAAAACTGTTGAAGAACTTGAGCTTAAATTATCGAAACCTTCCGAAAGACTAATAGTGGATGTTGCCAAGATCCATGGCGACATCTTGATTTTGGGCCTCGGTGGAAAAATGGGCCCAAGCTTGGCCAAATTGCTCAAAAAGGCCATTGATAAGGCGGGAATTTCTAAAAGGATAATGGGGGCCTCACGGTTTTCGAACGAGACCATGTACAACGAACTTTCCAATTTCGGAATTGAATGTCATAAGGTCGATTTGCTGAACGATGCCGCGTTAAACGGTCTGCCCGATGCCGAAAATGTCATCTATATGGCCGGCAATAAATTTGGAACGGCGGGCAACGAGCATTTTACCTGGGCGATGAACGCCTATCTTCCTGGCAGGGTTGCCGAAAAATACAAACACTCCAATATAGTAGTATTTTCAACCGGAAATATTTATCCCTTTATGCCCATCGGAAGTGGTGGTGCACAGGAAAACGTAAGACCTTCGCCCATAGGGGAGTATGCACAGTCTTGTTTGGGCAGGGAGCGGGTGTTCGAGCATTTTTCGGTAAAGAATGGCACGAAAATGTTATTGTACCGTTTGAACTATGCGCTGGATCTAAGATACGGCGTGCTTTTGGAGGTTGCTAAAAAAGTGATATCCGAAAAGCCCATCGATTTAAGTATGGGCTACGTAAATGTGATCTGGCAGGGCGATGCCAACGAATATGCTATTAGAAGCCTGCTGCATTGCGAATCCCCGGCGAATAAATTGAATATTACAGGTCCTGAAACGATATCGGTGCAATGGCTTGCCGAACAATTCGGCAAACATTTCGAAAAAAAACCGATTTTTGAGAACAAGCCTGCCGAAACGGCCTTGTTAAACAATGCTTCGCGATCTTTCGAACTTTTCGGACAGCCATTTGTTTCCCTGAACGAGATGATCATGATGACAGTAGAATGGGTAAAATCCGGAGGAAAGGAAATCGGCAAACCCACCCATTTTCAAGAACGAAAGGGGGATTTCTAAATTTTATTGCCCAAAAA
Source organism: Arenibacter algicola (assembly GCF_000733925.1). Lineage (NCBI taxonomy): Bacteria > Pseudomonadati > Bacteroidota > Flavobacteriia > Flavobacteriales > Flavobacteriaceae > Arenibacter > Arenibacter algicola. The sequence goes on from NZ_JPOO01000001.1 coordinate 628,141, forward strand.
GAAACTCAGAAAAATGAAAGATTTAGATCCAAAAATAAAAGAACTATTAGACAAAGGCACAGTGATTCCGGCCCATCCGTTGGCCCTTACCGCAGATCGTAAGTTGGATGAAGCCAGGCAACGTCTGTTGACCCGATATTACATAGCATCTGGTGCCGGAGGCATTGCTATTGGCGTACATACCACCCAATTTCAAATACGCGATCCTGAAATCGGATTGTACCGAACAGTGCTTGAATTGGCAATCGAGGAAATAGACAAGGCGAATCTAACTCGACCCTTCATAAAAGTCGCAGGGGTTAGCGGCAATACGGAACAAGCCGTCAAGGAAGCCAAAATATGTTCGGAACTGGAGTATGACATCGTGCTGGTCAGTACAAACGGATTGGGCGATTGGCCCGAAGCCGCTCTATTGGAGCGTACCCGGAAGATTGCCGAGGTTATTCCCGTATTCGGCTTTTACCTGCAACCAGCAGTAGGAGGGAAGGTATTGAGTTTTGATTTTTGGAAGGCCTTTGCTGAAATAAAGAATGTTCACGCCATAAAAATGGCCCCTTTCAACCGTTATCAGACCTTGGAAGTGGTTAGGGCGGTCTGTGAATCGTCCAGATGCGATGACATCGCGCTATATACGGGCAACGATGATAATATTGTCAATGACCTATTGAGCACATATAAGTTCAGTGTCAATAACAAACTAGTAACCAAGGACATAGTCGGGGGATTACTGGGCCATTGGGCGGTTTGGACGAAAAAGGCCGTGGAACTGCTGGACAAGATAAAAAAGGCAAAAAAGAGCGGAAGTACCCTGCCTAAGGAACTTTTGACCTTGAACGTTGCTGTAACCGATTCGAATGCTGCTTTCTTTGATGCTGCCAACAATTTTCATGGATGTATAGCTGGCATTCACGAGGTATTATACCGACAAGGAATTTTAAAGGGAATATGGTGCCTGGATGAAAATGAAGGACTTTCCAAAGGACAAAAAGAGGAAATCGACCGTGTTTACCGAGATTACCCCGAACTGAACGATGATGATTTTATAAGGAGTAATATTGAGAAATGGATGGTGGATTAGTTGTTCCAACTTTAATTTTTCAATTATAATAATGCTAGGAATAAAATAAAAATAACGATTATGAAAAAACAAAATAAAACGAGCAGAAGAACCTTTGTAAAGACCTCGGCCAAGACCCTAGCAGCCGGCATGGTCTTCAGTCACTTACCGATATTTTCAAGTGCCAATGTACTGGGGCAGGAGAAAATTAAATTAGGATTGGTAGGTTGTGGCGGTCGTGGAACCGGAGCTATTTTTCAAGCCTTGACCGCATCAAAATCCGTACAGTTGGTTGCTATGGGCGATGTTTTCAAACACGAACTAGACAATAGCCTTCAACAGGTAGCCACCAAATTTTCGGATCAGGTGGCTGTGCCGAAAGAACGCCAATTTTTAGGGTTGGATGCTTTTGAGAAGGTAATTGCAGAGTGCGATGCGGTTATCTTGGCCACCCCTCCAGGATTTCGCCCCCAACATTTTCAACATGCCATCGACGCCGGAAAGCATGTGTTTTTGGAAAAGCCTTTGGCCGTAGATGGCCCTGGCTATCGCAAAATCATTGAAACCGGAGAAAAAGCGACCGAGAAAAAGCTCAACGTTGTTGTAGGCCTGCAGTTCCGGTACGAAATCGCCATGAACGAAATGGTAACAAAAATACATTCGGGGGAAATCGGCGACGTATTGTCTGCCGATGTGTATTATAATGTGGGCAAGGCCACTGTACACCCACGAAAAGAAGGCCAGACAGAACTGGAATACCAGATCAGCAACTGGCATTATTTCAATTGGCTTTGGGGAGGCCAATTGGCAGGGCAGGCCATACACCAGATCGATGTCATAAACTGGATAAAACAGGCTTACCCCATAAAAGCAAGTGGAATGGGGGGTAGGGCCATGCTCGAAGGTCCGGATCATGGAGAAATATTCGATCATCATTATGTGGAGTTCGAGTATGCCGATGGCTCAAAATTGCACGTACAATGCCGACAAATGGACAACTGCGCCAACCGAATGGGGTTCAATGTTCAAGGTACCAAAACAAGGGCCGATGAGCGTTATCAGCTTCTCGACAATCAGGGGAATACGCTTTGGCGGTACCGTGATAGGGACGACCCTTCATCTTCACAAATCGAACAGGATGTTTTTATCGGGGCAATATTGGGTTCCAAACCCTATGTGAACGACGTTGAATTCGGTGCCGAAAGCAGCATGACCACCATAATGGGTCGTATGGCAATAGAGTCCGGCCAGATCATCGAATTGGATAAGGCCAAAGCCTCCGATCTGAGTATCGTCCCTGATCCAATGTCATGGGATATGAGGATGCCCAATGCACCCTTGGAAGATGGCAATTACTCCATACCAAAACCGGGCATCAGGGTATTGTAGGAGCAATAAAGAATTACAGACCAGTTTTTCAAAAACCGTGTTTAGGGACTAATTAAAAATACGTAAGGCCAAAGTGGCATATGGCTTAACCCCAAGAGTAGGATCATTAGGGGTCTAGTTTTATTTCGGATTCATTTTTTTGAATTGCCAGGGTAAGGAACTCATTAAAATTAATTATCAAGCCATTGGGATACTTTTTGAATGGATTTGTAGGCACCAGGCCTATCCAAATTATTGTAAAGCTCTTTGGCCCAATCGTAAGTTGTGGGCTGACTACCAATTATAACGAGTTGATTGGGAAATTGCAAACCAGCCACTTGCGGTAGATCGGTCACCCTCAAACAATTGAGCATTTCTATGGCTTCGCCCTTGCCGGTTGGGTCGCTAGGCACGTTCTGGGTTGCTGGGGGATCTTTAATCAGAAGAGATTTTACATTACCGTCCAATAGGGCCGTATATGAGGCAATGGCTGCCATTTCTCCCAGGGCAAGAATACTAATGTTGTCGGTATCTACGCCCGGGATGCCGCGCATGGCTTGCAAACAACGTAACACGTCATAAACACGCATGGAGGCGATGGTTCTTCCTGTCCAAGCTGAAGCTCGGCGAATATGCCACTGTTCTGACTGAGACCAACCCGTTTCACCGATCCCCCGTGCCTCAAAATAGGCAATGATTACTTTCCCCCTAAGACCACCAACCAAAGCGGCCGATTCATAACGTTCTTCATTAGGGTTCTTTAAGACTAAAAGAAGGGGTTGGTTATTATCAGTCGGTTGCCCCGATTGTAGGGAGAGCTTCAACCGCCATCCTTCCTCGGAAATAAAACTGTAGTCTTTTCTTTCGTTGCCCGATGAGCTCGATGATGTAAAATCCAATCGCATGTCCAAGGATGCTGGTTTTTCAGGAAAGGCACTAAACGTTTTTTCCTTCAAAAAAGCCTTTACCTCGTTTTTATAGGAATCCAGCTGTTCTACCGTATTAATTTCTGGTGGTGAGGCCAGCTCCACGAACGAATCCTGAATGGTTTTTGTTCTATCGTCTTTTGGTACTCCATTTACATAAGCTTTCAATGCTTCTTCTGAGAGTTCCAACGAAGTGTCGATTTCTCTCAATTTATCCCGTGAGATATTTTTACCCTTTAATTCCTTTAAAAAGAACGCTAGAATTTCAGGGCGCAATTCTTCCTTCGATCCATAACTATGTCCTCCGGAAGCATCTTTCATAATTAAATTTTCTGGCTTTCCGTAAAACGAGTAAATGGGTTTTGTTTTGTGGAACAATGTATGGACGGCCTCGATGGAATAGTACAGGTCACGATTTGGTTGCGCAATCATAAATGGTCGTGGCGCTATCAATGCGCCGATGTCGGAAAAGTCGATGCCATAGGTGTTGATCGGCATCATACAGTCGCAATGGTCGTCGATAGTTTTTTGAACAATTTGGCCTTCCAACGAACTTGCGCCGGCTACGGCCGCCGCTGCCTTGATTCTTGAATCGGCAGCTGGCAGATACCAGCTTTGGGAACCTCCTCCCGAAATACCGGTTACACCAAGATTATTTTTATCTACTTCTGGCATTTGGGACAATAGATCCAAGCCCCTAATGCCGTTCCATACTTCCACGCCCGCAGGATTGTAGCCGCGGCTGTACCAATGGAACCATCCGTTCGATTCCTGGCCTAAGTGTTCGCCTTCTACCTCTCCTCGTTGAATGGTTTCGATAATTAGGCATACAAAACCGTTTTCGGCGAAATTCTTGGCATGTGCCTGATAGTTGTATTTTTGGGAATGAGCATGGCCACTAACATACAATATGGCGGGCAGCGGTTTTTTGATTCCATTCGGAATGTAGAGGTTTGCGGGCACATATAGACCGGGCAAAGATTCGTAGTACAACTTTTCGATCCGGTATCCCTTTTTTTGAATACTTCCTGTTTTGGTCACATTTAGAGGAGGCCTCTTTCCTTCAAAAGGCTTTCCTTGCAGCCCCAACATCTCCAAAAATTGTTGATGCCGTTCCTCCCGAACGGCTTCCCAGTCCTCCAAATTTTTAATATCATTTAAGGAATTATGGGTAATGTCGCTGGCCACCTTGCACAGATATTGCCGGATGTTATTTGGTTGGTCAAATTTAGCCTCCACTTTTTGCTCAAAAGATTGAGGGAATGTCAACATGGAGCAAAATACAGAAAGTAGGATTACGATGGATTGCCTATTCATGGAAATGTGTTTTTACTATTTTAATTTGCATCAGCTCTAGATTCACGGTTTTTGCGATTCATATAGTTACTTTGTTTACATTAATTGAAAATATAATATCAAACATGTTTGGATCAGGTGTCTAAAAGGTAGTGAATCATAAACAAAAAATAGGTAAATCCTTGGATATGGCAATTTTAAAGTAATTCGTTTAATTTAGCGCCAGTCAGATTTTGGACATTGGCCGTTATTTTTTCAATGGGCCAATCCCACCATTGCAGTTTTAATAATTTGGAAATATCCGCTTCGGAAAAGCGCTTTCGGATCAACTGGGCTGGATTTCCGCCTACCACACTATAAGGTTCAACGTCTTTGGTTACCGTTGAATTACTGGCAATTATAGCGCCATCGCCAATGGTTAATCCCGGCATTATCGTTGTATTATAGCCGATCCAAACATCATTGCCTATTACCGTATTGCCTTTGTTAGGATAGCTTTTTCCGTCCATGGCGCGGCTCCAATCCTTGCCAAAAATGGCGAAGGGATAGGAGGAAATGGAGCTGCTTAAATGATTGGCCCCGTTCATAATAAAGGTCACATTGGAGGCAATCATACAGAATTTTCCAATAATGAGCTTGTCTCCCACAAAGTCGAAATGATATTTCACATTTTTCTCAAAATTGGCCACATCCTCAAAATCATCGTAATAGGTGTAATCGCCAACAAGGATATTGGGGTTCTTTATAATATTTTTTAAAAAGCAGAGTCGATCGTAATTCTCTAAAGGAAAGGGATTGTTTTTATCAGGTGAGTTCATATGACTATATTTTTGGTGAATAATAGAAAGATATGGCTAAAGCAGAGATAATTGTAGCGCCATACAGAAAAGTAAATTCTTGGAAAACCATCGTAAAGTTAATGTCTTTTTTAGAACTGCCTCTGAAAATGCTTTATTGCAAATTATCGTACTTTTGGAATGAGTTGCTTTTTTGTGCAATGAAATCTAAGACCAATAATTAATGCCAAGCAATAAAAACCGCCGTATTGCAGTCATAATGTTTACCGATATTGTTGGCTACACCGCTCTGATGCAGCGGGATGAAAATGCCGCAGCGGAAATGCGGGCCCGTCATAGGCAGGAATTTGAAAAACATCATAAACTTCATAATGGGGAAATCCTACAATATTATGGCGATGGAACCCTGAGCGTTTTTAGCAGTGGGTTGGAGGCAGTGGAATGTGCTATAGCTATACAAAAGGCCTTGCAACAGGAAAGTGCCGTGCCTCTGCGCATTGGGCTACATCTAGGCGATATTGTTTTTGATGGAACGGAAGTTTATGGAGACGGGGTAAATTTGGCTTCCCGTATAGAGAGTTTGGGGGTTGCAGGTTCAATACTCCTATCGGGCAAACTAAATGATGAGCTTAAAAATCATCCGCATATTCCCACCCTGTCCTTAGGCCGTTTTAGTTTAAAGAATATTGCTAAACCGATTGAAATATTTGCAATTAATATGGAAGGTGTACAGGTGCCCAGCCGTTCGGACCTGGTCGAGGTTCCTAAAACTGAGCCCAAATCTATTGCTGTTCTCCCTTTTGTAAATATGAGTTCCAATACGGACAACGAGTATTTTAGTGATGGCATGACGGAGGAAATCATAAACGCCCTTGCTAAAATAAAGGGCTTAAAAGTAACTTCAAGAACCTCCTCCTTTCACTTTAAAAATATTAATCTACCTATAGCACAGATTGGCAAGGAACTTAATGTATCTACCATTTTGGAAGGCAGTGTGCGCTTGTCCAACAATAAAATGCGCATAACGGCACAGCTGATAGATGTTAAGGACGATTTTCATTTTTGGTCGGAGACCTTTGATAGGTCCTTGGAAGATGTTTTTGCCGTTCAAGATGAAATTAGCCTGTTCATTGCCGAAAGGTTGCGGGAACATATTGGACATTTTGAAATTGAAGGCCAATTGGTCCAAGATCCCGAAGTGCCAATTGATATATACCATCGCTATTTAAAAAGCAGGTATCATATTTTAAAGATGGGCAAATCCGACATTGAAACAGGGATGTCAATTTTAGAAACAATTATAGAGGATTACCCTCATTTTGCATTGGCCCATCTGGGGATGCATCTGGCCTACACCCTGTTGGGTACAATAGGCTTTGTGCCATTACACGAGGCCTTTGCAAAGGGACAGCCATTTCTGGAAAAGGCAATACAAATAGACGAAAATCTACCGGAATGTCAATTGCACCTGTCTTACGCCTCCTTTATTCAAAATTGGGATCTTCCTGGAGCATATCGGCATTTAAACAAAGTGTATGAAGCGGGACCACTTGTTGACTATTACCCGAGTATGGCATCCATTTTGGTAGCCGAAGGAAGCTTTGGTGCGGCCCGAACCTATATTGAAACCGCCCTTCAGCTCGATCCTTTTTCATCTATAAATTATCACTTAAAAGGATTTATAGATTACTGTGAAGAGAAATTTGATGCTGCCATCACTGCTTTTGAAAAGGGAGTAGAGCTCAAAGTAGATTTTAAAACTTCTACCTTGTATTGGGGACAGTCATTGTTGCTGATGGGTAAAGGCAAGGAAGGCTTGGCCTTTTTTGAGAAATTGCCACAGAATGAAACCGAAGATATCATGAGGCTGGGAGGAACAACAATGGCCCACGCCGTTTTAGGAAATAAGGATAAGGCCGAAAAGGGAATTGCCATGTTGGAGGTAGCTATGGAAACCGATTTTATGGGGAGGGCTATAAACTTGCTTATTCTCTGCAATGCGCTCTTGGGCAAGGTGCCGGAAACCATTAGGTTAATAGAACAGGGTGTTGCCCAAAGATTACCAATGATGATTTACATTTTTGTGGAACCAATACTCAAGCCATTTTTTGGAATGCCCCGATTTCAGGAGCTTAGGAGGGAAGTTTTGGGAGAAGACAGTAAGCTTTCGACCAATAAACGGAGGTATCAAAAATCGTTATTCAATAAAAAACAGCTAAAGGAATACAGGGAAAATTTGGATCGGTTAATGTTGGAAGAGGAGCCATACATAGATCCCAACCTTACACTGCCCATTTTGGCGGAAATGATGGAAATTCCTTCCAATCATCTTTCCCAGCTGCTCAATGAGGGTTATGGGAAAAATTTTGCAGACTTTGTAAATTCCTACCGTTTGGAAGCTTTTAAGGCCAAAGTGGCCGACAAATCCCAAGGACATCTTACTATACTTGCGCTGGCATATGATAGTGGATTTAACTCCAAGACCGTTTTCAATACCTATTTCAAAAAGACAATGGGTACAACCCCCAGCGCCTATTGGAAAAAAATTGTGTCTTAAAAGGTTCCGATTTACAAAATGGAACGACCAGTCTAGTCATTATAAACACCTTTGTCTCAAATAAACCATTTTAGATTTAATAATGAATAGTACATATATCATTGGGAAGGCAATTCGCTTGGCAATTCTGATTACAATATTATTAACATCATGTTCCAGTAGCGATACGGACTCCGATGATAATCAATACCTGGACATAACGGATGCTAGTTTTGAAGCTATATTAATTAAAGAGGGTATAGATTCGGACGGAACCCTAAATCAAAGAATGTTGAGGAAAGACGCGTTGGAAGTGAGTGTTCTTGATTTAAATTTTTCAAGTGAGACTGTAATAAGTGATTTGACCGGAATTGAAGGTTTTGTGGGGCTAAAGAAGCTATCCGCAATGCAGCAAGAAATAACGGAAATCGACTTAAGTTACAATACTTTGTTGGACAGTTTAGTTCTTGCAGGCAACTATATCTCTAATATTGATATCAGTAACAACCCCAATTTAGTTTTATTGGATGTGCAGTCTAACCAACTTAGTGCCATTAACGGACTTTCCAAAGCGGTTCACTTAAAAGAATTAAATCTATCCTTTAACGAATTGGAAGAATTTAGCATTGAAAATGAAACTCTTGAAATATTGAAAATAAGTAACAACTTATTACATTCCTTTGATGTCAAGGGGTCTATGAATCTGAAAAATATATTACTGACTACGAATGAGCTGACTTCTGTAGATTTTAGTAAAAATATACTTTTGGAAACCCTATTGATTTCTGACAATAATATTCAGAACATTGATCTTGAACATAATACCAGTTTAACGCACCTATACATTTCAAGCAATTCACTTACAGATCTAGATGTGGGCAACAATCAGGAACTAGTTGATTTAAAGGTGGATAGAAATCCCAATTTAAGCTGTATCAAAATCCAAGGTGCTCAGAACATACCTAATGTATCAATATCGGAATATCAAGAATTAAATACTTCCTGCGAATAACCAATAGACCTTGTAGCTCAAAAAAGGCTCCTAAGTGCAATAAAAACAAACAAGAATTGGACCGTCACTTTAAACCTTATCCAATATATAGCCAAGAAATATTATTTTTAGGATCTATCCAAGAATCATATTTATGACATATAAAATAGATACGATTTCCAAAACCGAATTCCCTGAAGTGGTTGTGGTTTGGGAGGCATCGGTCAGGGCCACACACCACTTTTTAGATGAAAAGGACATTCAATATTTTAAACCGCTAATATTGAACGAGTATTTAAATGCTGTCCAATTAGGGTGTATTAGGAATACGGATAAGGAGATAATCGGTTTTATGGGGGTGGCAGATCGGCAATTGGAAATGCTATTTATACATCCCGAATACAGGGGAATGGGAGTAGGCAAGAGTTTATTGACTTATTCCATTCATGAATTGAATGTTAATAAAGTCGATGTTAATGAACAGAACGAACAGGCTGTTGAATTTTATAAGCATTGTGGATTTGAAATAATAAGTCGTTCAGAATTGGATGCTTCAGGAAAACCCTACCCTATATTACATATGGAATTAAAAAGGTAAGGACATCGTTCGCTATCACTTAGGTGAAAAGAATTATAATAACTACCATAAAAACATTCTGATCCATTTTGTTCCGATTCCTAAACTGGAACGATTGGCCTAGAGGTTTGGGATACATTTGTCAAAACAAAAAAAATGACAAAATGAAAGCGATCATAATTACAAAGTATGGTTCTCCCAAGGTTTTGCAACTTCAGGATGTTCCAAAACCTACACCTAAAGAAAATGAGATTTTGATTAAGGTAAAAGCGGCCAACGTTACCACTGCCGATACCATGATGCGTAAAGGGAATCCTTGGTACGGTAGACTTTTTATTGGTTTAACAAAGCCCAAGTATCCTATAGCCGGAACGGGTTTTTCTGGAACCATTGAGGCTGTTGGAGGCAGTGTGCAACGTTTCCAAGTAGGGGATGAAGTCTTTGGGGAGTCTGTTTTTGGTGCAGGCGCCAATGCGCAATATTTATGTGTTTCAGAAGACGGTTTAGTGGGGGTTAAGCCTAAAAATGTAGCTCATGAAGTACTTGCATGTGTGTGTGACGGGCCTTTGACCTCTTGGAATTATTTAAAGGAAATGGCCAATGTGAAAAGTGGACAAAGAGTGCTAATTAATGGGGCTTCGGGAAGTCTAGGTTCTGCAGCGGTGCAATTGGCCAATTATCTTGGCGCGGAAGTAACCGCGGTTTGCAGTTCCTCCAATTTTGACATGGTAAGATCGCTCGGAGCGGATCATGCCATAGATTATACAAAGGTGGATTTTACTAAAACAGCTAACAGATACGATGTTATTTTTGATACCGTGGGTAAGAGCTCGTTCCCTGCATGCAAGGAAATACTTAATAAAAATGGCACCTACCTATCGCCTGTACTAAGTATGCCACTACTAGTTCAAATGCTGTGGACCTCCAAATTTGGCAGCAAAAAGGCAAAGTTTATGGCGACCGGACTTTTAGCTGTTCCAAAACTTAGGACAATGTTGCATGAGCTCACAAAGCTTTTGATTGCCGGGAAACTAAAATTGGTCATAGATAAACGCTATTCCCTCCATGAAGTTAGTATAGCCCACAGCTATGTGGACACTGGTCGCAAAAAAGGCAATGTGGTTATAAATTTGTAGTGGATCCTAGTTTTGAAACTGTATTTTTTTTGATCTTGAAAAAATGAAACCGTCCAGGATTTGAGAACTGAATTGGAATCTAGCACCGATATTTTTTCTTTAGTTTATAAAAGTAGAACACCTTTTTATTGGTAAAATTTCTAGGGAAATCTACATTTTATCCAAGGTTTATTAGCGTTGAACGTTGATATTTTGAAACATGGTCATTCCATGCTAACTTTAGAAATGGAATTGTGGATTAAATGCACAATTGAAATTTAAACCTAGGAATAACCCAATCAAATCTAATTGCCCCTCCTGTGGAATGGTGATGACTATGGAAAACAATAAAAATTAAGAATGAAAAAGAAATTCAATTTTATAGACCTGGTATTGACTTGTAGCGGTGCCTATGCGGTTATTGTATTGTTATTGGTAGTAGCCAAGTTCGTATAGTAGCGTTTGGTACTAAGGTCATAGGAAAGATTCTTAAAATTAGCGGTCCAAGGATACCAATTTTTACGTAAGTATAGTGTGGTATCTCAATGGAACAATTTATTGTTTTAATTTAAATTCGGAATAATGTCTAAAACATCCGCTCGGTGGTTATTGGTATTGGGGCTTGTCATAGTTGGTTTTGGGGTCGGTATTTACTTGCAGGATTTAAAACATCAAGAAAGTACCAAGGCAGCCTGGAAGGCCAACCGCTTCAATGTGGCCAGGTTTAACAAGATAATGCGGTATGCAGGGGATATGAACGACCAAAACTGGGCTTCAATGCGGGACAGTATTGGTGGTCAATTGGATAGTTTAATGATTTTGAGGTTCAGAAAAGAAGTTGATAGTATTAAAAAGACAAAAAAATAACATTTTGGCCTTAATCCGTCTTAGTTGTTTTAATCACTGAGACATTCTAATGGTGCAGGCAATAATTATTAATAGCAACCCAGGCGGGTTGCTTTTTTTTTGTGAATATCAGCTGCACTTCGTATTGCATTTTTAAATTGAATAGTTAACTTAGAGGAAAATAAATGTAATGGGCATAAAATTATGTTGAGTATAGCAAACCTCACATTTAAAGTAATATTAGCATACAAAAAAATATTAAATTGCTGCTATGGACATTAATTCTTGGGACTGGATATTTCAGTTGTTGGGACGCTTGCACCCTTTGGTGGTACATTTCCCCATAGGCCTATTGGTGGTTGCTTTGTTTTTGGAATTTTTGACCTTGGGAGGCAAAAGACAGGGCCTCAGGGAAGGGATTAATTGGATGGTTTTTTTGGGGGCTGTATTCGCCCTGCTGGCCGCAGTCTTGGGTTGGCTGCTTCGTACTTACGACGATTATGATGGTGATTTGGTTCTGTTTCACCAGAATGCGGGTATTGCCACAGCTGTATTGGCAGTAGTTACCGCTTATATTTTGCGCACTACTTTGAAAGGTAAACTTAGCTCGTATATATATTATCGAATTGGGCTATTTGCAACAGTATTGGTTTTGGTGGTTGCGGGTCATTTGGGGGCAAATCTGACCCATGGGGAAGATTATTTAACCAGTGTCCTGCCCCATAATCAGGATTCATACGATAACGATAGGACAAAGGTACTTTTGGCAGAATTAAAGGGACTGGATTCATTGTCTGAAGCGCAGCAGGAAGACTTAAATTTGGGAGTTAGGGCAATTTTGGCACATAACTGCTATCAATGCCACAGTGAAAATAAGCAAAAAGGCGATTTGGTGCTGGACAATAAACGCGGGGTATACCAAGGAGGAAAGTCGGGCCCCATTATTGTAGAGGGCAGGCCGGAAGAGAGTGAGATGTTTATAAGAGTAAGCCTTCCGCCCGATCATGATGATGTAATGCCGAAGAAAGGGAAAGTGTTGAAGGAAAGTGAAATAGGGTTGATTGAATTGTGGATCAAGAATGGTGCAAAATGGTCGGATGGAGCGCTAAAAATTTTTCCTGAGGCCGAGTTGGCCCTTTCACAACCCGAATTGCCAAAGGGCAATACGGAAAGTCATCCCGTAGATAAAATAATGGATTCTTATTTTAAGGAAAAAAGGATGAAATGGCCAGAGGTGGTGGATGATAGGACCTTTATTAGACGAGCCTATCTTGATATTCTAGGTCTGCTTCCGGAACCGCTTAAAATAGATCAGTTTGTGGGCAATAGGGATAAGGAGAAGAGAGCTAAGCTCATTGATGAATTGTTGGCCGACAAGCATAATTATACACAACATTGGTTGAGTTTTTGGAATGATATACTCAGGAACGATTACAGTGGTCCCGGATTTATAACAGGAGGACGCAAGCAGATTACAGATTGGTTGTACAAGTCGCTTATGGAAAATAAGCCTTATGACGTTATGGTCAAAGAATTGATAAATCCAACCGAAGCATCTGAAGGATTTATTAAAGGGATTAAATGGCGCGGCCTGGTCAATGCCAGTCAACGTACGGAAATGCAGGCGGCCCAAAATATAGGTCAGTCTTTGATGGGGGTGAACGTAAAATGTGCCTCCTGCCACAACAGTTTTGTTAGCAATCTTACCTTGGAACAATCCTACGGGTTTGCCTCGATTTTTGCAGATTCCATAATGGAACTGAATCGGTGTGATATGCCCATTGGGAAAATGGCCGAAGTAAATTTTTTATATCCCGAACTGGGCTCGGTAGAGGCGGAGAGTGTAAAGGAAAGATTGTTATTGCTCTCAGAGGTAATGGTAAAACCGGAGAACGGAAGACTGTACCGAACCATTACCAACAGGTTTTGGAAACGTCTTATGGGAAGAGGGATAGTGGAACCTGTAGACGAGATGGACAACGAACCATGGAATGCCGATCTGTTGGATTGGTTGGCCGCCATTTTTGTGGAGTCTGATTATGACATAAGGCATTTAATGAAAACGATAATGACCTCAAAGTCCTATCAGCTTGAATCTACCAGATTGGAAAATCAGGAGGATTTACAAAAGGGGTATGTCTTTAATGGGCCCATACTAAGACGGTTAAGTGCAGAGCAATTTTCAGATGCAGTTAGTCAAGTAGTGGCCCCCATGTATTATGCGGCCGCTTATGATCCCGATAATGAAGGCCTGCCTTCCAATAGAATCTGGCACAGGGAAATTAAGTTTGATCGTGATGTATTGCCCGAACCTGGAAAACGATATTTTAGGAATAGCTTCAATTTAAATGATAACAAAATACAGGCCGCAAAAGCATTGATTTCCGTGGATCATTCCTATGTGCTATATCTCAACGGCCAAAAAATCTCGGAAGGTACGGATTGGAGAAAAGTAGATCGTTTAGAGGTAACCAACATGCTTGTTCAAGGTGATAATATATTGGCTATAGAGGGTAATAACGAGGGAACCATTGCCAATCCCGCAGGAATCCTGTTTGCCATGAAAATTCAATATGCGGATGGGTCGGAAAAGTTGATCACTTCCAATGATAAATGGAAAAGTACGGATAAAGAACCTGGGAAGGGATGGGTAAACGTCAAATACGATGATGGTAGCTGGCAAGGGACGCGTAATTATGGTTCCAGTAACTGGGACAAATTAGTGAATTTTACTTTCGATAATCCGGAAAAGGAATTTGCCAGGGCCAGCCTTGTAAAACAACATCCGTTTATGAAGGTTATGGGTAGGCCCACTAGGGAAAATGTAGCCACTACAAGAGATGAACAAGCTACTTTGTTGCAGGCGCTGGAGTTGACCAATGGGGAATATTTTAATGGTGTACTCAAGGAAGGGGCAGCCGAATGGCTTAAGAAGTATGGTGATCGGAATGAGGAAATAGTACTCAATTTATATCAAAAAACCTTGGGAAGAAATCCGACCGATAAGGAAAAGGGGATAATGTTAAGCGCCTTGCAAACCGATGCGAAAGAGGAGGCATTGCAGGACCTTTTTTGGTCCATGTTCATTTCGCCCGAATTTCAATTTATATACTAAGCAATAATGGATAAGGATTTACATATCAATGCACGTAGGGATTTTGTGAAAAAGATGGCCGCCGCCAGTCTGTCGGCAGCCACAACCAGTATTCCCATTGCCAGTTTTTTAAGTTCCTGTAATTCGGCACCTGCAATAACCTCCAAAGCGGATACTGTTATATTACTTTGGATGGCGGGAGGTATGGCCCATACGGAAACATTTGACCCCAAGGCATATGTACCTTATTCCAAGGGGGTGGAGAGCAAAAGGGTTTTAAGCACCTTTCCCAAGGTGCCCACTATTGTGGATGGCCTACATTTTTCAGAGGGATTGGAATCTATCGGAAGTGTAATGGACAAAGGAGCCATAATCCGTTCCTATAAATCTGCCGATCTTGGTCATATCCTGCATACGAGACATCAGTACCACTGGCATACCTGTTATGAGCCCCCGCAATCGGTCCAGGCTCCTCACATAGGTGCTTGGATCGCCAAGGAGTTAGGCCCTGTAAATCCTGTTATTCCCCCATTTATTGCCATGGGCCAGCGTTTTACTGTCGGGGAAGCCGAGGAGTTAAAGGCGTTTCATTCCGCTGGGTTTTTAGGGAGTGAATATGGCCCGTTTCTAATACCGGACCCTTCTACAGGTTTGGATAGTGTGAGGCCTCCACAAGGGATGTCACTGAAAAGATTTGAGGCCCGCTATAAACTTTATAAGGAGTTGGCCAATAAGAGCAAGATTATGGAGGGAGGAAGCGATTATCAAAGGGAATCCTTGATGCGATCTATGGAGCAATCTTATCGCTTGCTAAATTCCCCTGAAGCCAAGGTGTTCGATTTGAGCCAGGAACCTAAAGAGGTATATGACACCTACAATACCGGCAGGTTTGGTCTGGGATGTCTATTGGCGAAAAGATTGGCTATGAACGGCGGCAGGTTTATAAGTGTTTCTACGGAATATGAACCTTTCCTTGGCTGGGATACCCATGAAAATGGTCATACCCGTGCAGCGAAAATGAAGGAGTTGATAGATAGGCCTATTGCACAACTAATTAAAGATCTGGACGAGTCCGGGCATTTGGATAGAACATTGATTATTCTGGCCAGTGAATTTAGTAGGGACGCTATAATGGAAGGTCGCCCCGGAGTACCTGTCCAGGACCAAGTGGATCAACCGGATATTATCGAGGATGAAAAATTCTATGGTATGCATAGACATTTTACGGATGGCAGCTCAATTCTTATGTGGGGCGGTGGAATTAAAAAAGGATTGGTCTACGGTAAAACGGCGGATGAACGGCCTTGCTCTTCCATTGAAAACCCTGTAGTGATAGATCAAGTGCATCAATCCATTTATCACGCCTTGGGCATGGATCCAGAAACCAATTATACTATAGAAGGGAGGCCCTTTTACACCACGCCTGATGGGCAGGGGAAACCTATATTGGACTTGTTCGGGGAGCCAATGGTCACCTAGCAGAAAATCAATCCAATTCTTTAAGGATATTAAAATATTAAACCATAGGGAAATAAAAAATCTGGGCATGCCCAATTAAGGGGGGGGCAGAAATTTATTGGGCCAAGAAGTAGGAGCAAATTTTGTTTCCCATTAAAAGAAACCAAAAGCTGCTAAAATCAAACAGACTACCACAGCCAATAAAATGGCTACCAATACTACGACCATAAGGCTTAGGAATCCATTGAGCACCCTTGTGCCAAAAGTAACATCTTCCATGATATTTAGATTTTAAAACAATTTAATGAATTATCCTCAAATTATCATGTGTTTTGGAGTCAAATCCGTTAAACGGCCATCAATTAGTATACTAATCCGTTATACTGTTAAAATTTTCGATAAAATACTGAAAATCAATGAGTGGTATTTTCTTACTTACTCAGTTTTTTGCTAAGTTCTTCCAAGGTAATTCCTTTGGTTTCCGGCATCATGAAAATTACAAAGAGCAACTGCAAAACCATCATAAAGGCAAAGAATCCAAATACGGGCCCAGGACCTACCCAGGCAAAAAGTGCAGGGATGGAGGAGGGAATAAGCCAGGCCAATACCCAATGTACGGAACTTCCAAAAGCCTGACCCGAACCTCTTAAATGATTTGGAAATACCTCGGAGATAAAAACCCAGATTACAGCTCCTTGGCCTATAGCATGGGATGCAATAAACAAGAAAAGAAAAATTGGGACAGCCATGCCTTCCCAGTTCAAAATAAATGCCGCGGCTACCAGCGACAAGGAAATAATATAGCCAATGGAGCCAAAATACATTAGTTGTTTACGCCCAAGTCTGTCTATTAGAAATATACCCAAAAAGGTAAAGATAAGGTTGGTGATACCTATTCCGATACTGCTGAGCAGCGCTGTGCTTTCACCCAGACCTGCCGCTTCAAATATTCGGGGGGCGTAATATAAAAAGGCGTTTATCCCTGAAAATTGATTGAAAAAGGCAATTAAAAAGGCCAAGGTTAACGGAAAGCGATATTTTTTCATAAAAATATTCTCTGAGGCTGTCCCAGCTTCTTCACCATAGGCGATCTCAGCTTCCAATTCTTCCACGGAAAGATCCGGATTTATAGAATTGAGTATTTTTTTGGCTTCCTCGGTCCTGTTTTTGGTCAATAGCCATCTTGGACTTTTTGGTACCGTAAGTACAAATAAGGTATATATTATTGCGGGGAAAGCTTCAACGCCAACCATCCAGCGCCAATCGTTTTCACCTATGTTGCTCAGGGCGTAATTGGACATGAAGGCCACCATGATACCAAAAACAAGCATAAACTGATAAAGTCCAACCAATCTTCCACGGTCTTTTGCCGGGGCAATTTCGGAGATATAGGAAGGGGCTGCTACTGTTGAGGCACCAACTCCCAATCCGCCTATAAACCTGAATATTCCGAAGGTGACGGGGTCATTGGCAAAAGCAGATCCTATGGCCGAGACAGAATAGAGTATCCCAATCCAAATAAGAGTATTTTTTCTGCCAATTTTGTTAGTGGGAATGCCTCCTAATATAGCTCCAATTACAGTTCCGAACAGCGCCATTCCAATAACAACAGTTCCGTGAAAAGCTTCGGAGGAATTCCATAAAAGTTGTAGCTTTTTCTCGGCACCCGAAATAACTACAGTGTCGAAGCCAAATAAAAATCCCGCCAAGGCGGCAATAAGGGAAATGCGAAGTATTTTGGAATTCATAATTTGGTTTGTTGATTTTTGTAAAGCTAACAAAAAAAGGAAACCAAATGAATGGTAAGTTTAAGACAGGGCAATTTTGGGGGCAAGGGTGTCCCTTGCTCTGGGCTTTTGTCCATTTTTGGATTTGGTAGGGATGTTTTTGTCCCTTTGGGGTAAAACTTTTTCAGGTTCTTTCTTCTTTACATCGTCCTTTTTAGAAGAAGGAACAGCATTTTCAGGTGGAGTAGTGCCTTGTTGTTCGCCCAAAGGCTCCCTGCATGAGAGACAGAAGAGGACAAAAGTGGTCAGGGCAACCAAGTATGTAATTCGGGAATTTTGCATAGTCGTAACATAGGTGTTCAAATTAATGTACGTACATATGCCATGATTTGGATGCTTGCCCCTTTATTTTCAGAGACATAAGTGCTGTTGATATCCCCTGTCCTTTTAAGGTGCTCCTCATCTTTTAGCAGGTCGTTGACCAGGGTGAAGAATTCTGCTGGCGATTTAACAACCAATACTCCACCCTTATTGACCAAATCCTCTGCTTCCTTAAATCCTTTAAAGCTCGGGCCAATAATTACGGGAATACCGTAAACTGCAGGTTCTAAAGTATTGTGCAATCCGGTGGCAAAACCACCACCTACATAGGAAATTTCCGCGTAACTGTAAATTTTGGTCAATAGCCCAATAGTGTCTATAATAAGAACCTCGTAGGCAGATAAATCCTTATTCTCCAATTCCGAATAAAGTATTGTTTTCTTATTGATGGAGGACTTAAGTTTGTTGATGTGCTCCGGTTTAATGTTGTGAGGGGCAAGAACAAATTTCAAGGAGGATTCACCAGTATTGATATAAGGAACCAAGACCTCTTCATCATCGGGCCAAGTGCTGCCGGCCACCAAGGTCTTTGCCCCATTTTTAAAATTTTCCATAAAGGCTAGGTTATTATCCCTTTCAAGAATTTCAATAACCCTATCAAATCTGGTGTCCCCACTAATAGCGGTATTCTTGATGTTGATTTTACTTAATAATTCAATGGATTTGGTATCCTGAACAAAAATATGGGTGAAGTTGTGGAGGGCTTTTCTCATGAAACCACCGTAACTTTTAAAGTATATTTGATTTTCCTTAAATAGGGCGGAGATCAATAGGGTGGGGATGTTCCTTTGGGATAAGGCCCTCAAATAATTGGGCCAAATTTCGTACTTGACAAAAATGACCAACTTGGGATTGACAAGATCCAAGAATTCTATAGCGTTTTTTTTGGTGTCCATAGGGAGGTAGGTAACCAAATCGGCCGCTGCGGTATTTTTTTTGACCTCATAGCCAGAAGGAGAAAAAAAGGTCACCAATATTCGATATTCGGGATAATTTTGCTTTAACTGTTCTATTATAGGAAGGCCTTGTTCAAATTCGCCCAAGGAGGCCGTGTGTACCCATATTATAGAATCTCTCTCTGAAATATTTTTCTTTAAATAGGACATTACCTCCTTCCGCCCATCTACGAAAAGTTTAATTTTTGGGTGGAACAAAGCAATCAATTTCAGGAAAAGAGCGGATAATTGTACGGCAAAATTATATATGGCAAACACAGAATCTTCGTTTGGGGCTAAAATACGTTTCTTTATATAAATTCCATTGGCTGCCAATCCTTATTTTTGTAATATTGTTCGCGCCAAACCAAGTTTGGAATCTAAGTTTTATTCGATGAGGAAAATTCAAATGGTAGACCTAAAGGGTCAATATGAAGTCATAAAGGATGAAGTAAATGCCTCTATTTCCAATGTTTTGGAAACGTCCGCATTTATTAATGGCCCCGAAGTACATGCCTTTCAAAAGGAATTGGAGGACTATTTGGGGGTGAAGCACGTTATTCCCTGTGCCAATGGTACCGATGCCCTACAAATAGCTATGATGGGCTTGGGCTTAAAACCAGGTGATGAGGTAATAACGGCCGATTTTACCTTTGCAGCTACGGTAGAGGTGATTGCACTGTTACAACTTACCCCGGTCTTGGTAGACGTTGAGCCCGATAGTTTCAATATAGATCCCGCAGCCCTGGAAAAAGCAATTACTCCTAAAACCAAGGCTATAGTACCTGTTCATCTTTTTGGCCAATGTGCCAATATGGATGCAGTTCTAGAAATTGCAGAAAGACATAAGCTATTTGTTATAGAGGATAATGCACAGGCCATTGGGGCTGATTATACTTTTAAAAATGGAACAAAACAGAAAGCTGGAACTATGGGACATGTTGCGGCAACCTCATTTTTCCCTTCCAAGAACTTAGGTTGTTATGGGGATGGCGGAGCTATTTTTACCAATGATGATGAACTGGCGCATACCCTGAGGGGAATTGTAAACCACGGGATGTACGAGCGCTACCATCACGATGTAGTGGGGGTCAACTCCAGGTTGGACTCTATTCAGGCAGCGGTTTTACGTTCCAAGTTGTCCCGACTGGACGCTTATAATGCCAGTAGGAGGGCAGCGGCAAGAAAATATTCCAAGGCCTTTGAGGGAAATAAAAATATTATTGTTCCCCAAATGGCCAATTCCTGTACCGAGATTTGTGCAACCTGCGATTGTCATGTGTTCCATCAATATACCTTAAGGATTTTAAACGGCAAACGTGATGAATTGGTAAAGCATTTGGCGGAAAAACAAATTCCATGTGGGGTGTATTATCCCATTCCTTTACACAGGCAAAAAGCCTATTTGGATGAACGTTATAATGAGAAGGATTTTCCGGTAACCAATCAATTGGTCAAGGAGGTAATTTCATTGCCAATGCACACCGAACTGGACGACGAGCAAATTAGTTTTATCACCCAAACCATTAACCAGTTTATTGGAGGGTTATAGTCGAACGCTTGGGTCTGGCCAAGTTCACTTTATCAAAAATGAAAACCAAAATTTAAAATAAAAATCAATAGATGAAAATACTCGTAACGGGAGGCTTGGGATTTATAGGTTCCCATACCACGGTAGAATTACAGAATAAAGGCTATGAAGTAATTATTATTGACGATCTGTCCAATTCAACCGAAAAGGTCTTGGACGGTATAGTGGCCATTACGGGGAAGCGACCAATTTTTGAGAAAATAGATCTGAAAGAAAGGTCAAAAGTGGAGGATTTTTTTAAAAGACATCAGGATGTTGCCGGCGTTATTCATTTTGCGGCATCCAAGGCCGTTGGTGAAAGCGTGGAAAAACCATTGTTGTACTACGAGAACAATATAGGTACTTTGGTTTACTTGCTTAAAGAACTTTCCCAAAAAAACAAATCCAGTTTCATCTTTAGTTCGTCATGTACAGTGTACGGACAGGCCGATAAGATGCCCATAACCGAAAGTGCACCGGTAAAGCCGGCGGAATCGCCCTATGGAAATACCAAACAAATGGGGGAGGAAATAATTCGTGATACCTGCAAGGTAACACCGGGCATAAATGCTATTGCCCTTAGATACTTCAATCCAATGGGAGCACATCCCAGCGGGGAAATAGGGGAATTGCCAATTGGTGTTCCTCAAAATTTGGTTCCCTTTATTACCCAAACGGGCATGGGTATCAGGGAGCAACTTTCCGTTTTTGGTGACGATTACCCTACCGAGGATGGTACCTGTATTAGGGATTATATTCATGTGGTAGACCTGGCCAAGGCCCACGTTGTGGCGTTGGAAAGATTACTGAACGGCAAGAACCAGGATAATTATGAAGTGTTCAATGTAGGGACAGGGAAAGGCAGTTCGGTTTTGGAGGTTATTAAAAGCTTCGAAAAAGTGTCCGGAAAAAAATTGAACTATAAAATTGTTGATAGAAGACCTGGTGATATCACTTCTGCCTATGCGGATACCACCAAGGCAAACAAAGTTTTAGGCTGGAAGGCGGAATCTACTCTGGATGAAGCCATGAAGTCGGCCTGGCTTTGGGAAGAAAAAATTAGGAAATAAATCTCTAGAACCTAATATTTCTATTTTAACAAGCCAGGAGGGTTGTGTAAATAATCGTCCCCCTCTATTTGTGTGGAATTCTTCATAGTTTGGATAAATTAAGCTTGAAGAAAGCAACCCATCCTGATCCTTTGTATCCTATAATAAAAAAGGATTTATGAAATTATTTGTTGCTTTAATAACGGTTTTGCTAACACTAAATTGTAGTGATAACGATACGGATGATGCATCTAATTGTTCGGATGTATTCTGTACCGAAGAATTTAGGACTATTACGGTTAGTGTCAAGGACAAGGACGGTGTTGCCGTGGCCTTGGACAGTTTTAAGGTTGTTGATCTGACTAATGGAGACGATATCACTCTTGATGCTTCAGGCAGTGAGTATGAATGGATGACAAAAAACGGGACCTATCCTCTGTTCAGCGATAAATATGCTGCAAAATACCGCAATAAGGAAATTGAAATAAATTTTCAGGGTTATGTTGATGACAAGCTTTTGGTTGATTCGGATTTCACGGTAGGCGCAGATTGTTGTCATGTTGCACTTGTTGAGGGGGATACTGATATTGTGTTGGCCAATCCTTAATTGGAAGGCAACCGTGAAGTATTTTAAGAAATAGGGGGCCAGGGGGAAAATTGGTCAATCCTTTATTATTTCGTCGAAAATAGTCCCAAGACTGCGGAATTATCGAAAAAGTTGGCTTTATTGCGCTTCCTTGAAAACCATTTCAAATAAATTTTCGTAAATAGCATATGGTTGTAAATTTCCCCAACATTTCGTCGCTTCTAAAACATGCTGAGGATCAAAGTCTCTATCAGAATCTGGTATCACAATTACAGAAGGATTTTGTGTTCGCCAATGTTTTTATAGAATTGCCGGACAAGATATCTCCCAAGGACCTAAAAACCTTGATACATGAGAAAGTATATTATTTGATCATGGAGAAATTCACCGATTATTTAAACCTTCTTTATATTATTGATGTCCCGGAGAAAGTGGTCAAGGCCATTGAAGCCACCGACGTGGTTGAAATTTCGGAGCAGGTTACCTTCGAGATCCTTAAAAGGGAATGGCAAAAAGTGTGGTTTAGAAACGAGTACGGATCCTAGATTAAAAATATACCCTTACAAAGGGCATAAAGGCATCGGCATAAATACTTCTTTGTTGGTCGTGCAAAACATTGTATCGTATGCCCACGGTTACATTCCTATTGCCGTAACCTATACCCAGAAACAAGGCCGGTGACCAATAATTTTCTTCCTGGTTGCCACCGTCAAGTTCAAGTACACGATATACCCTAAGCTGTTCCATTTCGGCAGAAAGTTGTAATGCACGAATTGGATTGAACAAGGAAAGTACACTGCCTCCATAAGCCACTAATTTTGCATTGCGAAATTTGGCATAGTTGAAGTTGACTCCCAATCCTACCCCGAATTGCTCGTTGGCTTGGTAAATGGCACTGGGAGAGATAGATGCATTGAAGGAATTATTGCCAAAACCGAGGCCTAAATTGCCTCCAAAATATACCTGGTTCCAAAAATCGGAATTCCCTGGGGTGGGTTGCGAGTAACCTAAGCCCCAAAATGCCGTGAAAAAAACACATAAAATCACGCTTTTTTTTAAGGAATGACGATTTAACATAATTATTGTAATAATTTTCCATTATTCAGGGCTAAGATAAGCTTAGATATGCTAAATGTTGTATTTTTGAATAAATTTTGTTCAAAAGACAGAGAGACTTTTTCATGGATAAATATTCCTTTTTAAACGCTGCGCATACTTCTTATTTCGCAGAATTATACGATAAGTATTTAATAAATCCCGATAGTGTAGAGCCTAGTTGGAGGGCCTTTTTTCAAGGGTTCGATTTTGGCATGGAAAATTCCATGGATGGGATGGTCGATGAATTGCAGACGGCACCATTGTCTGTGGCTGGTGGTCACGAGGTAGAGGTTCCGGAGAAACTTCAGAAGGAGTTTCAGGTAGTTCGACTCATAGATGGGTACAGGACTAGAGGGCATTTGTTTACCAAAACAAATCCAGTGAGGGAGAGAAGACAGTATTTCCCCACTTTGGAAATTGGGAATTTTGGCCTTGCTCCAAGTGATTTGGATACCACATTTACCGCAGGGGAAATTTTGGGAATAGGCCCTAGCACCTTGCGTGAAATCATACAGCACCTTACAAGCATATATTGTGATGCCATTGGGGTGGAATATATGTATATCAGAAACCCGGAGAGGGTGGAATGGATCCAAAATTGGTTGAATGTCAATGACAATCATCCCAAATACGATGCCGACAGGAAAAAGCATATTCTTAAAAAATTAAATGAGGCGGTTTCCTTCGAAGGATTCCTGCACACCAAATATGTGGGTCAAAAGAGGTTTTCTTTGGAAGGAAATGAATCGTTGATACCGGCATTGGATGCGGTAGTGGAAAAAGCTGCCGAAATGGGGGTGGAGCAATTTGTTATGGGTATGGCCCATAGGGGCCGCTTGAATGTTCTTACCAATATATTTGGCAAGAAGGCAAAGGATATCTTTAGTGAGTTCGATGGTAAGGATTATGAGCAGGAGATTTTTGATGGGGATGTGAAATACCATTTGGGGTGGACTTCTGAACGGAAAGCCAACAATGGAAAAAAAATAATAATGAATATTGCGCCAAACCCTTCCCACTTGGAGACTGTTGGTGCGGTAGTTGAAGGTATCGCCAGGGCAAAGCAGGATGCTCGTTATAAAGACGATTTTTCCAAGGTATTGCCTATTGTAGTGCATGGTGATGCTGCCATTGCAGGGCAGGGATTGGTTTATGAAGTGGTGCAAATGGCAAATTTGGATGGTTATAAAACCAATGGTACCATTCATATTGTTGTAAATAATCAAATTGGGTTTACTACCAATTATTTGGATGCCCGTAGCTCTACTTATTGTACGGACGTGGCCAAAGTAACCTTGAGTCCGGTGCTACATGTTAATTCGGACGATCCGGAGGCAGTTGTTCATGCCTCGCTTTTTGCCTTGGAATTTCGTATGCGTTTTCAAAGGGATGTATTTTTAGATCTTTTGGGGTATAGGAAATATGGGCATAACGAAGGTGATGAGCCGCGTTTTACCCAGCCAAAACTGTATAAAGCAATTGCCAAGCATAAAAACTCGAGGGACATTTATGCTGCAGCATTGATTAAGGAAGGTATTATAGGTGACGGTTTTGTGCAAGAGTTGGAAGAACAATACAAAGCTTCTTTGGAGGAGGAATTGGAAGATTCCAGAAAAGAGGATAAGACCGTGATAACCCCCTTTATGGCCGATGAATGGAGCGGTTATACCCATGTGCGCGAGTGGGAGATGATGGATCCGGTGGATACAAAATACGATAAAAAGAAACTTACGGATATAGCCAAGGTGTTGACAGAGTTGCCCAAGAATAAGAAGTTCTTGCGCAAAGTTGAGAAATTGGTGAACGATCGCAAGGCTATGTTTTTTGAAAATGATACCTTGGATTGGGCCATGGGAGAGCTTTTGGCCTACGGTACTCTTTTGGAGGAAGGTTACGGGGTGCGTATGTCCGGACAGGATGTTGAAAGAGGTACTTTTTCACACCGCCATGCCGTAATGAAAGTGGAAGAAAGTGAGGAGGAAGTAATGCTTTTAAACCACATTTCGGATAAACAGGGAACTTTTCAAATATATAATTCACTTTTATCGGAATATGGTGTAGTTGGTTTTGATTATGGATACGCTATGGCGAGCCCCAATACCTTAACGATTTGGGAAGCTCAATTTGGGGATTTTAGCAATGGTGCCCAGATTATGATAGATCAGTACATATCCGCAGCGGAGGATAAATGGAAATTACAGAATGGTTTGGTAATGCTGTTGCCGCACGGGTACGAAGGTCAGGGCGCAGAACATTCGTCCGCCCGTATGGAGCGATATTTACAATTATGTGCAAGGGATAATATGTATATCGCCGATGTAACTACCCCTGCAAATATGTTCCATTTGTTGAGAAGGCAAATGAAGGTGAATTTCAGAAAGCCTTTAATAGTGTTTACACCAAAAAGTTTGTTGAGGCATCCACGGGCCGTATCAACGGTTGAGGAATTTGCAAACGGGGAATTCCAAACGGTAATTGATGATGCAACCGCCGAGGTGTCCAAAATTAAGAGCATGGTATTCTGTACCGGTAAATTCTATTACGACCTTTTGGCTTATAAGGAGGAAAATAATAGGGAAGACGTAGCCTTGGTAAGGGTAGAACAATTGTTTCCGGTGCCGACAAAGCAAATGAAGGCAATAATGGATAAATATAAAAATGCCGAAGACAAGGTTTGGGCACAGGAGGAACCGAGGAATATGGGTGCTTGGGGTCATTTAACCATGCATTTCAGTGAGGCACATAAATTAAGGGTAGCCTCCAGAAGATTTTACGCTTCCCCAGCAGCCGGTAGTGCAGTACGTTCCAAGCGTCGTCATCAGCAGGTAATAGATTATGTTTTTGATATAAACAAAAACAATATGGGAAGAAACCCGGAGTCTACTGATAATTAGTATTATTTATTTTGGGGATTGATCGGTGGAAACTCCTAAATGTCCAAAAGGAAAATTTGATAAAGGTTAGAATTAAGAACGAGTTTAGACAAAACACAAATTAAAATTATAAAACATGATTTTAGAAATGAAAGTCCCTTCTCCAGGGGAATCCATTACGGAAGTAGAGATAGCAGAATGGCTGGTGAGCGATGGTGATTACGTGGAGAAAGATCAGGCAATAGCGGAAGTAGATTCGGACAAGGCCACATTGGAATTACCGGCAGAGGAAAGTGGTATTATTACCCTTAAGGCCGAGGTGGGTGATGCTGTTGCCGTAGGTGCGGTAGTATGTTTAATAGACACTAGTGCTTCCAAACCTGAAGGGGTCGCCAAGAGTGAAGAAAAACCAACGGAAAAGAAACCGGAGGTTAAAGCGGTAGCGGAACAGAAAACCGAGGCTAAACCAGAAAAAACCTCTTATGCTTCAGGATCAGCTTCACCGGCTGCCAAGAAAATACTTGCTGAGAAAGATTTGGATGCCTCATCTATAAAAGGCACGGGAAAAGACGGGCGTATTACAAAGGAAGATGCTGTAAAAGCAGTGCCTTCAATGGGTACTCCTACAGGAGGGTCGAGAGGGGAAAGTAGAACCAAGTTGTCCATGTTGCGCCGTAAGGTTGCCGAGCGTTTGGTTGCTGCTAAAAATGAAACAGCAATGTTGACCACTTTTAATGAAGTGGATATGTCGGCTATCTTTGCGCTAAGGAATCAATACAAGGAAGATTTTAAAGACAAGCATAATGTTGGTTTAGGGTTTATGTCCTTTTTTACAAAGGCCGTAATCAGGGCGTTGCAAATGTATCCTTCCGTGAACTCAATGATAGACGGCAAGGAGATGATTTCTTATGATTTCTGTGATATCAGTATAGCCGTTTCTGGGCCAAAAGGTCTTATGGTACCTGTTATTCGCAATGCAGAGAACTTGACCTTCAGAGGAGTGGAGGCCGAAGTAAAAAGATTGGCCATTAGAGCTCGTGAAGGCGAGATTACTGTCGATGAGATGACAGGGGGTACCTTTACCATTACCAATGGTGGAGTATTTGGTTCCATGTTGTCCACTCCAATTATTAATCCTCCCCAAAGTGCAATCTTAGGAATGCACAATATAGTGGAAAGGCCAATTGCGCGTGATGGGGCCATAGCCATAGCACCTATAATGTATGTTGCCCTGTCCTATGATCACCGTATTATTGACGGTAAGGAGTCTGTAGGTTTCCTAGTGGCGGTTAAGGAGGCTTTGGAGAGTCCTGAAGAATTGTTGATGGATAACAACGTTAAAAAGGCGTTGGAGCTTTAATAGAATAATTTATCAGTGGGGTGTAATCCCTACTCCTAATAACATTGACCTGTCGAGATTTAAAAACTTGGCAGGTCTTATTGTTTTAGGTAAAGACGGGTTTTTTGATAGTCAATAATGGCCCTTCCTTTTTTTAATATATCCGCCCCTATAATGCCGTCTACGGGCATAGCCTGGTGAGAAGTCAGGGCCTGGTTTACATGAACAAGGTCGAACAGGACAATTTTCTGTTTTCGCTTAAACCATTTTCCTATTTCTATAACGTTTTTGGTAGATAATTTGGTGAACATTTCCGTGGCTCCTGCCCCTGCGGCCTTTATTTTTGAATCTTTGGAGTTTAATTTGAAGAATTCTATTTTGTCCAGACCAATGCAGGTGTTGGAGGCTCCGGTATCCAATATAAACCTGCCCTTAACGCCATTGATGGTGGCCGTGACTTCAAAGTGGTTTGTAGCCGTAAGCACTAGGGGTATGGCGATGTATTTTTTTTTATGTAGAAAAACTTTAAGGCTGGGCATATGTACTTTTTTTGTCAAAGATAATCCTATTTTTGTTCTATGATATTAACAGATACACATACCCATTTATATAGTGAGGCTTTTGATAGCGATCGCAATTTGGTCATAGAGAAGGCCATGGAACTTGGGGTAAAGCGTTTTTTTATTCCCGCAATAGATTCGTCCTATACCAAGGCTATGCTAGATTTGGAAAAAGCCTATCCCGAGAACATCTTCCTTATGACGGGGCTTCATCCCACACATGTTAAGGAAGATTACAAGAAGGAACTGGCCCATGTTGAGGAATTGTTGGCGTCCCGGAAATTTTACGCAGTGGGGGAGACCGGCATCGACCTGTATTGGGATAAAACCTTTTTAAAGGAGCAGCAGATTGCCTTTAAACAGCAAATACAATGGGCTAAAAAGTACGCATATCCTATAGTTATCCATTGTAGGGAGGGTTTTGATGAAATATTCCAAATTCTGGAAGAAGAAAAGAGCGATGGACTTTTTGGAATTTTTCATTGTTTTACGGGTACTTTTGAGCAGGCGCAGAAGGCAATTTCCTATAATATGAAATTGGGTATTGGGGGCGTAGTTACTTTTAAAAACGGTAAAATAGATACTTTTCTAGGTGAAATAGACCTGAAACATGTGGTTTTGGAAACGGATTCCCCTTATTTGGCACCCGTTCCATATCGTGGAAAACGGAACGAAAGTGCTTATTTGGTCAACGTTTTGGAAAAAATGGCCCATATATATTCCATGGAAAAGGAAGAAGTTGCCGCAATTACTACTGCTAACTCCCAACAGGTTTTTGGGGCTTAATTGGATCTTGGAACAAGTTGTCTAAAGGTGGAAGTTAATAATGTAAATAGGATGCGCCTCCTGTTTTTTTAACCCTAACAATTATTTATATTGAAAAATAGAAATTCTACAGAGAAAAAAACCAAAATTCTTCTCATTTATACTGGAGGGACTATAGGTATGGTCAAGGATTACGATACCGGGGCACTGAAGGCTTTTAATTTTAATAAATTGATCAAAAATATCCCCGAGCTAGGTCAATTGGACTGTACTATAGACAGCGTGTCCTTTGATATTCCAATAGATTCATCCGATATGAATGTTGAACATTGGGTAAATATAGCTACACTTATAGAAGATCATTACGATTCCCATGATGGGTTCGTGGTGCTACATGGGAGCGATACCATGAGCTATACTTCTTCAGCTTTGAGCTATATGTTGGAGAATCTCCAAAAACCGGTGATTTTTACGGGTTCCCAATTGCCTATTGGGGATTTAAGGACAGATGCCAAGGAGAATTTGATCACCTCTATACAGATAGCTGCTTTGCGAGAAGACAATAAGCCTGTGGTCCAAGAGGTGGGACTGTATTTTGAATATAAATTGTATAGGGCAAACAGAACTACAAAGATCAATGCGGAGCATTTTGAAGCTTTTGCCTCTTTAAATTACCCGGCCTTAATAGAGTCTGGGGTGCATTTAAAGGTGAACAGGGAGTATTTGTTTAGGGCAAATTCCACCAAAAAGTTAAAAGTTCATAAGGTTATGGATCAAAATGTGGTCATTTTGAAATTATTTCCAGGATTTAACCAAACAGTCTTGCATAGCATCTTAAATTCACCTAACTTAAAGGCAGTGGTCCTTGAAACATATGGTTCTGGAAATGCTCCTACTGATGAATGGTTTACTTTGGAGCTGAAAAAAGCCATGGAGAGAGAAATTTTTATTATCAACGTAACACAGTGTTCAGGGGGAAGCGTTCTTATGGGGCGCTATGAAACCAGTAAGCAGCTTGAAAGATTACAAGTTATTAATGGTAAGGATATTACAACCGAAGCGGCAATTACCAAGTTGATGTATTTACTTGGAAATAATATTTCCCCTAAGTTGTTCAAAACCATATATGAAACATCTCTCAGGGGCGAAATGCAATAAAAATAACAGTCTAAATTTCTTTAACTAATATTTTTTTTGTTATTTGGCTGCCCGATAACTATAACTAGAGAGGTGGCCGAGTGGTCGAAGGCGCACGCCTGGAAAGTGTGTATACCCCACAAGGGTATCGAGGGTTCGAATCCCTTCCTCTCTGCTGTTAAGTTTTAATTTTTATATTGCGAATTTTTTTTATCTTTAACCCTATTAACTAACTAAATTTAAGTTTCAAAGAAATGAAAAGATTATTCTCTATCCTGGCAACAGCTGGGTTATTTGTGGCAGGTACAAATACAGTAAGTGCAAAAGTTGTTGCAGCAGCAGCCATTTTGCAAGATGCAGCTCCAGCAGCGGAAAAAGGTTTTACCCAAGTGCTTAAGGAGCAATTTATACAGGGTGGTGCCGGATTTATGGGTATTGTTCTTTTGTGTTTAATTCTTGGTTTGGCCGTAGCTATTGAAAGGATTATTTATTTAAACCTTGCTACTACCAACACTACCAAACTTAAGCAGCAAGTAGAAGATGCTTTGGCTTCCGGTGGTATTGAGGCTGCCAAGGAGGTTTGTAGAAATACAAAAGGTCCTGTTGCTTCCATCTACTATCAAGGATTGGAAAGAGCTGGAGATAGTATAGAGTCGGCTGAAAAAGCAGTTGTAGCCTACGGAGGTGTGCAAATGGGTCAATTGGAGAAGAACGTTTCCTGGTTGTCTTTGTTTATCGCGGTAGCTCCAATGCTTGGGTTCATGGGTACGGTAATCGGTATGATTCAGGCCTTCCAGAAAATTGCAGCGGTTGGTAACTTAAGTGCCTCCCTTATTGCAGGTGATATTCAGGTGGCGTTATTGACTACGGTATTCGGTCTTATTACTGCGATTATCCTACAGATTTTCTACAATTATATCATTGCAAAGATTGACAGTATTGTAAATGATATGGAAGATTCATCAATCACTTTGATTGATATGTTGGCAGATCACAAAAAATAAGTCGGACACTAAATACTTAAAGTATCATGCATAAAATTGTTAAAATAATATTAGTTGTACTCGGAGCAATTGGGGCCATACTGTGGTTTCAGCTTCCTAGTGCAGACGTTCCCGCAACGGAAGCCATAAATAATGGGTCTATGAACTTCATGTTCATTATTACCTATTTATTGTTGGGGATTGCGATAGCGGCCTCGGTTCTTTTTGGATTGGTGAACTTGTTTACCTCCAAAGGAGCCTTAAAGAAAACCTTATTTGGTGTAGGGGGTCTTTTGGTAGTCGTTGTTATCTCTTACGCCCTAGCAACTGGAACAGATGTTAGTTTGGAAGAAATGGCCAAAAAAGGAGTTCCTACTACGGAGGACACAGTGAAAACCATAGGTATGGGATTGAATGTATTTTTTATCCTTACCATTATAGCTGTAGGCGCCATGTTGTGGTCCGGAGTTAAGAAAATGATTAGTAAATAATAAAATAAAATATTATGCCAAAAAGAGGAGCACCACCAGAGGTTAATGCGGGTTCTATGGCAGACATAGCGTTCTTATTGCTTATCTTTTTCCTAGTGACTACCACTATTGAAACGGATGCAGGATTAGATCGTATGTTGCCACCAATTGAGCCACCAGATACCGATGTAATCATTAAGCAAAAGAATATATTTCAGGTCAATATTAACCGTGATGGACAGTTATTGGCTGATGATGAGTTGACAAACATTAAGGATTTAAGGGCCAAAGCCATTGCCTTTTTGGACAATGGAGGTGCGCCATCCGGATCACCTGACTATTGCAATTATTGCAAAGGGAAAAGGGATGTAGCTTCATCGGATAGTCCAGCCAAAGCTATTATATCACTTAAGAACGATAGGGAGACGAAATACGGAACCTATATCACCGTTCAGAACGAATTGGTAGGAGCCTATAACGATCTTAGAAATAGGGAAGCCCAACGTTTGTTCAAGAAGGACTTTACGGATATGGAAGCTGAATATCTTAATCCTGAAACTCCGGACAATGTTCGTGAAGAGTTGAAGGAGAAGGTTAAGAGAATACAGGATTTGTTTCCTCAGAAGCTTTCAGAGGCTGAAACGTCGTCAAACTAAATTTAGAAGTTAAAAACAAGATACTATGTCAAAATTTAATAAGAAAAAAGATGCGGCCTTGCCTGCGGTGAATACTGCATCCTTGCCAGATATCGTTTTTATGCTTTTGTTCTTCTTTATGACGGTTACAGTGATGAAAGACAGTACCTTGAAGGTAGAAAACGTACTGCCCAATGCTTCGGAAATCAAGAAATTGGAAAAGAAGGACAGGGTAATCTATATTTATGTTGGTAAGCCTACCCGTGAGTATGAGAAGACCTATGGTACCGAGTCAAAAATTCAGTTGAACGATAAGTTTGCCGATGCATCAGAAGTTGGAGATTATATTTTGATGGAAAGGGCCAAAAAGCCACAGGAATTACAAAATGTATTGACAACCGCACTTAAGGTGGACAAGGAAGCCAATATGGGTATTATTTCCGATATAAAACAAGAACTTAGAAAAGTAAATGCCTTGAAAGTAAATTACACCACCTATGAGGGTGATGCGTTCAGGAATTTGCAATAGTTAGTTAAAGGATAAGAGAATTAAAACGCTTCAAATGCATATATTTGAAGCGTTTTTTTTATGTTTAATTAATTACCTTTAGAAGGCTATGAGATGTTCCATACTGTTTGCAATTCTTTTGTTTTCCGGTGCTTTTGTAACTGGGCAAGTTATGGAATCCAATGGGGAGGTGGACAGGAAGTATTTGGAAGATCAGTTTTATTTGGGACTTACCTATAATTTTGCCACCAATCTCCCTGCCGGGATTTCGCAAAGAAACCTTTCCTACGGCTTGCAGGCCGGTTTTATTAAGGATATTCCCTTAAGTTATCAAAGGAATATGGGCATCGCTATTGGTTTGGGGTATGGTATAAATTCCTATTACACCAATCTATTGGCTTCCCAGCAGGGATCTGATGTGGAATATACAGTTTTGGACAGCGATGTCGATTTCAAGAGAAATAAAATTGCCACCCACGTCCTGGAGGTTCCCTTTCAGTTTAGATGGCGTAATTCAACTCCAGAGGAATATAAGTTTTGGAGGATATACGCCGGTGTTAAGTTTGGTTATGTTTTTGATGGTCGGTCCAAGTATGTCTCAAGCTCGGAGAAAATAGTCTTTATAAACAAAGATATAAGGGACTTTCAATACGGTCTAACCTTAAATGTAGGGTACAATACCTTCAATGTTCATATTTATTATGCACTCAGTTCGCTTTTCAATGATGGAGTAATGGAACAGTCAGGGGAAATCGTTGAAATTAAGCCGCTTAAAGTGGGGCTTATTTTCTATATTTTATAACCAAAATTTAATTGTAAATAATTGGGTAAACAGGCCAATGGCAAAGCCAATCAAGACTTCTGCCTTAGTGTGGGCGTTCAAGTATAGTCTGGAGCTGGCTGCTAGGCCGCTTAGCCATGTTACTATGCCTATGGCAATGGTAACATTGATTTCAAAGTGTATGCTCAGGTTTATTAAGTACATTAACAGGCTTCCCATGCCCAATAGGTGCATACTGCACTTAAAGTTTAGAAATAACAATACAAGGGCGCTAAATAAGCCCGCTATTAGCCCTAAAAAGTAGTAATGCAGCTCTATGGTAAAGTTGTTCGGAATTACCTTAAATAAGACCATTATAAGCAGTCCTAGACTAATATAAATAGGGTATTTCCTTTCTTGGAGATTAGGCATGAAAACGGAGCTAACAATGCCCAGATTGCGCAAGATCAGGTAAAATATAATGGGTATGATTACGGTGAGTATAAATATGGGCAAAATGTTTCCGCTCTGCACCTCCAGCGGACTGTATTTGGGGGTAATCAGGAAATAGGCCAAGGTACCTGCAAATGGTATAAAAAGCGGGTGTAGAAGGTAGGACATGATCTTGAGGAATAGTCGCATTAAATTTGTTTTCTCAACCTGGCCACCGGAATATCCAGTTGTTCCCTATATTTTGCTACCGTACGCCGGGCAATAGGGTAGCCCTTTTCTTTGAGAATAGCGGCCAATTTATCGTCTGTAAGCGGTTTTTTCTTGGTTTCTTCTCCAATAACAGTTTCCAGTATCTTTTTAATTTCCTTGGTAGATACATCCTCTCCCTGATCGTTTTTCATGGATTCGGAAAAGTAGTCCTTTATCAATTTTGTACCATATGGGGTGTCAACATATTTGCTGTTGGCCACCCTGGAGACTGTAGAAACATCCATGCCAATACCATCGGCTATGTCTTTCAGGATCATGGGTCGCAGTTTGCGTTCATCCCCGGTCAGGAAATATTCTTTTTGATATTCCATGATTTCGTTCATGGTAATATAAAGGGTCTGCTGACGTTGCCTTATGGCATCAATAAACCATTTGGCCGCATCCAACTTTTGCTTAATGAACATTACGGTGTCCTTTTGGGACTTCGACTTTTCCTTGGAGTTTTTGTACCCTTCCAACATGTTGTTGTACTCCCGTGAAACATGCAGCTCAGGTGCATTTCTTCCGTTCAGGGTAAGCTCCAGTTCCCCGTCTACAATACGAATGGAGAAATCGGGAACTACGTGCTCCACAATTCTGTTATTCCCGGAATAGGAACCTCCAGGTTTGGGATTTAGGCGTTCTATTTCGGCAATGGCAGCCTTTAACTGTTCCTCTGTGATGTTGTGCTTTTGAATAAGCTTTTGATAGTGCTTTTTGGTGAACTGCTCAAAGGATTTCTCCAACAATTGAATGGCCAGTTCTATGCCGGGGGTCACTTCCTTCCTTTTTAATTGAAGCAGAAGGCACTCTTCAAGAGTTCTGGCAGCTACACCGGCAGGGTCAAGATCCTGAACTATGTGCAATACTTTTTCAATGGTCTTTTCGTCGGTATAGATATTTTGGGTAAAGGCCAGATCGTCCATAATATCTGTAAGAGGTCTTCTTATGTACCCGCTTTCATCGACGCTGCCCACCAAAAATTCGGCAATGGACCATTCCTCATCTGTTAAATAAACAGTGTTTAACTGATTGATGAGATATTGATTAAAGGAAATTCCGGCCGCATAAGGAACATTTTTTTCCTCATCATCAGAACTGTAATTATTGGCTTGTGTGCGATAATCCGGAATCTCGTCATCGCTTAAATAATCGTCAATATTGATATCTTCCGCACTTATGCTTTCGCTATCGGTTTCATTGTCATAAAGATCATCAAATTCATCCTGTTGCGTGTCAACTTCATCCTTTCCAGTTTCAAGGGCAGGGTTTTCCTCCAGTTCTTGTTTTAGTCGTTGTTCAAATGCCTGCGTAGGCAATTGAATCAACTTCATCAACTGTATTTGTTGTGGAGATAATTTCTGCGATAATTTAAACTGTAGGTGTTGTTTCAGCATTTATAACGGTAATCTATCTTATAAAGTTAAAGAATAATGATTAGAATTCAGCATTCTGCGGTGTTCTTGGAAAAGGTATTACGTCCCTTATATTGCCCATGCCTGTTGCAAAAAGTACCAATCTCTCAAAACCGAGTCCAAAGCCACTATGTACGGCAGTTCCAAATTTTCTAAGATCCAAATACCACCAAAGTTCCTTTTCATCAATGCCCAAAGCTTTGATCTTCTCCAATAGTATGTCCAGGCGCTCTTCACGTTGGGATCCACCCACTATTTCGCCAATACCAGGGAATAGAATGTCCATAGCCCTAACCGTTTTGCCATCCTCATTTAAACGCATATAAAATGCCTTTATTTTTGCTGGATAATCAAATAGTATTACCGGGCATTTAAAATGTTTTTCCACTAGGAAGCGTTCGTGCTCACTTTGTAGGTCTGCACCCCATTCATCAATAAGGTATTTAAACTGCTTCTTTTTGTTGGGTTTACTGTTTCTAAGAATGTCTATGGCTTCGGTGTAAGTTACACGCTTGAAAGTATTGTCCGAAACAAACTTAAGTTTTTCTATCAACGGCATTTCACTGCGCTCGGCCTGTGGCTTGCTCTTTTCTTCGTCCAGTAGTCTTTGCTCCAGGAATTGCAGGTCTTCCATACAATTTTCCAGGGCATAATTAATGACTTCCTTAATGAAGTCTTCGGCCAAATCCATGTTGGCATCCAGATCATTAAAGGCTACTTCGGGCTCTATCATCCAAAACTCGGCCAAATGTCTTGAAGTGTTGGAGTTTTCAGCCCTAAAAGTGGGGCCAAAGGTGTAGACCTTCCCAAGTCCCATGGCGTAAGTTTCGGCTTCCAGCTGTCCGGATACCGTTAAATTGGTCTCTTTTCCGAAAAAATCTTCCCTATAGTCTATCTCACCATCATCCGTTAAAGGCGGCTTTTTATTGTCCAAAGTAGATACCCTGAACATTTCTCCAGCTCC
Source organism: Arenibacter algicola (assembly GCF_000733925.1). NCBI lineage: Bacteria > Pseudomonadati > Bacteroidota > Flavobacteriia > Flavobacteriales > Flavobacteriaceae > Arenibacter > Arenibacter algicola. Next base: position 664,659 of record NZ_JPOO01000001.1, read on the forward strand.
TTCCGCATCCGAACCTGTAATTATCGGGGTATGGACATAGAAGAATCCATTTTTTTGAAAATATTGGTGCACGGCAAAAGAAAGGGCCGAGCGCACCCTCATTATAGCCGCAAAGGTATTTGTTCTTACGCGGAGATGTGCCTTTTCCCGCAAAAACTCCAAAGAGTGTTTTTTGGGTTGTATAGGGTAGACCTCAGGGTCTGCTCCTCCGTGCACCTTGATCTCCTTGACCTGTATCTCAACGGACTGCCCTTTTCCCTGGCTTTCCACCAAGGTTCCGCTTATTTTGACTGCAGCTCCTGTATTAATTTGCTTTAGTAGATTTTCATCAAACTCCTCAAAATCTACAACGCATTGTATATTGTTTATAGTAGACCCATCGTTCAAGGCAATAAATCTATTGCTCCTGTAGGTTTTTACCCAACCGTTAACAATAACCTCTTGGTGTAAATGATCTGGGGATAGTAGCTCTTTTACGCTAAATGTGTTCATTTGAATTCCTTGTAAATTAAGTGGCAAAGATAGCCTTTTTGCAAAAATATGAATTGGGTATATATCTGTATATACCGGGTAAAAAATATTTTAATCAACGGACTATTACTCCTTGTCCGGGATATTGAGTTCTTCCTTGGGAAGAATGTCTATATGTGGTTCTTTTAGTACTTGTTTGTTGGCAATGCTTCTTTCCAATGAAAGGAGTAAAGAGGGTAATAAAATAAGGTTGGCCAGCATGGCGAACAATAAGGTGGCCGAAACCAATGCCCCTAAAGCTACTGTTCCTCCGAAACTTGAAATTATGAAGACCGAAAAGCCAAAGAACAGTACAATGGAGGTGTAAAACATGCTTACCCCGGTCTCCCTTAAGGCGGCGTAGACCGATTTTTTAATTCTCCAATGGTTACTGGTAAGTTCTTGCCGGTATTTGGCCAGAAAATGTATGGTGTCGTCTACCGAAATTCCAAAAGCAATACTAAATACCAAAATTGTGGAAGGCTTAATGGGTACCCCTACAAATCCCATTACACCTGCCGTTATTACAAGTGGTAGTAAGTTGGGTATCAATGAAATTACGATCATTCTAAACGATCGGAAAAGATAGGCCATAAAGAGGGCAATAAGACCAATGGCCAAAGCTAGGGACATGATCAGGTTTTTTACCAAATATTTGGTCCCTTTTAAAAAGAGAAGGGCGCTCCCTGTCATGGTAACCTTATACCTGTCCGCAGGAAAGATTTTGTCAATATTTTCTTTTAGCTTGGCCTCTATGGTTTCCATTCGGGATGTTTTCACATCCTTCATGTAGGTTGTTATCCGGGCTACCTGCCCCGTGCTATCTACAAAACTACTTAGTAGGTTGCCGTTGTCCGCGGATTTACGGGCGACATCCATAATAAAAGTATTTTCTTGTGAAGTGGGCAGTTGATAATATTTGGGGATACCACTATAAAAGGCCTGTTTGGAATATTTAACCAAGTCCACTACCGAAACGGGTCTGGAAAGTTCCGGGATTTCATTTATCACCGTACCCAATTCATCCATTTTTCTCAAGGTGGAAAGTTTTAGAACCCCTTTGGGCCTTTCAGTGTCCACTACAATTTCTACGGGCATTATTCCATCAAACTCTTGTTCAAAAAAGCGTATGTCCTGAAAAAATTCGGCCTTTTTGGGCATGTCCTCTATAGGGCTTCCGGAAATGTCTATTTGATAAATTCCAATTATACTGGCCACCAAAAGAGCAATGGATACTATATAAACGGAAATCCTTCTCTCCCTTACAATTCTTTCCATCCAGCTAACAAAAGTTTCTATCCACTTGGTATTTAAGTGTTTCAAATGCTTGTCTTTTGGAAGGGACATGAAACTATAGATAATCGGAATTATCAAGAGGGAAAGCACAAATATGCCTATAATATTGATAGAGGCAACAATGCCGAATTCTTTGAGCAGTTTACTGTCGGTAATGATAAATGTTGCAAAACCGGAAGCCGTAGTAACGTTGGTCATTAAGGTTGCGTTACCAATTTTTGAGATTACACGTTGTAATGACAGGGCCTGGTTTCCGTGCTTTTTTACTTCTTGTTGGTATTTGTTGATCAGAAAGATGCAGTTGGGTATACCAATAACAATAATTAATGGTGGAATTAGGGCGGTTAGTACCGTAATCTCATATTGTAGCAGTCCCAAGATTCCAAAAGCCCACATAACCCCGATAATTACGACAAACATGGAAATAATCGTGGCCCTAAAACTTCTGAAAAAGAAAAAGAAGATCAAGGAGGTGACCCCTAGTGCCGCAAGAATAAATTTCCCGATTTCATCAATGATATTTTGGGAGTTCATTGTTCTAATGTAGGGCATGCCTGAAATATGAACATCGAGGCCGGTTTCTTTTTCAAAATTTTTGACCAAAGTAGAGAGGTCTTCAAGTATAAAGTCCTTACGTACGGAGGTGTTTACAATATCCTTGTCCAAATAAATAACGCTGCGTATGGTATGTGTTTTTTTATTGTAGATAAGGTTATCGTAAAAAGGAAGATCGTTAAAAAGATGATTGGTTAGACTGTCTACCTCCTTTTTGGTTTTCGGGGTTTGTTTTATAAAAGGCTGCATAACAAATTCTTGTTTTACAGTGTCTTTTACGAGCTCTTGTAAATTGTCTGTGGACAAAACAAAGTCGACCTCAGGAAAGGCCCCCAGTTGTTTACTGAGTTTGTTCCAGCGATTAAATTTTATAGGGGTAAATAGTGCGCTGTCCTTTACGGCCAAAACAACAACATTGCCTTCCTCACCAAATTGTTCAAGAAAGGATAGATATTCCAGATTTACAGGGTGGTGATCCGGTAGGAGGTTGGCCTGTGAATTCGAAAACCTCATTTTCTCCCATTGCATGGACATAAAAAGGGTCATAATGGCCAATAGGACTAGAATTATAATTCTGTTCCTAAGTATTATCCGTGCTATTTTTGCCCAAAATCCTCGCGTTAACTTTGCAACCATCTAGTGAAACGTCTTATTTCAGAATGCTTTTTTGGCATCTAAACCTAAAAAAAAACCAGTAAACCCTTATGATTTAAACAGGTCTTTCGGATTCTAAAATTATTCGAGCGCAAAGGTAGAGAATGATTGTTATTGTTCCTAGGAAGCTGGGACTAAATAGTAAGGGTCTGGGGAAACAAAAAGAGCGACTTCATAGGGTCGCTCTTTTTGTTTCGGTGCTTTTAGGATTATACTTTCATGATTTCCGCTTCCTTCGCCTCAAGGAAGGCATCGATCTTTTTTATGTACTTATCGGTGAGTGCCTGTACATCGGCTTCTGCGTTCTTCTGTAGATCTTCGGAAACATCCAGACTCCTAACTTCTTTGTTGGCTTCCTGACGTGCGTTACGGACACCGATTTTTGCGTCTTCCGCTTCCGCCTTTGCCTGTTTTACCAGATCTCTCCTTCTTTCTTCCGTTAGGGGAGGTACGTTTATAATTACAAAATCGCCGTTGTTCATAGGATTAAATCCAAGATTGGCGTTCATTATGGCTTTTTCTATTTCATGTAGCATATTCTTTTCCCAAGGTTGAACAGACAAGGTTCTTGCGTCCGGAGTATTCACATTTGCAACTTGGGACAATGGAGTTGGGGAGCCATAATATTCCACCATGACACTGGATAGCATTACTGGGCTTGCCTTGCCTGCCCTAATTTTTAAGAACATTTTTTCAAGGTGTGCTATAGCACTGTCCATCCCTTCTTTGGTAGTATCCAGTATAAATTTAATTTCTTCGTTCATATGCTATTTTTTAAATGATTTAACACAAATAGTGCCAAAACTATAGATTTACAACGGTTCCTATATTTTCTCCGGAAACCAATTTCATAAGGTTTCCTTTTTTGTTCATGTCAAAAACAACAATAGGCAATTCGTTTTCCTGGCTTAGGGTAAAGGCTGTGGTGTCCATAACTTTAAGTCCCTTAGTCAGTACATCTTTAAAGGTTATCGTATCAAATTTGGTGGCTGTTTTGTCTTTTTCCGGGTCGGAGGTATAAATACCGTCCACTCGGGTACCTTTTAAAATTACATCGGCTTCAATTTCTATAGCTCTTAATACGGCGGCCGAATCTGTGGTGAAATATGGATTTCCAGTACCGCCGCCAAATATAACCACCCTACCTTTTTCCAAATGCCGCATGGCGCGTCTTCTTATGAAAGGTTCGGCTACCTCATTTATTTTTATGGCAGATTGTAATCTGGTCTGTACTCCCTGCAATTCCAAGGCACTTTGAAGGGCCAATCCATTTATAACGGTGGCCAGCATCCCCATATGGTCTGCTTGTACCCTGTCCATTCCGTTACTTGCACCGGCCAATCCCCTGAAAATATTTCCACCACCGATTACAATAGCAACTTCTATACCTTTGTCCACAACTTCCTTGATCTCCTCCGCATACTCGGATAAACGCTGTGCGTCTATGCCGTATTGCTTAGTGCCCATGAGGGCTTCTCCACTGAGTTTTAAAAGTATTCTTTTGTATTGCATCGTGATGTTGATTAATTTCAAGCAAAAATAATCAAAAATATTTATGAAGTGGCTTAGCGTAGACGATTCATGTATCCTTAATTATTTCCTAATGCATATGGGAAGGTAGATTTATTTTTATAATCTTGCGTCTGTTTTTCTAGTTCCGCCAATTTATAACGGAAAAATGCCATTTCTTAACATATCGGTGCCTGGAGAGGCTTTGACATTTTAGGAATAATCGATAAATAAAATCAATAAAAAATGATAAATAAAATAGGGTTGTTTGGAAAATCATGGATTTTAGGGGTTGCAATTTTGGTGCTCCAAGGGTGTGGTTCCACCAAGACTTTGGTGTCTGCCGATAAGGCTTCCGTAATTGCGAAAATCGATTTGATCAATGTTGTAGACGACAAAGTAAATGTAGTTTTGGATCCGGCGGCATTTGTAACGGATACGGTATCTTTTTTTATTCCCAAGACAGTTCCAGGTACTTATAGCGATGATAACTACGGAAAATATATAGAACAATTCAAGGCTCTTGATTATAAAGGAGGGGAATTAAAAGTGGAAAAGTTGGATGATAATACTTGGAGGATTATCAATGCCAAGGATTTGGATAAAATTGACTATTGGGTAAACGATACCTATGATACGGAAGTAGAGGTGAGTGAGCCGGTCTTTTCACCCTCTGGGACCAATATACTTAAAGGAAAGAACTTTATGTTGAACCTACATGGCTTTGTGGGTTATTTTGACGACCTTGAGGAAATACCGTATTCATTGGAAATTTCTGCCCCAGATGGTTTGGAGCCTGTAACTTCCTTGGTTAAGGGTGTGCAGGATGTAAATAGGCCGGAAACAGATATTTTTGTAGCCAATCGTTACTTTGAAGTTATAGATAATCCTATAATGTACTCCAACCCAAGTACGGAAACATTTCAGGTGAACGATATTGCGGTAACCTTAAGCGTTTATTCTCCAAATGGTCATTATACAGCTGCTAGTTTAAAAGCAGGAATGGAAAAAATGATGCGGGGTCAAAAGGCATTTTTGGGCGATATTAACAGTACGAAGCACTATACTATTATCCTCTATCTTTCCAATATGGATGATAATGATGCCAAAGGTTTTGGGGCATTGGAGCACCACACTTCTACAGTTGTGGTAATGCCAGAACAAATATCTAAGGAGAGATTGGAAGAGGCAATTTTTGATACGGTTGCCCATGAATTTTTTCATATCGTCACGCCCTTGACGGTTCACTCCAATGAAATACAATATTTTGATTTTAATGACCCAAAAATGTCCATGCACTTATGGATGTATGAAGGGACTACCGAATATTTTGCCAATCTTTTTCAAATTCAGCAGGGGTTGATTTCGGACGAAGATTTTTATGAAAGGCTTATGGAGAAGGTCGAGAGATCCAAAACCTATGATGATAGTATGTCCTTTACCCTTATGAGCAAAAATATATTGGAGGAGCCTTATAAGGCAAATTATGCCAACGTTTATGAGAAAGGGGCATTGATAAATATGGCTTTGGATATTAACCTTAGGGAATTAAGTGGAGGTGAAAAAGGTGTTTTGTGGTTGATGAAGGAACTTTCCAAAAAATATGGAAATACCAAGCCTTTTGAGGATGGGAAGTTGATTGATGAAATAGTAGCAATGACGTATCCGGAAATAGGGGAATTCTTTAAAACCCATGTCGCTGGTGAAACACCCATAGACTACGCTGTGTATTGGAATAAAGTGGGACTGCAAACAACGGAGCAGGAGCAGTCTACAGGTTATTTTTTTGATGGTGAGGTGCCTTATATAGATGTGGATCCTTCAAATGACAATGCAATTTTTGTAAGGGAAGGAATTCAATTGAACAGTTTTTTTAAGGGTTTGGGAGCCAAAGGGGGAGATATAATTAAAAGCGTTGATGGTAAAATGACCAATCTGGTTAATATTAGGTTACTTATAGGGCAGAGTATGAATTGGGATCCGGACAAGGAAATAGTTTTGGTGGTGCAAAGAGGGGATGACGAAGTTACCTTGACAGGGAAGGTTGGTGAGCCTACTTTGGATGTAGTTAAGTTAGTTCCTATGGAAGGCGCTAGCGAGCAGCAGATCAAACTGCGGCAAGCTTGGTTGAGAGGTTAGTGCCTTTTGTGCAAAGCTGTTGAGGAAAAGTTCGGGCATCCTAATTGGAGTATGCCATTTTAATCTAATGTTTATATTTAAATAGGAATTGGATGTAGATTTTCTTGACGATATTCTTGGCTATCAAATTCTGTAATCTAGTTTAATTGCATAAAAAAAACGCCTCTACATTGTAAAGGCGTTTTTTTATATGCTTGGTGCTTAAGGATTATCCTAGAGCAACCCTTTTAAATCCTGTTACTTCCAATTTGGAATCAACAGATTTTACGTATTGGGCTACGCTTTGTTTGCTGTCCTTAATGAAATCTTGGTTCACCAAGGTATTGTCTTTGAAGAAACGGTTCAATTTACCTTTGGCGATATTATCCAACATGGCTTCTGGTTTTCCTTCTTGACGCAATTGATCTTTGGCAATTTCGATTTCTTTATCAATAATTGACTGGTCAACTCCTTCTTCGTTTAAAGCTACCGGGTTCATAGCGGCTGCCTGCATGGCAACATCTTTAGCGGCAACGTCTGCACCCTGAACAGCAGCAGAAAGTCCTACCAAAGTAGCTATTTTGTTTCCAGCGTGAATGTAAGAGCCAACAAATGGAGCTGAAAGTTTGCTGAATCCACCTATTTCAATTTTCTCACCAATAACACCAGTTTGTTCAGTAAGCTTATCCTGTACAGAATTCCCTTTGTAATCGGCATTCAAGAATTCTTCTTTGGTGTCGAAATTTAAGGCTAGGTCTGCCAAGTCGTTGGCCAAAGCAACAAAAGTGTCGTTCTTGGCAACGAAATCGGTTTCACAGTTCAAAGAAATGATAACTCCAGTAGTGTTGTCTGCATTTACTTTGGCAATAGCAGCCCCTTCGGAAGAATCACGGTCAGCTCTTTTAGCAGCAACTTTTTGTCCCTTTTTACGTAAGATTTCAATTGCCAAATCAAAATCCCCTTCTGCTTCAACCAATGCATTTTTGCAATCCATCATGCCTGCACCAGTTGTTTGTCTTAGTTTGTTTACCTCAGCGGCGGTAATTTTAGCCATTTTATTTTGTTTTAATTTTCACCTAAATTAAAATAGAAATGTAATCCTAATCTAGGTTAATGTTAAATTTATATTCTGTTTTAAGTAAAAGAGGATTATTCTATTCCTCCTTTAACGCTATCTTGCCATTCCTGCAATTCATCCCAATTACCATCGGCAGCCATTTGTGCCTGCTTAGGCCATGAAGCTGGATTTTTGGAAGCGTATCTTGGGCCGGATTCAGTTAGGATGTCTTTAAGATCGTCCTCTGATTTGTCCGCTAGGTCAGCATAAGTATTGATGCCTGCTTCTTGGAAAATTTCAGCAATTTTTGGGCCAATACCTTCAATTTTGGTAAGGTCGTCTCCAGTAGTGCTAGCTTTTTTGGGAGCTTTCTCTTCTGAAGCTACTTTTGCTTTTTTCTCCTTTGGTTTGGCTTCATCTCCACCTTCCTTCTCACTTTGCTTTTCAGATTTACGTTCTGTTAATCCTTCTGCAATAGCTGCAGTTACAGATGCCATAATAACCTCTATGGATTTTGAGGCATCGTCATTGGATGGAACTATAAAATCGATTGGTCGTGGATCGGAATTGGTATCTACCATTGCAAAAATTGGAATGTTCAATTTTTGTGCTTCTTTTACAGCGATGTGCTCACGCATGGTGTCAACAATAAACAAAGCTGCTGGTAGACGTGTCATTTCAGAAATAGAACCTAAGTTCTTTTCCAACTTGGCACGCAAACGATCAACTTGTAGACGCTCTTTTTTGGAAAGCGTGTTAAAAGTACCGTCTTTTTTCATTCTATCAATAGAAGCCATTTTTTTAACGGCTTTACGAATAGTAACGAAATTGGTCAACATACCACCTGGCCATCTTTCAGTGATGTAAGGCATGTTTACATTCCCTGCTTTTTCAGCAACAATGTCCTTTGCTTGTTTTTTGGTAGCTACGAAAAGTATTTTTCTACCTGAAGCCGCAATTTTTTTAAGAGCCTCATTGGTCTCTTCTAGTTTTGCAACTGTTTTATAAAGATTGATAACGTGAATTCCGTTACGCTCCATGTAGATATAGGGAGCCATGTTCGGATTCCATTTTCTGGTAAGGTGACCAAAATGTACACCTGCCTCTAAAAGGTCTTTTACTTCAACTTTGTTTGCCATTTTTATTTTTTAGTTTACGTTCCTTTGAATTAGCAATACTAAAGTGGTGCCCAAAGGCAGCCTTTAATATTTAGATGCTAAACTAATTTATCCAGAATTTAAATGCATTGGACTTTCCCCTAAGGCGAGGTCCTATGATTAACTTTGGATTATTACTTACCCTATGACAAGGGTTTTCAATGAACAATTAAAAATTATACCGAATCTGACAATTTTTTCCCGATAAGCATCAAGAGCATTGCCGTATTTCAGTATTTGTTTTGTTAATACGGTATTAACGTTTAGAGAACTGGAATTTCTTACGAGCTTTCTTCTGACCGAATTTCTTACGTTCAACCATTCTTGGATCTCTTGTTAAAAGACCTTCTGGCTTAAGAACCAATCTGTTTTCGGCATCCAATTCGCATAATGCTCTGGACAATGCCAAACGAACTGCTTCCGCCTGTCCTGTAATACCGCCACCATATACATTAACTTTTACGTCGAAGTTCTCTTCGTTGTTGGTCAAGGTAAATGGCTGCTTTACTTTGTACTGTAATGTTGCTGTAGGAAAATAGTTGCTTAAGTCTCTCTTGTTAATAGTAATGTTACCATTTCCTTCTGTAACATAAACTCTGGCAACTGCAGTTTTTCTTCTACCAATTTTATGAATCATTTCCATTACTTAAAATCGTTTAAGTTAATTGCTGTTGGTTTTTGTGCTTCTTGGTTGTGGGCTGCTCCTGCATATACCTTCAGATTACGAAAAAGCTCTGCACCCAATTTGTTTTTGGGCAACATACCTTTTATCGATTTCTCTACTATACGCGCTGGATCTTTAGCCAACATTTCTTTAGCCGTTGTAAACCTCTGGCCTCCTGGATAACCGGTGTGACGAACGTAAGTTTTTGAATCCCACTTCTTTCCGGTTAGGTTGATTTTTTCTGCATTGATAATAACAACATTATCCCCACAATCAACATGTGGTGTAAAACTAGGCTTGTACTTCCCTCTAAGTAACTGCGCTACTTTAGAAGCAAGACGGCCCAATGTTTCTCCTTCAGCATCAACTAGTAACCATTGTTTGTCAACGGTCGCCTTATTGGCCGAAATCGTCTTGTAGCTTAATGTATCCACACTAATATATTTATTGATTAAACACTTCAATCCCGTTTAACGGGCTGCAAATGTACAATTATTAAGTTGAATTCCAAATGGTTGTTTCTTATTATTTTATAGTTTTTTCCAATATTGGCAAATTGAAGCAAACTTTGCCAGCACTTTAGAATCCCAATAATTGATTTTTGTATAATACAGGTCATTTTGTTACCTGCAAATCCGAAGTAGTGGTATTGGCTTTGAAATTATTAAGGAGGAATGTTAAAACCACCGTAAGGCTTTTAAATGGCAATACATTTAGGATGTGATTTTTATAGTTTTTAAGTGTTGTTTTTTGTGGGGTGCGGATGGAGGGTTTAATTGTTGGGATTCATGGATACTAATTTGTACTATAATCCGTTAGCTTTTAAAACAATGTAAATTTCAAAAAGATGAAAATTAAGTTTCTTTTACTTTTTCTATCTACGGGTCTTTTCTTTTCATGTTCCTCGGATAGTGATGATGATAATTCCAAGGAGGATTCTATAGTGGGTGTTTGGCAGGCCTATGAACTAAAGGTTAATAATGATACTGCTAGTGATGATGAAAAAAATGCCAGGGATTTATTGGCATATTTAACAGCTAAAGAATGTTATGTGTTGAGTTTTGAATTTAAAGCGGACTTAACGGTTACTATTGAAAATTCCGTGGAATATTTGGAAAGGGATGGTTTTGATATTCCCTGTCCTACCGAAAAGGATACGGAAACCACGGTCTATGTTTATGCCGATGGCACACTAACCTATACCGATGAAGATCAGCAGGAAATCTCTGTTGATGTGACCATAGATGGTGACATCATGACCGTAGATGCTGCAGATCTGGATATACCCAATTTAAGTGCAGGTGGACAGCTTCTCTTTAAGAGAAAATAAAATTCTGATAAAAACCTATTACTAAAAAACGGAACGCATTGGTTTAAACCAATGCGTTGTTCCGTTTTTGTTTTTTAGAGGTTGGGCTTAATGGGCCTCCAGCCAATTGTTGCCAATACCCAGTTCCACATCCAGGGGTACTGATAATTTGTAGGCGTTTTCCATTTCTGTCTTTATCATGGTCTTTAATTCCTCCAATTCGGGCTTATATACATCGAACACCAATTCATCATGGACCTGTAGGAGCATCTTGCTTTTGTATTTTCCTTCTTCGAGTTTTTTGTGAATATTGATCATTGCTATTTTTATGATATCGGCGGCACTTCCCTGAATAGGGGCATTTACAGCGTTGCGTTCCGCTGCTCCACGTACAATGGCATTACTACCGTTTATGTCCTTAAGGTACCTTCGTCTGCCCAACACGGTCTGAACGTACCCATTTTCCCTAGCGAATTCTATTTGTTCACTGATATAATTGCGCAATTTGGGGTAGGTCTTATAATAGGTCTCTATTAGCTCTTTGGCTTCTGCCCTAGATAGGTCGGTTTGGTTGCTCAATCCAAAGGCCGATACCCCATATATGATTCCAAAGTTAACGGTCTTGGCATTGCTTCTCTGTTCTCTGGTAACATCTTCTAACGGGACATTAAATACCTTGGAAGCGGTGGAGGCGTGAATATCCTCTCCGTTTTTAAAGGCCTCTATCATGGTAGACTCATCGCTAAGCGCAGCAATAATCCGCAATTCTATCTGCGAATAATCCGCTGCCAACAAGGTGTAGTCTTCATTTCTTGGAATAAATGCCTTTCTAACCTGTCTTCCCCGCTCCGTTCTAATGGGGATGTTTTGCAGGTTGGGATTGTTGCTGCTAAGTCGTCCCGTAGCGGCAACGGTTTGCATATAGTCTGTATGCACCCTGCCCGTACTTTCCTCAATTTGTTCAGGTAGGGCATCCACATAGGTGCTCTTTAGTTTGCTTAGACCACGATAGTCCAATACGCTTTGGATTATTTCATGATCTTTGGCCAGATAGGATAGTACATCCTCGGCAGTGGAATATTGACCGGTTTTGGTCTTTTTGGGTTTGTCCACCAGTTTTAGCTTATCGAATAATATTTCGCCCAATTGCTTTGGAGAGGCAATATTGAATTCTTCCCCAGCTTCCTTGTAGATCTTTAATTCCAAGTTTTTGATATCGTTGTCCAGATCCTTGGCAAGAGAATTTAAAAAGTCCTTGTCCAAATTGATTCCTTCCTGTTCCATATCGGCCAGGACATGTAATAAGGGAATCTCTATATCATTAAATAATTCTTCGGTGTTGGCCTCTTTCAATTCTGGTCTAAAGTGTTGCGCCAATTGAAAAGTGATATCGGCATCCTCTACGGCATATTCGGTTTGTTGTTCCAAAGGAACATCCCTCATAGATAATTGGTTTTTCCCTTTTTTTCCAATAAGTTCGGTTATGGAAATTGGGGTGTAGTTTAAATAGGTTTCCGCCAGTACGTCCATGTTGTGGCGCATGTCCGGATTAATAAGGTAATGGGCAAGCATGGTATCAAAGCATTTGCCTTTTATTGAGATGTTGTATTTGTGCAGTACCTTAATGTCATATTTTAGGTTCTGTCCAATTTTTTCAATGTCGTCCGCTTCAAAAAACGGTCTTAATTGTTCAATAATTTCTTGGGCCTCTTTTTTGTCCTCTGGAAAAGGAACATAAAACCCCTTTCCGGCTTCCCAACTAAATGCAATACCTACCAGTTCTGCAGTTAGTGGATTAAGTCCCGTTGTTTCGGTATCAAAACAAACCGAGGTTTGTTTCATTAAATTCTGAACAAAAAGTTTCATGGCCATCCCAGGCAGTATACTCTGGTATACATGGGAAACTTCCTTTATGCTTTTTCTACTGGATACTTCTTTTATTGTTCCTCCCGTGACTTGTCCGTCGCCGCCGAATAAGGAAAATTGGCCTCCACCGGCCTCTGTTTGTTTCTTTTTTGAAGTGTTGGGCTCTTGCTTACTTTCCTCCGGGTTATCGCTATCCGATTCGGACGAAAAGAGCTTTAGGAATTGGTCCTTTAACCTACGGAATTCCAATTCCTCGAAAATCTCCTGCACTTTTTCGCCATCGGGCATGGAAAGCTCGTAATCTTTGGCGTTAAAGGTTACATCGCAATCCACAAATATGGTCGCCAGTTTTTTGGACAGAATGCCCAGTTCTGCATTTTCTTGGACCTTTTCCTTCATTTTGCCTTTGAGCTTATCGGTATTGGCAAGCAAATTTTCCATTGAACCGAATTGCTCAATAAATTTTTTGGCGGTTTTGTCGCCCACTCCTGGTAATCCGGGAATGTTGTCACTTGCATCGCCCATCATCCCCAAATAATCTATTACCTGTTCCGGACGTTCAACCCCAAAACGTTTTTGTACTTCGGGAATGCCCCAAATTTCTATACCGTTGCCCAATCTTGCCGGGCGGTACATAAATATGTTCTCGGATACCAATTGTCCAAAATCCTTATCCGGGGTAACCATATATACCTTATAGTCTTCTTTTTCTGCCTGCTTGGCCAAGGTGCCAATAATATCGTCGGCCTCCATTCCTTCCAATTCCACCACCGGAATATGCATGGCCTTCAATATATTCTGAATATAGGGTACGGCTATTTTAATGGCGTCCGGAGTGGCATCCCTATTGGCTTTGTATTCGGCAAACATTTCAGTACGGTCCGCACTTCCTCCCTTGTCAAAACAAACGGCCAAATGATCCGGTTTTTCCCTTCTGATCACATCCAATAAAGAATTCATGAATCCCATAATGGCGGAAGTGTCCATTCCCTTGGAGTTTATCCTTGGGTTTTTTATGAGAGCGTAATAACCCCGAAAAATCAGTGCATATGCATCAAGTAAGAAAAGTCTTTTTTGTTCAGCCATTATATTTGATTCTTGTTAAGATTTGGATATTGCGATATTGATAATTAGGATTTTAAAAAAGTCTCTGTCGGGTTGTTGCTCTGTCCGGCCTCTACAAATTTGCTGTAGCTAAACCCGGGATGTATGCAATAACCTCCGGTTTCCCCTTTCTTGTTGATGGCAATAAACCCAATTTGAAAATCCCTTCTATCCTTGTTCTTTTCCATGATTCGTCTTACACCTTCCTCGCAAGCCTCCTGTGGTGACTTTCCTTGACGCATAAGTTCCACGATAAGGAAGCTGCCCACGGTTCGCACTACTTCTTCCCCAACTCCTGTTGCTGTAGCCCCGCCAACTTCGTTGTCCACAAACAGTCCGGCCCCTATTATTGGGGAGTCGCCAACACGTCCGGCCATTTTGTAGCCCATTCCGCTTGTAGTACAGGCCCCTGCAATATCGCCATTTTTGTCAATGGCCAACATACCTATGGTATCGTGGTTTTCTATATTGATAATGGTTTCGTATTTGGATTTCTTTTTCCACTCCAACCAATCTTTTTTTGCTTTTTCAGTCAGTAGATTTGTTTTTGGAAAACCTTTTTCATAGGCGAATTGTTCTGCTCCCTTTCCGGCTAGCATTACATGCGGAGTATCCTCCATAACCTTTCTTGCAACCGAAATAGGATGCGCAATATTTTCCATACATAGCACGGCACCACAGTTCCCGTCCTTGTCCATGATACAGGCATCCAAGGTAACATGGCCATCCCTGTCCGGTCTTCCGCCGTTCCCAACCGTTTCGTTGCTAAGGTCTGCCTCCTCTACCATTACCCCTTGTTCCACTGCATCCAAAGAAGAGCCTCCTTTTTCCAAGACTTCCCACGCCTTTGCTGTTGCATTCTTGAAATTCCATGTGCAGATTACAATAGGTTTTACGGTTTCCAGGACATCTGGATTAAGCGGTAGCTCGTTTTTTGTTTCTTGATATGATGCGAAAAGTGGTGCTGATATTATTCCAGCAGTACTTAAGGTAGAATTTTTAAGGAAATTTCTTCTTTTCATAAGATGGTGTTACTTAATTTTAAGGTTCTAAATATAAGAAATATGATTGTAGAAGTATGTGCCAATTCCTTAGAATCTGCCCTTAACGCCCAAAAAGCTGGTGCTGACCGAATTGAGTTATGTAACGAGCTTGCTGTAGGTGGGGTTACTCCTTCTTTTGGGCTGTTGCAGCTTATAAAGGAACATATTTCTATTCCTGTAAATGTATTGATAAGACCTAGAAGTGGCGATTTTTCCTATTCCGATCCGGAATTTGAGATTATGAAAAAGGATATTGCATTGTGCAGGGAACTGGGTTTTAATGGGATTGTTTCTGGGGTGTTGTCCAAGGATTTTGCCTTGGATTATAAGAGAACCCAAGAATTGATTGGGGAGTCCGGACCATTGCAATTTACCTTTCATAGAGCTTTCGATTGGGTAAGTGATCCTATGGCTACTTTACGGCAATTGCAGGAATTGGAAGTAGATACCATACTAAGCTCTGGACAACAAAAATCTTCGGTGCAAGGAATGGAGTTGTTGACCCGCTTGTTAAAAGAATCCAAGGGTTGTGTTATAATGCCCGGGGGAGGTATACGTGATACCAATGTGTTGGAATTTAAGAAGCAGGGTTTTGGTGCGGTGCATTTGTCCGGGATAAAATTTCATAAAACCTTGGAACATACACCTGAAATTCCAATGAGCAGTCCAGGGTTTCTAAGAGATGATGAAATTGGCATTAGCGATTTGGCTACTCTTAAAGAGGTGGTCCGCCTAGTTAAAGAAAATTAAAAAACCACCTAATGGATTTGAAACCAATATCTTTGCTAAAAAAAATAAGGGATGCTACGTTGGATTGTTTTTATTGTCATTTATATAACCCTCGGAATTTATACTTTGCAAGCCATAAAGGCCTCAACCCGATATCCCTGGGTCTATTATGCCTATATGGTATTATCACTTTTTGTTTTGGGGAATTTCATCTATCAGTTTACTATGGGCGATGACCCTGGTAGGGTGTTGAGTGTATCAAAAAGTTATGCTTTTGGTCTCTTACTGGCAATCCTCACTTTTATGTTGATTACCATTGTATTTTTATTCTCCGAAGATATTTTTAGATTTTTTACTGCTAGCTATCACAAAATATTTGGTGGGACCAAAGAGTTTAGCCTCCCGGAGCGAAGACGTTTTTTAAGTACCCTTGCCATGGGTATTGCCGCTTTGCCATTCTCTGCATTGTTGTACGGTATGATTAAGGGGAAATATAATTTTAAAGTACTGAAGTATAATTTGGAATTCGATGATTTGCCCAATAGCTTCGATGGATATCAATTAACCCAAATATCGGATGTGCACAGTGGTAGTTTTGATGATAGGGAGAAAATTGAATACGCAATAAACTTGATAAATAAGCAAAAAAGTGATGTGTTGCTTTTTACGGGGGATATGGTTAACAATATGGCAGAGGAAATGTTGCCATGGAAAGACCTTTTTTCGACCTTAACTGCAAAGGATGGCAAATTTTCAGTATTGGGGAACCATGATTACGGGGATTATGTAAGTTGGGAAACCGAAGAGGCCAAAAGCAATAATTTAAACGACCTTAAAAATTTGCAAAAGGATATGGGCTTTGATCTCTTGTTAAACGATAGTAGGTACTTGCAAAAGGGAGAGGATAGAATTGCTTTGATCGGAGTTGAAAATTGGGGCAGGGGAGGATTTAAGAAGGCAGGGGACCTTAAAAAGGCTGTTTCCAATGTTAACAAGAATGATTTTAAGATCTTAATGAGCCATGACCCATCCCATTGGGAAGATCAGGTGTTAAAAGATGATTATCATTATCACCTCACCTTAAGTGGGCATACACATGGAATGCAATTTGGGATAGAAATTCCGGGATGGATAAAATGGAGCCCAGCTAAATGGAGGTATAAATATTGGGCAGGAGTGTATGAAGAAATGGGGCAGATGATAAATGTGAACCGTGGATTTGGGTTTTTAGGCTATCCGGGGAGGGTGGGTATTTGGCCCGAAATCACTGTAATTACCTTAAAAAAGAGGTCGTTGACCTGATTTTAACTACTACCTTGTCGACAAAAATGATAGCACTAGTTGTATTTTAACATTTTTTCTTATTTTTGATTTATAACCCAATGTATAGTATATGTCTAAATTTGGTGAATTAATTGATATTAATGTTCCTGTGCTATTGGATTTTTACGCAGAGTGGAACGAACAGTCAACAGCCATGCACCCTGTACTACGGGATGTTGCCGCTGCCTTGGGCGATAAGGGCAAGGTTATTAAGATTGATGTGGATAAGAATAAAGAGCTTTCCCAGGCATTGCGGGTGAAGGGCCTTCCTACCTTAATGATCTACAAGAAAGGTGAAATGGTTTGGAGGCAAAGCGGGGAGCAGGATGCCAATACCCTTATTGGGATACTTAATGAGTACATATAACTAGTTAAAATTATAAAAAAAACCGAGACCTGAGTCTCGGTTTTTTTGTGTCTTTTTATTTATTCTGGAAGCGCTACACTATCCAGTTGTTCTTCCGGTATAGCATCTATAGCGGATGAATCCATTAGATCCGGATCCGAAGTTGGAGCTTGTATGCCCTCCATTGGGTCGTTGCGATAAAAGCGTTCAAACTTATCTATGTATTCGTTGAAGATAAGGGTTTCCTTTTCTGCAGTTTCCTGGTCCTGGTTGGTAATTAAAATGTCAATATTTCTACTGTAGGCCTCCAGGTCTGGAATAATTTCGTCCAAGAACATTCGCTGTTCTTCAAAGGGTAAATTGGCGTAATAATCCAATCGTTCCTGATAAATGTTTTTCAATTTTTGAAATAGATCCCTGGCTTTTTGGGTTTCCCCTACTTTAAAGTATCCATCTATAAAAGGTTCTACAAAGGCGTAATACCCAAAATATTCAACAGGCATGTTTTCCATAGCGATATTGATAACGTCTTTCGCCTTTTCAATCTTGTTTTCGTTTATCAAAGTTTCGGTAAGCCGCGCTAAGTTGCCTCTAAAGGAAAGTGCCTGTGTTCGGGTTTGGGGGTCGTGATATATATCCGAGCTTCCTGCATTGCCCCAATCCCATTTTTTTACAATGTCGTACATAAGATCGGCATCTATTCTGCCCATCTCATAAGAACTCCTATTGGTTGTTTTAATGGGCACCAGTTTGTAGACCAGGCCATCCAATTGAAGATAGTCTTTCATCCAAATGTATTCCGCGGCATCAAAACTTCCCCCGGAAAAATATATGGGGCGTTTCCAGTCATTGTTGGCAATGATGTCCAGCATCAGGATTCGGTTTTTGGGCAGGGCACTCCTTGGTAGGTCTATATCAATATAATCCACTATTAGTGCCGAATCTTTTTCTTTGACCAAACCACTCTCCAGAACATTTTTCTTGTTTACCGGAACCCTAATTTTATTGGTCGGATAGTAGACGACATCCAAATTGCTTTCGGAATACTGACTCAGATCTGCACCTTTCTTCTGTAAAATACTTCTAAATTTGGTTTGTTCCTTATCACTGCCTACCCAGTTCATAAAGTCTTTTATGTCCCATCTGCTCTGGGTAAGTTCATTAAAGTATATGGCATCCCTAGATCCCCATTTGTATTCGTTGTGGGTAAGCTGGGACGGAATTGGGTCGCTTTCGTAGGCCTTCTTTTTCATTTGGTCTATATACCAATCCGTAGCAAAAAGACTGGTGTTTACCACCCGAACGTCCGTTCTGTAACCTTCAATCTCTTGTGCGTACCACAGAGGGAAAGTGTCGTTGTCTCCAATGGTAAACAAAATGGCACCCGAGTCTTCCTTGGTCGATTCCAGATAGGCCTTTGCGGTAGATTTAGCGGTAAACCTATTGGATCTGTCGTGGTCGTCCCAATTTTGAAATGCCATAACTCCGGGTACTGCCAAAAGGCAGAGAATGGTTATTCCTGGAGCCAATATTTTGGGACTCAATAGCTTTTGGAATTCATCAAAAAGCCCATAAACGCCCAGCCCGATCCAGAGGGCAAAAACATAAAAGGAACCCACTAGGGAGTAATCCCGTTCCCTAGGCTGAAAAATGGCCGGATTGGTGTAGAATTGGATGGCAATACCCGTAAACATAAAGAATACGAACAAAGCCCAAAATTGTTTGGGGTTTCTGCTTATTTGAAAGATTAGGCCAATTATACCTAGTAGTAACGGAAGGAAGAAATAGGTGTTCCTGCCTTTGTTGTTCTTAATATCGCTGGGAAGATTCTCCTGACTGCCCAACCTGGCACTGTCAACAAAGTTGATGCCGCTTAGCCAATTTCCGTGGTTGTCATATCTGCCTTGTATATCGTCTTGCTTACCAACAAAATTCCACATAAAATAACGCCAGTACATATAGCCAAATTGAAATTGGAACATGTATTTTATATTTTGCATTACTGTTGGGGGCTGCACATCAATATATTCGCTAAACTCCCTGAGGAATCTCATATATTGGGAAGTGTCTATTTCTCCTTTGGCGTAACCGTCCTTAAATTGGTTAACGGCTTCCCTTAGTTCATTGTTTCCAAGATAATCAGATTTTATCCTAAAGGTCAGCGGATCAAAATACTTCATATAATTCTCGGCATTTTGTTCGCTCCACATCCGTGGCAAGAGTCCTACATGATCTGGGTTTGGTCCTTGTAAAGCATCCTTATAGTTGTTTACTATAATATATTTTCCGGCCTTTAGGTCTTTTTCGTATTTGGGCTTCTCGTCCTTTTCATCACCTGCAGGGGCAAAAGTATCCGAGTAATAGGCGCCATATACTGGGCTGTCCACTCCAGGGTATTGTTCACGGTTGTAATAGGCCAACAAAGATCTGGCGTCCGAAGGATCGTTTTCGTTGATCACCACATCGGCATTTGCCCTTATGGGAAGCATTAGCCAAGAAGAGAATCCCAAAAATAAAAACATTAGACAGAGAACAATGGTGTTTGCTACGGTATAGTTGTTATTGCGGGTATAGCGTAAAGCCCAATAAAAAACACCTACAAAAATGAGCCCCATGATAATGGTTCCCGAGTTAAATGGCAGGCCAATGGTATTGATGAAAAACACCTCGCTCCAACCAAAAACCTTTAGCACATAGGTCAATGAAAATTTATAGACCAGCATCAATATGGCAACCACAATAATATTGGCCAAAAGGAAATTCTTAACGGTAGTGGTTTTATAGGTTTTAAAATAGTACAATAAACCTATTGTGGGTATTGCCAGGAAACCCATAAATTGAATTCCAAAGGTAAGTCCGACCACAAAAGAAATAAGGATTATCCATTTATTGCCTCGTGGATTCTCCAGATCATCCACCCATTTTAGTCCTAGCCAGAGTAGAAGGGACATAATTAAACTGGCCATTGCATAGACTTCGGTCTCCGTTGCGTTGAACCAAAAACTATCTGAAAAGGTAAAGGCCAGGGAGCCTACGATACCACTTCCTAAAATGGCCAAAGCTTTGCTATTGGTTATGACTTCCTCCTTGGAAATAAGTTTTCTTGTGAGGTTCGTAATGGTCCAAAACATAAAGAGGATAGTGAAGGCACTGGAAACCCCGGAAACGAGGTTTACCATCTTTGCAACCTGGGTAGGTTCTAAGGCGAACATGGCCATAAATGCACCTATCATTTGTAGCAAAGGCGCTCCCGGTGGATGTCCTACCTGTAGTTTGGCAGCTGTTGAGATATATTCACCGGCATCCCAAAAACTGCTGGTAGGTTCAACGGTTATTCCGTAGGTAATAAGGGCTATAAAAAAAACAAACCATCCTGTGATGGTATCCCATTTTTTGAAATTTTTTGAAAACATGCGGTTTGTCGTTTGTCCGAAGGGCGAATTTACTAATTTAAAAATATAATGGGATATATATTTCATAAACCTTTAACATGATATATGGATCAAGGCGACTTCATTAAGCGGGCCAATGTGGGTAATACCAAGGGGTATTGCTTTAGGGCATGTAATTAATGTTGTTGCCGCAACCCTTACGGTGCTGGTTGTGGCAGAATATTTTTCTATTTTTTTGGAATATGACTCAAAAATATTTGTGCATATAAAACTTTGTTTTAAATTTGCACGCTCAAACGAGGTAGTGGCCTATGGTGTAATTGGTAACACAGCTGGTTTTGGTCCAGTCGTTCTAGGTTCGAGTCCTAGTAGGCCAACTTAAAGTTTAGAAGTAAAATCCCAATGCAAACGTATTGGGATTTTTATTTTAGACGAAAATATGCGATTACCGTAAGACAATTTTTGAAGGGTATCATAAATTGTCTTTTAGATAATAAATAACTAAGATTATTGTAGAATCTAAAAATTATGTATATTTGCGGTGCTGAAAGAATATAAAGTATTCATGAGGGGACATTTTGTCCCCTCTTTTATTACTATACTTTAATTAAACGGCACGGTAAGAAAACAGCTTTACGTTATATTCTGAAGCAGGTCGATTTCAGATTTAAGAGCATATGTTTAATAAAACCGAAGTATATGTTGAAGGATAAAGTTACTGCACTTTTAGAGGAAGCGTTAAAGGAGAATCAATCACTTTTTTTATTGGATTTTTCAATATCCGCAGATAATAAAATAAAGATAACCTTGGACGGTGACCAGGGTGTTACCTTGCAGGATTGCATGAATGTAAGTAGGGCCATAGAACACAATTTGGACCGGGAGGAAGAGGATTTTTCCTTGGAAGTGGCTTCTGCGGGAGCAGCTTCTCCAATTAAGTTGCCTAGGCAGTACACAAAAAATATTGGTAGAAAACTTGAGGTTAAGACCCAGGATAGGGAATTTGAAGGCAAGTTGACAGAAGCATCAGGGGATAGTATTACCCTGGAGTGGAAAGATAGGGAACCCAAACCCATAGGAAAAGGGAAAATCACGGTTCAGAAAAAGCAGCAAATTGCAATTTCTGATATTAAGGAAGCTAAAGTTGTATTAAAATTTTAATTGTAGTTCAAAAATGGAAAATATTGCGCTAATCGAATCTTTTTCGGAATTTAAAGATGATAAATTCATAGATAGGGTAACGCTAATGGCGATTTTGGAGGATGTTTTTAGGAATGCGTTAAAGAAGAAGTTTGGTTCCGATGACAATTTCGATATCATTATAAACCCGGACAAAGGGGATTTGGAGATTTGGAGAAACAGGGTTGTTGTTGAAGACGGGGAAGTTGAAGATCCGAACGAAGAAATATCGCTTTCTGCGGCCAGAAAAATAGAACCGGATTTTGAGGTGGGTGAGGATGTGTCCGAGGAGGTGAAATTGATAGATCTTGGAAGAAGAGCAATTTTGGCCTTAAGGCAAAATCTTATTTCTAAGATCCACGAGCACGATAATACCACCATCTACAAGCAATTTAAGGATCTTGAAGGTGAGATTTATACAGCGGAGGTACATCATATTAGACACAAGGCCATAATTCTTTTGGATGATGAGGGGAATGAGATTATTTTACCAAAGGATAAGCAGATTCCTTCAGATTTCTTTAGGAAGGGAGATAATGTACGTGGAATAATAGAGAGCGTGGAGCTTAAGGGCAATAAGCCTACCATAATTATGAGCAGAAGCTCTCCCTTGTTTTTGGAGCAATTGTTCTTCCAGGAAATTCCCGAAGTTTTTGATGGTTTGATAACCATTAAGAAGGCGGTTAGAATTCCAGGGGAAAAGGCCAAGGTGGCAGTAGACTCCTATGATGACCGTATAGATCCGGTAGGTGCCTGTGTGGGAATGAAAGGATCCAGGATCCATGGAATTGTCCGTGAATTGGGCAATGAAAATATAGACGTAATAAACTGGACTAGTAATCCACAGTTATTGGTTACTAGGGCTTTGAGCCCTGCCAGGGTCTCTTCTGTAAAATTGAACGATGAAAAAATGACCGCTCAGGTGTATCTTAGGCCAGAGGAAGTTTCCAAGGCTATTGGTAGGGGAGGTCATAATATTCGATTGGCAGGGCAATTAACTGGTTATGAAATTGATGTGTTCCGTGAAGGTGTGGAAGAAGATGTTGAGCTTACTGAGTTCTCCGATGAAATAGAAGCATGGATCATTGAGGAATTTAAGAAAATAGGTATGGATACCGCCAGAAGCGTTTTGGAACAAGATGTGGATGATTTGGTAAAAAGAACCGATTTGGAAGAGGAAACAATTTTGGAAGTTGTGCGAATTCTTAAGGAAGAATTAGAAGATTAAACTATATATTAGCAGTAAATTACAAGAATAGGAATTTTTTTTTATGGCGGATAATGCAACGATAAGGCTTAATAAAGTCCTAAGAGAACTTAATATTTCATTGGACCGTGCGGTAGACTATCTCGGGTCCAAAGGGCACGATATAGATGCACGGCCTACCACTAAAATATCCAATGAGGTGTATCAAGTTCTATTGGATGAGTTCCAAACGGACATGAGCAAGAAAGTTGCGTCCAAAGAGGTGGGTGAGGAAAAGAGGAAGGAAAAGGAAGCTATACGATTACAACTGGAGCAAGAGCAGGAAGAGAAAAAACTTGCTAGGGAGAAGAGGGCCGAGAAAGATAATGTTATCAAGGGTCGAGTGGAACTTGCCGGTCCAAAAACTGTCGGGAAGATAGATTTGGATGCTGGCAAAAAACCAGCTCCTGCCGAACCGGTTAAATCGGAAGAGGTAGTTCCTGAAAAAGCTCCTGAAAAAGCTCCCCAAAAAGTAGAAGAAAAGACTCCTGAAATAGTAGCCAAGGAAGAGTCCAAAGTAGAAGTTCCGGAGAAAGTGGAAGTTCCTGAGGATAAGAAGGAAGAAGTGGCTCCAAAACCGGAAGCGGTTAAACCTGAAGAGGTTAAAGAGGAAAAGGCAGTGAAGGAAGAGAAGAAGGCCGAGGCTCCTGCTGAGCAGGATGCGTCTGGTGAAAATGAGGTCATTGCTACCAAATATCAGAAGCTAAGTGGGCCAAAAATTATGGGGGACAAAATAGACCTCACAAAATTTGAAAAGCCCAAAAAGAAAAAAGAAGCACCAAAGGCCGGTGATACTTCCGATAGGAAAAAAAGAAGGAAGCGTATAGTTTCCAAACCTGGTACGGACTCTACGAGCAGGCCGCCAGCGGCAAAAGGAAGGGGTCCTGTTGTAAGACGGGCTCCCGGTCAGCGTTTTGTATCCAATGCCAAGGTAGAGCCTACCGAGGAAGATGTACAAAAACAGGTAAGGGAAACCTTGGAGAAACTTCAAGGGAAATCCAAAAAAGGAAAAGGTGCCAAGTATAGACGGGATAAGCGGGATCAGCACCGTCAACAGACTGAAAAGGACCTGGAGCAACAGGAACTGGAAAGTAAAATATTAAAGGTTACGGAATTCGTTACCGCCAGTGAGGTGGCTACAATGATGGATGTGCCCACTACTAAGATTATATCTGCTTGTATGTCCCTTGGAATCATGGTAACCATGAACCAGCGGCTGGATGCGGAGACTTTGTCCATTGTGGCCGATGAATTTGGTTACGAGGTTGAGTTTGTAACCGCCGACTTGGAAGAAAGTATCGTTGAGGACGAGGATTCTCCGGAAGATTTGGAACCAAGAGCTCCAATTGTTACGGTAATGGGGCATGTGGATCACGGTAAAACTTCTTTGTTGGATTACATAAGAAAGGAAAATGTTATTGCCGGGGAGAGCGGAGGAATTACCCAGCACATTGGTGCTTACGGGGTAACCTTGGAAAATGGTCAAATGATATCATTTTTGGATACTCCTGGTCACGAGGCGTTTACGGCAATGCGTGCCCGTGGAGCCCAAGTTACGGATATAGCGATTATTGTGGTTGCGGCAGATGATGATATTATGCCACAGACCAAGGAAGCCATAAGCCATGCGCAAGCGGCAGGAGTTCCCATAATTTTTGCGATCAACAAAATAGATAAGCCTACGGCCAATCCTGAAAAGATTAAGGATGGTCTGGCGCAAATGAACCTATTAGTGGAAGATTGGGGAGGAAAAATTCAGTCCCACGATATTTCGGCCAAAACCGGGCTCGGGGTTAAGGAATTGTTGGAAAAAGTGCTTTTGGAAGCGGAACTTCTGGAGCTGAAGGCCAATCCCAACAAGTTGGCTTCGGGTACAGTTGTGGAAGCCTTTTTGGATAAGGGAAGAGGATATGTATCCACAATTCTTGTACAGGCAGGTACTTTGAAAATAGGTGATTACGTCTTGGCCGGAACTTGCAGTGGTAAGGTAAAGGCCATGCACGATGAACGTGGCAATAGTATAAAAGAAGTAGGGCCTTCAAGACCAATATCCATATTGGGATTGGATGGAGCCCCCCAGGCAGGGGATAAGTTTAACGTTCTGGAGGATGAACGTGAAGCTAGACAAATTGCTACCAAGAGATCCCAATTATTGCGCGAGCAATCGGTTAGGACACAAAGACATATTACTTTGGATGAGATCGGACGACGTATTGCGTTGGGCGACTTTAAAGAATTGAACATAATCCTTAAAGGGGATGTGGATGGTTCTGTGGAGGCCTTGACGGATTCGTTCCAGAAATTGTCTACAGATGAAATACAGGTTAATATTATCCATAAAGCGGTTGGCCCAATTACGGAATCGGATGTGTTGTTGGCTTCTGCCTCGGATGCGGTTATCATTGGATTTAATGTAAGGCCAATGGGCAATGCCAGACAGGTGGCCGAAAAAGAGGAAATAGATATTAGAATGTACTCTATTATTTATGATGCCATCAATGATCTTAAGGATGCCATGGAGGGTATGTTGTCGCCTGAAATGAAAGAAGAGATTACAGGTACCGCTGAAATTCGTGAAACCTTTAAAATATCCAAAGTGGGTACCATTGCAGGTTGTATGGTGACCAGTGGAAAGATCTTCAGAAATTCAAGTATTAGATTGATCCGGGACGGTGTGGTTATCTACACTGGAGAGTTATCTTCATTGAAGAGGTTTAAGGACGATGTTAAAGAGGTATCCAAAGGTTATGATTGTGGATTGCAGGTAAAAAATTATAATGATATTCAGGAATTGGATATTGTGGAAGCATTCCAGGAAGTGGCTGTTAAGAAGAAATTGAAATAGCCGGATATTCCTTATTTAAATAGTAAACTATAAATGAAAAAACGACCTAATTGGTCGTTTTTTCTGGTTTTAATAGCATGGCGCTCGGGTATTTTTGCCTTACTTCTATGAGTTTGCGCTCCCCTTCCAATTGGGTCTTAAATCTCCCTATCCTAACCCTGTAGCTCGGGGATTCAAAATCGATTTTTGTAGGCCAATCAGGGAAGTCCTTATCTACATTTGCCTTCAGGGTTTCCGCTTCCTGAAAGGAGCCGAATCCAACCTGAATTCTGTAATGGCTGCTGTTTTCATTCACAGATTTGTAGATTCCCAATAGGTTGGTGATTTTTTCATCTTGCTGAATGTTGATATTGCCCTGTTGTCCATGGCAATAAAATATCGAACAGACTAAAATAAGGGTGGAAGAAATGGTTTTCATAGGGTATTTTTGTTATGAAATTTAGACATTACAAATGTAATTTATTCAGAATCAATCAAAAGATTTTATTTTTATTTAGAATTGGTATAAATTAGAAATTATCAATACCTTAACATTTCCCAAATAAAGTCTAATGCGTATTTTTGCCATCAATTTGAGCATGGTCGATTTATTTATTATTGTGAATGTATAAATATCATGCCAAACTTTCGATAGAAATATTTTTAATATGAAAAAGGTTCCATACCGCAATCTAATTTCTAAAGTTTTAGGTGTCAGTCTGGTAGTAGTATTACTGCTTTCAAATTCCCTTCTTGCGCAAGAATCTGCAGCGGCCCCATCGGGTGAAGGTGATGCTGTTAAGGGTAAACAGTTGTTTAACCAGAATTGTGCCGCGTGTCACGCTTTGAACAAAAAGATGACCGGTCCGGCTTTGGCAGGGGTCACTGAAAAGTATGATAAGGAGTGGCTTTATCAGTGGGTAAAGAACAGTCCTGCAATGATCAAAGCTGGGGATGCCGACGCCTTGAAAATTTACAACGAGTACAATCAGGCGGCAATGACACCTTTCCCGTTATTGTCCAATCAGGATATTGATGATATCCTTGCCTATACCGATGCTCCTCCGGTAGTAGCTGCTGCTCCTGTTGCAGTTGTGGAAGGTGCACAAGGTGGTGGAGCTTCCTCCGGTATCTCCAATGAGATTATATTGGGTGCGCTGGCCTTGGTTTTTGCTCTCTTGGTGATGATGTTGGTTTTGGTGAACAAAACCTTAAGACGTATTGCGGAGGCCAACGGAGTTGTTTTGGAAAAGGAGTTGGCGGAGAAAAGGTTGCCAATTTGGAAGGCTTTCGCCCAAAATCAATTTTTGGTTCTAGTGTTTTCTATTTTCCTTTTGTTGAGTGCTGCTTATTTTGCATATGGTTGGATGATGCAGGTTGGTGTGGATCAAGGATACGCCCCTATTCAGCCTATTCACTATTCCCATAAAATTCACGCTGGAGATAATGCCATAGAGTGTAAATATTGTCACTCTTCTGCCAGGGTTTCCAAAACTTCTGGAATACCATCCCTGAATGTTTGTATGAACTGTCATAAGTCTATTTATGAATATAAAGGAAATCCAGAAGGTCCAAGTCAAGAAGATTTGGCAAATGGTTATACCAATGAATTCTATACTGGTGAAATCAAGAAATTGTACAAGGCAGTAGGATGGGATGAAGAAAATCAAAAATATACTGGAGAATCCAAGCCTGTAGAATGGGTGAGAATCCATAATCTTCCTGATTTTGCTTACTTCAATCACTCCCAGCACGTTTCTGTTGCAGGAATTGAGTGTCAGACATGTCATGGTCCTGTTGAGGAAATGGAAATTATGTATCAGTACTCCCCACTGACCATGGGATGGTGTATAAACTGTCACCGTGAAACCAATGTTAAGGTGGAGGGTAATGAGTATTATGAAAAGATTCATGCTGAGCTTTCCCAAAAATATGGGGTAGATAAACTTACGGCCGCTCAGATGGGTGGATTGGAATGCGGTAAGTGTCACTATTAATCAAACTAACTAGAAGATAATTTCAGATATATAATATGTCATCAAACAAAAAATACTGGAAAAGCGAGGCGGAATTAAACCCCAACGATTCCATTGTTGAGACGCTAAGACAAAATGAATTTGTTCAAGAGATTCCTGTAGATGATTTCTTGGGTGATAAAGAAACATTGGCGGCATCTTCGACCAACAGAAGGGATTTTCTTAAGTACGTCGGATTTAGTACGGCTGCGGCTTCATTGGCAGCCTGTGAGGGTCCGGTGACCAAATCTATCCCCTACGTAGTGAAACCGGACAATATTATTCCCGGGGTGGCAAATTTTTATGCCACTACCATTGCGAATGGTTTTGATTTTGCCAGTATTTTGGTAAAGACCCGCGAGGGTAGACCTATTAAGATTGAAAATAATACCGATGCAAAAATTGGCGGTAGTGCCAATGCGCGTGTTCAGGCTTCTGTACTGTCATTGTATGATAGTACCCGTTTGCAAGGGCCTACCTTTAATGGGGAGCCTATTGCTTGGAGCGATTTGGATGCGGCGGTAAAATCTAAATTGGGGTCTCTAAAAAATTCGACTAAAAAAATCGCGATATTATCGCAAACATATGCAAGTCCTTCTACTTCTAGATTGATTGCTGAATTCAAGGAGGTATACGGAAATGTAGATCATGTTACTTATGATGCCATATCCGAGGATGCTGCGCTTTCTGCTTTTGAAGCCAAATATGGTGAAAGGGCTTTGGCGGATTATAATTTTGAGAACGCCGAGATCATTGTTTCCTTCGGTGCCGATTTCTTAGGGGATTGGCAAGGTGGTGGATACGATAGCGGATACTCCAAGGGTAGGATTCCTGTAAATGGAAAAATGTCCAAGCACGTGCAGTTCGAGGCCAATATGTCCTTGACCGGTGCCAATGCTGATAAAAGGGTTCCTTTGACCCCATCCGAGCAGAAAGTGGCTTTGGCTTATTTCTATGGGAAACTCAATGGTAATGCTGGTAGCGGAAACCTTCCTGAAAGCGCGAAAGCTGCATTGGATGCAGTAGCGGCACAGGTGTTAAAGAATAAGTCCAATGCCGTTGTTGTTACGGGAATTGAAGATGTTAATGCCCAAGCGGTTGTTTTGGCCATTAATGAAATGTTGGGAAGTAAGGCGTTTGATGCTACGGCTCCCAAGTATGTAAGGCAGGGTAACACTAAGGCGGTCAATGCCTTGTTGTCGGATTTAAAAGCTGGCAAAATAGGTGCTTTGTTTATGGACGGGGTTAACCCCGCCTACTCCTTGCCAAATGCGGCGGATTTTGTGGAAGGGATCAAGACAGTCGATTTAACTGTGGCTTTCTCCACCAATAGAAATGAGACTACAGAATTGGTGCAGTACGTTGGTGCTTCAAACCATTATTTGGAATCTTGGGGAGATGCCCAATTAAAGAAAGGACATTTTAGCCTTATGCAGCCTACTATAAAGGAGTTGTTCGATACTAGGCAGATCCAGACGGCAATGTTGCAATGGTTGGATAGTGATAATACTTATTACGATTATATAAAAGAAACTTGGAACTCGGGAATATTGGCAGGTAGTGACTGGAGTCAGGCATTGCACGATGGTGTTTTTGTTGCTGTTCCGGTAATGGATGAGGCTGTTTCTGCTACTGTTGCAGCTGTTGTAACGGAAGAGGCAGAAATGACTGCAGAGGTTCCTTTGGCTTCTGCAATTAGAAGCTTGTCCGGTGCTACTGCAGAAGGTATGGAGCTTACTTTGTATTCCAAAGTTGGTATGGGTGACGGACAGCAGGCAAGTAACCCTTGGTTACAAGAGTTTCCTGATCCTATCACCAGAGTTTCTTGGGATAACTATGTGACCGTTTCCAAAGCAGATGCGGAGAAATTGGCCTTGGTCAATGAAAATGTGGCAGATGGTGGATTAAACGGTAGTTATGTAAAACTTACGGTTGATGGTGTTGCTCTTGATGGTGTTCCTGTAATAATACAGCCGGGTCAAGCTCCTGGTTCATTAGGGCTTTCTTTTGGGTATGGGAAAACCGTGGGAATGAAAAGTGAAATGCAAACTGGGGTGAATGCCTATGCGTTGTATAAAGATTTTTCCAACATTCAATCGGTTAGTATAGAAAAGTCTGCTGGCATGCATGAGTTTGCTTGTGTTCAGTTACATAAGACTTTAATGGGTAGGGGAGATATTATAAAGGAGACTACCTTAGAGATATTTAATACAAAAGACGCCAAGGAATGGAATGTTGTTCCTGTAGTGTCATTGGATCATCAGGAAGTTCCTGCTACTACGGTAGATTTATGGGATAGTTTTGACCGATCAATAGGACATCATTTTAACTTGTCCATAGATTTGAATGCCTGTACTGGTTGTGGGGCCTGTGTTATAGCATGTCATGCAGAGAACAACGTGCCGGTGGTAGGGAAGGCTGAAGTTAGAAAATCAAGGGATATGCACTGGTTGCGTATCGATAGGTACTACAGCTCGGAAGATACTTTTGCGGAGGATGATACCAAGAAAGAAGAATTTGATGGCCTGTTCGGGGATAAGGGATCCTTGGGTGGATTTGGTGAAATGGAAGACCCTTCAACCAATCCTCAAGTGGCGTTCCAGCCTGTAATGTGCCAGCACTGTAACCACGCACCATGTGAGACTGTTTGTCCAGTTGCGGCAACTTCCCATGGGCGTCAAGGTCAAAACCATATGGCTTATAACAGATGTGTTGGAACTAGGTACTGTGCCAACAACTGTCCATATAAAGTTAGACGATTCAATTGGTTCTTGTATAATGAAAACGATGAGTTTGATTACCACATGAACAATGATCTAGG
This sequence comes from Arenibacter algicola, assembly GCF_000733925.1. Taxonomy (NCBI): domain Bacteria; kingdom Pseudomonadati; phylum Bacteroidota; class Flavobacteriia; order Flavobacteriales; family Flavobacteriaceae; genus Arenibacter; species Arenibacter algicola. The sequence goes on from NZ_JPOO01000001.1 coordinate 695,376, forward strand.
TAAGATGGTCATTAATCCAGATGTTACCGTTAGATCTAGAGGTGTTATGGAAAAATGCTCTATGTGTATCCAAAAGACCCAGAAGACAATTTTAGATGCCAAAAGGGATGGCCGTGTTGTTAAGGATGGGGAGTTTCAAACCGCCTGTTCTGCAGCATGTAGTAATGGTGCTATGAAGTTCGGGGATGTAAATGATGCCGAGAGTGAAATTGTGAAATTAAAGGAAAGTAACCGCATGTATCACTTATTGGAGCATGTTGGGACCAAACCAAATGTTTTTTATCACGTGAAAGTGAGGAATACGAACGAAGCTTAATCAAATTAAAGGAACGTAACTATATATCAAATTATGGCGTCGCATTACGAAGCACCTATACGAAAACCCTTAGTTCTTGGAGATAAAGGATACCACGATGTAACCGTGGACATTGCAGCTCCGGTTGAAGGGAAGGCCAATAAGCATTGGTGGATTGTATTTTCCATTGCATTAGCGGCATTCCTATGGGGTGTTGGCTGTATAATTTACACGGTATCTACAGGTATCGGTACATGGGGATTAAATAAAACAGTAGGCTGGGCCTGGGATATTACCAACTTCGTTTGGTGGGTAGGTATTGGCCACGCTGGAACCTTGATCTCTGCGGTACTTTTACTGTTTAGACAGAAATGGAGAATGGCAATTAACCGTTCTGCGGAGGCGATGACCATTTTCTCGGTTGTACAGGCAGGATTGTTCCCTATTATCCACATGGGTCGTCCATGGTTGGCTTATTGGGTATTGCCTATCCCAAACCAGTTTGGGTCGCTTTGGGTAAACTTTAATTCGCCGTTGCTTTGGGATGTATTTGCTATCTCAACCTACCTTTCTGTATCTCTGGTATTCTGGTGGACAGGTTTGTTGCCGGATTTTGCAATGATACGGGATAGGGCGGTTAGGCCTTTCCAAAAAAAGATATACAGTTTAATAAGTTTTGGATGGACAGGGCGAGCCAAGGATTGGCAGCGTTTTGAGGAAGTTTCCTTGGTTTTGGCAGGTTTGGCCACGCCATTGGTACTTTCTGTACATACTATTGTATCCTTTGACTTTGCTACATCGGTAATACCGGGATGGCATACTACCATCTTTCCACCTTACTTCGTTGCTGGGGCTATTTTCTCTGGTTTCGCCATGGTTAACACCTTGTTGATCATTATGAGGAAAGTTTGTCATTTGGAGGCTTATATTACTGTACAGCATATAGAGTTGATGAACATAGTAATTATGTTGACCGGTTCTATTGTGGGCTGTGCTTATATCACCGAGTTGTTCATGGCTTGGTACTCCGGAGTGGAGTACGAACAGTATGCATTCTTGAACAGGGCTACCGGTCCTTACTGGTGGGCATATTGGGCAATGATGACCTGTAACGTGTTCTCACCGCAATTTATGTGGTTCAAAAAGCTTAGGACCAGTATTATGTTTTCCTTCTTTATCTCTATTGTGGTAAACATAGGGATGTGGTTTGAGCGATTTGTAATTATCGTAACTTCATTGCACAGGGATTACCTTCCATCTTCATGGACCATGTTCTCCCCAACATTTGTGGATATAGGAATTTTCATCGGAACCATAGGATTCTTCTTCGTACTGTTCTTATTGTACGCCAGAACATTCCCGGTTATTGCTCAGGCAGAAGTGAAGTCTATTTTGAAATCCTCAGGGGAGAAGTATAAGAAATTGAGGGATGCAGGAAAGCCTTTGTATGAGATATCCAAAGGTAAAACAGTTGTGAAGGAAAAGGAACCAATTACTGATGATGTGTTGATGGGAGAAGTTGTTCCTAAGGTTGGTGATAAAGTAGGGGTTTCCGAACTTTTGGGAACTATAGGTACATTTGATCCTACCAAGGAGACGGCGGATGACCTTAAGAAGATTAAAGGTATTGGGCCCCAAATGGAAGCTACTTTGAATCAAATAGGAATATACACCTTCGCACAAGTTGGGCGTATGACAGATAAAGAGTATGATTTGTTGGATTCTATTACAGAATCATTCCCGGGTAGGGCGCAAAGAGACGATTGGGCAGGACAAGCAAAGATTTTAAATAATAAGAAATAATTATGGCGTCGAAAGTTATACATGCTTTTTATAATGATGACGATGTGCTAATGCATGCTGTTAAAAAGGTAAAAGCGGCAAAGCATCATATTGAAGAAGTTTATTGTCCTTTTCCGGTGCATGGTTTGGACAAGGCTATGGGGCTAGCCCCAACCAGGATTGCAATAACGTCCTTTATGTATGGCTGTGTTGGTCTTACAGTGGCAATCGTAATGATGAATTACATTATGATCCAGGACTGGCCTCAGGATATTGGCGGTAAGCCCAGTTTTAGCTATTTGGAGAACATGCCGGCTTTTGTGCCTATCATGTTTGAGCTAACGGTATTTTTCGCGGCGCATTTAATGGTAATAACTTTTTACCTTAGAAGTAGGTTATGGCCTTTTAAAGAAGCTGAAAATCCTGATGTTAGAACAACAGATGATCATTTTTTAATGGAAATCGAAATTCATGACAACGAGCAGGAATTGAAGGATTTGTTGATGGATACGGGTGCAGTCGAAATTAATATTACAGAAAAGTAGTCATAGATATTATGAACAGTTTTAGCAAAATAGGAGTCTTGTTTGGTTTGGTATTATTAGTTGCTTCTTGTGCAAACACGAATAGCAGAAACTATCAATACATGCCCAATATGTATGAGTCCGTAGGTTATGAGACCTATCAGAAAGTGGATTTTCTTCCAGATGGGATGGAAGCTGGGCTTCCGGCCGAAAATACCGTAGCAAGGGGATGGATACCTTACGGAATTGAAAATACTATGGAGGGAAAGGAATTGGCAAGGCTTAACCCAAGTCCATTGGATTCTCTAAATCAAGAGGCCAATCTAGCTGTGGGTAAGGAATTATATACCATTTATTGTGCAATCTGTCACGGCGATAAGGGAGACGGCCAAGGTAACCTAGTGAAAAGGGAAAAGATATTGGGTGTGCCCAGTTATGCCGATGTAGCTAGAAACATAACTGTTGGTACTTCATATCATGCCATCTATTACGGATTGAATTCTATGGGTTCCTATGCAGGGCAATTGGATACTGAAGAGCGTTGGAAGGTTTCTGAATACGTAATGAAATTGAAACAAGATTTAACAAAATAAGACCTAGATATTAGCAATATGTACACTTTTTCAAATAGATTAAAAATTGCTTCCTTCATTTTAATGGCTGTAGGCGTTTTGGGAATTGGTATCGGTTTTATGGCTGCGCCAAGCACTGTAGAGGAGGCAAAGGCAATTGTTGCCGGACACGGAGACGGTCATGGGGATGCCCATGCGGTTGCAGAGGGTCATGGTGACGAAATGGGACATGGAGATGCACATGATGCATCGCATGATGAACATCTATTGCACCAGTTGCAAAACAAACCATGGGCAGCATTATATGTAGCAGCTTTCTTCTTTTTTATGATAGCTTTGGGGGTATTGGCGTTTTACGCTATTCAGCGTGCAGCACAGGCGGGTTGGTCGCCATTGCTTTTCAGGGTTATGGAGGGAATTACGGCTTATTTGGTACCAGGTGGTATCATAGTATTTGTAATATTGGCCTTATCGGTAGCACATATGAATCACTTGTTCGTGTGGATGGACCCAGAGGTAGTTGCGCATGATACTCTTTTGCAAGGGAAGGCAGGTTTCCTTAATGGTACCTTTTTCTTGATCAGGGCTGCGGTCTTCTTGGGAGGTTGGATTTTATATAGGGAGTATTCCCGAAAGTTGTCCTTGGCTCAGGATGAATCTAACGATGACTCCAATTTTAAACTGAATTTTAGGATATCTGCGGCATTTTTGGTATTCTATCTTATATCTGAGTCCATGATGTCCTGGGATTGGATTATGAGCGTAGATCCACATTGGTTCAGCACCTTGTTCGGATGGTATATCTTTGCAAGTATGTTTGTGTCCGGTATTACTGTTATTGCCATGGTTACGATCTATCTTAAATCTAGGGGCTATTTGCCAGATGTTAACGATAGCCATATTCACGATTTGGCTAAATTTATGTTCGGTATCAGTATTTTCTGGACCTATTTATGGTTCTCCCAGTTTATGTTGATTTGGTATTCGAATATTCCTGAAGAGGTAACTTATTATGTTACCAGGATAGCCGATTTTAACCTGCCATTTTTTGGTATGGTGGCCATGAACTTTTTGTTCCCTGTACTTTTGCTTATGAACAGTGATTTTAAAAGGGTTAATTGGTTCGTTATCATGACCGGTATAGTAATTTTGGCCGGACATTATTTGGATATTTTTAACGCCATTATGCCGGCTACCGTTGGAGATCAATGGTTTATTGGTATCCCTGAAATTGGGTCTATTTTATTCTTTGCAGGATTGTTTATCTTTTTTGTATTTAGAGCGTTGACCAAGGCTCCATTGCAGCCAAAGCGCAATCCGTTTATTGAAGAGAGTAAGCATTTTCATTATTAGTATTTAGTATATAAGTATAATTTCAAATCATACGATGACTCCATTATTGACCATAGTTGTTTTAGTATTAGTGGCAATTGCAATCTGGCAAATGACCAAGATATTCGAATTGTCACAAATTAGAGCTAGCAATTCCCAAGTAGCAAGTGAAACGGATAATAAATACAATGGGTATTTGATGTTCGCTTTTCTAATTTTCCTTTATGGAATTACCATTTTTAGCTTCTGGAAATATTCTAAAGTACTTTTGCCAGAAGCTGCTTCCGAGCATGGCGGGGGGTATGATTCGTTAATGGTTCTTTCATTTGTAATAATTTTTATTGTACAGACCTTAACCCAGTTTCTGTTGCACTACTTCGCTTATAAGTATAGGGGAGACAGGGAAAGAAAGGCTTTGTTCTATGCGGATAACGACCGTTTGGAGTTTATATGGACCATTATTCCTGTTATTGTTTTGGCAGGTTTAATTTTGTGGGGATTATATGCTTGGACCAATATTATGGATATCAATGACGAGGATGATCCTTTGACTATTGAATTATATGCCCAACAGTTTAACTGGACTGCAAGGTATGCGGGTAATGATAATGTTTTGGGCGATGCCAATGTTAGAATGATAGATATTGACAATGCAAATGTTTTAGGGTTGGACAATTCTGATCCAAATGCGGCCGATGATATTATTGTTAAGGAATTGCATTTGCCCGTAGGGCGCAAGGTTAATTTTAAGATGCGTTCCCAGGATGTGCTGCACTCTGCATATATGCCACATTTTAGGGCTCAGATGAACTGTGTACCTGGTATGATTACCCAGTTTTCATTTACCCCTACCATTACCACTGCTGAAATGAGGCAAAATCCTGATGTTGTTGATAAGGTAAAACGTATAAATGGGATCAGGGCCGAAAAGGCCGCTAAGGGTATGGATAATTCAGACCCTTGGGAATTTGATTACATTTTGTTGTGTAACAAGATATGTGGGAAGTCGCACTACAATATGCAAATGAAAATTATTGTTGAAACTGAGGAGGAATATAATGCTTGGATAGCAAGTCAGCAGACTTTTGGTAAGTCCATGGCTTCGGCACAATAATTTTAGTATTTAAATAATAACTTTATAAAAAATTTAAAAATAGAACTATGTCTGTAACAGCTCACGCACACGTAGAAGACCATTCAGATGACCACGGACATCATCACAAAGAAACCTTTGTGACGAAGTATATTTTTAGTCAAGATCATAAAATGATTTCCAAGCAGTATTTGATTACTGGACTTATAATGGGATTCATAGGTATTATGATGTCTCTGTTGTTTAGAATGCAGTTGGCATGGCCAGGGGAATCTTTTCCAATTTTTGAAGCCATTTTGGGTAAATGGGCACCAGGAGGTGTTATGGATGCAGATGTTTATTTGGCATTGGTAACCATTCACGGTACTATCATGGTATTCTTTGTTTTAACGGCAGGATTAAGCGGAACCTTCAGTAACTTGTTGATTCCCCTTCAAATTGGAGCTAGGGATATGGCTTCAGGGTTCTTGAACATGGTTTCGTACTGGTTGTTCTTTTTGTCCAGTGTAATTATGGTTATTTCACTTTTTGTTGAAGCCGGACCTGCTGCTGCGGGATGGACAGTTTATCCTCCGCTTAGTGCACTTCCAATGGCACAACCTGGTTCCGGAATGGGAATGACGCTTTGGTTGGTAGCTATGGCTATATTTATAGCATCTTCCTTATTGGGGTCATTGAACTATATTGTTACGGTAATTAATCTTAGGACCAAAGGAATGTCAATGACCAGACTGCCTTTGACCATTTGGGCGTTTTTCGTTACCGCGATTATAGGTGTGATTTCTTTCCCGGTATTATTATCAGCTGCGTTGCTGTTGATAATGGATAGAAGCTTTGGTACTTCCTTTTTCCTGTCGGATATTTTTATCCAAGGTGAGGTATTACATTATCAAGGTGGTTCTCCAGTATTGTACGAGCATTTATTCTGGTTTTTAGGACACCCTGAGGTGTATATCGTTATCCTGCCTGCTATGGGTATGGTATCGGAGATTATGGCGGTAAACGCCCGTAAACCTATTTTTGGATATAGGGCAATGATTGCCTCTATTTTGGCAATTGCATTCCTGTCCACAATTGTTTGGGGTCACCATATGTTTATTTCCGGTATGAATCCTTTCCTAGGTTCCGTGTTTACCTTTACTACATTATTGATCGCTATTCCATCTGCTGTTAAGGCATTTAACTGGATAACTACCTTGTGGAAAGGTAATCTTCAATTAAACCCTGGAATGCTATTTTCTATAGGAATGGTTTCTACGTTTATTTCTGGTGGACTAACAGGAATTATTCTTGGGGACAGTACCTTGGATATTAATGTACACGACACATATTTTGTGGTGGCCCACTTCCACTTGGTAATGGGTATATCTGCTCTTTATGGTTTGTTTGCAGGTGTTTACCATTGGTTCCCTAAGATGTTCGGAAAAATGATGAACAAGAATTTGGGTTATGTGCATTTTTGGATTACTGCTGTCTGTTCTTATGGGGTTTTCTTCCCGATGCATTTTGTTGGAATGGCAGGGGTGCCACGTAGGTACTATGAGAATACCGCTTTTCCAATGTTTGATGACTTGACCGATATTCAGGTGTTAATGACGGTTTTTGCGCTTATTGCAGCTGGGGCCCAATTAATATTTGCCTTCAATTTTATTAGAAGTATTTTCTACGGAAGTAAGGCTGTTCAGAATCCATGGAAAGCAACTAGCTTGGAATGGACTACACCAGTAGAACATATTCACGGCAACTGGCCTGGAGCAATTCCAGAAGTACACAGATGGCCATATGATTATAGCAAAACCGATGAAAACGGGGAATATATAATTCCAGGACAGGATTTTGTACCTCAAACCATGCCACTTTATGAGGGTGAGGAGGAGTTACAGCATTAACGATTGGAAAACAACAAATTTTAAAAGTCCATCCCTAAGATGGACTTTTTTTGTACCTTCCATTTACATATGGTAAATCTGCGAAACCTTTGGGTTTTGCAGGCTATATGAATTAATTGCAAATTTATGGCGATACAATTTCCAAGGCTATCGCAGTTTATTAGATAAGGATCTATTATGTATTATAAATCATTAGGAGTGAGACACATACTTTTATTTTTCATGTTATTGGTTGGCTGTTTGGTCTATTCTCAGCGTAAACCCAAAATTAAAGGCAATAGAAATGTGATAGAAGTGAGGGAGACCCTGCCGCCTTTTAATGCCGTTCAACTGGATGACGATCTGGATATTAACCTACAGGCCGCAACATCTGGGGAGTATATAATAGAAGCTGACGACAATTTAATCGATATTTTAAAGTTTAGGGTAGAGAATGAAACGCTTATCATAAGTTCTTATTACAGAGTAACCTCCAAGAAGAGACTGAACATTACCGTTAATTTTAATGAATTGTTCCTTATCAATGCCAATGACGGGAATATTGTGGTCAAAAACCGTTTTTCTACCGAGTTTCTAGAGGTAAATACTAGGGGGTCCGGAAGGGTGGAAATAGATGTGGATGCCGATGCAATGCAAATAACCATGAACGATAATAGTAAGGGGAATTTTAAGGTAGACAGTGATACCTTAAACATTCGCTTGGCAGAAAAGGCGGATTTAAGATTGTTTGGGGTTATGGAAAATACTGTTTTGGATATGCAACGTAATTCCAAGGCCGATTTGGAAGGTTTTACCGATGTTTTTCAGTTTCATTTATTGGACGCTTCCGACCTAAAGGCAAAAAGATTGGAAGCCAATTCTGTCGAAGCCAATTTGGAAGGCAGCTCTTCTGCCGAAGTCTTGTCAACGGCAACGGTGGACCTCAATTCCAAAGGAGATTCCAAGACCTATGTATTTGGTGATAGCAAAATTAACCTGCTGGAATTCCTTGATACTTCAGAGCTATATCGGCGTAAAAATTAGCGACTAATTGGGGCCGTTAAACAGTGATCCGGAATCCCAAAACCATCTACCAAAACCTCGATATGAGGTCTAAACTCCGTACTTAAACGCTCTACACGCTGTCGTATGGCTTTGGACTTGGTGCCTCCCAAATAGCCCTGTTCCAAATACCATGAGGCATCTTCCCGAATTTCGGACAATGCAAAGAGGCATCCAAGTTTTTGAAATAGCTGTTGGTTCTTCTTGTCTTCTATTGTTTCTGTAAACTGTAAGTAAGTATTATAGGCCAATTCACAACTATAGGCTTTTCCCAGGGCTATTAAATGGGTTTGTACTTTTAAGAAGGCCTGATAAGTGGGGACCCCTTTCTTGATATAGTCCCTGATTCGCATAGCTGCGGAATAGGTTAATCTTCTTGTTCTGTAATCAAAGGCATGTTGGTGGAACTTGGGATTGTATAAATGCTCCTTATCTACCTTGTTGGCATATATGGGGTTTATAGTGACCAATTTGTCGCTGATCTGGGTGCCTAACAACTTAAATACTGCCGAAAATCCTGCGCTGTTGAATTCCGTATTAAAATCGGACATAATTCCTTTGGCGGCCAATTGTAATAGTACCGTGTTGTCCCCTTCAAAGGTGGTAAATATATCCACATCGCCCTTGAGGTCGGCAATTCTATTTTCCAATAGGTAGCCTTTACCTCCGCAGGCTTCACGACATTCCTGTATGGTTTCGTTTGCGAACCACGTTATAATTGCCTTTAATCCGGCCACCTGGGTTTCTATTTTTCGTTTATCGGTTATGCTGTCATCACTATAGATTTTCATTAAAGAATCCAAGGTTATCTGGTATACATAAGATTTGGCAATGGCGGGGGTAAGCCGCAGTTGGTGCGATGGGTAATCCATGATTAAATCCTCTTGGATTTTTAGGTTGTCATTGAACTGCCTTCTTTGTAGGGCATATTTCACTGCAATGGCCAAAGACATTTTTGCCCCGCTCAAAGCTCCTTTGGCCACGCAGATTCGTCCGCCAACAAGGGTGCCGAGCATGGTAAAAAAGCGCTTATTTGGGTTTTTTATATCGGAATAATAGCTGCCATCAGACTTAATATCTCCATATTTATTTAAAAGATTCTCCCGTGGCACCTTAACTTGGTCGAACCAAATTTTACCATTGTCAACCCCGTTAAGCCCTAATTTATAGCCATTATCTTCAATGCGAACGCCCGGCATTAGACGATTTTCACTATCTCTTAAAGGTACTAAAATAGCATGGACACCGTGATTTTTGCCATCAACGATCAATTGGGCAAATACCGAGGCCATTGTACCGTGCAGTGCATTTCCTATATATTCCTTGTTGTCGTTTTTACCTGGGGTGTGAATGGTAATGTTGTCCTCTTTCTTGTTGTAGGTAGCGGTTGTTTTTATCCCCCTTACATTGGATCCGTGACCCGTTTCGGTCATGGCGAAACATCCGAGTAATTTGGCTTCCCCAATAGCGGTCAAATAGCGGTCATGGTGTTTTTTTGTTCCCAACTTCTGAATACTACCTCCAAAAAGCCCAAATTGAACCCCAAATTTCACGGTGAGGCTTCCGTCCACATACATCAGATTTTCAAAAATGGTGGCATATAACGGCATATTTCCTGTTCCCCCGTAAGCTTCCGGATAGGCCATGGCGCCATATCCTGCTTTGGCCAGATATTGCACCTGGGTTAGTACCTTCTCCCTAAAGTTCTCCTTGTTCTTTATTATTTCCCAAGAAAAAATGGAATTGCTTAGGGCTTCCCTAAATTCATCTATTTCGCGGTGGTTCGTGCCTTTGAAGATTTGGTCAATTTCCTTTGGGTCATAGAAATTGGATGTTTTTTCCAAAACAACTTCCACCTCGAACAAGTGGTGGTAATGGTTGGGTTGTATTCCGAGGTTTGTTTCAATGGCGGACAAATCTTCATTAAATACATGCTCCGAACCATTTTGTGATATTAATTTCTTGCTAAACGAAGTCAAAGGATGGTTGTCGCCTTCTACCAATTTGATGCCAGAATTGGAAATGGCCCGTTGCCACGATTTTATTTCCGTATCCAAAGGTGGCTGGGCGGTGTTGAGCCAACTGTTCAGGGTTTCCCTGTCTTTTTTGGAAAGATTTTGATCATCGTCGATTATCTTTTTTACAACGGCAATCTCTGAAAGGGTCAAAAGATCATCGGACCAAATAACAAAAAAGAAAGGTATATACTGTAGAATACTGGGTGGATATGTTGTCTTTATCATAATATGAATTTACATTATTTTTATTTTAAAATCTCTCTCCGGGACAGGATTAGGAAAATTTTGGGACTGTTCTTAGGTGGTTATAATTGTGTGGCTCTTATGTACGGTTTCCTTCAAAAACTATCCTAATTTCCATTATCTTTGTTGGAGTATGAATGAGAACCTAGATCCCACAGCGAGTAATTTTTCCAACGAGGAATTCGATATTGAAAGGGCGTTGCGTCCTATTTCCTTTGATGATTTTACCGGGCAGGAACAAGTTCTGGAAAACCTTAAGATATTTGTTCAGGCAGCTAATTTAAGGGGTGAAGCCCTGGACCACACCTTGTTCCATGGCCCTCCAGGTCTTGGGAAGACCACTTTGGCCCATATCCTGGCCAATGAATTGGGGGTGGGCATTAAAATGACTTCGGGCCCTGTGTTGGATAAGCCAGGGGATTTGGCAGGCCTACTGACCAACTTGGACGAAAGGGATGTTTTGTTCATTGATGAGATCCATAGATTGAGTCCTATTGTGGAGGAGTATTTATATTCCGCTATGGAGGATTATAAGATAGATATTATGATAGAATCGGGTCCCAATGCCCGATCGGTACAGATCAATTTAAACCCCTTTACCTTGATTGGGGCAACAACCCGCTCTGGTCTGTTAACAGCTCCAATGAGGGCCCGTTTTGGTATTCAGAGCAGATTACAATACTATTCCACGGAACTTCTTTCTACTATAGTGGAGCGTAGTGCCGAAATATTAAAGACTCCTATTACCCAACAGGCCGCCATTGAAATAGCCGGTAGAAGTAGGGGTACTCCCAGAATATGCAATGCCTTGTTAAGAAGGGTCCGGGACTTTGCACAAATAAAAGGGAATGGAAAGATCGACATAGAAATCTCCCAGTTTGGACTGAAAGCTTTGAATGTGGATGCCCATGGATTGGATGAAATGGACAACAAGATATTGACAACCATTATAGACAAGTTTAAAGGAGGCCCAGTAGGGATTACTACTTTGGCTACCGCGGTCTCTGAAAGTGCAGAAACCATAGAGGAAGTTTATGAACCTTTTTTGATCCAGCAAGGATTTATTATGAGAACCCCGAGAGGTAGGGAGGTTACAGAACTGGCCTATAGGCACTTGGGAAGAATAAAAGGGAATATCCAAGGAGGTCTGTTCTGATGTTTTCATTGGCCAAGGGTTTGTGCAGTAATAAAACCCTTTTTTAAATAATCAATTTGAAGTTAGTATCAAGATTTCAGGTCTTAAAAAATGCTAGGAGAATCCTAAAAAATCCCTTGCCCTTTCATCATGAAAATTTTGAGGCATATGGGGATTGTTTTAGAGTGCAATTAAGTACCAAGGAAATAGTTCTTTTTACAAGAAATCCCGGTCTAATAAAGCACATACTTCAAAAACAGCACAGGAAATATGAAAAATCCACTTTGCAAACAGTGGATTTGGCCAAGTATATTGGTCATGGAATATTAACATCCAGTGGTGAACATTGGCGCACACATAGAAGAATGGTGCAGCCGGCCTTTCATAAGAAAAAACTCCAAAATTTAATGGGGGTAATGAGGGAGGCTATACTTATGGAACTGGAACGAATAGAGCCTGGCAAGGTGCAGGACGTTTTTCCGCTTATGGGCGATCTTGCATTTCAGGTTGTTGCCAAATCCCTTTTTAGTAGTTCGGATATTCGCGAAAAGATGTCTCGCCTCCAACATATTACCGAGGCCAATCAGCGCATGTTGATCAAAGAAATGCGACAGCCTTATCTAAAATGGTGGTATAGGCTGAGTGGTAAAATTGATAAGCACTTGAAAATGGCCGGGGAAGGCAAGAGGCTACTTTTGGATATTATTGAAGAGCGGAGAAGTTCTGGATTGGAAAAAGATGATTTGTTGGATATGCTTCTTAGGGCACGATATGAGGATGGCTCCCCAATGCCGGATGGGCAATTGTTGGATGAAGTGTTGATTCTATTTACAGCAGGACATGAAACCACAGCCAATGCCCTTAGTTTCACCCTGTTTCTTTTGGCCAAAAATCCGTCCATTCAGGATCAGGTTTATGGGGAAGTGTCAAAGGTTAATTTTGAGGATAGCAATATTGATTTACTGCAAGGTGTGATGCAGCTTCAATTTGTTAAGCAATGTATAGAGGAGGCCCTAAGGTTGTATCCTCCGGCTTATGTAATAGATAGGGTGGCCACCGAAGATGATACTTTTGAAGATATTTTGCTGCCTAAGGGTACCATGGTGCTTATGTCCATTTACGAATTGCACCGCTATAGTAATTTTTGGGAAAGGCCACTGGAGTTTGACCCCAGCAGATTTAAGGAGGCGGACAAAAAGGATTATGGGGACTACTATTATCCGTTTGGGGCAGGCCCCAGAATGTGTGTAGGCAATAATTTTGCCATGTATGAAATGATCATTGCCATAGCGGAAATTGTGAAGAAGTATAGCATATCCAGCGATTTGAAAAACATAGAGATCAATCCTTTGATTTCACTTAAGCCAAAGGCTGTACCTTTAATGTTTACTGAACGATAATTTTTTTGAAGAACATTCATAAACATACCCAGCTTATCAAAGCCGAAGCCAAACGCCTCGGATTTTTGTCTTGTGGTATTTCCAAGGCCGAATTTTTGGAAGAGGAGGCCCCAAGATTGGAAAATTGGCTAAAAAAGAACATGCATGGGGAAATGGGCTATATGGAAAATCATTTCGACAAGCGTTTGGATCCCACTAAATTGGTAGAGGGTTCCAAATCGGTCATTTCCCTTCTGCTTAATTATTTTCCAGGGGAAAGTCAAAAAGAAAACACCTATAAGCTTTCCAAATATGCCTATGGACAAGATTACCATCATGTTATTAAATCCAAACTAAAGGAACTTCAAAATTTTATATCGGAAGAGATTGGGGAGGTGAGCGGTAGGGCTTTTGTGGATTCCGCCCCCGTCTTGGACAAGGCATGGGCCGCAAAGAGCGGATTGGGTTGGATAGGGAAACACAGTAATCTACTGACCCAACAGGTGGGGTCCTTTTATTTTATAGCAGAATTGATCGTGGACTTGGAATTGGAGTATGACCATAGGGTAACCGATCACTGCGGTAACTGCACTGCCTGTATCGACGCCTGTCCTACACAGGCCATAGTAGAGCCCTATGTGGTAGATGGCAGCAAGTGTATTTCTTACCTTACCATCGAATTAAAGAATGAGATCCCTTCGGAATTTCAAGGAAAAATGGATGATTGGATGTTTGGTTGCGATGTTTGTCAGGATGTATGCCCTTGGAACCGTTTCTCCAAATCCCATCGCGAGCCTTTGTTCAATCCCAATCCCGATTTACTATCCATGACAAAAAAGGACTGGGAGGAAATAACGGAAGATGTCTTTAAGAAGGTATTTCAAAAATCGGCCGTAAAGCGCACCAAATTTTCCGGTTTAAAACGGAACATTGAGTTTTTGAAGTAGGGATTAGTTTGGTTGTTTTTTAGACTTATTATGGCTATCGGAACTTATTCCCCTCCTTGGGAGGGGTTAGGGGAGGACGTCTAAAAAAGGATTGGGAGGAAATTACGGAAGATGTCTTTAAGAAGGTATTTCAAAAATCGGCCGTAAAATGCACCAAGTTTTTCGGATTAAAAAGAAATATCGAATTTCTGAAGTAGGGTACAAGTATGATAATCAAAAGTCCAACACCTTAGCCGAAAGAGTTCCCCTCCTTGGGAGGGGTTAGGGGAGGTCGACTAAAAAAGGACTGGGATGAAATTACGGAAGATGTCTTTAAGAAGGTATTTCAAAAGTCGGCCGTAAAGCGCACCAAGTTTTCCGGTTTAAAACGGAACATTGAGTTTTTGAAGTAGGGATTAGTTTGGTTGTTTTTTAGACTTATTATCGTTATCGGAACTTATTCCCCTCCTTGGGAGGGGTTAGGGGAGGTCGACTAAAAAAGGACTGGGAGTAAATAACGGAAGATGTCTTTAAGAAGGTATTTCAAAAATCGGCCGTAAAACGCACCAAGTTTTCCGGATTAAAACGGAACATTGAGTTTTTGAAGTAGGGTACAAGTATGATAATCAAAAGTTCAACACCTGTGCCGAAAGAGTTCCCCTCCTTGGGAGGGGTTAGGAGAGGACGTCTAAAAAAGGACTGGGAGGAAATTACGGAAGATGTCTTTAGGAAGGTATTTCAAAAATCCGCCGTAAAACGCACCAAGTTTTCCGGTTTAAAACGGAACATTGAGTTTTTGAAGTAGGACGTAAGTTTCATATTTTGTTGGATCTATAATCGTTTTTCAAAACTATCCCCTCACTGGTAATGCCTTCCTGGCCTTTTGGCCGGGTTATGGTTGGGAGGATTGTAAATTGAAATATTCTTCCCTGTTTAAAACTATGATAGATTACTTTTTTAAATCCTATTAATTTAAAGAATACTGTTAACTTTGTTTTTCTAATACAACATTATATGAGCAAGCAAAAGACAAGAAGGGAAGCGCTGGTATATCACGCCAAACCACAACCTGGGAAGATAAAAATAGTTCCTACCAAGCCTTATGCTACCCAAAGGGATCTGGGTCTGGCCTATTCGCCCGGTGTGGCCGAGCCCTGTCTTGAGATTGCCAAGAATAAGGATAATGTTTATAAATACACGGCCAAAGGAAATATAGTGGCCGTAATTTCCAATGGAACCGCAGTTTTGGGGTTGGGCGATATTGGTCCCGAGGCTTCTAAGCCGGTGATGGAAGGCAAGTGTCTGCTATTTAAGATTTTTGCCGATATAGACGGAATTGATATTGAATTGGATACCACCGATGTTGAAAAATTTATAGAAACCGTAAAGATAATAGCCCCAACATTTGGAGGTATAAACTTGGAGGATATAAAGGCTCCTGAAGCCTTTGAAATTGAAAGAAGATTAAAAGAGGAATTGGATATTCCGGTAATGCACGACGATCAACACGGAACGGCTATAATATCTGCCGCAGCCCTTTTGAACGCTTTGGTGCTTACCAATAAAAAGATTAGTGATGTCCGTATTGTTATTAGTGGTGCAGGTGCGGCTGCGGTTTCCTGTACACGCTTGTACAAAGCCTTTGGGGCAAGTGATAAAAATATAGTGATGTTGGATAGCAAAGGGGTTATCCGCAGCGACCGCGGTAACTTATCAGCTGAAAAATTGGAGTTTGCCACGGATAGAAAAATAGATACCTTGGAAGAAGCCATGAAAGACGCAGATGTTTTTATTGGTCTTTCTGTAAAAGATATTGTATCTGCGGAAATGTTATTATCCATGGCCAAGGATCCTATAGTTTTTGCCATGGCCAATCCAGATCCGGAAATAGATTATAACCTGGCCATAAAAACCAGAAAGGATATCATCATGGCTACAGGTAGGTCCGACCATCCTAACCAGGTGAACAACGTCTTGGGATTTCCGTTTATTTTTAGAGGGGCTTTGGATGTTAGGGCTACCAAGATAAATGAAGCCATGAAAATGGCTGCCGTGAAGGCTTTGGCCGAACTTACCAAAGAACCCGTTCCGGAACAGGTGAATATTGCCTATGGACAAACAAGGTTGACCTTTGGGCGTGATTATATAATTCCAAAACCTTTTGATCCCAGATTGATTTCTGAGATTCCACCTGCCGTTGCCAAGGCGGCCATGGAAAGTGGAGTGGCCAAAATGCCCATAGATGATTGGGATAAGTATAGGGAGGAATTATTGCAGCGCTCCGGTAACGATAATAAAATAGTTCGTTTGCTCCACGATCGTGCAAGAATGAACCCTAAAAAAATTGTTTACGCGGAGGCTGATCATTTGGACGTGCTAAAAGCGGCCCAAATTGCCTATGAGGAAGGGTTGGCAACGCCAATTTTATTGGGAAATAAGGTGATTATTTCGGAATTGATGAAGGAGCTGGAATTCGATGCCGATATTCTCATAATAGATTCCCATGCCGATGAAACCAATGATAAAAGAAATCATTATGCCGCCAAGTATTTTGAAAATAGACAGCGTAGTGGGGTAAGCCTCTTCGGGGCCCGCGCCAAGATGAAAGAGCGTAATTATTTTGCAGCAATGATGGTATTGGAGGGAGATGCGGATGGTATGATTTCCGGATATTCCAGGGCATACCCTACGGTGGTAAAACCAGTTTTTGAGGTAATAGGAAGGGCTGCCAACGTTAAAAAGGTGTCTACCGTAAACATTATGATTACCGAAAGGGGGCCGTTGTTTTTGGCAGATACTTCTATCAACATAGATCCCAGCGCCGAGGAAATTGCAGAAATTGCAAAAATGACGGCAAATGTGGCTACTACCTTTGGTTTTAGTCCTGTCATGGCCCTATTGTCCTATGCCAATTTTGGATCTTCAACACATCCCCGAGCTACCAAAGTGAAGGAGGCTGTAAAAATATTGCACGCCAACAATCCTGAATTGGTGGTCGATGGGGAAATTCAAATCGACTTTGCGTTGAACAAAGAATTGCACCAGGGTAAATTTCCCTTTTCCAAATTGTCCGGTAAAAAAGTAAATACACTAATTTTTCCAAACTTGGAGTCGGCCAACATTACCTATAAACTACTGAAGGAGCTGAACCAGGCAGATTCCATTGGTCCTATCATGGTAGGGCTAAGACGATCCGTACACATTCTTCAATTGGGGGCCAGTGTAGACGAGATGGTCAATATGACTGCTGTGGCGGTTATCGATGCCCAGGAAAGGGAGAAAAGAAAATTGGCAAAAACACAAAAATAAATAGTTTAAATAATTCTAGTTTCAAGATGGCTTGAAACCCGAAACCAGCAAAGGCTAATGATTACCCATTTAAAAGGAAAACTTGTTGAAAAAAATCCCACCCATATTGTAATCGAATGTGCGGGTGTGGGATATTTTGTAAATATTTCGCTGCACACGTTTTCAAAAATTGGGGATTCGGAAAGCATTCAGCTGTACACCCATCTACAAGTAAAGGAAGATTCACATACTTTGTTCGGTTTCTCCGAAAAGTCCGAAAGGGAGATATTTAGATTGCTTTTGTCCGTATCCGGAATAGGATCCAGTACGGCCAGAACTATGTTGTCCTCCCTGTCTCCAGCTCAGATCAGGGATGCCATAGCCACGGGAGATGTGCCTACTATTCAAGGAATCAAGGGCATCGGTGCCAAAACGGCACAACGGGTAATTTTGGACCTCAAGGACAAGGTTTTAAAAGTCTACGATATTGATGAACTTTCCGCCCCATCAAACAATACAAATAAAGATGAAGCGTTATCTGCATTAGAGGTTCTTGGTTTTGTCCGCAAACAAGCTGAAAAGGTTGTGGATAAAGTAGTTGCCCAAGACCCTGGACTAAGCGTAGAGGACATTATAAAATTTGCGCTTAAAAATTTATAACAAGTTTGAAAAAAGGGGCAAAATTTTATCTTAAATCATCATTTAAGCTTACTATCCTACTGTTTATTTTCTTGGCCGCAACGGGTACTTCCCTAGCGCAGGAAATAGAGGGGGAAGATGCAATTGAGCAGGAAGTAGATTCGGTAAAAACGGGTGTTGCACTGGGAAAATTGAAAATGGAAAACCCGGACAGCATAGTTTCAAAGTATACTTATGACCCCAATCTTGACAGATATATCTATACGGTAAGTGTTGGGGATTTTGATATCAATTACCCCGTTATCCTTACCCCTGAACAATACTTGGAGCTTGTGCGCCGCGAGGGCATGAAGTCCTATTTTAAAGAAAAAATTGATGCTTTTTCTGGCAAAAAAGAGGGTAGTGAGGCAGCTCGTAAAAATTTACTTCCCAATTTCTATGTAAATAATAGTTTTTTTGAAAGTGTCTTTGGAGGCAATACCATTGAGGTGATTCCACAGGGATCTGTGGCGATGGATCTAGGGGTGATATGGCAAAAAAACGATAACCCATCCCTGTCCCCACGTAACAGGACCAATCTTTCCTTCGATTTTGATCAACGGATAAGCTTAAGTATGTTGGGTAAAATAGGGGAGCGACTTCAGGTAACGGCCAATTATGATACCGAGGCTACCTTCGATTTTCAGAATTTGGTCAAGTTGGACTATACACCATCCGAGGATGATATACTTCAAAAGATAGAGGTAGGTAATGTTAGTATGCCTCTTAATAGTTCCTTGATTACAGGGGCACAGAGCCTTTTCGGGGTAAAGACCGAACTTCAATTTGGGAAGACCAGGGTTACGGCCGTATTTTCGGAACAAAGGTCGCAGAGCAATACGGTGGTGGCTCAAGGTGGGGGTACGGTGAACGACTTTGAACTTAGGGCCCAGGATTACGATGCCGATAAACACTTCTTCCTGGCCCATTATTTTAGGGATAATTATGATGCCGCACTTGTTAATTATCCATATATAAGGAGCCAGGTCCAGATTACAAGGTTGGAAGTTTGGATTACCAATAGGAGCCAGCAAACCGTGAATATTAGAAACGTTGTTGCTATTCAGGATTTGGGGGAGATACAACCCGAAAAAACAAGAATAGGGCAAAACAACGGTGATCCCGCTGGATTCTTTAATAGTTCCGCTGCCGGTAATTTACCAAGGAACGCTGCCAATGATTTTGATCCTCTACAAATAGGGTCCGGGGGCGCGCTCACAAGTAATATTCGCGATATAGCTACCGTGCAAACTGGTTTTAATGTTCCCGGTTATACCGTTAACCAAGGGTTTGATTATGCTATTTTGGAGAATGCGAGAAAATTGGAACAGGGCAGGGATTTTACCTTTGACTCCCAATTAGGCTATATATCCCTAAACCAAAGATTGAGCAATGATGAAGTCCTTGGGGTTGCCTTTCAGTACACCTTTAACGGTGAGGTCTATCAGGTGGGAGAGTTTGCCAATGGGGGTGTGGATGCCACAACGGTGTCTCCCGGAGCTGAAATACCGGTAAACAACAATACCTTGATCCTAAAATTGTTAAAGAGCAATATTACCAATGTTGTAGATCCTATATGGGATCTGATGATGAAGAATATATATGCTACTGGCGCCTATCAATTGAGTCAGGAGGATTTTAAGTTGAACATTTTATATGCGGAAACCACTCCAAGAAATTATATTACGCCAGTGGAATCAGGTGTTGGCTCTGGTTGGCCTTCAACCCCCAAGCCCTTGGAGGATAGGATATTACTGGATGTTTTCAATCTAGATAGGTTAAATGCATATAATGATCTTCAAAGCGGAGGGGATGGTTTTTTTGATTATGTGGAAGGTATTACCATAGACTCACAAACCGGAAACATTATATTTACCAAAGTTGAACCTTTTGGTGAATATTTATTTAATCTTCTGGGTGGCGGTACTTATGATGTGGATAATGATCAAGGCTATAATGCCAATCAAAAGAAGTACGTTTTTAGGAATATGTATTCGCTTCCTACGGCGGCGGCCCAACAAGATGCGGATAAAAACAGATTTATTCTAAAGGGAACCTATAAATCCCAGGGGACCAATGGAATTCCAATTGGGGCATTCAATGTTCCTCAGGGATCGGTAAGGGTTACTGCCGGAGGTAGGCAGTTACAGGAAGGTATAGACTATACCGTGAATTATCAGTCCGGCACGGTGCAGATTTTGGATCCAAGTTTGGAGGCTTCCAATACCCCCATCAATATTTCAGTGGAGAACAATGCGGTCTTTGGACAGCAGACCAGGCGTTTTACCGGTGTTAATGTGGAGCATCAATTCAATAAAAATTTTGTGCTGGGAGGTACTTTATTGAACTTGAACGAAAAACCGTTGACCCAGAAATCCAATTATGGCATAGAGCCTGTAAACAATACAATATTTGGCCTGAACAGTAATTTTTCCACTGAGGTTCCATTTTTGACAAGGTTGGTCAATAAATTGCCAAATATAGATACGGATGTCCCATCCAACTTGTCGGTTCGCGGGGAAGTGGCCTTTTTAAGTCCAAGTTCTCCCAAGAATGCAGATTTTGAAGGGGAAACCACAACCTACTTGGACGATTTTGAAGGGGCACAATCGCTGATCGATATCCGTTCCTTTCTTGGGTGGTCCATGGCTAGTCCGCCAGTGGAATTTGCAACCACGGTCAACAGTGTGGAGTCTGGATATGGCAGGGCAAAAATGGCCTGGTATACGGTAGATCCTATTTTTTATTCCAATCAGCGTCCTACTGCATTGAGTGATGATGATATTTCTACAAACGAGACTAGAAGAATCTATATACAGGATGTCTTTAATCAGGATGTCGCCCAGGGGCAGACTTTGGCCCAAAATACTTTGGACATAGCCTATTACCCCGGTATGAAAGGTCCCTATAATGCAAACCCAAATTTTACAACGGAACAACCACAGGATAAATGGGCAGGGATAATGCGGTCATTGAGCAGTACCAATTTTGAGCAGTCCAACGTGGAATATGTACAATTTTGGGTATTGGATCCCTATGTGGATGGTATTGCAACAAGTGCCGGGGATTTGGTGATCAACCTTGGTAATATTTCCGAGGATATTCTGCCCGATGGTAGGAAACAATATGAAAATGGGCTACCTGTAAATCCCTTATCGAACGATCTTACCTATAAAACAAATTGGGGTAAGGTTCCTGCAACCCAATCCTTAATATATGCCTTTGATGCAGATGAGAATAACAGAGGCTTACAGGATATTGGTTTTGATGGTCTAACCGACGCCGAGGAGGCTACCTATACTTTTGAAGGTGGAATAACCTATAATGGCCCTGCGGAAGATCCCGCATTGGATAATTACGAGTACTTCCTTAACAGGGAAGGTAGTATTTTGGAGCGATATTTAAATTACAACAACCCGGATGGTAACTCGCCCGTGCAATTGACTAATTCTGATAGGGGCTCCACTACTTTGCCCGATGTGGAGGATATAGATAGGGACGGAACTATGAATACGGTAAATAGTTATTACGAGTACCGTATTAATATTAAACCGGGGACTACTATCAATGACAAATATGTAACGGATATCAAGGAAGGGGTTACCAGGTCTTTGCCCAATGGCAATACCCTGAACGAACGTTGGATACAGTATAAGATACCTTTGTCCGATTTTACGGATGCGGTTGGCGGCATAAGCGATTTTAGGTCTATTAGCTTTATGCGGATGTACCTAACAGGATTTTCAAGTGATGTGGTATTGCGTTTTGCTACCTTGGACCTAGTGCGTGGAGATTGGCGTACATATGCCAAATCTTTGCAACCGGATGTGGACTCGGATGCATCGGATGATGGTACTTTGGTAGATGTTAATGCCGTGAACATAGAGGAAAATGCTGCACGAACCCCAATACCTTATGTTTTGCCCCCAGGTGTAGCACGTGAAAGGCTTAATAACAACAATACTATTATTAGGCAGAACGAGCAATCCTTATCATTTATGGTGGAGAACTTGGAGCCTCAGGATTCCAGAGGGGTCTTTAAAAATTTGGATATCGATGTAAGGCAATATAAACGTTTAAAAATGTTTATGCACGCCGAAGAGATTGTGGAATCGGATTATGCCAACGACGAAACACCTTTGGTAGGTTTTATTAGGATAGGTTCGGATTTTACCCAGAACTTTTATCAAATAGAATTGCCCTTACAATTAACTCCCCATGGAGCAAGTTCGGACAGTGAAATTTGGCCGGATGTAAATGAGCTGGATCTTTCTTTGGATGACCTATCCAAGGTGAAATCTACCGGAATTGCAGCCCAAACCCTTAGCACCATTAATTATTATGAAATAGACAATGGTGAGGTGATCCAGGTAAATGAATTTGATCCCAGAACATTGGGTAAAATACGTATTGGTATTCGCGGAAATCCTTCCTTGGGTGGTATTCGTAGCATGATGGTAGGGGTTAAGAACGATGATAATCTTCCTGCTAGGGGAGAGATCTGGTTTAACGAGCTACGCCTATCGGGATTGGATAATAATGGGGGATGGGCCGCTATTGCTGCCATGGATATGAATATGGCAGATTTCGCCAATGTGTCCGCCACCGGTAGCAAAAGTACTTCCGGGTTTGGGGCCATAGACCAAATGCCCAATGAGCGGGCACGTGAGGATGCCATTTCCTATGATGTGGTCACCAATGTGAATATTGGTCAATTGTTCCCAAAAAACTGGGGCTTGCAATTGCCTTTTAATTATGGTATTTCCGAGCAGTTGATTACCCCTGAATTTGATCCTGTCTATGATGATCTAAAACTGGAAGATCGCATCGCGGCTGCTGAAACGCCGGAAGACGCCGAGGCAATCAGACAACAAGGGGAAGATTATACCAAAAGGACCAGTATAAATTTTATTGGGGTAAGAAAGGATAGGGGCGAGGAAGCCGAGGCCAATTTTTACGATATTGAGAATTTTACCTTTAATTATTCCTATAACGAGGTGAACCATAGGGATTTTGAGATCGATGAGCTGAGGGATCAGAATGTGGTTACAGGTTTTGTTTATAACCATAATTTTAAACCTCTTCCCGTAGAACCGTTTGCCAAGAAGGATTCCTTGTTTACCGGAAAATATTGGAAATGGTTGAAAGATCTAAATCTGAATGTTTTGCCTGCCAGTGTTTCACTTCAATCCAATATCAACAGATCTTTTAATCAACAAAAGTTCAGGGATGTTTTTGAGCCAGGGGTAGAAAAGTTGGACCTGCCTTTTCTGCAACAAAGAAATTATCTTTTCAATTGGCAGTATGCCATCAACTATAGCCTAACAAAATCCTTGCGTTTAAATCTTACCGCTTCCAACAATAATATTGTAAGGAACTATTTTACGGAAGATGGTAATCCGAATTCGGAAATTGATCAGGCCCTGGGATTGTGGGATGGCTTCTTCGATCTTGGGGAGCCTAATAGGCATTCCCAGGAAATGCAATTGAATTATGAATTGCCTTTTAACAAAATTCCTGCTTTCGATTTTATAAATGCCCAGTACACCTATACCAGTAATTTTGACTGGCAAAGGGGAGGGGATGCTTTGAACGAAGTGGCCGGAGAGGATATAAACACAGTACAGAATGCCAGTACGCATAATTTAACGGCATCCCTGACCATGCAGAAGTTCTATGATTTCCTCGGTTTGGGTAGGAAAGATACCAAGGGAGCTGCGGCAAAACCAGCTCGTCTGGATAAAGCAGGCAACCCTGCATCCAATGATGACAGTAAAGACGTTAAAAAAGGGAGCGGTACAGGGTACAATGCTTTTATAGATGTGCTTACCATGGTAAAACGTGTAAATGTCACCTATAGTCAGAACAATGGTAAGGTATTGCCAGGTTATACCAGGTCTGTAGGTTTTATTGGCACTGCAAAACCTACCATAGGATTTGTTTTTGGTAGTCAGGCCGATGTTAGATATGAGGCGGCCAGAAACGGATGGTTGACCACTTTCCCGGAATTCAACCAACAATATATTCAGAATACCAATAAGCAGTTAAATATAACGGCAACGGCACAGCCCACTAGGGATTTGACTATAGACCTTGTGGCCGACAGACAAATGTCCGAAAGTTATCAGGAGACTTTTAACGTAGAGGATTTGGGGAATGACGCATTTGAATATGTAAATCTTTTAGGGAACAACTACGGTAATTTTAGTATTTCTACCTTAATGATCGGTACTGTTTTTGATAAGAGTGATGAATTTAGTTCGGATAGTTTTCAAACCTTCAAAGAAAATAGGATTACGATAGCCAACAGGATTGTTACAGAAAGAAACCATGATACCGGTGAGGTGGATGACGATGGTTTTCCGGAAAGATACGGTAAGACCAGTCAAGATGTTTTGCTGCCCGCTTTTTTTGCCGCTTATACTGGCAAGGACCCCAATAAGGTTAGTTTGGATGCTTTTAGAAGTATCCCTATTCCCAATTGGAATATTAAATATACCGGATTAATGCGCAATCCTTGGTTTAAAAAGAAATTTAAACGTTTTTCCCTTAGCCATGGATATAGAGCGGCATATAGTATAAATTCGTTTCAGACCAATTTAACACGTACACAGTTGATCAATGAGGGTATGGAGCCAATAAACTCGGAAACCCAGGATTTTTTACCGGTCAATATAATGAACAACGTGGTGCTTACGGATCAGTTCAATCCATTGATGAGGGTAGATTTTGAAATGCAGAATTCCCTTAGCGTACTTGCGGAGATTAGAACGGATAGGGCATTGTCCCTGAGCTTTGACAATAGCTTAATGACGGAGATCAATGGCAAGGAATATACGGTAGGTCTAGGGTATCGATTCAAGGATGTAAAATTTGTGACCAATATAGGCGGGGAACAGCAACGCTTAAAAGGGGATCTAAATCTTAAAGCCGACGTAACCCTTAGGGATAATATCACCATTATAAGAAACTTGGACATAGATAACAATCAAATTACTTCTGGACAAAATTTAATGTCCGTGAAATTTGTTGCCGATTATGCCTTGAGCAAAAGTCTGAACGCCCTGTTTTTTTATGATCATTCGTTTTCAAAATTTGCGGTGTCCACGGCTTTCCCCCAAACTTCTATAAATACCGGATTTACCTTGAGGTATAATTTTGGTAATTAGTGCTAAATTAATGCTTAAATGACTTCTCAACTGCGCTCGAAGTGATGATGGATTGACTGCTAGCGGAGTCGAGACCTTAATTCAAGGGCAAAACGTCCTTAACAAGACACTGGCACAGACAGGGAGGAATTGGCAGTAAGGGAATTGAATTTCCAATTGGGCCAAAAAAGTTTAAATGAGTTTTTTGATTAACAGGAGATATTCTTTTACATTTGTTGCCTTAACAAATTGGATAATGAATATACCTGCAGATTTAAAGTACACAAAAGACCATGAATGGGTCAGAATAGAGGGCGATACTGCTATAATTGGGATTACTGATTTTGCCCAAGGGGAACTAGGGGATATCGTTTATGTGGAAGTGGAGACCCTGGATGAAACCTTGGGCAAAGATGAGGTTTTTGGGACGGTTGAAGCCGTTAAGACAGTTTCCGATCTTTTTCTGCCCTTAAGTGGGGAAATTATAGCTTTTAATGAATCTCTTGAAGACGAACCTGAAAAGGTAAATACCGATCCTTATGGTGAGGGATGGATCATTAAGGTGAAAATTAGCGATTCTTCCGAAGTGGAGGGCTTGCTCGGGGATGCCGAGTACAAAGAACTTGTAGGTGCATAAGAAATATTTTTTTACAATCTTGTTTATAAGCTGGGTGGTGTTCATAACAACGCTCAGCTTATTTTCTTTTGAGGATGACGGTCTACCATCTGTAGATATTCCACATTTGGACAAACTGGTTCATTTTACTTTTTATTTTGTATTTACGGCTTTGGGTTGTTTGTCCTTTAGGGAAATGGATCGCAGAAATACTCCGTTAAAGAAAGTGATAGTGAAAATAATTTTCTATGCCGTTATTTATGGTATAATTATTGAAGTGTTACAAGGAGTGGCCACAAGAGATAGAGAACCCGATTTGCTGGATGTTTTGGCGAATAGTTTGGGGGCATTGTTCGGGAGTTTTGCGGTAAAATACATTTTCTCTGGAAAAACTCCTTTAAAGTGGATGAAATAGTATTTTTTTTGAGTAATTTGGGGTGTAATCCAAACGGAGTTGTGCAACCTTCTGGTTCTTAGTCTAATGGACATTTGGGATGCAGGTTCTGCGAATTGGTCTCGATCAGAGCCTTTGGTTACGGATAAAGGGATGTATTGGAATCCAATTGCCTGTTTGAATTTATTTGTATTTTTTTTAACAAAAAGTTTTAAACAGATAAAATAAATATATAAATTAGCGAACATTAAAAATTAAGAATTATGGAACTTAAAAAGAATCCTAAAGCAGATTTAACTAGAAATAGCGGGCTTTATTTCGTTATTGGTCTTGTTCTGGTTATGGCATTGACGTATATAGCTTTTGAATGGAAGACCTATGACGACGAGAACAATTTTGATTACACCATGAATGTGGAGGATACTTTGGACGAAGAAGTTCCAATGACCGAGCAAATTAAGACACCACCACCACCACCGCCACCAGCAGCACCTGAAATTATTGAAGTTGTTGAAGATGAGGAGGAAGTGGAAGAGACAGTTATTGAATCTACAGAGACCAGTCAAGAGGAAGAAGTTATAGAAGTGGCCGATGTTGAGGTCGAAGAAGTAGAAGAAGATTTAGATATACCTTTCGCGGTTATCGAGGATGTTCCTATTTTTCCAGGCTGTGAAAATGAGCCAAAAAACAAATTGAGGGATTGCTTTAACTCTATGATGCAGAAGCACATTGGGAAAAACTTCCGATATCCAGAAATTGCCCAGGAAATGGGGGTTCAAGGTAGGGTTAACGTAATGTTTGTTATCCAAAAAGACGGAAGCATCGGGAACGTAAGGATGAGAGGTCCGGATAAGAACTTGGAGGAGGAAGCTGCAAGGATTATCAGCAAATTGCCTAAAATGACTCCAGGGAAGCAAAGGGGTAGAGCAGTTCGCGTACCGTTTAGTATTCCAATTACTTTCAAACTGCAATAGTTTAAGTCCAAAATATATTTAAAATCCCGAGCCGAGGCTCGGGATTTTTTGGTTTTAAAAAGATTTATTTAAGAATTCATCGGTCAAAAAAAGGAAGAGTCTGTGCACTATATGCGTTTGAAGTCTAGGGCTCCTTTTTGGTTGATTCAATTAAACATGTTTATTTGGTTGCAAAAAATCCTTATGCGGTGTATCTTTGCGGTCCATTTAAAAAATGTAAATGAAAACGGCGGTCGGTTCGGTGAAAAATGCCTCTTTAGCGGTATATTTTGCTGACTTTAAAGAAATTACCAAAGCAAGACTTGCTGTAAGTGTAGTCTTTTCTTCCATTGCAGGATATTTTCTGGGTGCTGTTGAAATAAATTTCTCCTCGGTACTGCTTTTGGCTTTTGGAGGCTATTGTATGGTGGGGGCGTCCAATGCATATAATCAAATTATAGAAAAAGACCTGGATGCTCTAATGAGTCGCACCAAGAACAGACCTATACCTGCAGGTAGGATGTCTGTTAATACAGCCATGGCCATTGCTGTTCTGATGACTATTTTGGGAATCGTGGCCTTGTATTTTCTCAACCCCAAGACGGCCATGTTTGGCGCCATCTCCATTTTCTTGTACACAAGTGTCTATACGCCTTTAAAGACTAAAACGCCCTTAGCGGTCTTTGTAGGTGCTTTTCCTGGTGCTATTCCCTTTATGTTGGGGTGGGTAGCCGCTACCGATAATTTTGGAATTGAGCCAGGTACATTATTTATGATACAGTTTTTTTGGCAATTTCCACACTTCTGGGCTTTAGGTTGGATGCTGGACGAGGATTATAAGAAAGGTGGTTTTAAAATGCTTCCTACAGGTAAAAAGGATAAGGGTACCGCTTTACAGATAATTATGTACACCATTTGGATGATGATTATTTCTGTGATTCCCGTATTTGGCTTTACAGGAAGGCTTCAATTGTCAATTGTGGCGGCTATTATCGTTTTTTTAATGGGTACGGTAATGCTGTTCTTTGCTTTTAGGTTATATGAAAAAAGGGACAATGCTTCCGCAAGGAAATTAATGTTGGCCAGTGTAAGTTATATAACACTGATGCAAGTGGTATATGTAATGGATAAATTTATTTAATAAGGATGGACTTAACACAGGGTACGGGAAAGGAAAAGAACGCAAGGGCGAAGAAAATGATGCTCTGGTTCGGGATTGTGAGCTTGCTCATGGGATTTGCTGGTTGGACCAGCGCCTATATAGTAAGTAGTTCCCGGGAAGATTGGATCAAGGACCTAGCTTTGCCATCATCGTTTTTTGCGAGTACCATAGTTATAATTATAAGTAGTATTACTTATATTATGGCTAAGAAGGCCATAAGGCAGGATAGGATCAAACAGTGTACAACTTGGTTATTGGTAACACTGGCCCTAGGGATTACATTTGTAATATTGCAGTTCAACGGATTTTCACAGATGGTGGCCAATGGGTACTATTTTACGGGGCCTACGAGCAATATTAAAATGTCCTATGTTTTTTTAATAGCGGCAGTACATATTGTGCACGTTGTTGCCGGTATTATTTCCCTTTTGGTGGTTATTGCCAATCACTTGCGAAATAAATATTCCTCAGAGGAAATGTTAGGTTTGGAATTGGGTGCTACATTTTGGCATTTTTTGGATATTCTTTGGGTTTATTTAATTCTTTTCATGTATTTCGTGAACTAAAGAGGGGGCTAATTCTTTGGTAATTAGAAGGTATTCCAGATGTGCTTATTTAGAATGGGTTTTTTTTGCCATTTTTAAAAGGCAAAAATTTTGTTTAGCCGAAAAAAATGTAAATTTGTGAAAATTTTATTAACGCTATAATTTTTATATGGATACTACGGTTACTACGGGTACAGAAGAAAATGTCTGGGGTGGAGGAAATCAACCTCTAGGCGCTAGCTACGGAAAGTTGATGATGTGGTTTTTTCTTGTGTCCGATGCATTGACATTCTCTGGCTTTCTTGCTGCATACGGTTTTTCTAGATTTAAGTTTATAGAAACTTGGCCAATCGCCGATGAGGTGTTTACCCACGTTCCATTTTTTCATGGGAACTATCCTATGTACTATGTAGCGTTCATGACCTTTATTTTGATTATGTCCTCTGTAACGATGGTGTTGGCCGTTGATGCCGGACATAAATTGCAAAAGACAAAGGTAATTTGGTATATGTTCCTTACTATCATTGGAGGGGCAATTTTCGTAGGCTCACAGGCTTGGGAATGGGCTACTTTTATAAAAGGTGATTTTGGGGCTTTGGAAACCAAAGGCGGTAGAGTACTGCAATTTGTTAGCGCGGATTCAGGTGATCGCCTGGCATTA
Source organism: Arenibacter algicola (assembly GCF_000733925.1). NCBI lineage: Bacteria > Pseudomonadati > Bacteroidota > Flavobacteriia > Flavobacteriales > Flavobacteriaceae > Arenibacter > Arenibacter algicola. Next base: position 725,050 of record NZ_JPOO01000001.1, read on the forward strand.
AGGGATTTTGCCGAGACTTTAGCTGAAGATAGGGTTGATCATGAAAAGAAGAACGGAATTTGGTACTACAAAGGCGATGCACTGCCCAGTTACTCCTTGAATGAGGTGGTTGAAGGGGTAAAGTCCAATCCAAATGTGTTGATTCGTACAGAATTATTGAACGAGGATGGCCATAAAACAGTTTTGACAAGGGATGAAACTTTGAAGAAATTGAACGATGCTGCTCTTGTTGTGGAAGGAGCTAATCTGGTCCGCAATGAATATGGCAGTAGGTTGTTTGCCGATTTCTTTTTCTTTATTACCGGTTTTCACGGCTTTCACGTATTTTCCGGTGTCGTAATCAATTGTATTATCTTTTTTAATGTTATTCTTGGTACTTATGAGCGAAGGGGGCATTATGAAATGGTGGAGAAAGTTGGACTGTACTGGCACTTTGTGGATTTGGTTTGGGTATTTGTATTTACCTTCTTCTACTTGGTATAGTTCTGGGAAAAATAAAATTTAGAATTAAAAGAATACTTTAAAAAATAGAATTAGAAATGGCACACGAACATAAACTGGAAATATTTAGAGGTCTGTTGAAGTTTAAGTCCAACACCCAAAAAATATGGGGAGTACTTATATTCCTTACTTTGGTTACCATAGTTGAGGTGGCATTGGGGATTTTAAAACCTGCTGCATTGACTCATTCATATTTCCTTGGAATGAAAGTCTTGAATTGGATTTTTATCATATTAACCTTGGTAAAGGCCTATTATATTGCTTGGGACTTTATGCACCTTAGGGATGAAAGGAGTTCTTTGAGAAGGGCTATTGTATGGACCCCAATATTCCTTGTGGCCTACCTTATTTTTATTCTTCTCTTTGAAGCGGATTATATATACCACGTGTATAGCGATGGCTTCGTTAAGTGGAATTTCTAACGAATAATTAACAGCTAAAAAAGACGGTATAACAACCGTCTTTTTTATTTTTGCACTTATTCGGTTTGCACTGATTTTGCGGCGTTAGAATGTTTTTTCTTTAAAAGTCTAACGTTGGAAACTAATAGATATTAGATGAAGAAAACATTAGTACTTGTTACCTTATTTGTACTGCCTATAGTAATATATTTATTTTTTGCTTCTGGTATTACAAACTTTGGCAAATTGGCAACTTTAACTGAGAATGTTTCTGAAATTGATTTTGCGGCCAAGGATGTATCCTTGGCTGGTAAAATTACCGTGTTGGGGTTTCTTGGGAAAGACGTGGAACGCAAAAAAGGCAATGCCTTTAATTTGAACCAGAAGATATATAAGCGCTTTAACGAGTTTAACGATTTTCAATTTGTTATGGTGATGCCCAAAGGTACGGAGCAGGGCGTGGAAGAATTGAAAAAGGAGCTGGAGCAATTGGCAGATGTGGGCAAATGGAATTTTGTTTATGGCGATGAAGATGAAATTAATGCACTTTTTGAAAGTTTAAAGACAAACCTTAGCTTGGATGGGAATTTGAGTACTCCTTTCGTGTTTATTATTGATAAGGATAGGGTGCTTAGGGGAAGGGACGATGATGAGGATGAGGGTGTCAAATATGGTTTCGATACCTCCTCGGTGGCGGATTTAAACAATAAGATGGAAGATGATATAAAAATTATACTGGCCGAATATAGGATGGCCCTTAAAAAGAATAATGCAGATAGGCCAAAATAATGCAAAAAAATAATTATACATATGCTTGGGTTTCATTGGTAATCCTGGTTTTTGGAATCATTTTTGTCCCAAAAATTGTTGATCGGGTACAAGGTGGTTCCGTTACACAAAATGATAGGTTGAACCTAAAAGAGGCCAACGATAAGCTGGCATATGTTGAAATGAACGGTGAAAGGCGTAAAGTGCCGCCATTTGCCTTTAGGGATCAAGACAGTCTGTTGATTACCAACGACGATTATAAGGGGAAGGTTTATCTGGTAGAATTCTTTTTTACTACCTGTCCTACAATTTGTCCCATAATGAACAAAAATTTGGTTCAGATTCAAAATGAATTTAAGGATTTTGAAAATTTTGGGGTGGCTTCATTCACTATAAACCCGGAATATGATACACCGGGGGTGTTGAAGGAATATGCCGAAGATTATGGTATAGCCAACATGGACTGGCATTTGCTAACGGGGAATTTAAATGATATTTATACCTTGGCCAATACCGGATTCAGTATTTTTGCCGCTGAAGTTCCGGATGCGGAAGGCGGGTTTGAACATTCAGGTCTTTTTGCATTGGTCGACAAAAATGGTTACATACGTTCCAGGGTAGATAAGTTTGGAAATCCAATTGTCTATTACAGGGGGACCATTACCGAGCAGGAAGGGGAAAATGACCATGGGGAGGAAGAACAGATATCGATTCTAAAAGAGGATATTAAAAAATTATTGGTAGAATAATGGATACAATTGCTTTAAAAGAAAAAAAATTCAATAAGATCATAAACTTGGTGTCCATTGTTATACCCCTTGTAGTGGCGCTGCTCTTTGGGGTTAAATTACCCAATGTGGAACCTCTTGGTTTTTTACCTCCCATATATGCTGCTGTAAATGGTTTAACAGCTATTTTGTTGGTTGTTGCCGTTCTTGCCGTTAAGAACGGGAAGTTAGGGTTGCATCAAAAATTAATGACCGCTTGTATTGTTCTTTCCTTGGCATTTCTAGTGATGTATGTGGCCTATCATATGACCTCTGATTCTACTTCATTTGGTGGGGAGGGAATTGTTAAGTATGTCTATTTCTTTATTTTGGTAACCCATATCATTCTTTCTATATTGATTATACCTTTGGTACTGCGCACCTATGCAAAAGCTTACCTTAAAAATTATGAGGCACATAGGAAACTGGCAAAGATTACCTTTCCGTTATGGCTTTATGTTGCCGTTACCGGGGTGGTGGTCTATTTAATGATATCTCCCTATTATGTGCACTAAAAGATCAATATTATATCCACGACCTATTAATTTTAAAATGCGGTATACCATATTGCTTTTAACTTTGGTTTTTTTGTTGGTTCCAGGATTGGCAGAGGCCCAATGCGCCATGTGTCGGGCTGTGTTGGAAAGTGAAGGGAGTGAAGCTGCCGCTAAGGGTATCAATAATGGTATTGTATATCTTATGGCCATTCCTTATCTATTGGTGGCTGGTTTATTCTTCTTTATCTATAAAAAGATGAAAGCCTAATAAGGGATTAATTTTAACATTTATTTAGAGTTACACCTGTAACAATTTCATTTCACAAGGGTCTTATTCAATAAACGCTATTGGGCCTATGTTTGATATTGAAAGATGGCAGGAAATTTTTGATGCCATACGGAAAAATAAACTCCGCACTATTCTTACCGGTGTTTCCGTAGCCTCTGGCATATTTATTTTGGTAGTTTTATTGGCGTTTGGGCAAGGCATGCAGAATGGCATAGCCAAAGAATTTGAAGCCGATGCCAGTAATAGGATCGGGGTATGGACACAGGTTACTACCCAAGAATACATGGGCTTAAATCCAGGTAGGCCCATACAGTTGCGAAATAATAATTACCAAGCCATCAATTCCAAATTTGCCGTAGACCTAGAGAACAGATCCCCGTTTTTTAGGGTAAGAAATGTAACTGTAGATTATAAAACTGAATCGGGTTCCTATTCCGTACAGGGCGTGTCTCCTTTATTTCAGAATATCGAAAATCAATTTATTTCCCAAGGCAGATATTTAAATTATGGCGATGAGGAAAACGTTGCCAAGGTAGTGGTGATCAGCAATAAAATTAAACGGGAACTGCTTAAAGGGGAAGAAAATCCCATTGGTGCATTTTTGAAACTTTCAGGGATTAATTTTCAGATTATTGGGGTTTATGGGGATAAGGGTGGCGATAGGGAAGAGGATAGGCTTTTTATTCCGATAAGTACTGCCCAACGGGTTTTTAATGGAAGCGATAACCTAAATATGCTGTTCTATACATTAAAACCTTCCGCCAGTCTGGATGAGACTGTTGCAAAGTCCGTAAAATTGACCGAAGATATCAAAACCTATCTCAAGGAGGCGCACATGGTAGCGCCCAATGACCCCAGTGCCATTAATACGTTTAATACACTGGAGGCGGTAAAACGATTTCAAAATTTAACGGGAGGGATTAAATTTTTCTTCTGGTTCGTTGGTATATGTACTATTGTGGCTGGTGTTGTCGGTGTAAGTAATATTATGATGATTATTGTGAAGGAAAGAACCCGGGAGATAGGGGTAAGAAAGGCTTTGGGTGCAAGGCCAATGGCTATTGTGGGCATGATATTGCACGAGGCAATCTTTGTTACCAGTGTTGCCGGATTGGCCGGGTTAATATTTAGCATGGGATTGTTGGAATTTGTGGGTCCTAACCTACAGGTAGATTATGTCCTTAATCCTTCCATTAATTTCAAGGTGGCACTTAGCACAGTTGTTTTATTGATAATAGCTGGGGCCTTGGCAGGTTTTTTTCCAGCTTGGCGGGCTGCTACCATTAGACCTATAGAAGCCTTGAGGGATGAATAGGACCGTTGTTTAAAATAACCAAAAGATATGTTCAATAAGGACCGATGGAAAGAAATACTTGAAGTGCTGACCAGTAACTGGTTTAGGACCATTTTAACGGCATTTGGGGTTTTTTGGGGGATATTGATATTGATCGTTCTCTTGGCGGCAGGGAAGGGATTGGAGAACGGTATACGGTCCAATTTTGGTGATATTGCAACCAATACGATGTTTATGTGGACCCAAGGAACCTCTATGGCCTACAAAGGCTTGCCAAAGGGAAGGCGTTTTACATTTAAATTGGAGGATGTAGCTGCCATAAAGCAAAAAGTGCCGGATCTAAGGTTTGTGTCCCCTAGAAATCAATTGGGAGGTTTTAATGGGACCAACAATGTGGTGAGGGGAATAAAAACGGGTGCATTTAATGTCTACGGGGATTATCCCGATATTATTAATCAGGATCCAATGGGCATCACATCAGGCCGATTTATAAACCAATTGGATATAGAAGGAAAAAGAAAGGTGGCGGTAATAGGTGAAGGGGTTCGTGCCAGCTTATATGATGTAGGGGAAGAGGCAATAGGTACCTATATTAAGATACAGGGAGTGAATTTCATGGTTGTTGGAACCTATAAAAAGAATTCCAACGACGGCAGCGCCGAGGAGATCCAAAAGGAAATTTTTATACCCTTTACTTCCTTTTCCCAAGCGTTTAACCAAGCTAATAACGTGGGCTGGATGGCCATTACTGCCGATGACAATTCTTCAATCACCCAATTAAAGGAGCAGATATTTACAGTAGTACGGGAAAATCAAAAAATTCATCCCCAAGATTTGCGTGCTATTGGGCATTTTGATCTGTTTGAGGAGTTTAACAGAGTGCTGGGCTTGTTTAAGGCCATGAGATGGATAGCTTATTTTGTTGGTGTTCTGGTATTGTTGTCCGGAGTAATTGGGGTTAGCAATATTATGTTGATAGTGGTCAAGGAGCGGACCAAGGAAATTGGGATAAGACGGGCCTTGGGCGAAAACCCATGGTCTATTAAACTTCAAATTATTATGGAATCTATTTTTTTGACCATCATGTCAGGGATGGCAGGAATCAGTTTTGGGGCCATGGTCATCTACCTCATTAATTATTTTCTGGCGAGCAATGGACCCATTGAAATGTTCCTAAATCCCAGTGTAAGTTTAGCGGTGGTAGTTGTGGCCTTGATCATTTTGGTAATATCGGGGTTGTTGGCCGGATTTATACCTGCACAGAGCGCTATAAAAATTAAGCCAATAGAGGCGTTGAGAATGGAGTAATCAAACCTTCATTATGAAACCGTAAAATTTTGAACTAGGAATAACAATATAAGTAGAAATCAATCAATCAAAAATCAGAAACATGAAAAAGTCGATTACTGTTGTAATTTTAATATTTATCGTTTTTAGCTGTGGTGGGGCATTGTATTACCTATATAAAAAGAATGCCGAAGATCCGGTGGTCTATGCAACAGAAAAGCCTTCCACACAGACCATAATAAAGAAGACTGTGGCTACGGGCAGTATACTTCCTTTGGAAGAGGTGTTGATTAAACCGAATATTTCAGGGGTTATAGAGGAAGTTTTTGTAGAAGGGGGAGACTATGTTAAATCGGGCGATCTTATTGCTAAGATAAAGGTAGTGCCCAACCTTTCTTCCTTGAACGAGGCCAAGAATACCATAGAAGAAGCCAAGATCTCCCTGGATGACCAAAAGCGCAATTGGGAACGTCAAAATACCTTGTTCGATAAGGGAGTAATTTCCAAAGTAGATCTGGAAAAGGCAGAGGTTGCCTATGACCAGGCAAAACAAACTTATGCTGCTGCCAATAAACGCTTTGATATAGTTAAGACAGGAACTACCAAAGGGTACGGCAATGAGGCAAATACTTTGATACGGGCAACGGTTAGCGGAATGGTATTGGAAGTGCCGGTAGAAGTTGGAAATCAGGTCATAGAATCCAATAATTTTAATGAGGGCACTACAATTGCAGCCATTGCGGACGTAGACAAGATGATTTTTGAAGGCAAGGTAGACGAATCGGAAGTAGGTAAAATTAAGGAAAATCTACCACTGGAAATAACAGTGGGGGCCATTGAGAATGCGGTGTTCGACGCCGTTTTGGACTATATTGCGCCCAAGGGAAAAGTGGAAAATGGTGCCATTCAGTTCGAGATCAAAGGTACCTTAAAGAAGCGCGATTCCATATTTATTAGGGCGGGTCTCAGTGCCAACGCTTCAATTATACTTGCAAAGGCAGATAGTGTTCTGGCGGTGAAGGAAGCCTTGATCCAATTTGATCCCGATACCAAAAAACCTTTTGTGGAAATCGCTACTGGGAGCCAGAAATTTGAACGTAGGGAAATTCAATTAGGGGTGAGCGACGGAATCTATATCCAAATTTTAAATGGAATAAAACCCGATGATGAAATAAAAGTTTGGAACGAAATAAAACCAGCAGCCCTTGGTGTATAATTTTTTAACATAGCTTTAACATAACCTGTTGTAACGACTTTATCGATTGTCGGTCTTATATTCATATTTTCAGGCAAGCTTACCTAATTCAAAAAATCATGATAGAAATTAAAGATCTTCATAAATCCTATAAAATGGGAAGCAATTCCCTTCATGTATTAAAAGGCATTAATTTTTCTGTGGAAGAAGGGGAGCTTGTGGCCATTATGGGGTCTTCGGGTTCTGGCAAGTCTACCCTGCTTAATATACTTGGTATGTTGGACGTACTGGATGAAGGGTCATATACCTTGGACGGGGTGCCCATTAAAGATCTAAATGAGACCAAGGCGGCACAATACAGGAACAAGTTTTTGGGGTTTGTTTTCCAATCCTTTAATTTGATCAATTACAAAAGTGCAATGGAAAATGTGGCACTTCCTCTGTATTATCAGAAAGTGGGAAGGAAGGAAAGGCAGGAAAAGGCTTTAAAATACTTGGAACAAGTGGGCTTAAGGGAATGGGCGGACCATTTGCCAAGTGAATTGTCCGGAGGGCAAAAACAAAGGGTGGCCATAGCCAGGGCCATGGCAGCTGAGCCCAAAGTATTGTTGGCGGATGAACCTACCGGTGCCTTGGACAGTACCACTTCCTACGAGGTCATGGATCTTATCCAAAAAATAAACGATGCCGGCAATACCATACTAATAGTTACTCATGAGCCGGACATTGCGGACATGTGCAAGAGAATTGTCCATTTAAAGGACGGGGTTATTGTTGAGGATAAAAAAATAACCCAGGTTAGAGCCTCCCAATATGTTTAGTAGGGATAATTGGAAGGAAATATTTGAAACTATTCACAAGAATAAACTACGGACCTTTCTCTCCGGGTTTACGGTGGCTTTGGGCATTTTAATTTTCGTTGTTCTGTTTGGAATGGGCAACGGACTGGTAAACACCTTCAATGAGTTTTTTGGGGATGATGCTACCAACGTGCTTTATGTTTTTCCCGGAAGGACTACGATACCTTATAAAGGCTATAAATCCAATAGGACCATTGAGTTCGATAACAGTGATTTGGTGGATATCAACAAAAATTTCGCAATGTTCGTGGAGTATTCTACCCCAAGGATTTCCAGAGGAGGTCTGGTCAAATACAGGAATGAATCCAATAACTATACTACCAGAGCGGTTGGTCCGTCTCATCAATATGCCGAAAAGACCATTATGATGAAGGGTCGCTTTATAAACGAAGAGGATGTAAAAAACAAAACAAAATATGTGGTCATTGGGAGGTTGGTAGAGCAGGATCTTTTTGGAAATAACAGTGCCATAGGCGAATACATAGATGTGGCGGGGAGTGCTTTTATGGTTATCGGAGTTTTTCAGGATGACGGAGGCGATAATGAGGAAAGATTGATCTATATGCCCTATACAACAAGACAGCTCATTGAGAAAAACAACGATAAAATAGACCAAATAATAGTGGCTTTCAAACCAGAGATCGGTTACGCTGGGGCAATGGCGCTGGATAGAAGCCTGGATCGATTTTTTAGGGAAAAGAAATTCATAAGCCCGGATGACCAGAACGGAGTGTTTATCAGAAATGTGGCGGACCAATTGAAGCAAAATCAGCAGTTTGCCAGGGTTTTGCAAATTATAGTTGCCTTGGTGGCCTTTGGTACCATAATAGCGGGCATAATAGGGATCAGTAATATTATGGTATTTGTGGTCAAGGAACGTACAAAGGAGCTTGGGATTAGAAAGGCGCTCGGGGCCACACCTAAATCGGTTATCGGATCTATTCTATTGGAGTCGGTTTTTATTACTACCATTTCGGGATTTTTCGGAATGCTTTTGGGGATTTTTATTTTGAACTCCTTGGGTGAAAAGTTGAAGGACTACTTTATAACCAATCCCTATATAGATATAACAATGGCCATTAGTGCAACCCTGGTATTGATACTGTTTGGGGCCATTGCAGGATACATTCCGGCAAAAAGAGCAGCGGAAATAAAACCAATTGAAGCCTTAAGAGACGAATAATATGCGATTTTTATTTGATAGTAATACATGGCAGGAGATTTTTGGTTCTATTGGAAAGAATAGGACCAGGACCATTATTACGGTGATAGGTGTATTATGGGGAATTTTAATTTATATCGTTTTGTCGGGAGCCGCTAAAGGCTTGGACAATGGGTTCGAGAAGCAATTTCAAAATGTGGCCATGAACAGTATGTTCACTTGGGCGCAAAGTACAAGTATGCCCTATAAAGGATTTAAAACCGGAAGACAGATACAACTTAAATTGAAGGATGTGAGTATTCTAAAAAATAGGATTCCTGAGATTCAATATATTGCCCCAAGGAATGTGAAGGGCATTTTTGGAGGTAGCCCGGCCCAGATTATTAGAAGCGGTAAGTCTGGGAATTATGCGGTCTATGGCGATTATCCCATTTCCACAAAAATTGCAACCAAGAAAATCTATGATGGGGGCAGATTTATAAATGATGAGGATATTGATGGTGCCAGAAAAGTATGTGTTATCGGGGAGCGCACGCAAAAGGATTTGTTTGAGAGTGATGAGAATCCCATAGGGGGATATATTAGGATCGATAATGTATTTTTCCAAGTAGTGGGAGTGCACAAGTTTACGCCCGGAGGTGGATTTGAAAGCGATTCAGATATTTATATACCCTTTACTACTTTCAAAAAATTATATAATACAGGTGAAAATGTGGGTTGGTTCGCTATCGCAGCCTATGACGACGCAGATGTTATTAAGGTGGAGGAAAATGTGAAAGCGGTTCTTAAGACTATTCACAACGTAAACCCAAAGGATGAGCGTGCCATTGGTTCGTTCAATCTAGGAGAAATATTCAACAGAATTGTTGGCTTTGCAAAGGGTCTTACATTCATGTCCTTGGTGGTTGGGATTGCAACTATTTTGGCGGGAGTTATAGGGATTGGCAATATTTTATTGATTTCGGTAAAGGAGAGGACCAAAGAATTGGGAGTTAGGCGTGCCCTTGGTGCCACCCCAAAGGAAGTGCGTTCCCTTATTATCCTGGAGTCGGTGTTTCTAACCATGCTGGCCGGCGTTATGGGAATAGTTCTAGGGGCGGGAGTGCTAAGTCTGATCAATAAGTTAACCCAGGGTATGGATTTTCCTTACGCCAATCCAACTGTGCCCATACCTTATGTTTTGGGGGCCTTGGCCTTAATGGTAGTGCTTGGGACATTAATAGGCCTGATACCTGCGCAAAGAGCAGTAAGTATAAAACCAATAGATGCTTTAAGAGAAGAATAAAACAAACCAATAAAAATAAATATATAGTAAAATGAACAAGATTGTAAAATATGTGCTAATCGGAGTTTTGGTGCTGGGAGCTCTTTGGGCAGCGGCCTTTTTTGTGAAGTCGAATAGTAAGTCGGCCATTACCTACGAGACTAAAAATCCTTTTACCGCCAATATCCAAAAGAAATCTGTGGCAACCGGAAAGGTAGTGCCCGAGGACGAGGTAGAGATAAAACCTCAGATTTCAGGTATTATAGACGAAATCTTTTTGAAAGAGGGTGCCAAGGTAAATGCGGGCGACCTAATTGCAAAAATAAAGGTGGTTCCTAATGAACAGTCCATGAACCAGGCTAGAGGTCGGGTAAAAAATGCAGAGATAGCATTGAACAATACCAAGATTGAATATGACCGGAATAAGGCCATATTTGATAAAGGAGTAATTTCTTCCCAAGATTTTAATACGCAACAGTTGCGATATGACCAGGCAAAATTGGAACTTCAGAACGCACAATCCGATTACCAGATTATCCGTGATGGGTCTGCCGGTGGCAGTGCCACGGCCAACACTAACATTCGGGCTACTGTTTCCGGGACTGTCCTTGAGATTCCCGTGAAGGAAGGAGATCAGGTAATTCAGAGTAACAACTTTAATGACGGGACTACCATAGCCACTATTGCCGATTTGAGTATTATGATATTTGAAGGGAAAGTGGATGAAGGTGAGGTGGGAAAATTGGAATTGGGAATGCCCCTGGAAATTAGTTTGGGCGCCATTAACGATAAAAAGTTTGATGCCAAACTTAGGTTTATTGCACCTAAGGGGGTTGAGGAATCTGGAGCTGTACAGTTTAAGATAGAGGGCGATGTAACCGTGGAGGACGATTTTTTGATCCGTGCCGGTTATAGTGCCAATGCCTCCTTGGTACTGGAAAAGAAGGATAGTGTAATGGTAATACCAGAGGCGCTTTTACAATTTGATAAGGTAACGGATAAACCCTTTGTTGAAGTGGCCATAGGTACTGTAGAGGAACAAAAATTTGAAAGAAAGGATGTTGAAATAGGGATTTCGGACGGGGTTAATGTGGAAATTGTTTCGGGCATTACCAAGGATGATAAGGTGAAGATATGGAACAAAACGGAGCCTATTAAGAAAGGTACCGAAGAAGATAGTGAAACAGAGGAAGGCAAATAAGCGGAACATCAATCAAAAAACAATCAAAAAATAATCAAAACATGAAAATTAAGATACTTATAGGGTTGTTTATTTTCTGTTGTGGCGTACTATCCGCCCAAGAAAAGAAATGGACCTTGGAAGAATGTGTTTACTATGCCGTGGAGAATAACTTGACCATAGAGCAGTTTGAACTCGATCTTGAAAATGCCAAAATAGATAAGTCCGATGCCATCGGTGATATGTTGCCCAATTTTAATGCAAATGCAAGTGTTTCCGGTAATTCTGGGCTCGTTTTGGATCAATCCAGGAACCAACAGGTCACTGGAACCGTAACAACTGCATCAGGAGGATTTAGTTCCTCGGTAAATCTATTTAATGGGCTCAGGAATATTCATAGGTTAAATAGGGCAAAACTGAATGCCTTGGCCAATCAATATAGATTGGATAACTTAAAGGACGATATTATGCTTGCGGTGGCCAATGCCTACTTACAGGTTTTGTCCAATAAGGAGTCGCTTAAAGTCTTTAGGGCACAATATGCCGTTACCGAGCAGGATCTGGTCAGGACCAAGGAATTGGTGGATGCCGGTGTTGTTCCAAGAGGTGATTTGTTGGAAATAGAGGCTACTGCCGCGAATCAGGAACAGCAAATTGTAAATGGTGAGAACCAAGTGTTGATCTCCAGGATTAGCTTGGCACAATTGCTTCAAATCAGGGACTACGAAAATTTTGATATCGCGGATGAGGAATTTGACATTCCACCCTCCAATATATTGGACAATTCCCCCAAAACGATTTTCGACAAGGCCCTTACCTTTAGGAATGACATTAAATTCTCACTTTCCAATGTGGAATTGGCTCAAAAAGATTTACAAATAGCCAAAGGTGCAGTTTACCCAACTTTAGGGGCTTTCTTTAACTATGGCACACGATATTCAAGCGAATTTAGGGATCCAGTGACTTTTAATAGAATCGCCTTTGCCGACCAGTTGTATTTAACGGATGGTATTGCCTATGGGCTGCAATTGAATATTCCTGTATTTAATGGATTTAGTGTTAACAACAATATTAAAAGGGCCAAAATTGGGGTAGAAAGGTCACGTTTGCAGTTGGAACAGGATAAATTGGATTTGGAAACCAATGTCAATCAGGCCTATGTAGATGTTAAGAGCTTTTCAAAGGCCTATGAAGCTGCCCAAAAAACTTTGGATGCCCGTAGGTTGGCCTATAATTATTCAAAAGAGCGATTTGATGTAGGCCTAATGAACGCCTTCGATTTTAGTCAGTCGCAGTCCAGGGTAGATAATGCAGAGGCCGAATTAATAAGGACCAAATATGACTATATATTTAGATTAAAGGTTCTGGAATTTTATTTTGGTTTACCTATAACATTGGATTAAGCTATATTTGCGGTCTATTATGGCTATGATATTAAATTTAGAGACCGCAACCACGAATTGTTCCGTGAGTATTGCCAACAAAGGGGAAATAATTTCTTTAAGGGAAGATAATAGTCCAAACTATTCGCATTCGGAACAGTTGCACATTTTTATAGAGGAAGCTTTGAAAGGGGCTTCCTTAACTTTTAAGGATATATCCGCCATTGCCGTTAGCAAGGGTCCTGGGTCTTATACGGGACTGAGAATAGGAGTGTCGGCAGCCAAGGGGCTCTGTTTTTCATTGGATCTTCCGCTGATATCGGTTTCCACACTGGAAAGTTTGTCCAAGCAGGGATATGAAAAAACCTATGATTTTATAATTCCTCTCTTGGATGCCAGGAGAATGGAAGTATATTCGGCAGTTTTTGATGCGGAAGGTAACAATATAAGGGAGACCAGAGCAGAAATTATCAACAAGGATAGTTTTTTGGAATATGCACAAAAGGGCAGTGTTTTGCTAATTGGGGACGGAGCGGAAAAATGCAGGGAACTGTTGGATCACCCAAATTTTAGTTACCGTTCGGCATTGCCTACAGCTAAAGAAATGGGAGTATTGTCCTATAAAAAGTTCAAAGCAAACGATTTTGAAAATGTCGCCTACTTTGAACCATACTATTTAAAGGACTTTATGTTGCCATCCAAAAAATCTTAGACTCAAGATTGGTGGATAACCCTTTGCGGGAAAGGAATTTCTATACCTGCGGCATCAAACCTGTTTTTTAGCTCTTCCATAACATGAAAGTGGGCTGCCCAAAATACTTCATTTTCGGCCCAAAAACGCAAGGAAAGGTTAACGGAGCTATCTCCCAATTCGGCCACATATACTTCTGGGGCCGGATCTTTTAGGATGTTTTCATTCTCCGCACATATCTCCAGTAAAATTTCTTTGGCCAATTTTATATTGGAGCCATACCCTATACCCACCGCAATCTTGTCCCTTCGCGTGTTTTGGGCATTGTAATTAATGATGTTGTTATTGGATAATTGGCCATTGGGAACTATGGCGATTTGATTTCCAAAGGTGCTTAGTTTAGTTGTAAAAATGGTAATTTCCTTAACCGTGCCATCTACCCCTTGGGCGGAGATAAAATCACCTACCTTAAATGGTTTAAACACCAAGATAAGTACTCCTCCTGCAAAATTGGCCAAGGAACCTTGTAGGGCCAGGCCAATGGCCAGACCGGCGGCACCAATAATGGCCACCAAGGAAGAGGATTGAACACCCATCTGGGTAATTACCAGTACAAATAGCATTATTTTAAGGCCGATACTGATAAAACTCATCAAGAACGATTCCAGGGAAGGGTCGTATTCGGCCTTCCTAAAAAATTTCTTGACCATTCTGTTGATTAATCTTATAATCCAAAGACCTACTACAAAAATAAGTGCGGCTGTGACCAGGGAGGTGGCCAAACCGGGCAAAATTTCCCATGCCCATTCCTGGGCTTTAGTAATGTTGTCCTCGTAGTCGTTCAATATATTCATGTAATTTTAATTTTTTGCAAAACAATAAAAAATCCATTTCCTTGTCAAATCCCAAACACTAAACAATTGTTAATCTTGCTGACAATTACTGTTGGAATCTAGAGTTTTGATTAGGGTTAGAAAAATATAGTACAAAAAAAGCGCCTTTTATCGGCGCTTATTGATTGAAATACGAATAATATTAATTCACTTCAAAAGTGATTTTAACATTTACCCGATAATTGTCGATTTTTCCATCCTTAACGGTAGCACTTTGTTCATTAATGTAAACCGAACGTATATTTTTTACCGTTTTGGAAGCATGATCAACAGCATTTTTAGCAGCATCTTCCCACCCTTTGTTGGAATTTGCCAATACTTCGATAACTTTTAAGATAGACATAGTATAAATTTTTAGATTCTCTTAAAGTTAACAAATAAAAGCCAGAATGAAGGGTTATTGTTATTGAAAATCAACCATTTAAGGCAACTACTTCATTTACCATATCGCCCATCATATTTTTAAGCATGGTTTCGATTCCATTTTTTAAAGTATAGGTAGATGATGGGCAACCACTGCAAGCTCCTTGCAAAATAACGTTGACGGTTTTTGTGTCCTCTTCATAGGACTTGAAGAGAATGTTGCCACCATCACTAGCTACTGCGGGTTTTACATACTCCTCTAAAATATCAATGATCTGCTTGGATATGTCGTCCAAATTGGTGTCTTCCAATTGGGCTTCCGGGGTGTTGGTATTTTGTTTTTGAAGACTCTTGGCCGAAACCACTTCCTTGCCGGCCGCAATAAAATCCCGGATTTTTTCACGAAGCTCCAAGGTAATATCGTCCCATTCCGCAACATCATACTTGTTTATGGAAACATAATTAACATCAAAAAACACTTCCTTTACAAAGGGCAGCATAAATAGTTGTTTGGCCAATTCCGAATCTTTGGCCTCATCTATGTTTTTAAATTCAAAAGTCGTTGGTACAATTCTTTTGTTGGTCACGAATTTCATCACGGACGGATTGGGGGTAACTTCGGCATACACTGTTACGGCCACCTTCTTTTGATTTTCATCCTCCTTAACAACAGGCTCGCCAGCATTAAGATAATCTACCAACTGCTGTGCCACACTATCCTTAACATCGTCCCATTCCACAATATCATAACGCTCCAATCCTATAAAGTTACCTGAGATATAGACCGTTTTAATAAACGGTAGATAAAATAACTGTTGGGCCAAAGGCGAAATTATAGCTTCGTCTATGTTTTTGAATTCGTAGTTATTATTTTTTGTTATGAAATGATTAGTCTCAAATTTCAGTATCGCCGGATTCTTCGTGGGTACCACGGTAATTATAAACTCCTCCATTTAAATATTTTTTACAAAAGTACGAAGGTTTTCTAAGTTATGGCATATATAATAATGTAGTATTTCAACCGTTATCATTTATATTTGGACGATGTTATTAACGCACCCCTCATCTTAAATGAAACGACATTTATTGATTTTACTTTCGTTTTTTGCGATTGGCTATCAGTCCATTGCTCAAGAAGGCGTTCCTGTTTATTTTGATTATTTAGCGGATAACTACTATTTGGTATACCCGTCTATGGCCGGAATAGGCGAAGGAGGGAAAATTAGGGCAACTATTAGAAAACAATGGTTTAGTGTAGATGAGGCTCCCAATATGCAGACCTTGAATGCACATTTTAGGGTTGGTGAAAGAAGCGGCTATGGAGCTACCGTTTTCAATGATGCCAACGGCTATCATTCCCAAACGGGATTTAAACTTACCTATGCACATCATTTGAGATTGGGTGGGGACTTTAGAAGTCTAAATCAACTCTCTTTTGGACTTAGTGCAGGCATACAGCAAAGTAATTTGGACGAGTCGGAGTTTGTTTCTGTTATTCCAGATCCAATAATTACGGGTTCCAGGAATAGTGTTGGCTATTTTAATATGGATTTGGGAATGTCCTATAATTTTATGGAATTCTATGCCCATGCCGCTGTCCATAATCTAATGGGGAGAGGTAGGGATCTATATTCGGCCATAGAGTCCAATAACTTAAGAAAATACCTCATATCATCGGGTTATGTGTTTGGAAAGAGCGAATGGCAAGTAGAGCCTTCGGTTCTATTTCAGTTTACCGAGTTTACCCAGGAAAAGGCAATCGATATTAACGCCAAGGTTTATAAGAGTGTAGATTTTGGAACGGTTTGGGGCGGTCTTTCCTATCGAAGAAGTTTTGATGGGGCACAATACCAAACTGCCAGCGATTTTGGGGAACAGCGTTTACAGCTTTTTACTCCAATTGTGGGGGTTAACTACAAGAATTTTTTGGTCTCCTATAACTATTCCTACCAAATGGGGGATGTTAGATTTGATAATGGCGGATTTCATCAAATTACCCTTGGTTACGATTTTGGACAGACTGAGAAAAGATACGATTGTAAGTGCCCAGCTGTTAATTACTAATTCCGAAGCTGCGCTTTGCAGTTTGTCAATATTTCCTTTATTATTGATATATGGTACTTGTGTATCCAAGAATTAAATGTCCAACAGATTTTTTAGATCCATTGAACATTTTATTAAATCTTTCATTCTTTTACAGCCTTAAGAGTATATTTTTTAGTAGGTAAAGGGCTTATTCCCAACGATAATTTTTCTTGGCCGCCTGTTTTTTAATAGCGATAAGCATGGCATTTTCCAATTCACCCTTTTCATTATCCTTTTGCTGTGAGGCAATATAAGCTTCCCTTTTGCTGTTCAGGTCTTGGATTTCTTTTTGGATATCGCTACGCTCCTTTTTCTTTCCTTCTATAAAGGATGCAATTTCAGTTTTGGATTTTCCCTTTAACTCCATTGGCAATTGCTCCTTTTTAATCTTGTCTATGTCAAACCCTTCGGCCTTGGAGGCATCCACTAAGTCCCAGGAAGAATTGGTGTAAAGTCTGGACGATTTGCTGACCGCTCTTTTAACCGCAACAGCTTCCTCCATTTCCATGGCATTGCTATCCTGGGCGCTTTGCTGCTGTATTTTTGCAGCGCCCAAGGCTCCATAGGATATATAGGTTTTGTTCAGTCTGGAATTTAATTTAATAATCACATCATCATAGGGTGTGGCTATATGTACTACCTTCCTGTTGTGGTCTATGGCCATATATTCTCCTCCCGTTAATTGGGCCCCATTTTTCCAACCTGTATTGATACCTTGCTCGTAGGAACCACAAAAAATGGTATTTACAATAACATCCTTTTCCTTGGCATTGGCAACGGCATCCTTATAATTTAGTTTTCCTTGGGTAAAGGGTTCATTGCCGGCAATAAAGATCATCTTTAGCTGGTCTGGATTTTTTCCCCAGTCCAATTGGCTCAAAGAAGTTTGTATTACTTGTCCGCAATATTCTTCCCCTCCATTGGTTGAGAGTGAGAATAGTTTTTCTGAAATCTCATCCAGATCACTGCTAAAACCTAAAACCTGTTGAATATAACCTTCCCTGGAGGATAAATCATCGTTTCCGTATTGGTACAGGGCAATCTGCAGCTGAGGCCTACCATCGTTACCGCATTTGGCATGGGTAAATTTATTCACAATATCCCATAATTGTGCCTTGGCCTGATTAATTAGCCCGTCCATACTATTACTGGTATCCAGCAGGAGTGCTATTCTGACCATATTATTGGCCGGCTTGGAGTCTTCTTTTGCCACTTCGGTGAAACCAGGATCTTTTAGGGTGTGCCTATTATTAAGATCGTTGCCAAAACTTTGACCCATTCCTAGGGCAATAGCCCCTAAAACTAATATTTGCTTTACATTTTTCATTAGTACTTTATTTTAGTTGAACATTGATTCTTATGTACTTGTAGTGGTTGAATAATTATAGCTTACCACTACTTTTAGTATGTTATGAACCACCTAAGTTTTAAGTATCTGGATAATAATCGGTGATATCATAGGTTAAAAGTAGGATCAACATTATTCTAAAAAAACAAGCAATGAGTGAATGGTCATTTTGGATGAGGCAAGTGGAGTTTTGGATTCGTTAAGCCTATTTTAGGTTTATAAAGGGTGCTATTTATAGAGATAAGGCATTTTTTAATACGGTATAAATCAATTAAGTTTATCATATATATTAAATGGGCATGACCAAATTTTTTTACATATGTTTATTGCTGGTTCTGGGTTCTGCATCGGGGTATTCCCAAATATCGCAGACCGGATCTAATTTTGAACTACAGGGGGTGGTCAAGGAAAAGGGAAGTAATCAAGGCCTTTCCGGAGTGGCAGTGTCCACCGACAGTGGAGAGTATACGCTGACGAATGCAAAAGGGGAATTCAAAATAAAGGTTGGCATGGGGCAGGAGCTTGTCTTTGAGAGTCCCCATACGGAAACCGTACGATATAGGGTAACAAGCAAGGACGATTTGGAAATTTTGGTAGAGACCAATGACAAGAATAATATTGGTGTAAGTAGGAGTAGTAGTCAAGGTGAAAGATCTACTTCTTTGTATTATAGTTATATCGATTCTGCCAATTATTACAAAAAGAGCAATATTCGGAAAAGCATCGATTTTATTACGCAATCACTGGCCCAATTGGGGATTGGGAGTGATAAGGAGCAATTGGCTATAGCGTATTCCACATTGGGCGAGGTATACCAATATCATAAGCAGTACGATTTGGCCATCTCCAGCTACAAGGATGCATTGTTAGCCAACCAGACGCTAAAAACATCATTGCTGCTTGGCAAGACCTATGTTTTCAACAAGGAGTATGGGGAAGCCGAGAAGTTGCTGTCACCTATGGAGAAAATAACCAAAATGGTGCCATTTCAGAGGGTGGAACTGTACGAGACCCTTGGAGATGCCTATGTTGGCTTAGGAGACGTGGATAAGGCTGTGGCTTTTTATGGAGAGGGGCTTAAAATTGCTGATAAGAATCAAATCGCCCCAAAAACCATAGACCTAAATTCCAAAATAGCCACTGCTTACGCAAAGGGAAATCGACTTCAGGAAGCAAACGCCTATTTTAATAACTCCTTGGAGCTTTCTTCGGGACAAGCGCCCCAGCGTGCGGTTCAGGAAAAAGAGAAAGTGGCCGATTTTTACAATAAAAAAAATCAATTTGGACAAGAAATCCAATTGCGAAAAAAGAGTTTGGAGGATTTAAAAAAGATTCCCAAGAGCGAGGTCGCGGATAGATTATCCATAGAGAACGATTCCATATCGGCCCAAAGAATAAATTATAAAATTGCCAACGCCTATATTGCCCAGGATAAATATGATGAAGCTATTCCTTATTTGGAAGAAAGTATAAAAGATGCAGATGTTGATGATGATTTGTTGGTCAGGAAAGATGCCACGCGCAAATTATCCGAAGTTTATAAATATAAGGGCGACTACACCAAAGCTTTGGAGACCTATCAGGAGTATGTAGCTGTTGTAGATACCCTATATGTTAGAAAAGAGCAGGAAATAGCCAGAGCGGCCCGATTTAATAGGGAGCTTGCTGCCAAGCAAAGTAGAATATCCGGCCTTGAACAGGAGCGGGAGCTTGCCCAAAGTAAATACAGCCTGGCGCTCACGGAGCAGCAATTGGTGGAAGAAAGTATAAAACGTCAAAATTGGATCATATATTCCTTGATTTTTGGAATGCTTTTGATGGGGTTGGCGGCCTACTTCTTTTATAGGAGCAATAAGCAACAAAAATTGGCCAATAATTTGTTGGCCCTAAAATCCCTGAGGTCTCAAATGAATCCCCATTTTATATTCAACGCCTTAAATTCGGTAAATAATTTTATTGCCAAAAGTGACGAAAGAAGCGCAAACAGGTACTTGAGCGACTTTTCTACCCTGATGCGGGCCGTATTGGAGAATTCCGATGAGGATTTTATTCCCCTGTCCAAGGAGTTGGAATTGTTGGAGCTGTATACCAAGTTGGAGCATTCGCGCTTTTCGGATAAATTCGATTATAGGATTACAGTGGATGAGGATATTGATATTGATGCCTTTCAAATACCGCCCATGTTGTTGCAACCTTATATAGAAAATGCCATCTGGCACGGCTTGCGCTATAGGGAGGACAAGGGGTTTCTGCAAATTGGGATTAAACAGAAAGATAAGCTTGCCTTGGAGATTTCTATAACCGATAACGGCATAGGTAGAAAGAATTCGGCGGCCTTGAAGACTCAAAATCAGAAAAAACAAAAATCCAAGGGTATGGGCAACATCAAAAAGAGAATAGAAATATTGAACGATATGTATAGGGATAGGGTAGATGTCTTTATTTCCGACCTGGAAACAAATGGCACTGGCACCAAGGTGCTATTTACCATTAAGAAGGACTGATGAAAATTAAGAAGTTAAGGTTGATAGGTCAGAGAGGCCTTACGGGAAGCAATAAACACAAAATTTGAGAATGAAGTTAAATGCCCTAATTGTAGAAGATGAAGCAAATAGCAGGGAAATTCTACGTAATTATTTGGCCAAATATTGTCCTGCCGTTAATTTGGTAGGGGAAGCGGCAACCATTAAGGAAGGGCTTGCCCTGATCAATAACAACGACCTTGATGTGGTATTCTTGGATGTGGAAATGCCTTTTGGAAATGCTTTCGATTTGTTGGATCAGCTACCTGACCGTAATTTTGAGACCGTTTTTGTCACTGCCTATAACCAGTACGCCGTAGATGCACTAAATGCCCACGCCGCCTATTATTTAATGAAGCCCATTAGCATAGACGAACTAATAAAAGCAGTAGACTATGTAGCTGCAATAAGGGAGAAGGAAAAGGCGATCGAGAATCGAGTTCTTACCCCTAAATTTAATAAGGTGGATGGAAAAATAACCTTGCCGCAACAAGATGGTTTTCAGGTGTTGAATGTGTCGGATATTTTATATTGCAAAGCGGATGACAATTACACGGAACTGTATTTGGAGAAACAAAAAATTTTGGTGAGTAAAACGCTTAAATATTTTGAGGATGCCTTGTCCGACTATACCTTTGCCAGAGTCCATAAATCTTATCTGGTAAATGTAAATGAGATCGTTAAGTATAAGAAGGGTAAGGGTGGCAGTGTGGTAATTTCCAACGGAAAGGAAATTTTGGTGTCTGCTTCCAAAAAGAAGGATTTGCTGTCGTTTTTTGAATAGCGTAGATTTGCCCAAAGTCTAAGGTTGCACGTTGGAGATTGAGCGGAGTCGAAATCGGAGATGAAAAATAGTAATGAGCGGCATACGGTCAACAGCAATCAGGGATGTTTACTACCTTGTGGCTTCGGCTACGCCCGCCTGAACGGAACGGGCAGGCTCAGCCACCGGATGAAAATAGGAAGATTGAGAGGGGTAGAAATTGAAGTAAACTTGAGATTGTAAATAGTGAACAATCAACAGTTAATAATTAATAGTGAAAAACGGGAAAGTCCAATGTATAAAATACCCCCATTGTTCGTTCGAGCGCAGTCGAGAACTTCTGATATTAGGTGGTGTCAAACCTTAGCAAGTAACGGATGTTAGAAACCAAAAAAACATAAACGAATAAACTAAGATGATTAAGACCATAAATGGTAAATCGCCCCAGATAGGGGAGGATTGTTATATTGCGGAGAATGCCACCATTGTGGGCGATGTAGTTATTGGAAACCAATGCAGCATTTGGTTCAATGCCGTTTTAAGAGGTGATGTTCATTATATAAAAATGGGTAATAAGGTAAACGTGCAGGATGGTGCTGTAATACATTGTACCTATTTAAAGTCGCCGACCAATATTGGCAATAATGTTTCCATAGGTCATAACGCCATTGTTCACGGCTGTACCGTTCATGATAATGTGTTAATAGGAATGGGCAGTATAATCATGGACGATTGTATTGTGGAAAGCAATAGTATCATTGCGGCCGGAGCTGTGGTTACCAAGGGAACCCGTGTACCTTCAGGTTCCATATTCGCGGGAATGCCGGCAAAAAAAATTAAGGATATCAGTACCGACTTAAGTGTAGGGGAGGTAGAACGTATAGCCAATGCTTATGTAAAATATTCCAGTTGGTTTAAGGAGTAATTTCCAAAAATTATTGTAGGGTGGATATTGCTAATGCTATGATTTGAACATCTAAATGAGCACTAATTCCTGGAATTACGGGTAAACTCCTGATTAAATAATCTTATTTTTGCAATAAAATTAAACAGTATTAAAACAAACGTATGAAAGCATATATTTTTCCAGGACAAGGAGCGCAATTTGTAGGAATGGGATTGGATCTTTATGAAAAGTATCCTTTAGCGCAAAAAATGTTCGAAACTGCCAATGAAATTTTGGATTTTTCCATTACAGACCTTATGTTCGAAGGTACCCCTGAGGATTTAAAGGAAACAAAGGTAACCCAGCCGGCTATCTTTTTGCATTCCGTAATCATGAGCAAGGTTATGGGATCAAGTTTTAAACCGGATATGGTGGCAGGGCATTCCTTGGGAGAATTTTCTGCTTTGGTGGCCAATGGGACCTTGGATTTTGAAGATGGATTGAAATTGGTGTTCCAGAGGGCAATGGCCATGCAAAAGGCCTGTGAAATACAGCCAAGTACTATGGCGGCCGTTTTGGGATTGGATGATGCCATAGTAGAAAAAGTTTGTGCGGAAATTCCAGGTATTGTTGTGCCTGCCAATTACAACTGTCCGGGACAATTGGTCATCTCCGGTGAGGTGGAGGCCATTAATATTGCATGTGAAAAGTTGAAGGAGGCCGGTGCCCGTAGGGCTTTGGTGCTACCAGTTGGCGGGGCCTTTCACTCACCTTTAATGGAGCCTGCAAGGGAAGAGTTGGCAGCGGCTATAAAAAATACCGTTTTCAAGACACCGAGTTGTGCCATATACCAAAATGTGCCTACTACAGCGGTTAAGGATCCAGAGGCTATAAAAGCCAATTTAATTGCCCAATTAACGGCTCCGGTAAAATGGACACAAAGCGTGCAGCAAATGGTGGCCGATGGAGCAACTTTGTTTACGGAAGTTGGACCGGGGAAGGTACTTCAGGGCTTGGTGAAAAAAATTCATCCTGCAGCTGAAACTATGTCTGCGGAGCTTTCTTAAATGGCTTTGTAATAGTTTTTTGCCGTTTATCTGATAATTTTATATTTAACCCTTATTCTTAGGCTTATGGGGTATTTTTTCTTAATATTGATTCCCTATTTTGGGGATATGGCAAGGCCATTCCCTGTTTGAATCTTAGAATGATATAACCCGCTATGAAAATAAATACCCTACATAATCTACTTTCCACATTTTTAATTTCACGCTACCTGAGAAGTTTGACTTTTTTATGTGCAATATTGTTTTTTGGGTTTAATGGGTTTGGGCAGTCTGTAACTATTGAGGATGAAAATGGAAACGAAGATGATGGTTCCATTACGATAACTGCTACTCTGGATATTGCAGTACCTGGTGGTTTTACTGTGGATGTTTCGACAGCGGATGGTACCGCGACAATTGCGGATAATGATTATACCGCAGTTAGTTCTTTTACCTTAACTTTTGCGGGAAATCCAGGTGAACAACAATTTTTTACAGTTCTGCCGACATCTGATAGTTTTGTTGAACTTGATGAGAATCTTACTGTTAGTATGGGAAATTTACAAGGAACTGTTGAATCCGTAAATATTACTGATAGTGCTACTATTACAATTAATAATGATGACAGTTATATCGCGAGCATCACGGCCAACGATCCAACGGCCACAGAGGCCGGTACCACCACTGGCCAGTTTACGGTAGACCTTGGTACGACCAACACCACTGGTAGCGCCATTGTAGTAAACTTCAATATCGCTACGGGAGGTTCCAATGCAACGAATACGACTGACTATGCGAACATCGGCACCAGTGTATCTATAGCGAACGGTGCGCAGACGGGGTTGGTTACTATTACCCCTGTTGACGACGTGCTTGTGGAAGGCCCCGAGACGGTGATACTTACCTTGGCGGCTGGAACGGGCTATGCTGTGGCAGGCGCCCCGAACAATACGGCAACGGTGACCATTGCGGACAACGACAGCTATACGGCAAGCATTACGGCCAACGATCCCACGGCCACAGAGGCCGGCACGACCACTGGCCAGTTTACGGTAGACCTTGGTACGACCAACACCACTGGTAGCGCCATTGTAGTAAATTTCAATATCGCTACGGGAGGTTCCAATGCAACGAATACGACTGACTATGCGAACATCGGCACCAGTGTATCTATAGCGAACGGTGCGCAGACGGGGTTGGTTACTATTACCCCTGTTGACGACGTGCTTGTGGAAGGCCCCGAGACGGTGATACTTACCTTGGCGGCTGGAACGGGCTATGCTGTGGCAGGCGCCCCGAACAATACGGCAACGGTGACCATTGCGGACAACGACAGCTATACGGCAAGCATTACGGCCAACGATCCCACGGCCACAGAGGCCGGCACGACCACTGGCCAGTTTACGGTAGACCTTGGTACGACCAACACCACTGGTAGCGCCATTGTAGTAAACTTCAATATCGCTACGGGAGGTTCCAATGCAACGAATACGACTGACTATGCGAACATCGGCACCAGTGTATCTATAGCGAACGGTGCGCAGACGGGGTTGGTTACTATTACCCCTGTTGACGACGTGCTTGTGGAAGGCCCCGAGACGGTGATACTTACCTTGGCGGCTGGAACGGGCTATGCTGTGGCAGGCGCCCCGAACAATACGGCAACGGTGACCATTGCGGACAACGACAGCTATACGGCAAGCATCACGGCCAACGATCCCACGGCCACAGAGGCCGGCACGACCACTGGCCAGTTTACGGTAGACCTTGGTACGACCAACACCACTGGTAGCGCCATTGTAGTAAACTTCAATATCGCTACGGGAGGTTCCAATGCAACGAATACGACTGACTATGCGAACATCGGCACCAGTGTATCTATAGCGAACGGTGCGCAGACGGGGTTGGTTACTATTACCCCTGTTGACGACGTGCTTGTGGAAGGCCCCGAGACGGTGATACTTACCTTGGCGGCTGGAACGGGCTATGCTGTGGCAGGCGCCCCGAACAATACGGCAACGGTGACCATTGCGGACAACGACAGCTATACGGCAAGCATCACGGCCAACGATCCCACGGCCACAGAGGTCGGCACGACCACTGGCCAGTTTACGGTAGACCTTGGTACGACCAACACCACTGGTAGCGCCATTGTAGTAAACTTCAATATCGCTACGGGAGGTTCCAATGCAACGAATACGACTGACTATGCGAACATCGGCACCAGTGTATCTATAGCGAACGGTGCGCAGACGGGGTTGGTTACTATTACCCCTGTTGACGACGTGCTTGTGGAAGGCCCCGAGACGGTGATACTTACCTTGGCGGCTGGAACGGGCTATGCTGTGGCAGGCGCCCCGAACAATACGGCAACGGTGACCATTGCGGACAACGACAGCTATACGGCAAGCATTACGGCCAACGATCCCACGGCCACAGAGGCCGGCACGACCACTGGCCAGTTTACGGTAGACCTTGGTACGACCAACACCACTGGTAGCGCCATTGTAGTAAACTTCAATATCGCTACGGGAGGTTCCAATGCAACGAATACGACTGACTATGCGAACATCGGCACCAGTGTATCTATAGCGAACGGTGCGCAGACGGGGTTGGTTACTATTACCCCTGTTGACGACGTGCTTGTGGAAGGCCCCGAGACGGTGATACTTACCTTGGCGGCTGGAACGGGCTATGCTGTGGCAGGCGCCCCGAACAATACGGCAACGGTGACCATTGCGGACAACGACAGCTATACGGCAAGCATCACGGCCAACGATCCCACGGCCACAGAGGCCGGCACGACCACTGGCCAGTTTACGGTAGACCTTGGTACGACCAACACCACTGGTAGCGCCATTGTAGTAAACTTCAATATCGCTACGGGAGGTTCCAATGCAACGAATACGACTGACTATGCGAACATCGGCACCAGTGTATCTATAGCGAACGGTGCGCAGACGGGGTTGGTTACTATTACCCCTGTTGACGACGTGCTTGTGGAAGGCCCCGAGACGGTGATACTTACCTTGGCGGCTGGAACGGGCTATGCTGTGGCAGGCGCCCCGAACAATACGGCAACGGTGACCATTGCGGACAACGACAGCTATACGGCAAGCATCACGGCCAACGATCCCACGGCCACAGAGGCCGGCACGACCACTGGCCAGTTTACGGTAGACCTTGGTACGACCAACACCACTGGTAGCGCCATTGTAGTAAACTTCAATATCGCTACGGGAGGTTCCAATGCAACGAATACGACTGACTATGCGAACATCGGTACCAGCGTATCTATAGCCAATGGCCAACGTACCGGGCAGATAACAATCACCCCAGTGGATGATGGAATCGCTGAAGGTTCCGAGACAGTAATACTCACTTTGGCGGCAGGAACGGGCTATGCTGTGGCAGGTGCCCCGAACAATAGGGCAACGGTGACCATTGCGGACAATGATACTGCCGGTGTTTCTATTGACGACGTTTCGGTCAATGAAGGCGATGGCACCGCAACCTTTACCGTTACCTTGAACGGGGCTGTTTTTCTCGGTACTATAGTATCCTATTCCACAGCCAATAATACCGCTTTGGCAGGAAGTGACTACGATGCTGAAACAGGTAATGTTACATTTTTGGGATTGAACGGAGAAACACGAACAATTACAATCGATATTTCTGAGGATATTTTGGTTGAAGGTACTGAAACCTTTTTTGTAAACCTGACCAATGCAACTGGTTTTGCCCAACTGGGCAAGGATCAAGGAATTGGAACTATTGTGGATAATGACAGCTATATTGCAACAATATCCGCAACAGATGCTGATGCCGCGGAAAATCCTTTAAATACAGGGACTTTTACTGTGGGCCTAAACACTGCAAACCTGACGGGCAGTCCCATGGTAATCAATTATACAGTAGGTGGTACTGCTGTCTCAGGTTCGGATTATATAGCCCTAGCTGGTTCTGTCTCTATTGGGAATGGGCAAGAGAGTGCTTTCATAACTTTGAACCCTATAAATGATTCAGAAGTTGAAGCTGGATTGGAGACGGTAATCGTAAGCTTGGCAAGTGACACTGGATATATCGTTGGTGCGCCTAGCAGTGCTACTGTAAATATAGCCAGCGAAGATGTCGCAGGAATCTCCATAGATGATGTAGTGGTAAATGAAAATGACGCAACAGCTACCTTTACAGTTACCTTAAATGCCAATGTTCCGGCAGGGGCCTCTGTAGACTATTCTACGGCTAATAATACGGCTACTGCGGGAACGGATTATACAGCTGAATCAGGAACACTAACTTTCTTGGGCTTGAACAACGAAACACAAACAATAGTAGTCGATATTATAGAGGATGCCGTAGCTGAAGGAACAGAAAGCTTTTTTGTAAACTTGTCCAATCCCATAGGATTGATCCAAATTGATAAAGATCAGGGTGTAGGTACTATTGCCGATAACGATAATTGCATTGAGGCCCCGTTAATAAATAGTACTCCTACTATTTTTTGCGATGCCTTTATCCAAGATTTGGACGCTTATACAGATACCACTATTCCAGCCGGCTTTGAACTGATATGGAGCAGTAACAGTGATTTTTCGGTTACAGGCGCCAGGTTAAATACCAGCGTAATAGATTTTGAGGCTACCTTTTATGGCTTTTTGTATAATGAAAGTACGGACTGTGTTAGTCCGCCTCTGGAAGTAACCCTTGTTCGCAATGAGCCTCCGGAAATACTGAGTACCACCCCAGCAACAATTTGCGGAACGGGTATGGCAACTATAAGTGCAACGGTAACAGCTGGTGGTAGTTTGTTCTGGTACGCTTCGGAATCGGGTGGCACTTCTTTGGAGGAAGGAAGTAGCTTTTCCACAAGTGTTAGTGGTACTACTACCTATTATGTAGAGGCTTTTGCCAACGGTTGTTTCTCCGAGCGGGAAGCGGTTACAATAACAGTCAATGATCTGGTAGATACTGGTACAATAACAGATACTTCAGCTTGCAGTATACCTGGGGGTGGACCTACTACTGTAGATTTGGACGATACCAGGACTGGAGGTACGGCCGGGGTATGGAGCATAGTAGGCACCCCTCCGAGTACCATCACTATTGGTGCGGATAATATTGTTGATTTTGAGGGCGCCGCAGATGGGGATTACGTCTTCAGGCTTACCACAAATACTGCTGTTTCTCCTTGCGTAGATGAAAGTGTGGATGTAACCATATCCGTAACTACCTGTACTATGGATAGTGATGGGGATGGCCTTTTTGACAGGGATGAAACTGCTCTAGGACTGGATCCCACTCTTCGGGATACTGATGCCGATGGTATTGAAGATGGGGTAGAAGTGGGGCCAGATGTAAATAATCCTATCGACACTGATAGTGATGGAATAATAGATGCCCTAGATTCCAATATCTTGGATTTCGACAATGATGGTGTAGTGGATCAACTGGATCCTGCCAACGACAATCCCTGTATTCCCAATATTTCCGATGCTTGTCAGATAGACCTTGGTCTTGAAAAAGTCGTGGATAGTGAAAGTATATTGGTAGGTAGGGAAGTGGTTTTTACCATCACCCTGACCAACCTTAGTCAGATTATGGTAACCAATATTGTAGTCAACGATCTTGTGAGCCCTGCAACAGGGTTTCAATACGTAAGTAGTTCTGCTACCAAGGGTGTATATGATGAATTGGCAGGCGTCTGGCAATTGGACGAGGTTTTGGCAGATGAAGTCAATACTTTAACTATTACAGCCATTGTACCTGAAATTGGAACCTATCAGAACATAGCTGCCATTGTGGATTCCTTTCCTGAAGACAGTAATGCCACCAATGATAGGGCAACTGCCAGTGTAACAGTGACACCGCGATCGTCGGATGAATGTGGGTTCCTCTTTAATCAGATATCCCCAAATGGAGATGGGATAAACGATATGGTATTTATCAATTGTATAACCGATTACCCAAATAATACCCTTCAAATTTTTGATCGCTATGGCAATGAAGTTTTTTCTGTCAATGGCTATGACAATACTTGGATGGGGACAGGTAAAAATGGGGATTTGCCAAAAGGAACCTACTTTTATATCTTGGATCTAGGCGATGGAACGGAAGTTCGAAAAGGTTGGATTCAAATCATAAGATAAAATAGACTATGAATTTAAGAATATACGATAAAGGGTATAGAGATATTTTATTGTTTTTTTGCTTACTAATTTTTTCTACGGGCATGCTTTTTGCACAGAAAGAACCTCAGTATACCCAATATATGTACAATATAGGCAGTTTTAACCCTGCTTATGTGGGTACCGTAGAGACTCCGGATATTACAGGTCTGTACCGTGTGCAATGGTCTGGGATCCCGGGAGCCCCACGAACCATGCGGTTTGGTGTTAATCTACCCTTGGCCAATGAAAAAAATGGCTTGGGCTTTAATGTGGTAAGCGATCAATTGGGGCCTACGACTCAAACATACATAGACTTGGCCTATTCATTTCAGGTGAAGCTATCAGATGACACTAAGCTCTCTTTTGGGGTAGATGCTGGAGGTTCCTTGCTCGATGTAGATTATACCAAAGGTGATTTTGAAAACCCAAATGAGCCCTTGATCAATAATGCGGACACCTTTAATAAATTTTACCCTACAGTGGGAGCGGGGATGTTTATGTATCAGGAAAATTGGTATGTGGGCTTATCTGTGCCCAATTTTTTAACGTCGGGCATTTATGCTGACGAGGTAGCTAATATTGTGGAAGATAAAATGCAGTTTAATTTTATAGGTGGCTATGTTTTTGATTTTTCGGAAGGCCTTAAGTTTAAACCCGCCTTCTTAATGAACTATTTAAAGGGCCTGCCCTTAAACCTAAATTTATCTACTAATTTTTTAATTAGCGATGTTGTAACTTTAGGTGCTTCCTACAGATTGGACAATGCATTAAGCGGCTTGGCCGGATTGCAAATTTCCAACAGTCTGTTCCTTGGGTATTCCTATGATTACAATACGAATGGATTGGGGGAATATAGTCAAGGTTCGCATGAAGTAATTTTAAAGTTTTATTTGGGTAGATCAATAGGGAAAACTAAAAAGGACAATAAAAGAGATCAAAAAGGTATGCCTAAACAGATAGACAGTCCGAGGTTTTTCTAAAAAAAGATGAATATGAGGTTTAATATAGTAGTTGTATTTTTTATCATTTTGTCGTCCTTCGGTTTTGCACAGCAAAAGAAATCCAAAGGGGATATTCTGTTTTTTGAATATTCCTACAATCAGGCTATTATTGAATATCAAAAAGAATTGAGGGAATCTAAACTTTCCAATACGCAGTATTTAAACCTAGCGGATTCCTATATGAAAATAGGGAACTACAAAAAGGCTTCGGACATCTACGTGGACATTTACCAGAAAGATACTACTATGTCCCAATATCACTTTAATAAAATGTTGCAGTCCTTGGCCAAAACCTCGGAAGTAGAAAAAGTAAAAGCCTATTTGGCAACAAAAGAAGATAAATTGCCAAAGGAATTGGTGGAGAATTCGATTTTTAATTATGAATTAATAGCTACCAATAGTAATGAGGATCTGGATTTTGAGATATTCAATATAAGTGGCAATAGTGCAAAGGCCGACTTCTCACCTACTTTTTATAAGGATAAATTGTTGTTTTCAAGTGATAGACCGGATGGATCCAAGAAGGTTTATGGTCCATCGGGAGAAGCATACATTAATATTTACGAGTCCAAAATTGACCTTCAGGGCAATGTTGCGGATCCGCAACCGTTCAAGGGTATCCCAGATACTAAATTCCATAGGGCCACACCCTTTTATTCCCAGGATTTGAACAATATTTTCTATGTTCTGTCCAATTCCGATGGCGAAAATTTACAGTTTAGTGACAATGGAAAGAATGCCTTGTCTATCGGTATGGCCACTAGTCAGGGTTCTTTCAGTTTTATTTTGAGGGATCCCGATACTTCCTTTTATTATCCTTTTTATGAGGCCGCTACCGGCCGATTGTTTTTTGCAGCTGATTTTGGTGATGGTTATGGCGGTACAGATATATATTATGTTTATACCAATGACGGATTGATAATGTCGTCCCCAACAAATTTAGGGCCCAGAGTTAATACTCCCGGCAATGAAATTGCCCCATTTATTTTTGAGAACAGTTTGTATTTTTCCTCGGATATATTTTATGGCCTTGGTGGAATGGATATTTATAAATCTACCATCCATACAGACAACTCCTATAGCATACCCATTAATCTTGGGCCAGGTATAAATTCATCAAAAGACGACTTCGGATTTATTATCAGAAATAATGAAACCAATGGGCTGTTGGGTTATTTTTCATCCAATAGGGATGGAGGTAAAGGCGGGGATGATATTTATGGATTTAATGTTAAAGAAAAACCGGGATTAAAAACTTTGGCCCTAAAGGGAAAAGTGGTTGATCTTACCTCCAATAATGGGGTCTCCAAGGCACAAGTTAGGCTAATCGACAAAGATGGAAAGTTGGTTAAAGAAATATTTACCGACGAGAATGGTGATTACAATATTGAAATTCCTTTTCAGAACAACATTACCATTGAAGCTACTAAAGAGAAACATTCTATATTTTCCGTGACTTATCAAGACAGGGAATTGTATGAAATCCAAGAGAAAGCTTTCAATATGGGAATTAAGTTTTTGGATGATTTGGTGGAAGAGCAGGAGAACCAGACAGTAATAAAATTAAAGAAATTTTATTTTGATAAGGGTCAAAGCATAATTACTCCCGAAATTGCCCAAGAATTGGACAAGGTGGTCGATGTGATGACTAGATTTCCCCAATTGCAGCTTAGGGTGGAATCGCATACCGATAGTAGAGGGGGCTCCAGTGCCAATTTTACTTTATCTCAAAAAAGGGCAGATGCCATTAAGAAGTATCTCTTACAGGAGGGCGTACCAGCCGGGAGTATCCTTTACTCCATAGGTTATGGTGAGGAAAAACTCTTGAATGGTTGCAAGAACGGCGTTTTTTGCTTGGATATGTTGCACAGCAAGAACGAGCGATCATTAATAGTTGTACTTAATTACAATCTCCTGTATTAAGGGCGTTATGTAATTTGCGAAACTCCTTTCTTTGACCTTTGTGTTATAAAAAGGGCCAAGGCTGATTATCTTGCCAAATTACACGCACTACAGTCTTTTATTTCGCCGTAGTAGGTTTCTCTGTATTTATGGAGTGTCCTAATAGGAATACCGAAAACCACTTCTTTTATATACGTTACACGGGTGTATAGGATTCCCATTTTGGAATTATAACGCTTTTCGTTCCTTGTATTTCTCTTTATACGTATCAATTTCATTATTCTGCGCTTCTTCTTCATATTTTACAAAGATTAAGGATTCAAATACAAAAACCAAATTTTGGGTGTTAAGTCTTTATTAGTGAAACTCAATTTTGAGAAGTCAGTAAGACGCACTTAAAATTGCAAGTTGAACTAATCCCGCCTTTTTCGGCGGGATCTAGGTTCAATACCTCGACCCTTGGGTCGATTCCTATTATTGGGTTCAGGGCCTGCCCTTAGGTTTAATACCTTTTATTAATCACTTGGACATGACCTAGTTCCTCTAATATTGATGTTGTTTATGGATGCTTTCAATCAAAAAAACAGCATCCAACAATAATAAACGGAAAAGAGTGTTAGAAATAGTATGCCTAGGTAGGTCAATATTTGCAGGTTTCTGTCGGGTCTATGCATTTCTGGTATCTCCTGGCTCATTACGTTCTTTAGATTCATATAGCCTATGATAGGTGCCATAACAAATGAAACAAAAGTAGCCATGGCAACTAGGATGCCCATATTGGCAGAAAAGGTACTTATGACCATAAAATTTATTA
The DNA here is from genome assembly GCF_000733925.1 of Arenibacter algicola. Taxonomy (NCBI): domain Bacteria; kingdom Pseudomonadati; phylum Bacteroidota; class Flavobacteriia; order Flavobacteriales; family Flavobacteriaceae; genus Arenibacter; species Arenibacter algicola. Next base: position 758,381 of record NZ_JPOO01000001.1, read on the forward strand.
CCGCTAATAGTAACACTCCAATAGTAAATCCTCTATTTTTAATAAGCTCCCTTTTAGGGAACAGCAAGCTTAAAATGTCAACGCTTACCCTGCTTAGAGCATCGTGTGCAGTAATACAGGTGCTGAACATGGTGGCAAATGCGGCTATGGCTATCAAAATATAAGCCCAAGACCCAATATTGGTAGTGAACAGTTGGACCAGTTGGTCGGCAAAAACTACGGCGTTATTGCTCAATTCAGTGCTGGTGCCATAGAGGGTAAACCAGCCTATAATCATAAAAAAGATGGCCAAAATAGCTGTAGTGAAATAGCCGAACTTAAATTCTTGGAGGGCCTCTTTTAAAGTTGGTTTGTGTTTGGAATTTTTAAATTTTTCAATGCTCCAAAGACTTATCCAACTGGAAGCCTCAACGGCCGTTGGCATCCACCCCATGAGTCCTATTAAAAAAAGGATTCCCACTTCATTAAAAATATTGGGTGTTTTAAAGTTCTCTACTTCCGTAACTTTCCCGTTGGCGATTACCAAAATTGTAGTTACCAAAAGGGCCAAAAATAAAATGGATATCACATACTTGAGTGAGATTTCCAGTAATTTATAACGTCCAACAATAAGTAGGGCACAGATTAAAATAAAAAGTCCGCCTGCTACAACACTTACTGGGGTATTGGTTAGTTGAAAAAGATTAATTAGCAACCCTGATGTGACCACATAGAGAGCGGCAAGAATGGTAAAAGTACTGAACAAGGTAATAATGGCATAAAAGATTAGGTAGGCCTTGCCGCGATTTAGGTAACCTTCTATTAGTGTTTTATTGGTTATATTAGTGTACCGAACTCCAAATTCGAAAAATGGATATTTAAAGATGTTGGCCAATAAAATGGGGATTACCATAATCCATCCATATTGGGCACCTGCTTTGGTGGATAGCACTAAATGGGAAGTGCCTATGGCCGTACTGGCAAAAAGAAGGCCAGGACCAAGGTTATTAATCAGTTTTTGTATGGAAGCCATAATTGACATAGCAGGAGTAAATATAGCTAAGATTACTTGATTTCAATTTTCTCCCCAAAGAATTTTGGCTGCGTATTGAGTGCTAGGTCAATAAACACTTTTACACGGGCAAAATATTCCCTTATATGCACTTTTAATGCATGCTTAATGGACAGATCCTCGGCATTGTAACCAATGGCATATAAGCCTTTTTGTTCCGCCAAATAAATGGCCCTTTCATTATGGAATTTTTGGGATATTACGGTAACGCTGTCCAATCCGAAAATGTACTTGGCCCTGACCATGGAATCCAAAGTGCGAAAACCAGCGTAATCCAAAAAGATTTTTTCAGTCGGTATTCCTCCAAGAATGAGGTCCTTCTTGAAAACAGTAGGTTCGTTGTAGTATAGGGTACTGTTGTCACCGCTAACCAGTACGAAGTCTATTTTTCCAGCCTTAAAAAGCTCTAGGGTTGCATTGATTCTATTTGTGTAATATGGGTTGGATCCGCCACCTACCAGCCTGTTGGAAGTTCCAAGGACCAGGCCCACTTTGTTTTTGGGAACCTCTTTTAAGTTCCAATAGGTTCTGTTTTGGGTGGCTTTTTCTATGATACTATCGCATCTGGCCAAAATCAAATATACCCCCACTAATCCAATTAGAAATAAAATGCCAAATTTCTTTATCATTCCTCCAGTTGATCAATAATAAAATTAGTAATTCCAATTGCAATTGTTCACTGTCCACTATATGTTGTACGCAAGAATTGTGGTTCTCAACCATATCTAAAAAAGAAACCCCTACTTGCAAAAGTAGGGGTTTAATATTATCTAAAGAACGTTAAATTTAGTTGGCATTGACACCAATATTGCCCTCTGTAATTATAATTTCAAGGTGGTCTTCATTCTGATGTATTTTAATATGGCCATCAAATTTCATTAATTGATCGTATGTAATGGGGGTGCCATCGTCTAAAGTTGTGATAATGGTGCTGCTGGATTCGCAATCACAATCTATCGGTTCTAAGGTAATCGCCACTTCTCCATTGCCTCCGGCATCACCAAAATAAATAAATGCAGGATGAATGTCTGTTGAAGAACCATTTATCTCTAGTAGTATAGTCGTTGATCCGTCCTCATTTTTGGTAAAAGTAACCTTACCAGAAATCTTGGAATTAGAAACTGAACTCAAAGTGAACACTTTAACACTTGATGAGGGGTCAGCTGAATTGTCGTCATCTTTCCCACAACTAGAAATTACCAAAGAGATTGAAAGAAGTAATAAGAAGTAATATTTTTTCATTTTCACGGAGGAATTAAATTATTTACCCAAAGGTTCTAAATTAAATATGTTAATATTCTATTATTACTTTAATCGGTATAAAAAATCGTTGAATTGTAATAACAACATTGTTTTATAGGTGCAATTCATCTCAAATTGCATTAAATTCTTTTGCCAAATTAATGATCTTAAAGAATTAGATATTACCTCGAGTTCGCCATTACAAGAAATAGAATACATGAATGGTTTCATTCAATAACTACGCCATAAACCAGTTTAGATAGTCGAAAAAAAGCAGGTCCTTTAGGAGATACATAAATTGGCACCTATCTCATTAGGATTTTTTGGCTTTCTTGTCCCTTTTTGCAGCTTTCTTTTCCTTGGCGGATAAAACAGGCTCCTTTTTTATGTTCTTCTTTGCGTCTTGACTCTTTGCCATAGTAATTGTTTATATCAAAGATAATGAATATGGGCACTGTTATTACTTAAGGAACATAATTTGTAAAATAATCCAATTAGTCTGGGTAAGTGGTTAAATACAGCATAGCATAAATTGGTCTTTAGCTATGATGATTATTTATTATTGCAAAGCTACACGCTTTTGGGCCATTAGTTTTGCGATAACCTTTTCCAGTTTCTTAGGTTTGTCCGCATACTTTTCCAAATCAATAATTTCCACTTTTCTGAAGTCTACAGGGTGACTTTCGCTTTGAAGGGAAATGCTTCCCGACTTTAGGAGTTCCCCTTCTTCCGATCCCTTAACCGGATCTAGCTGGGGTTTGTTATAACGCATAACCTCTTCCCCATTTACATAATGCACAATTAAAGAGTCCCCTAGAACAAGGACTTCTGACCTTACCCATTGATCCCCGTGATAGGTTTTGGAGGATGAATTGGTGCAATGTTGTTTTATTATTTTGCCATCTTTTACATATTGGGTGCCAGGCGTACATAGATTTGCGGTGGAACGTTCATCTTTGCCATTGCCCCCAAGTAGCTGTACCTCAATGGAATTGGGGAAATCCTGGTCTACCGTCATGGTCGCCGGATCTTGACCATGGATCATAATGCCACTATTTCTGTAGGCCCAACCTGGACCTTCATTTACTTGATCCCCAACAAAGCGGTATTCGACCCCTATTATATAAGACGAATAGGGCTGTTTGTAGAACAAATGGCCGAATTGTTCATCAAACTTGGAGTATTGATCATATCTTACTTGAATATTTCCGTCATTTACCTGAAAAGTATTTCCGAAATTATCGTTTAAATTATGGTGTCTTATTTTTATTTGCCAGTCATTTAAATCCTTTCCATTGAACAACTGTTTCCACTTAATATTTTTTTGAGCAGAACATTCACCGGAGAGTAGACCTAGACCAATGACAAATAAAATGGTATAATGTGCTTTGCTGGATTTGGCTTTCATAAGATAAATTATAGTTTAACAGGTCTAAAATAGCATTTTAATTTAATAGAGCAGTCTGAAAATACTGTGCATTTATCTTTTTTCGTCTATTGTTCCAATATGTATTTGGTTTACCCTTAATGGGTAAGAGACCCGAAAGACTTGTCCGTTTTTGCGAAAATAAATTTATCCCATAGTCCAAAAAAAAAGCCCCGACCAAACAGTCAGGGGGCATTCCTTTTTGTTGGAATGATAAATTAAGTTCCAATAATAGGCCATTGTTTTAAAAAAAGCCCTGGAATAATTAACGCTAGATATAAGTATAGGTTTTTGTCCGCGAGACGAGAATTACCTCACTTTGTTCGGTTAGCCCCGTCCGAACATGTTGAAAGTGAAAAAGCCGGCACTATATGCCGCATTTTTGTTTTGCCCGTTTTCGCTCAAATAAATTTGGCTCATCGTCCAAAACAAAAAAGCCTTGGAATAATTAACGCTAGATATAAGTATAGGTTTTTGTCTGCGAGACGAGAATTACCTCACTTTGTTCGGTGAGTCCCGTCCGAACATGTTGAAAGTGGAAAAGCCGGCATCTTATGCCGCATTTTTGTTTTGTCCGCTTTCGCTCAAATAAATTTGGCTCGGCGCCCAAAACAAAAAAGTCAGAGCTTTTGTTCTGGGAAAGTTATGTGGGTGTTAAATGTTGTTATAAGGGCGGGAATTACCTCGCTTCGTTCGGTGAGTCCCGTCCGAACATGTTGATAAGAAAAGACCAGTCCTTTCAGGACTGCTAATTTTGTTCCTTACCTTTTTGCCCAAATAAAGGATCAATCCTAAAAGTTGTGTGTGAATTGAAAATAGAATAAGATCTTTGCAGAAAAACGATCGCATTGGAATTATCATTGGACCTATTAAAGTTTATACTGCCAGAAGTATTAACGACCCATTTTGACCTAGTCTCCCATAATATGCAAGAGGGTGCGCTTCATTTATATTTTGAAGAAAAAAAAGATACCCCGAAAGAGGAAAAACATCGCACTTTAATAGCCCATGGTTTTCACAAAGAGATCGTCGTCCAGGATTTTCCGTTAAGGGGAAAGTCAGTTTATCTCCACATTAAGCGCCGCCGTTGGCTGGACAAGGCCACTGGCCAAGCCGTGCAAAGAGATTGGGATCTAGTGGCACAGGGGACTCGTATGACCGTTGAGTTCGCTGCTTTTTTAAAAGTACTTGGTCAGTACCAAGGCTAATGACTGCCATACCATTGGCGGATTTTATGGGGTCAACGGCAAAAAACTACAGCGACAGTTTCGGGATTATTTAAGCGAGTTCAAACAATGGGAGGAGAGACCACATGCCAAGGAGTGGCTCATATTTCCAGAGAATATAGGACCTTATCTGTCCATTGACGAAACGGCACTCTCCAAGGGGGAGCTCTACACCATAATTACCAACAAAAAGGCCAAGGGCAAAAAAGGTTCCATAGTGGCCATATTCGCCGGCACCAAGGTGGGACCGATCATTGAGCAGCTGCTAAAGATATCGGCCAAAAAAAGGGCCAAGGTCAAGGAAATTACCCTGGATATGGCCAACTCCATGAAGACCATCGCCAAACAATGCTTCCCAAAAGCAATACAGGTAACGGACAGGTTCCATGTACAGAAGCTGGCACTGGAGGCCCTTCAGGACATCCGCATCAAACATAGGTGGGACGCCATAGACCGGGAGAACCAACAGATAAAGCAGGCAAGGGCAAAGAACGGGACATTCGTCCCAAAAGAATTTAGCAATGGGGACACTAGAAAACAGCTCTTGGCCAGAAGTAGGTATCTCCTTTATAAATCGCCCAACAATTGGACACAAAACCAATCCGAAAGGAGCAAAATATTGTTCGCCCAATATCCGGATATAAAGGTGGCCTTCGACCTGGTACAGGGGCTCAGGAACATATTCAATACGGCAACTTCTATACAAACAGCATATACAAAGCTGGCACATTGGTACAAAGACGTAGAGAACACAGGCTTTAGGGCCTTCAATACTATTGCTAATACGATATCGCTCAATTATAGGTCGATCCTGAACTATTTTATAAACAGGAGTACAAATGCATCGGCGGAATCATTCAATGCAAAAATAAAAGCTTTTAGAGCGCAATTCAGAGGAGTCAAAAACGTAGAATTCTTCCTTTATAGATTAACCACAATATTTGCATAAACACAACAATTGTTCTTGATCCCAAATAAATTTGGCAAAAGGGAGAAACAAAAAAACCAAAGCTTTCGCTTTGGTCTTTCTTCATTTGTACTCGAGGCGGGACTTGAACCCGCACGGACTAATGTCCATTGGATTTTAAGTCCACGCCATTTAATCCCAAAAAGAGACAATACAACTGATAATCAATTGATTATAAATAATTTAATTTTTTATGATATCAAATAATATTAGCTAATATCATAAAATGTTGTACCTATGTTGTACCTGAAAAATTGTTATATTAGTATTGAAAATAAGTGAGTTATGTCTTCAAAAACCAAAATAGTACTTAGGAAAAAGGCTAATAAAGAAGGGCTTTTTCCACTTGCAATTAGAATTACAAAAAATAGAAGTTCCAGTTATATTTTCATAGGTCATTATGTAGACCGAAAACATTGGGATGAACGCAGAAACATAGTACGAAAATCACATCCCAATTCGGAATTGTTAAATACGTTGTTGAGTTCGAAATTAGCCGAAGTCAATAAGACATTAATGGAATTACAATTTGATAACAATGATATTTCCGCGAACCGGGTTAAGAAGGAACTTACGGTGGCTAACAAGGACAAAAGTTTCTCAAGTGTTTCTGATGAATATCTAAATGAATTGGAAAGTAATAATAAGTTAACGCGATTTTATGCAGACAAGGTCAGGGTCAATCATGTGATAAAGTTTTATAAATCCAGGCAGTTAATGTTCCAAGAAATTGACGAAGGCTTTTTGATAAGGTTCCAAACGTACCTAAGAAATAACAAAAAATTGTCAGAAAGGTCAATTGTAAATAATCTTATTGTAATTAGAACTCTATATAATCGTGCTATTAGAATGGGTGTGGTAGAACAAAAAAGTTATCCTTTTGGAAAAGGAAAGATCCAAATAAGATTTCCAGAAACGGAAAAGGTCGGATTGACAATTAAGGAGATACAAAGAATTGAAAGCCTAGAAAACCTTACAAAGATGGAGGAGCATACTAGAAATGTGTGGTTATTTAGCTTTTACTTGGCGGGTATTAGAGTAGGGGACGTTTTAAAAATACGCTGGAGTGATCTTTATGATGGACGGATTCATTATAGAATGAACAAGAACTCCAAATTGGTGTCATTGAAATTACCTCATAAACTTAAACCTATTTTGGAATATTATGAGGACCATAAGTTAAATCCAAATGATTTTATATTTCCTGAACTTAAGATATCCGATATAAAGAATGATAGGGATGTGTATGCTAAAACTAATACGGCTACAAGTAAGTTCAACAAACATTTAAAGGAGATAGCCAATAAGGCCGGATTGGATAAAAAGTTGACAATGCATATCGCGAGACATAGTTTTGGTCATATTGCTGGAGATAGAATACCAGTGCAAATGTTACAAAAGCTATATAGACATACTTCCATTACTACTACCATGCAATATCAATCCAATTTTATAAGTAAAGAAACTGATAGGGCATTGGAGGAAGTTGTTAATTTTTGATGCGATAATGCTAGCTGCGTTGTTTTGGATCCATCATTAAATTAGACTTTATCGGTTATTATGGTCAATAAATAGTTATAATATGATATGTGCCTTTTCAAAGCTTAAATGCGCAACCGTAATTTTATAAACGTTTACCCCCAAGGATCAAGGAGCCGCTTGTTGTGCCCAACGAACATAACAACACCTAGAGCAATGTCTTGTAACCGATGTCCTGGAAAACAAGAGACGTTTCAGGTATTTCAACACAAAGAAGAATTTATTATGGTAAAATGAACTATTTACGGGACTCTGATTACAAGGTTCCCAACTTTAGACCGGAGCTTAGTGTATTATAGAAAAGCAAACGATAGATTAAATCAAAAGTTTGATATTCCTATATTTAGCTAATCGTTTATTATCTAAAAAAAGCAGGCAGGGACTAATTCTTTATGGTCTGGTTGTTTCTAGGATGAGAACTGCTAATTCAAATAAAATCAACTTTACACGTACCGCTCGGAATAATACTGAGTGGTCGACCTGCCCGCTAATCTTCATTTTATTGCCACCGTATTACATTTTGGATGTAATAACTAAAATAATAACAAAGCAGTACTCTGTCTTGTACAGATGCGACATAATCGGTTTATTTAATGCGAGTCGGCGTAACTTGAAAATTTCTGTACCAATCCCGTACTCTTTTTTATACCCTTCCGGCTCTTTTAGGGTATAGTTGATTATTTATTTAAGAAATAGCGTTCCATAACTTTTTGGACTATCGGTTCAAAAGGTAATTAATGTAATTCATATCCAGTTCCACAATGCTGTTGGGGGAAACCTTCAAATATTCCTTTACATACCTTGACATGTGAGACTGATCATAATAACCAGCCTGATCGGCTAACTCGGACCAAGTAATCTTGGGCCGCGTCAGTAAAAGATTCATCAAGCATTTAAATTGATAAATTTGAACGTAAACTTTTGGGGATAATCCAATCATCCTTTTAAATTGCCTTTCCAAAGTTTTACGATGACAATGACAATTTTGTTCAATTTCCTTTATGGTATTTCCACCTTGGTTAATATGGATATATTCCATGACCCTTTTAATGTTATCCACGTCTTTACCTACAACATTTAAACCAAGAAAAAAATCATTCAAGACTTCGATTTGATGTTCGCTGTTTTGATTTGCCCTAAATTTGGCCAAAAACTTATCTGCTTCCTCTTTGCCCAGAAAGTCACTTAACGTTATGGCCATATTTTTTAAGGTAGACATATCGGTTCCAAAAAGTTGATACTTGCCCAGAGGTTGAAAAAATACCATGATCGTTTTAAGTGGACCATTGATCTGTCCATAAACTGGAAACGTTACCTGCCCGGTAACCACAGCGCTTTCCGTAAAGAAATCCTCTCCTTCTAATTTTGCGACAAGTTTATTCGGGCTGTTTGTAGATTGGATAATAAATCCGCTCAATCCCAATGGAGGGGAAAAATAGGGTTCGACGACACCCTCTTGAATTTCCAGGATACCATAGCTCGAAATGTATTCCCGCAATCCTGGATGGGGCAGATAAGTGGTTGGCTGGGTCATTAATACATTGAAGGTTAGTTTTTCTGATATGGCTTATTGCCCTGACGGTAAAATAATGTAAATATTGCCAGTTTTCAGATGTCGAACACTAAAACTACAATTTATAACAGGAATGTTCAACAATTTTATTATTAAGGTTGTAAGCCGGAACTTTGAATTACCCTAAGGAATTTTGGCATGGTATGCACTAATACCTATAATCTTTAATTTCCAATTCCTTTGAACCTTATAAATTTTAGGTGTCCTAGAGATCAAAGTTCTCGCCTTTGGGGTTTAAGCAACCGTATCCTACACGTACAATGATTCATGGGAATGAGCAAAAAAAAAGAAATGTACGCTATAGGCTACCTTTCATTAACATCATTGTGTACTTCACATGTGAATGCAGATTCAGTGACCAGGTTACCGAAAAGATCCGAAACCATATAATGGGTTTTCAAGAATTCATTAATTTTGAAATTTTGAACATTGATTAAATGTGTTCCGATGAACTCGGAATCGACTATTTATATGTCATTCCCTTTTTTCTAATAGATTAAAAAACCAGCAGCCATTTTTCATCGAACAAATATTGCCGCAAGATCAATAGGTACATCGACAATTACTGATACCTTGGAATAGGTCTAATCCAATGGTTACTACATGTGTACCGGTGCTATAGCCCAATATCTCGTTAAGAATGATCTGGTAGGAATATCCGAAATAGAAATTACTTTTCTTAAGTCCGGCCAATGGAGCAATGTACAATGGCCTACCAATTTGGTCATTTAAAAAACGGTAGGTAACACCCGCATAATAGTAATCCTCAAAATCGTACCATCTAAATTTTAGGTTTAAATCCGCTTCGGATCTACCGTCACTTTCAAATATTTTGTATAGTAGGGAGGGTTCTATTTCCATATTACTGTTTCTGGATTTTTTATATCGGTATCCAGTATAGGCATAGAAGTTTCTAAGTTTGTTGGGTTCATAGATAGGATCGAAAATATATACATCCTTGTTGATAACGTTTGAGGCATTTACACTGAAATAAAAGGAATTTTTTCGGTACAAAAGACCTACATCGAAGTTGTGGTTGGATGTGGATCTGTCATCGGTTACCCCTGGATCAAAACCGGCATCTATAAATTCTTCTACATCCAATCTAAATTGATTAAAATTATAGGAGATACCAAAGGATAAAAATTCGTCCTCGTAACGGTCCAAGGTCAAATGGTGGGCAAAGGATATTCGTGCACCTTGTTGTTTGGTATAGCCATTGGAATCGTTATATAAAAACAAGCCTATTCCCGATTTTTCCCCTAACCTCATATCGGCTGCCAAAGACTGGGTCCTTGGCGCATCCTTAATACCAACCCATTGCGCAAGTCCGTTCAACCTTATTTTTACATGATCACCAATACCTGCATAAGTAGGTGACAAAACAAAAGGGTTATCCGCCAAATATTGAGAAAGCTGCGGTGAATTGAGTTCCTGTCCATTTAAGGTAATGGCCCATAAAATCAAAAAGAATAACGCGAAATCTTTAACCTTTCTATATTTGGTCAAGATCATCATCGGTACAGGGTAAAATGTCCAAAAAATTCTCTTTTATAATCCTCCTCATTAAATTGTACCACGTACCAATAATCCCCGGTAGGTAGTTCCTTGCCCTCATAGGTTCCATCCCAACCGTCAATATTGGATAATCTGGCCACCACCCTACCGTAACGATCGTAAATCTTCACTGTTAAATCGGGAAAATATTCTGCATTGCCAGGCTTCCAAAAATCGTTCATACCATCACCGTTGGGAGTATAGAAATTGGGCATTTTAATATCCACGAATTCCATAAATATATCGGCGATGGCCTCACATCCATTTTCATCAACGACCCTTACTTCATAAGTGCCCGTTCTACGAATGCGGTAGGTGCTATTGCCGCCCATGTCAATTCCATTTAGATAAAAGGTATATTCCAACCTCCCTCCCTGGGCGACCGCTGTTATTTCATTCACGTTACTTTGTTCCAAGCTAAGGGTCAATGGTTCATAGTTTTCTATATAGAATCCAACGGTCTCTATACAGCCGTTTGCGTGTGCAATGGCAATGTAATGGTCCCCAGTGGCGATATTCCTGAAATTTGGATCCATTTGCATTTCCTCAGGGTCGGTAGTATCAAGGCCGTACATTACCTCGGCCAGTACCGATTGGTCCTCTAATATAATATTGACGTAATTATTTGGAGTGTTCCCAATACATTCATAGATCGGTTCCACTGTAGCACTAAGGTTGACACCAGGTTCAATGGTAGCAACAATAAAAGTTTCACAATCTTGTGCATCCTTTATAAAAATCAAATAATCACCTGCCGAAAGATCTGAAAAGTCCGTTCTACCCAAAATATAATCCGAATCTGCATTGGAGTTTATGGCTGTCCTATAAGGAGCAGTACCTCCACTGATAGATAGACTTATCGTCCCATCTGCGTTTCCTATACAGGTTTCCGGGGCGGTAGTTGCGCTTACCTCTATCACAGCAGGTTCTGTAATAGTATATTCGAGATACTCAAAGCATCCATTTTGATCTTGTGCTATTACGGCATAATCACCCGGAGCCAAATCCGTAAATGTATTTATCGAATCGAATTTATCAAGATTGGGCGATATGGAATAGATATATCCACCTGCGCCACCTGCAAGGTTTACCGTAATGGAGCCATTCTCTTCACCGAAACAGTTTACATCTACTACCTGGTCGGTATATGATAAAGGTAAAGGTTCTTCAATAACGACCTGTTCCGGAGCGGTCGTACAATCTTCACTGGTTACATTGACCCAATACGTGCCTGCCACAAGATCCTTAAATACCCCCGCACCCTGTGGTCCTACCAATCTATTGGCCGGTTCAATACTATTCAAGTAAAGTTCATATTGGTAATTGCCAAGGCCACCAGTGGCCCCTGCATAGATTACAGCAGTGCCCTCTCCTGTACAATTGATATAAGCCGACGTTCTATTAACGGTCAGGGTCAAGGGTTCGATAGGGTTTTCTGTAACTGCATTTGAAACGATCGCCCCACAACCATTTATGGCATCCCGAACATAATATTGATAGGTTCCGGCGCCCAAAACCCCTAAATCGGGTATTCCCATTGGATTGCTCGTCATTGGCAGAAAGGTTATATTGTCCGAACTATATTCATAGGTTCCGCTTCCACCTATGGCAGTGAGTTCAAATTCGGCACCTGTGGCACAGGTCAAGGGATCTGTCCTCACTAATGAGGCAAAAACCATTGGAGGCTGGGTGATGGTCACTTGATTGGTTTCAACATCACAGTTCCATCCATCCGTTACCGTTATACTATAAATGCCGGCTCCCAATCCCGTAAAGGTATTGGACGTCTGCTCCCCAGACGTAAAATCCAATAAAGAACCGGCATCATCATAGTAATTTAAGCGATATTCGTAATTACCGCTTCCCCCACTTGTAACTATGGCCGTGACCGTAGCATTATTATCGTTGTAACAACTTAGCATGGTTGTTAACGGAATTGCATTGGCAATAATTGGCACTGCTGGAGACAACACTTCGGCATCCAAATAAATACAACCAAAATTATCGGTAACCTGAACAATAAAATTTCCGGCAGATAATTCTGTGAACAACATTGCCCCCACATCATCGGCATTGTATACTTGCCCTGTCGTGGCATTGGTCAATACGATATCATAAGGAGCATAACCCCCACTAGGGCCAACTAAGATCTCACCCATGTTATCCGTACATTCCGCTTCCGCCACCGGATCAACGATGGCAGTCAAAGGCATATTGGGCGAACTAATTGCAATTACATTGGAATCATCGGAACAGTAAGGGAATTCTGTCTGGGTTACCCTTATAAAATAATTTCCGCCAGATAATCCATTAATAGTTAAAGGAGTTGAGGCCGAATTGCCCAAACCTGTTTGTACACTTACTCCATTCTGGGTAAAAACTTCATAATCGATAGCTCCGGAATATCCTGTAATCTGGAAGTCCATGGTGCCGTTGCCATCCCCTAAACAAGTAACGGGCGATGTGGCAGTGGCCAATATATCCATTAGATCATAAGGGGCAATATCGTACGGGGCAGTGTCAATATAACATCCAGTGGTTAAATCAGTTATCCTAAAAGTATAATTGCCAACGGCATTAAGGTTATAGGAGGCCGATGTGTTGGTCGGTGTCCCGGTCAGTATCCCATTGGGGTTTCCAAGCGGCAACAGCTCAAAGGAATAGGAATTGGCCGGATTACCGTCATCGGCCACGGTAATTACAATTTCCTCCGGACCGGCACACGAGATCGCACTGATTTGGGAAATGCTAGCGGTAAAAGTATTAAGGGGTTCTACGGTCTGTGTAGGCAAGGCAAAAAGACAGCCATTGGCATCCCTTATTACGATATCATAATTGCCCGCATTTAATGCCTCATAGGTAAAAACGGTCCCTAAGGTGGGCAGGAAATTACCTCCGTTTACACTGTAGAAATAATTTGGGGTACCAGTGCCGGAAGTAATGGTTACTTCTATTACAGCGGCTTGCGTTGCACTGTTCATGTCACAAGCAAAAGGTACCACATTGGTAATGTTGGCTTCCAAGGCTATTGGTTCTCCAATAGTCACTTGGTCCAGGGCAATACAATTCCGATTGGAGGTTACGGTGATATCCCATACCCCTGCTGCCAGTCCGGTGAAAACACCTGAACTTTGTGAAAAACTGGAAATTCCGTTGGTTATTTCATATAAGTACGGCGGATTATCATTTACCCCGACACTTGAACGCTCAAGGTTTACCGTGATACTGCCATCCATACCACCGAAACAACTAACATCGGTCCACGCTGTGGCCAACAAGGTTATAGGTGTTGGTTCCTCCAATGAAATAGGGAGCTCAATATAACAATTCGGGGTACCTAACGTATTGTCCGTCACCCGTACCACATAATCCCCAAAAGGAACTCCTGTGAACTGATTACCAATTGGGGTGATCCCCGATGGTGATAGATCGGAAGCTAATAACTCGGCAGTATACGAGCCCGATCCTCCGTTGACCGTAAATTCTATAACACCATCGTCAGCTGAACAACCGGGTTGTACCATTACCATAGCGCTTACTTGTAGTTCCGGGGCGATCACAATACCCTGTATATCACTACAGCCATTACCATCCACTATTTCAATAATATGACTGCCCGAATTTAAACCAGGAATGGTTATCATGCTGCCTACAGCGTTCAGGCCTGTAACAACCCTCGGTGCACTACCATTTACCCGCACAGTATAAGGCGCAACGCCAGCAGTTGTAAGTGTTATGTCTATTGCGTAATTTCCTTCCGATCCCAAACATTGATTGTTTACGGCAAGGCTTATTTCCGGGGAAGGATCCGATGGAACTACAACGGTATCCTGTTGAATACAGTTATTGGCATCCTTAATATAAACGATATAATTGCCTCCTTCCACATTAAAAACATTAGTAGAACTACCTGTCCATGTCGCTACTGTCGGAGGTGTATCCGTAGATAAGGTAATCTGATATTCATACGGAGCAGTGCCAAACTGACCAATTGCCGCAACTTGACCGGCATTTAAGTTACAGTTATCATTTTTTATCAAGGAAGCCGTAACCTGTAAAGGATTTGTAGATTCTGAAATTGTAAAAATTTCAGAACCCACGGAGCAACCGTCATAGCTACCTCCTACCTCTTCAAATAGGACATAGTAGGTGCCCGGGGCCAAAGGACCCACATCGGTTACACTTACGCCAGTACCTACACTGGGAGGATTTACAACTACCGAACCCATAATGCCTGTTGTGCTGTTGGACTGAAAATTAAATACTTCATAATTGACATTTGTGGCATCAGGTGCATAATCGTCAATGGTAAAGCTTACATTTCCATCTGCATTTCCGGTACATGTTACGTTATTAATGGCATCCAAGTTGGTCGTTAGGTTCGAGGGTGTATCAATGGGTAGATCGGCCGTTTCAAAATAATAACAGTTACTGGTCAAGTCATGTACCACAAAACTATAGGTTATACCAGGGAGCAATCCCGTAAAGGTCGCCGTATCCCCTCCCGGAGTATCAGCAGACTGATAATCATTAATCGGGTCATCCACATATGGCGCCGTATAAGTTTCAAGAACGGCAAATTCATAATTGCCGCTCCCCAAGACTGAATTTACGGTAATGATAGCCGTACCGCCCAAATTACAATCTACGGTGGCAGTACTTACATTAATATCCAAATCATCTGGTGGGGAAGCTATTATATTGGTTGTCCTTACAGAGCAACCATTGGCGTCTACAACGTCTATCTCATAGATACCGAACTCCAGAATGGTAAAGGTATGGTCCTCTCCCCCTAATGTAGTTGTATAGCTATCGGTATGACCATTGTTTCCAGTAAGATAATAAGTGTATTCTTCAGTCCCTCCACTGATATTGGTGACACTAATGGAACCAGGATCCATACCATTGCTCAGGTCGCAGGTAATGGGTGTTACCACTATATCATAGGTTATGGGATCCGGCTCATCAATGATTATTGTTTCCGTATCCGAGCATGATTTTGAATCCGTTACGGTTACTTCATATTCACCGGCAGGTAAACCAGAAGTTTGTTGGCCATAGACAGTTCCTGTTGTTATATTTACTACGGATATCGTGTAGGGCGGTAGTCCAGTGGTGCCATCAATATTTACCTGAATAGTACCTCCATTTTCACCATTACATAGAATTTCGGTAGTCTGAATTAACGAAAAACTGGGAAGTAAATATGGATCCACAGTTGTTGTGGTGCTTACAGTACATCCACTGGCATCGGTAATGTTAAACGTATAGGTGCCCGCTGTAGGTGCAGCATAAGAAAAAGGAATTCCGGGTACCGTTGTACTTGTTTGTTCCAAGGTTCCGTCCAAATAAACCTCATAGGTGTAATTGGGAGATCCATCCGCTATAGTGATTTCGATTTCCGCATCGGGCGAAACACTACAGTCCAAACCTTTGATAAGGTTTGAAGTCGCTGACAAGGTCGGAAATATTTCCAAACTGGCCGTATCGGTACAACTTTTGCTATCTATGACTTCAACGGTATAACTGCCAGGCCCCAATCCTGTAAAATTATTTCCCGATTGATAAGCCCCTCCGTTCAATCGATATTGAAAAGGCGCCGTACCGCCAGATATAACATTTGCGGTTAAACTCAGTCCCACAGTACTATCATAACATAGATTATTGGCGATCAATTCCAAAACTGGAGGTGGAACAGGTGCAAATGCAAAATTTTGGGCAACTTCACAACCTCCTGCATCCCTAACTGTAACCGTATAGTTCCCTGAGGTGTCATTTAGTCCTGAAAAAGTATTGTTTCCCTGTGGTCCCGTAGTGGATCCGGAAGGGTCCATCAATTCGTATTCATAACCGCCCCATCCACCGCTGGCAGTTATAGTGACCGCTCCAGTGGAAGTACATGAGATCTCTGACACGTCCAGACTTGTAATTAGAAGCGAGGACGGTGGAGCATTCACGGTAACGCTTGTAATTGCCGAACAGTTCGTATCACTATCGGTTATTGTTATGCTATAGGTCCCTTCGGCCAGGCCGGTCAGCGGAATGGTATTGGCAGTTGCCCCTGTATCCGAAAATGTTAAAGGTCCGGTTACCACATAGTCATAAGAAGAATTAAAATTGCCCACATTAAAAGTAATGGCGCCATCAGATAGGCCAAAACAGCTGACATTATTGATCAATTGACCGTTCACCCCAATTGGCACTACGGGAGCTATCGTATAGCTTTCTTGAATTGTGCAACCCTTATCATCCGTAACCTGAAAGGTATATGTTTTTGGGGATAGGCCCGTGAAGGTAGCATTGTTACCATTATTCACCACATCCGAAGCGGGTGCTATAATTTCATAGATAAAAGGGGCATTGCCATCAACAACGGTAACAGTGACATCCGAGACCAAATTAGGGCACACTGGCTGCGTGGAAGTAAATATAAGATCAGTAGGTGGATCTAAAGGGTCGAGTATTATTGGATCGGTCATCATGACACAACTGACCGCGTCCCTGATCGTTATGGTATAGGTACCCTCGGTGAGCCCAGTAAATCTTTCGGCACCCGGACCGGAGAAAAAGTTCACTCCATCTATACTGTATTCATATGGCGCGGTTCCGCCCGTTACGTTTTGCGCCTCAATTATTCCGTCCTGCAAACAGGTATAACCCTGAATCAATACGGCATTACCGCCAAGGGAATTGGCCGGCTGCGAAATGGTATGATACTCAAAATAATCACAGGAAGCACTTCCTTTCCGTTGGTTTATGACAATGGCATAGTCGCCTGCCGCTAAGCCAGGGAAATTACCCGAGGTATTGGTAGACAGGGCATTATTATAATCATAATTTTCTTCGTCAAATGTGGCTGCGTCAAAAAGATAATAAGTTAGTTGATACCCATTGCTGTTGACGAGGTTGAATCTTATTGTTCCACTGGATTCCCCGTAACACAGTACATCGATTACGGAAGTGGCATTGTATTCTGCAGCAGGCCTAAACTCAATGGCTACCGTATTGGAAATGGACGGGCAATTGAACCTGTCGACTACTATAAACGTATACTCCCCTGGATCATAGATGTCAAAGATCTGGCTTGTCTGGTATGCCGAGGCCGGAATATCACCGACCGAAGGATAAGAAATTACAGTATCCCCATCTTCATTGACATAGGACCAAATAGCATAGGTATGTGGCGTTTTTCCTCCGCCAGAGCTCATGAGGATATTACCCTCTTTGCAGGTAATGTGCTGCGAAACCCTTGCTTCTAAATATAGGTTATTGAAGTTTTCTATTGCTATTTGTTCCGTATGTGAACAACCATCGGCCGTTCTGGCTATCGCTATATAATTTCCTGGGTTTAGATTTTCAAAAGTAAAATTATTGTCCTGTTGCGACGTTTCGCTATCCACAAGCGTTCCCTGGCCTCCATTGGAGCCATCATCCAACCTGATCTCAAATTCATAATTGGGCGGGGCCCCGATAATCTGTATGTTGACCGATCCAAGGCCGGAACAAGTTACCGGGGTTGTGCTTACAGCATAGGTTGCGTTCCTTTCCAGAATACCTATGTCCGGTGTACTAAAGATACAGGCCCCAGGGATAGGCATCCCTGCATTGTCCAATTGTACAACTTCTACACGGTAACCACCATTTTGTCCCGTGACGAAATTAAAACTCGGACCGTTGTTCGCACTAAAAGGTATTATGATATTACCATTTGCTGCATTGACCAGTTGATAACCATAACCATTCCCTAAGTTCGTGATAGTTATGTTACCGGGGCTTGCGCAGATAATATCCTTTTTGTTGTATTGTATGTCAAGATCGTTTTGGAACACATTAAAATAGAAACGGCTGAAACAACCATTTTGATAATTGACCACCAAACGGAACTTTCCTGCAGTATTGGCCGTATAACTGGAACCAGAGGCTATTGGATTCCATGTACATGTGGCATTCTTGTTAGCACAATTATCCCCGGAATCCGAACAACTCCCTTCTACCAACTGCTCCCAAGAAATACTCATAGCATCGCTAATGGCAACTTGGAGCAATTGTGTATCGTTTGACCCACATAAGAAAATCTTGGGCAATGGGCTACCATCAATGGAACAACTCACTATTTCACCTGAAATATTATTGGTGGGATCGGTATCGCCATTTAAGTTGTTGAAATAATCAACTATTGGATTGGTCTGGGTAGCTCCATAAAGTTCCACATTTATAGTTTCAACAAAGCCTTTACAGGGATCTGCGACTATTTTATCCACTAGATATGTTCCTATCCTGTCTACGATCAAAGTGCTGGCATCGTTATCCGGGTCTCCATCGTCCAATATAGAATCTGTTGCATCGATTTGATTATTGCCATTATCATCCCTATACCATACATAATCGTCAAATCCATCACCAACATTCAAAATTAATTGTTCACCACAAAGTTTGACTGTGCTGGTGAAGGTACAGTCATTCAGGTCGTCCAATAGGAAGTTTGTCGCCCCGGGCACTACAAACCCACAAGTGTTAAAGTCATGGACACTGGGGTCATCGGTAATTATGTTGTTGTTGATAGCACCGGAATAGGTGGAAAAGGCCAAATTCTGAATTTGATCGGAACAGGCATCTACAAAGTCATAGCAGTTTTCGGCTACCTTTACCCGCATACGAATACTGTATTCCGGATCATTTTCTTGAACAAGGCCATCTGGAATGTTGAATATAATCGTTCTGGTCGATTCATCGAAAGAATAGGTAACCCCAACCGGCAGAACCAAATTGGTCT
Source organism: Arenibacter algicola (assembly GCF_000733925.1). Lineage (NCBI taxonomy): Bacteria > Pseudomonadati > Bacteroidota > Flavobacteriia > Flavobacteriales > Flavobacteriaceae > Arenibacter > Arenibacter algicola. The sequence continues at coordinate 777,735 of NZ_JPOO01000001.1, forward strand.
CGTCCAATGTCACGTTTATAGGCAATACATCGCGTATCGTATAATTCACCGTATCATCATTACCTATATTCTGAAATGTAAGGACATAATCAAGGGTCTGGCCCAGATTCACTCCCAAGCCTGTAATATCATTACCCCCGATATCCTCCACCCTTTTTTCCAGAACAATTTCCGGTTCGATCTGTTCAACCAAAAAAGCGGCAAGGAATGCACCATAACCATCGCCTGTAGATGTAAACCGCATAGTCGCTCCAGTTTCATCGTTGGGCAGTATTGAATTGCTTGGATTGTTCAGATCAAAGATATCCAGATCCAATCCCAGGGTATTGGTTCCAAAAGGTGTCCGGGTAGATACTTGGGTGTCATTGTCCGATATCGTAGAATTAAAAAAGTTGTTGGCCGGGTTCAGATTGGTGGTGGACAGGTTTGTATATGATGCAGTCATGTTCGCCTTCAAAGCGAACCTATCGTTGGTTATGCTCCTATCTCCTTCCAAAGCCCCTACGGCCAATCTTGCATTTACGGGAAAACCGGAAGGTAGGGTCTTAAATCCGTTTACGTTTACATCAACGGACCCAATACTTCCGGACAAACCTGCATAGCCGTCAAACAATGAAATAAATTTCCCTGTTTGTGAAGGATTTTCATAAATGACGACCATCACCCATCCTGCCGAACTGGAGCCGTTCCTAACCCCCTTTGTAGCGCGGATATTGGCTATGGTATATTCACCATTTGGGTTCGGATTGGCCCGTACCAGATCTGTTATGTTTTTATAACATATGTAGGGAGAATCCTTGAAAGAGTTATTGATATTGCTGTAATCATAACCATCGAAAATTATATCATCCTCTTCTCCAATTAGGTCTGGAGCAGTATCCGCAGTTAGGTCGATATAGCTACCTCCAGGAACCTTAAATTTAATATTGAACCAATCCTCAATTCTTTGGGTACCGGTAAATTGCGCAGAGCCATCGGTACTTCTTTCATTTGGATATGTTGCCGCCCAATAAAGTCCCGCATAGCGAATTTGGGAACAGGATGGATCAGGAACACTTAGCTCCGCACTACTGGAACTAAAAGTGGAGGAATCACCATCGATATCGATATACTCCATCCAAAGACTGTTGTTGTTTTCGGTACCATTGTATGGGGTATTCGCCAGAGAAGGGTCCACTTGGGAGGCCCTGTTCAAGATGTTGTTCCCGACCAGTATGATATCTCCCCGTAAATCTATATTGCCGCCATTAAGCCGAGGAGCAAAAGGAACAGCCACTTGCGCATGAGATAAGAAAAGGTTTCCAATAAGTAGGATAAGGAATATTTCAACTCGCCTGTTTATAAATTGGGTGGTTCTCATATCTTTGGTAGGTTATTGCGGACTATTGTAGTGCTAAGTATCTAATTGGGGATTTGGAAACTAAGGGAAAAGAAATAGTCATTTTTTAAATGGGATTCCAGCCTTTCTTTTAACCTATGGGCCGTGACCATTTTTGTAATCCTTTCCTTTATTGGATGGTTCTTGGTTTGTAAAATCAGTCTTAAGCAATTTGGGCTTTCTGGTTGTTATTTCATGTAAATGGGGTATTACAAAATCATTATTTTTTAGTTGCGATATTTTCAGTTTGGGTAAGAATATTACCCTTTCAGGGAAATCCCCAGAAACATCGTTCTCGTCTAGGATCATAGATTTCAGATTGGAAGGTGACCCAATGCTTTCTGCAACTGGACCATTAAATCTATTGTGTGCAAGATCTATTTGCTCTAATGACTTCACATCTCCTAGTTTCACAGGAAGGTGATCGTACAGTTCGTTATAAGAAAACTGCAGTAATTTTAAATGACTCAATTTTCGCATACCTTGAGGGAACATAGCGGACAATTTGTTGTATAACAAATCCATGATCACCAATCGTCCAATTCCGCCCAGATTTTTGGGAATACTTCCACTAAGTTGGTTTTTTCCTAAAGCAATAACAATTAGTTTCCTTAACTTAGAAATACTTGGGGAAATATTGCCCTGTATAGAATTCAAAGCTAAATTTTGCACCCTTAAATTGGACAGTTCTACAATTGAATTGGGAAGTTTTCTGGATAGATTGTTCCTGAACAATTTAATGGTCATAAGAGTATTGTTCTCCACACGGACCCCGTACCATGTGGAAATTGGGCCGATCAAATCCCGCGGTATCGACCAATCAGGTCCATTCGTACTTGTATATAAATTTAAAAGTGAGCGTTTTTCAGGCTCATGAATCCCTCCAAAAACTACTTGAACCGTTTTCAGAAATAAAACGAGAATAATTGATACTGTATCCATTTTCAAATGATCAATAAGCCTTTTTATATGATAAGCCTGAATTCTTTAAATTTAGGTTTATATAGTTGAGATAGATGTATAAGTGATATTCCTTAATTCATAAATGGCGTTAAACAATGAATTAAAGTAATCACAATCTTGGACGAAGTGCAAAAATAATCGTTGAATGTTAGGGCTAGTGCCAATTTATGTTGTGAAAGGACAATAATCTGTGGTTTAGAGATGGGGCATATTGGTATTTAAAAGTGATTCAACTCTGATGGATCCATGTCCAAAATCCATAAAACACATCTTTGGGTTATTAAAAATAATACGATTTTTGGCACGAATTTATTGCTTGGTGTTTTGGTCGATACTTATCATATTTTGATTTATTCAAAATAGAATAAGGCTGTCCAAATAAAATTCAGACAGCCTCTTTATTATATTACGATTTGAAGGACCTTTAGTTCCCTTCTTCCGTTGCTACAGAATTATTAAGTTCAAAATCCTGTACAGTTTTGTTCCCTGCAACAATTTCAATGTCTTCGGCAGATTGTACATCGTATCCTTCAAGATCCACGGTCACATCATAGTCCCCGGACAAAAGACCCATAACCATATAGGCGCCGGTCTCATCGGTAAAAGTTGTTGTATTTAAGGTATCTGCTGCAAAAATCGATACTTGTGCCCCTTCCATTCCAACGGCTATTTCTTCTTGTATGCTCGTCACCATTCCTGCGAGGCTACCAGCAGTAGTAAGGTTACTAGCTTTTATTACCGGCTTAAAATTAAATCCAGTGATGTCGGCAATATCATTACTGTTCCCTTTTGGAACGAAGGATCTGCTTACATCAAAATCCAACAACAAGTCGGCACTTAAATTACCGGTTACTGTTACACCAGGTTTTATAAAGACTTTTATACCAGTTTGTTCACCACTGGGAACATCTAATCTATAAGTAGTACCATCCGTAAGTACTACATTGACGCCTTTCACATAGACCCTTACAAGATCATATGTGCCAACTGGAACTTCAGTATTTACGACAGTTTCTGTAATGCCATTGGTCAGGTCCAAAAGATTTATCTCCATTTCTTGTTCCATTAGAACAACAAATGAATCGTCCGTTTCCCCATCCTTGTTTCGGGCATCAATTTTAAATAAGGTAACATTCGCCTCGGCAACCAAATCATGTGGAAAAGGGGCATCTGTCAATTGAATTGACATTTTTCCCATTTTTGCACTCTCGTCGTTATTATCTGTACAGCCAACGAATATGGCAAAACTGGTAAATAAAATAAATGACAACAATTTAATTTTCATAATTTTAGATTTTTTGTTCAACATTTTTAAGTAGGTTTTAGCCCGAATAGTTCGGGCAATTAATATGTATAACAACACAAAGCATATAAAACCCTACCGTTAAAATCAATTTTTTTAGGTTATTTCGATGAAATACAGGCTTTAAAAGTTTGCTTTATTGTAAAGATATACGGGTCCAATCACCATAATAGTTCATTTCACAACTATAAATTTTCTCAATCGAACCAAAAATGTAGGTTTTCAATCCTTGGAGCTGTAATAAGTGTAATATAAATTCCTTGGCACCACAATGATAATTAGAGCGAAGATTATTGATTTGACCCGTCCTGAAATATGTATACAAAAAACCAATGTATATGTATAAAAATGATGGATATGTAAGACGTTACAGCGAAAGCTTTAAGCTCAAGATTCTCGCAGAACTTACGAAAGGAAACCATTCCAAAAGGCAAATTGCATTAACTTACGGGATACAATCCAGTACTATCAACGTATGGATCAAGAAGTATGGACGTAAAGATTTAATGAACACCCGTGTAACCGTGCAAACAGACGATGAATTCACCCGTATCAAAGCCCTTCAGAAAGAGCTGAAGCAACTCAAGGACCTCCTGATCAAAAAGGACCTTGATAAGCTCGTTACCGACAGCTATCTTCAAGTGGCCGCCGAGAACCTGGGGTACAAAGATGTTGAGGAACTAAAAAAAAACTTAAACATCGAGCCCTGATGAAAATCGCACCCAAAAACAGAAAGGACAGACTGTTCACCATCGATGCTATTTGTGAGGCATTTTCTTTAAAAAGAGATGCCTATTACAAATTCCATAAACGTTATCTAGCTAAAACGGAGGTGGAACAGATCGTTGTCGGGCTCGTTAGAAAAAGTAGAAGAACGCTACCCAGGGAAGGCACTAGAAAACTGATGAAGTCGTTACAAAACGATTTTCAAAAACAACACCTGAAAATAGGCAGGGATAGACTATTCAGTATCTTAAGAGAAAACAGGTTGCTGGTAAGAAGAAAAAAATATTCTACCAGGACGACCAATTCACATCACCGGTTCTATAAATACAACAACATCATAAAAGACCTAAAAATCAATAGGCCCGATCAAGTATGGGCTTCCGATATTACCTATATCAGGACCATTAACGGATTTTGTTACCTGGCGCTCATCACCGATATGTATTCAAGAAAAATAGTCGGGTACGACCTGAGTGACAGCCTGGAGCTCAATGGAAGTATCAGAGCCCTTCAAAAAGCAATTTACCAGGCCAAGGCAACCAAAGGGTTGATTCATCATTCCGACAGGGGAATACAATATTGCAGCAATGTATATACCCAGATCCTTAAAAGAAAAAAAATGGAAATCAGCATGACGGAAGAGAATCATTGCTATGAAAATGCCATGGCTGAAAGGGTAAACGGAATCTTGAAGGACGAATTTTATCTCGACCAGACCTTTACTAGCGTGGTCCATGCTAAAAAGGCGACCAAAAACGCAATCAAGTTGTACAACAACAAAAGATTACATTTATCTTTAGATTATAAAACACCTAATTACGTACACCAATATGCCGCTTAAACTGAATATTAATCTGTAGCCGTATTTTAGGACGTGACAATTGTTTATATAACATATAACATATATCATATAACATATAATTATCATTATATCGGCGATTTAATTCTTGCGAGACTTCTAAAAATTTGACAAGAAATGAAGCTTTCATCAAGGAAATTCATCATTATCACATCCCTAACATAATTATAAACCACCAATTAAATATTATATTCAATTCATAAAATAAATATAAAATTGCCGTGTCCAACAGGACATTAAATTCCCCGAAATGAGGCGGGCTTGGCAGTTTTATATTTTAACAGAACAAGATATTCCCCTGTGATAAAATTAATTTGACCATCAATTAATAACCAGAGTTATATTCAATAGTATAATTCAAAACTTTAGACAAATAAAAGTTAAAAATAATTTGACGCTATTAATTTGGATTCTATATTTGCTCCTTGTTTTAAATTAATCTAAATAAGAATAGAATGAAAATTATGACCTGGGCCGTAGCCTTATTACTCTCTTTTTACGCGTTCCCGCAAGCTAGCATCAAAGGCAAAATTACAGATGAAGCCAATCAACCACTTATAGGTGCAACCGTTTATATTTCCGAATTGAACAAGGGCAACATGACCGACTTAAATGGTGATTATATAATTGGAGACATTGAGGAAGGATCATGGACGGTTATCGTGAGAATGCTTGGATATCAAACTCAATCTAAAAAAATCACTATAGCACCGAACTCCACCTGGAATTATGATTTAGTTTTACAAGAAGATCTGAACGATTTGGATGAAGTAGTGGTTTCCGCCAGCAGGCATTCCGAATATCTTTCTGAAATTCCGGCATCCGTTACCGTTGTAGGCCTTGCCAAATTGGAGGAGTTTGCTCAATCTACCTCCAACATCAGCGAAATACTGGAATTTACCGTCCCGGGTCTTGCCGCCTCTACAGGTACCTTTTCCAATTGGGGTCAAACCCTCAGAGGGCGATCACTATTGGTTATGGTCGATGGCATTCCCCAATCTACCCCATTGAGAAATGGGCAACTGGGAATAAAATCCGTAAATCCCAATGATATTAGCCGTGTAGAAGTAATCAAAGGAGCCACATCCATCTTCGGAAATGGGGGCAATGGCGGTTTTATCAATTATATCACCAAGAATCCAGCTTCCAATAAAAAAATTGAAGGCACTACCAATATCTGGGGCTCCGCCAATTTGGCTAAAACAAATGATGCCTTAGGCTGGGGCATACATCAGTCCCTAAAGGGCAACTTGAATAGATTCAGTTACTACATCAGCGGCAGTTTGGAACAGACGGGTAATAAATACGATGCAGATGGAGTTCCCATTCTCCCTACATATGGTTTTGACAACACCGATATTTATAGCACATTTGGAAAACTGGAATATTTACTAACAGAACAACAAAAACTTACCCTTAGTGGTAATATCTACCATTCCGCTCAAGATAGCCCCTTCATTCCGGTGGCAGCGGAGGTAGAAGTCTTTAATGAGAATGGGGATTATACGCTTGTTCCTGGTTATGGCGTAAAGGGGACCATTGTTGGTGAAGAACCTACTGGGACGACCTTGGTCAATGGACAATTAAAATATAGTCTCAACAATATATTCCAGGGAACTACCAATTTTGAAACAGACCTATATTATCAAAACACCGAGAACGTATTCTTCTATTCCGACAAATTCGAAAACGGTGGACAATCCGTAATAAATGCCAAAAAATATGGCATCAGACCCAACTTCAATACCAGTTTTGGTTCATATGGCCCAACAAATATAACTTTGACCTACGGCGTAGACCTTTTAAAGGACAAAACCAATCAAGGGCTTTTGGATGGAAGGCTATGGGTTCCAAATATCGATTTGATGAGTTGGGCGCCCTACGCGCAATCTACCATAAAACTTAAGAACCAATGGGTTCTTAAAGCAGGTTTGCGATATGACGATATGAATATGGATATCGTAGATTACAACACCCTTCCCTATTCAGCCAAAAGCGATGGCAATTTCAGTCCATCTGTAGCTGTGGAAGGTGGTAAACTTAAGTTCAACAATCTGGCCTTCAACATAGGTGCCCGGTATATAGAGCATCAGGAATTTACACCTTATATAAGTTACTCCCAAGGTTTTTCCATTGCCGACCTAGGCTCTATATTGAGGTCTGCTGTGGCCAATAACATAAATGATATACAGTTGGAACCAGCGGTTACCAATAACTATGAATTTGGCTTTATATCCAAGTTCAATAACTTTCAACTAGAGGCCGTCGGCTATTACAGCACCTCCAACTTGGGCGCAGGTGTTGTATTTGTGGATGAGATCAATTCCTTTGTACCCTCTAAACAACCACAACGAATTTATGGAGGTGAGGTATCCGTAGATTATTTTAGTTGGGACAAGAAATGGCAAATAGGAACTTCATATTCCTACGTAGAGGGCCTAACCCATAGTGTTGGTGATGAGAATAACTTAACCTATTTGGGAGGTGATGTTATAGCCGCTCCAAAATGGACCACATATATTAACTGGCAGCCCACAGAAAAATTAAACACATCGCTTAGAATGACCAATCTGGGTGATAGAAACCGATTTGATCCCTTTATCGATACTAACGATACTTGGGCCTATAGACATACACAATTCCCTGTGAGTGGCTATACTTTACTGAACCTTTCTATGGCCTATCAATTAAAATCGAACCTATCCCTTTCATTAGGGGTCAACAATATATTGAACGAATACTATCTACCTGCCCGATCTCAGTGGGCCGCCCCTTTAAAAACCTTTACGGGGGTTGGAGAAGGAGCCAACGCAAAACTGGGACTTAGGTACAATTTTTAAACCATAGGCCCCATGTTCGACTATCATCATATATGGGGCCTAATTAAACAATAGCTTCTTTGATTACTTTTAACAGGTTTATCAGGAATTTACATCTGTGGCTGGGTCTAACATGCGGCCTAATCGCTTCTATCTCCGGGTTGACAGGTTCTCTATATATTTGGCAACCTGAACTAAGCGCTATGCTCAACCCAGAGTTATTGACCATCGAGCCTATTAAACCTTTTGATGAAAATAATCTCTACAAGACGGCTTACAATTTAGTTGAACAACATAAGGATAGTCTGACCAAAATAAACTTGCCCTATCGGGAGCAAAAGACTATTTCCCTGGAATACACAAATGGTGAGACCAATTATTATCATCCCATTTCTGGCTCGCTTTTGGGCAAAAAATCGAGTTCCATTGAATTTTTTGAAAATTTATTGAACTTTCACCGCACCTTGGGAATTCCTAAAATTGGAAAGTATATTACTGGAAGCAGTACTCTTTTATTTTTCCTGTTATTGTTAAGTTCTGGTGCCTATTTGTGGTGGAAAACCTATAGGACTAATTTAATCAAGGGATTCAAAATAAAATGGACAGCTAAGAAAAAGAAATTAAATTATGACCTTCATAAGGCAATTGGAGCTAGCTTTTTTGTCCCACTTATGGTCATAGCCTTTACTGGTGCTTATTTTACCTATAATACCTACTACAAAACGGCACTAAGCATATTCAATGATTCAGCAAAACCGAAGTCAGTGCAAAACGAACTTAAAATTGGAAGTCCAATTAGCCATAAAGAATATCTACTCAATCCTGATAAAGACTATGATCTTCGTACTGTCATTCTTCCCAAAAACAAACAGGAAGGATATCATTTTAGATATATTCAGGATAGATTCCAAATGGAAGGGCAAAGAAAAACCAAGGAACTGAAAATTGATCAAAAAGGATCTATTACTAGTCTGACGGATTTTCAAACAGATCCCAACAGCAACCGCATTGCAGCACAATTCTATCCCGTTCATATAGGGGAAATTGGAGGGTTATGGGGAAGGATCCTGGTATTTATTTCTGGTCTAATTCCAATAACTCTCTTTATAACTGGTCTAAAGTTGTATCTCCTAAAAACAAAAAGGTGATTGAAGATACCTCGGGAGTAAATTTTTATTAATTACTTAGTCCTTTAAAATCCACTATACTTTAGTGGACTTACAACAAAAAAAATGGACAGTTAGGTAAGAGCCATTCAGCCACCTTTTGATTATTCAATTCTATTTCGATTTCCCAGATTATCTTATTTACCAAGATAGGGTATATTCATGTTCAGTTGCACCAGTTTACTTTCTGTTGGACAAGCGACAATTCTCCTTCTGACCTAAGATGCTAGTTTGGGCTATATATTCATACTACCCTAAAACTTTAAAAGACTGATTCAGCTACTGAATTATCCAAACAATTACCTTTTCTGCCCATTCTTTGTATTACCAATCCATTTTAACTCAAAAGAGTATTGAGAAATTCTTCATTTGTGTCAAAAATTTACCCAATTGTTGCAACGGGGTTTTTAGTCGTTGCCTAATTTACCAGTGCCAAAATCAAAACACATGTATCAAACTAGCCAAATTGAGAATCAAGTGGAAATTGCAAGCAAACTGCATTGGATAATCCTGAAGAATATGGAATTGGAAATTAACTATCTAAAAGTGACAAACTTTGTTGCCAGTAGGAATCTCAAGACCTACTTTCTTAAAAAAAGTAGTGATCTAAAAAAATTTACCGAATCCTTGAAATACGAGGTCTCCATCGCATATCCCCAGCTTTTTCCTAATGCCTTGGCAAAATACACCCTTCAGTGGTTAGATCCTGTTGCAATTCTGCAATCGACCGATGAAGCTACCATATTCGAACTATCACTATATGGAGATAGAAAAGCGGTAAGAGAATATGAGAACCTATTGAACAAGTATTTGATACCATATGAAATTTACCATCTCATACGTAAACATAAAATGTGGATAGAGGTAAATCTAATCAAATTTACGAAAATGGAGGATTTATATGACAGAAATACCAAATACTAGGATCAACTATTGCACAATTTAAAAAATTGCCACATTTAAACGCTGTCGGCTCAATAAATATAGAATTTTCACCTATAGTTCGTCTGTTACCTTATGCAATGCGTTCTATGGAACCACTTTCTTATATTCCAAGGATTTTGTTTTTCCCACTTTATACCATCACCATTAATGCCGTAAAGCTTTTTAATTTCTTATTATTATGGTTGATCTATTTTAACATAATATAATTAAATCACCTCCAATTAGATAATTTATAGAAAAGATATCAGAAAGATTCTGTTTTTCTTTAAAAGTTGAAATCAACTTATAAAGAATAGATATATAGACAAGTTTAATATGTCCATTGAGCAGACTGTTTAGTTGGATAATCTGCCGATTTCAATCTCAGCTGCTTTAATGAGTTTTTCAAGATGTGCTGAACGTTCCTTGTTATTAGTACGTTTCAAATAGTAATGGGAACGCTCGATCAACCTTTGGCAATAAGCGATCTGCGAATCAATCGGCAGATTTGAGATCGTATTTTCGAAAAGAAGGTCCAGATCGCTCAACGTATTGGTTGGCGTTCTTCGAATAAAATAATTGAGTATAAATTTCAAAACTTTTTATTCAAATAACCACAATTATCAGGCCGAAAAGTCACATGGGATATACAGAAAAATCCAAACAGCGTCTCGAACAAATGTTTATAAAATCTTTATATCTCTTTGTTTATCTTTGAACCAAAAATTAAATAGGCGTCAAAATGGCATTAAAACTGAGCAGAACGGAACAGTATGTCATAAGTGTCTCTCTTACCCTATTAGCATGCTTCGCCTCTTATCTATTCAAAGATATTATCGGGTACCGTATTGTAGCTCTTATTTTATTACTTGTAGTATCCATATCGGCTATACTGTTCGATATCTTTCCTGTTCTATTGACTGCACTTCTGAGTGCCATTATTTTAAATTTCCTCTTCATCCCCCCGACCTTTACATTCAATATAGATTCAGCAGAAGATATCCTGTTGTTTCTTATGTACTTCGTAATTGCCTTGATCAACACAGTCTTGACTTTTAAAATCAGACAGTTTGAGAGAAAAAGAAGGGACGAGGAAGAAAAGGGGAAAACAATTGAGCTATATAATACTCTTCTGAATTCCTTGTCTCATGAATTAAGGACCCCGATCTCGACGATCATTGGAGCAATAGATACCATTGCCGACCAGAACGCCAAATTATCCGAAATAAACAAGTTCGAACTTTATAAGGAAATAGAAATAGCTGGATATAGACTAAACAGGCAAGTGGAAAATTTATTGAGTATGAGCCGTCTGGAAGCCGGTACCATCAAGCCATCCTATGATTGGTGGGATATCAACGAAATTGTGTTCACTGTACTTAAGGAAAATATAGCCGATGCTAGTGACCACACTATCCTCTTTGAGCCAAATGATTCATTACCATTGATAAAAATAGATGGTGGTTTTTTAGAAATGATATTGCACAACCTTGTGCACAATGCAATTCAACATACCCCAAAAAATACTACAATTATCATCGCTGTCGACTGGTCCACAATTGAGCTTCTAATTTCGGTCTCGGACAATGGCCCCGGTTTCCCAAAAGCGCAAATGGACCTGGTATTCGATAAGTTTTACAAATTGAACAGTACGGTTACCGGTGGAACGGGCCTGGGACTATCAATCGTTAAGGGATTTACCGAGGCGCTGAAGGGTAAAATAATTTTAAGGAACTTGAAATGTACAGGAGCATCATTTACGGTTAAAATCCCTGTAGAAATATCGGACATACATTATTTTGACAATGAATAGAGCACAGATATTAATAATCGATGACGAGCCCCAAATCAGAAAATTATTGCAGATCAATTTGGAGAGCAATGATTACAAGGTAATCCAGGCCGCTACAGCCAAAGAAGGGATAACGTTATCGGCAAGCTACATGCCCGATCTCATATTATTGGACATCGGCCTTCCCGATCAGAATGGTCATGGTGTGCTCAAAGAATTAAGGGAATGGTACAACAAACCTATCATAATACTTTCAGTGCAGGACAATGAGGCTGATATCATTTCCGCACTGGACAATGGGGCAACGGATTATCTGACCAAACCCTTCCGGGCAGGGGAACTATTGGCAAGGATACGCTCAGCTATACGAAGAAATCATACTAAAACCAGCGAAACGAGCCTGCACTTTGGAAACCTTGAAATCGACCTTGTTGCCAGGATACTTAAACGCGGAAAGGAAATAATTAAACTCACGCACACGGAATACAATCTATTGGCATTGTTCGCCAAAAACGAAGGAAAAGTGTTGACGCACCAATTCATGCTAAAAGAAGTTTGGGGACACGGGTATCTTACCGATACACAATATTTAAGGGTCTTCGTTGGGACACTTCGCAAAAAAATCGAAGAGGACCCGAACAATCCAAGACATATCGTTACCGAAAGTGGGGTGGGATACAGGTTCCAATAATCTTTATAAAATCTTTATACCATTGCCAGAACTTTAATTTTCTATTTACGACTTTATAAGGAATTTTGTAGAACCGTCCTTATTTCTTCTGAGAGCGGACCAAAACCAATTGCTATTGAAGATCCTAGGTAATAAACAGATGGGCCTAAAATTCCTGTACAGGTCAGCCTTTATATTTAGTCTGTTGGGCATGTTGTTGTTAGTTCTAGATTTTGGGTTTGATAAGTCGCCCAAGATCCAGCAGATCTTTATTGGGTTTTATTTTGTGGTGATCATCCTTGGTATAGTCACCGTGCTTGTCCGTTACTTAAAGTCCCACACACATATAAAGAGGAGCGTTCTCATTTTCGATGGGGTCGGCATCTTCATTACTTTGACCATTTTATACGCCCATTTTTTAGATGTGAAGGGCCATGTATCGCTTCTTTATAATGATAACTGGGTAAAATTTGCCATCATTATTACCTTTATTAGGGAGTTTTCTGAAAGGCACATCAATATTAAACGGACAGTTGTGAATCCTGCGCAGTTGTTCATTCTGAGCTTTTTAGGTATAATAGGCCTAGGCGTCCTATTATTGATGTTGCCAAATGCCACCCATAATGGGATTTCTTTTTTGAACGCCTTGTTCACCTCGACCAGTGCGGTCTGTGTAACCGGACTGATCGTGGTGGATACCGGTAGCTACTTCACTATCTTTGGTCAAACGGTCATTTTATGCTTAATTCAGGCCGGGGGTATCGGTATTCTTACTGTTGCCAGCTATTTCGGTTATTTTTTCAAAGGGGGTGCTACTTACGAAAATCAGTTGACCCTTAACGATTTGACGGGCGTTGGTAAATTGGGCGAGGTGTTCTCGACCTTAAGACGTATCCTTTTGATAACCTTTTCCATAGAGTTAGTAACAGCCTTCCTAATCTTTTTTAGTTTCGAAAATTCTGTGTTCAATACTTTGTTCGAACGCTTATTCTTTTCTGTATTTCATGCCGTATCGGCCTTCTGCAATGCGGGTTTCTCCACACTTCCAAATAACCTGTACGAAGAAGAGTTTAGGAGTAATTACGCCCTGCAGAGTGTTATACTTACAGCATTTGTACTAGGTGGGCTGGGATTCCCCATTGTTGTTAACATCATAAAATACCTGAAATATTTTTTCATCATAAAACTGTTCTATGTTACTGGAAAGCAACAGATCCACAAACCGTGGGTACTCAATATCAACAGCCGTATAACATTGGTTACCACCATTGCCTTGACAACCGTCGCCACCGTGCTGTTTTTCATTAACGAATATGACAATGTCCTGGCGGGCCATAAAGGTATAGGTAAGTTTGTCACGGCACTTTTCGGTGCTGCGACTCCAAGAACAGCGGGTTTTAATACTATAGATATGGGTGCGCTGCACTTTTCAACATTAATGATGATTTTCCTGTTGATGTGGGTAGGCGCATCCCCCGCCTCTACCGGTGGTGGCATCAAAACCAGCACTTTTGCGATTGCCACACTTAATTTTTTAAGTTTGGCTAGGGGAAAATCAAAAATAGAAGTGTTCCGAAGGGAAATTGCAGATATATCCGTACGCCGTGCATTTGCCATCATTGCATTGTCATTAGTGGTAATAGGTTCGGGAATTATTCTATTGTCAATTTTTGATGCTCAAAAGAGCTTGTTGAGCCTTGCCTTTGAATGTTTTTCAGCCTATAGTACAGTGGGACTGAGCATCGGAATAACTGCACAATTGAGCGAAATGGGCAAATTTGTCATAATCCTGATAATGTTCATCGGACGGGTAAGTATGCTGACATTTTTAATTGCCGTCTTCAAAAAGGCCAGACATCAGAATTATCAATATCCGAAGGAAGAAATTATAATCAATTAAAAAATGAAATATATAATAGTCGGGTTAGGGAGTTTTGGAGCGTCATTGGCCGAAAAATTGACCGAACAGGGAAACGAGGTCATTGGTATCGACTCAGATTTGAACAAAGTAGACAATTTTAAGGAACGTATCTCCCACACCATTAGAATGGATGCCACCGACGAGTTTACTGTGTCCGGCCTTCCGCTCAAGGATACGGATATAGTTATAGTTGCCATTGGTGAAAACCAAGGTTCCAACGTGATGGCGACTGCACTGTTCAAGAACCTACAGGTAAAACGCCTAATTAGTAGGGCCATAAACCCCCTGCACGAAAAAGTGCTCCATGCCATCGGAATAGATGAGATCGTGCATCCTGAGGAGGAGACCGCCGAACGCTGGGCCAAAAAACTCTGTCTTAAGGGGGTGGTGGATTCTTTTGAACTTGATGACAATTACAGCATCGTAGAAGTAAAAGTACCTCCCAGATATAACGGAAAATCGATTAGGGAAATCAAAATCAGGGAGGACTATGAACTCTTGGTGTTGACGACCATTTCAAATATCGAAGTAAAAAGCAAGATTGGAAAATCCAAAAATGTGACAAAGGTCCAAGGAGTGGCAGGACCTGACAACATCCTGATTAAGGACGACACCATTGTCGTTTATGGGGCCAACAAGGACATTAAAAAATTCTTGCAAAATGGGTGATTTGGGAAAGAAGGGATTCATGGTCTTACTTTTAATAGGCATAATTTTTTTATCATGTAAAGATAGAATTCACGAAAGGTTGGTTATGGAACAGAAAAGGATAAACGATTCTATCAATAGTACAATTGAAGGGAAATTAAGAAAAATACCTGTGGGCAAATTTGAAACCTTCGACTATGAAGGATGCGAATATCTACTTTATAAAGATGAAGGGGAATATAATAGTGCCTATGGATTTATGGCCCATAAAGGGAATTGTTCAAATCCGATTCATGTCTATTCCGAGTATAGATAGAGTTGAATATGCGAGGAGCCATAAGCTTAATTGGTGCAATATAGCCGGAGATAATATATATGTTATAGGTTAGCAAGTAATTTTATTTTTGGAATCAAAAGTCCTTTCAATCCTGGAAAACCTTTTTCATATTACTAAAATAGTGAAACTAAGGATGAAATGGCCACACAGTCCCAACTCAGAATCACTAGGCTTTGAATTCAATAATGATTTGTATTTAGTAAAATTAGCAGCTACGCAATAAGCTAAGGCGATATTGATTTTAAACAATAACCTTTATATATAAAATTATCCGAAACCCAGAGGCTTACTATATTTTTTAAATTTTAGAATGACCGTAAAAAATAAAAAAACTTACATAAAGTGAATCACTATTTGACAATAGGCCCTGGGTTCAATTATATGTAGCCGAAAATTTAGTTTATTTTACCTTGTTTTTTCAGGATCTTTTTATATTCTCATTTTGTTAGAAAATATTATTTCTGATTAAAAACAAATATGTTATTTATATAGAAAGCAATTTCTGATCAAGATTAACGTTATATCACTCATTATCCAATTCCTATAATCTAGAATATTTCAATAAACTACTATGATTCCCCCAAAGCACCATTTTCGTGAAAAGGAGCGCCTGGAGGCTTTGTACTCCTACTCCATATTAGATACCCTTCCAGAGGAAGATTATGACAATCTAACTAACATCGCTGCTGAAATATGTGGAACGCCAATTTCCTTGGTAACCTTGGTGGACAAAAATCGACAATGGTTCAAATCGCGCCATGGCATTCAAACCTCGGAGACACCAAGGGAATTTGCATTTTGCGCTCATGCGATCAACAGTGATGATGGAATTTTCATCGTTCAGGATTCACGCTTAGATAATCGCTTTAATGACAACCCTTTGGTCGATGAATATCCAAGAGTGATATTCTACGCTGGGATTCCACTTGTTGGTGATGAAGGACTCCCTTTGGGAACGCTATGTGTAATCGACCATAAACCCAGAGCTCTCAATCATAACCAGGTACAGGCATTGAAGTCACTTTCAAACCAGGTAATGAACCTGTTAAAATTAAGAAGGACTAATACCCAATTGAAAATGACGATTGAGATGCTGAATGACAGGAACCGCAACTTGGAACAGTTTGCCCAAATTGCGGCACATGACCTTAAATCCCCCTTGAGCAACATATCGAGTATTTCGGAATTATTTTTGGACAATTATAACAATTCACTGGACGTTGATGGAAGGACAATGATTTCATTGATCCAAAATGCATCCGAAAAACTCAGAGGACTCATTGATGGACTTTTGGAATATAGCAAAAGTGAGGCTATCTTAACACAGAAAACAACCAATGTGGATCTAGAAATTTTATCCGAAGATATACGCGGTCTGTTGTCATTTGATAATTCCTTAACTTTTGTACTTAATTCGGAACTAAAAAGTATTACAATTAATAGAACAGCAATCCATCAAATTCTGATCAACTTGGTAACCAACGCCATTAAATATCATGACAAGCATCAAATCAAAATTGAATTTGGGGTAAGGGAAGATGAAGTATCCTATGAATTTTATGTAATGGACAACGGCCCTGGAATCGCAAAGGAAAATCAAGTAAAGGTATTTCAGTTATTCCAAACACTTGGCGCCAATGACAGATTTAATAGGGAAGGTAATGGAATCGGTTTAGCAACAGTAAAAAATATCGTGAATAAAATGGGCGGATCAATCAAGATAGAATCTGACCCCCCGAACGGGTGTAAATTTGTTTTTAGTGTAAAAAAAAATATTAATGCTGTTCAAGAAATAGAAATGATCCAGTATTACATTGCCAGGACTAACTCATAAAGTGGGTAAATATATAAGAGCTGGGGCGCATGCCCCACCTTTTTTTTGCTTAATTTTAAATATTTACACATTATGAAAAAAGAAGAATTATTGGATGATGAATTTCTAAAACAGTTCAAGACCGGAGATGAGCTCAACGGTTTTTTATAGGAACTACAAAAAAAAGGGTATCGAAAATATGCTCGAGGGAGAGTTGAACGGTCATTTAGATTATGACAGGCACAAAAAATCAAATCAATTCTAGAAATGAGTATTCCAAAAAAATAGTACGCACTTCCTTCGGAGAATGCGAAATAGCCGTGCCAAGAGACAAAGTTTGCTTTTCTACTCAAAGACAACCCAAGGGCTTGGTATACACGGTGGGTCCAGTTTATGTTTCCATAGCCTAATTTCGTTGCCTAAGCGTCCGTGGGCATTACAATACCCTTCTTCCAAATGTTCCCTACCTATTTGCAGCAACGCCCTTTCTATCTCCGTATTGTCTTTTGCCAATGGCTTATAATAATAGCTCTTCTCCATGTTCAAGTCATGGAATGCCCTGCTGATACCGTAATGAATAAGTTCCTTGGTAATTGTTCTTTCATGACAGGGCCTTAGAACTTTTTTTCAATGTTCCCTTTGGTCATTTAGTAATCCAAGGTGAATTAGGCGTATATCTGTTTAGCCTTGATGCTTTCCTCTTCCAATTCTTTAATACGATTGTGTTTCTTGGGATTCATTCACTCATCACGTCAATGCCATTTATAAGAACTGGCTGGACTGACCCGATGCTCAAGACCTAGGCCCTTAGATAATTCCTTTAAAATCTTCTTGATCTGCAAATGTAAAAATTTACTTATTCCTAATAATACTGTTTAAAATGAAGGATTATTATTCTACACCTAAGCTGTTCGTTTTAAAAGCTTACAAAATTACCTAGGAATTCTAAAAAATAGTCCAATGATATTACAACCAATAATATTTAGTAGTATAGGTAAAGGATATAAGTTATATTATAGTAATCCAACATGTAAAATAATAATTAAACAATGTCTTATATCGCAAATTCTTAAATATTGATCTTAATTTCTTAATCCTATGTCGTGTTTATCTATCATTTTATAACCCAATATATTTTTTGATAAATAGTATAAAGTGAATATGTGAATAAACATTTTAAATTAATGGTCGCCACAAGTTTCGGGCTTTTCACAACAAAAACACACAGATCCATTGCAATTAACCGCTTGTACTAAACTTTTTTCAGATTATATGACTATTTTTATAAATGTAAGAAAATACGTCATAAAATAATTATCAAGTTCAGATAGCAACTATTTGAACATTTATTAAATTATAGATCAAATGGTAAGAGTTTATTCTTTTTTCATACTGGTGTTTTTACTACCCCTCCACATTATAGCGGAGGTATCCCCAACAGAAAAAAATGCACTATTAGATATTTACAATAGCACCAATGGTTCGAGATGGACCATAGGTTGGGATCTGTCCAGACCCGTCTCCACGTGGCACGGGGTTGGAATAATAGAAGATAAAATCGTTTCCCTGGATTTATTCAACAATGGACTTGACGGCATACTGCCCAGTTCTTTGGGAGACTTAAAATATTTAAATACCTTGAATCTTGCATTAAATAAAATAGGAGGCACAATTCCAGAGAGTATCGTCCTGTTAAGGCGCCTGACCGTCCTGAGATTGGGAAGGAATAATTTATCGGGAGAAATTCCTGCAAATATTGGGAATTTGGAGGATATGGAAGTTTTGGATCTTTTTGGGAATTCTCTGGTCGGGAAAATTCCACAAAGCCTGGGAAATATGGAACACATGAAAACTTTAATTCTCTCCTATAACCGATTAAGTGGAATTATTCCGGAAGAAATTGGAAATTTGATCTTATTGGAGCGCCTGGAGCTGGGCGAAAATGAATTGGAGGGAAGGATTCCGGATGGCCTTAAGGGAGCTTACCTTTTAAAGGCCCTTGATTTGTCAGGTAACAACCTTGTCGGTAAAATTCCGTGGAAACTTACAACACTTCCAAATCTAGATCTCTTACAGTTGCAGGATAACAATTTCGATAAATCTCATATTTTACCTTTAGTTAATAAAAATATAAATATCGCTCTGTTCGATTATGACGGTAGGCCACATCAAAGTACACATAAGCAAATTAATAGCTTTATAATAAAAAAGGATGCAGGAATGGTGGATCTAGAATTTGTGGATGTCAGTGATTAAAAACGAGAATTATGAAAATTCCGTCTAGAAATTGTTCCAAAGTTATAATAATTCTGGTCTTGTTGCCATTATTTGGATTCAATATAATAGCTCAGGACATGGTTTCGGAAAGTGAGCGTAGGCTACTAATTGATTTATATGAAACTACTAATGGAAAGGAGTGGGTACATAAGTGGGATCTGGATAGTCTGGTTTCTGATTGGTACGGTATCCAAGTGAGAAATGGTAATGTCGCTGAAATAAAACTTTTTAGAAACAATCTGGTAGGACAAATTCCTGAAAGTATAGGCAAGTTTGAGCATCTTACAATTCTCAATCTTGCATTTAATAATTTAATAGGGGAAATACCCAAGAGTATTAAGGAGTTATCACAGTTGAAATTCTTAAAGGTTGAAATGAATCAGCTAAGTGGAAGAATCCCCAAAGATATTGGAAAACTGGAAAACTTAGTTGAACTTTCAGCCTTTAACAATTTCCTATACGGTAAAATCCCTATAAGTATAGGCAGTTTGAACAATTTAAAGGTATTGAACCTGTCCAGTAATAATCTATGGGGAGAAATACCGGATTCTTTAGGCCGACTTTCAAAATTGGAGGTTTTAGGCCTATTCGAGAATTCGTTGAACGGCGCAGTTCCCTCAGCACTTGGTAATCTGTACTCCTTAAGGGAATTGGTATTGGCCAATAATAATTTTGGAGGTGAGTTTCCTATGGAAATGAGCCAATTGGTCAATCTTAGAATTTTCCAAATTCAGAATAATAAATTCGATTCCTTGGAAAACCTTAAGTCAATGAAGACCGAACAGTTCTTTGTATTCGACTATGATGATGGACATGTCAAATCGCTGAAAAGCAATAATAATAGAGAAAAAACTAGATTGGCAGACACTAACTTTGAAGATGACGCTAACGATTAAGTCTGGATTTCGTCTTTAAGGTTAAATATCAATGGTAACTGATGGATGGCGGGTTAAGATTAACAATTAAATCAAATACGATGTTCACCAAACATAAATTAAAGGAAATTATAGCAATGTCTAATATTGTTTAATATCGAATAATAGTGGGATTTAATAAAACGAATAGGAATGAAATGGCTTTTGAGTTCTTACACTACTTAAAAATCTTTATTTTCCTAATTAAAGCCATTACTGTTGTTCATAATATTACCTAATAATCTAGTAAGAATATGCTTAATTGTTCAGATATAATATAAATTTCAAATTAAATAATTCTTAAATTTAGTATTCATGAGTACTATAAAATTTGAAGTAATAGAAGGAAATTCCAAAGATGTTATCTTAGGGGTTTACCTAAGCGATGAACAGCCTTTTGCGTATAAACACTTCTCAAAAGAGTTGGATTCATTATGCTTGGCCCTTAGGGTAGGGGGAAAAAATAATTTTGATATTTCGGAGTTGGTGGCAGTAGTCCAAAAGGTAACTGGAGAGGGAAAGGGAATATTTTCACAGTTTGTGACCGAAAATAATATAATAGTAAATTTCGATATAGCCAAATATACCAAACAACAGGAATCTAAGTTTTCTTATTGGGAGGATGCCAAGGTTGTACTTACTGGCAAGGAATTCATGCAAATTCATCAAGCCCAACGAAATGATCTGATTTTTCGTATCCACACCAGAAATATAAAATCCGGTACCGTAGTGCCAAAATATGTCTTGGAGTATGAACAAAACCTAGCGAACTACCAGAAAGAGGCTGCCTGACAAATCGTCTTGAGTATCTGAGTATAATCAATGACAAGTGGGTAAAGTAGATGAAGTAATTTTAGAGTATTACTTGATATTGGGAAAGTGGCAATACATAAAATTTATTAATCGTGCAGGGAATTGGGGCCATGGAAATTTCTCAATTAATTTGTTTTCGAATCCAAATACGATACAATTTTAGAAAGTACTATAACCACGTAAATCCATTACAAAATGAACAATGATAACTTAACCTACGACATTGTGTACATTGTTGATGATGACAAAGTCATAAACCTCACACATTTACAAATTATCAAGAAAACTGGAATCGCTAATGAAACTAGAGTGTTCAGTAATCCCTTGAAGGCGCTTGAAGATTTGACGGCTGAACTTAAATCGTCGTATAAAAATATATTCGTACTGCTGGATATTTCCATGGATCAGATTAATGGTTTCGAATTATTAGATTCACTTACCTATATAAATGTTAAAGGCATTTTGGACATTGTAATAGTAACTTCTTCCCTAGATTACAAAAATAGACAAAAGGGAATGGAGCATCCTCTGGTGAAGGGTTATATAAATAAACCCCTTACCAAAAAGCACCTATTGGAATTTATCCACAATTACACCCTTAAATCTGAGTAATCTTTGAGGCTAATTGGTGTAAGTTCCATTTCAGATTAAAAGTTAAATTAAATAATAAATTTAGATTTATTTCGCTGCCATTTAGATTCTTAAGAGCCATAAATCATAATTCACTTTATAATTAGGATAAAAAGAAAAACTCTTATTGTTAAACGTAAATTTGTTTAACAAGTGTGGATCTAGGAGCCGCTTGTTGTGCCCAACGAACATAACAACACCTAGAGCAATGTCCTGTAACCGATGTCCTGGAAAACAAGAGACGTTTCAGGTATTTCAACACAAAGAAGAATTTATTATGGTAAAATGAACTATTTACGGGACTCTGATTACAAGGTTCCCAACTTTAGACCGGAGCTTAGTGTATTATAGAAAAGCAAACGATAGATTTAATCAAAACTTTGATATTCCCATATTTAGCTAATCGTTTACTATCTAAAAAAAGAGGTAGGTAATAATAACAGGGAGCATCTATTGATTTGTGTAAATAGAGTGGCAAAGATTTTAAATAGACAATTAAGTAAGGCGACGGTTTTAGATGCGGCATTAAACTAAGATTTGGAAGGTTGATTATTAGCTTTTTTTATTTAAAACAGTCTAAATTTTTATCTAAACTCTGTTTGACGACATTTTTAATAGTTTTAACGGGTTCATTTGAAAAGCGGTTATTTGAAATAATGCTAACCACCTATTTCGAATTTTTTCCCCAATTTTTCCAAACTACAATGTGCATTTGATCCAAAACAAAGTGAGTTAGATATAATAATCAAAAGCAATAAACGCCCGGATTTTTTAATAATTACTTCCAGCTAAATCAAAATAGAAACTATTTAATAAATTAACAGGGTAAATCTTACAATAAAACAAGAAATTTACAATAAATTGTCGATTTAGTAGTTAAAGAATTATGCCTAAAACTAATATAAATTTACCCCAAACCCCCGATGAAAGCAAAAACTGTTCTTTTGATAGAAAACTGTGACCTTGACGCAATATTGATTAAGGAGTCTTTAAAACAAAATGGTAAACTATGTAATATTAATTTGTTGCAACACCGCGGAGAAGTAGCGGCATATTTTGAGAAGCTAATAGTTCAAAAGAAAAATGAAATTCCGGATTTGATCATTGCGAATTGGGAACTTATAATGAATAACGGGGTAAACATGCTATCTCCGTTAAGCAGTTTGGAAAATTCTTTTATTCCTGTTGTAATATTTACTTCGAGTGGGCCAGATATGCGGCCCCATTTTAATAAACAAACCTGTTGCTATATAAAAAAGCCCTTGGATGTTAGGGAGTTTCTGGCAATAATCAAAGAAATTAAATATTCTTGGTTGAGCTTTGTCAACTAGAAGAGTAATTGGTTAAAGGACTCCTACAACTAAAGTTTTTTATGGTTTGTTCTGTACATTTTTATAAAGTCTTAGAATTTCAGAGATTTAAGTTTTTACTAATAATTCTCAGGGCAAAGTCTGTGGTATATACACATAATTAGAGCTTTTTTAGTTGATTTGAAAACCGTAATTGGCCATATTCCTTCTCCTATCTATAATTTTTGTCATAGGACAATAATGTTTTACATGCACTTTATGGATATGGATATGAATATTTGAACTCGACCAAAAGACTAATTTTTATGTACTAGGTAAGGTCGGCGGTAATAACTTGTATAGAACAAATCTAGTTGACTTATTAATCAATTTTACAAAAACGGATGACTTATTTTATTGAAAACTTAATAGAACTAAATGTTGACACTGAAATAGAAATCGGTCTAAACTTAAGAATTAGAGCGGCGACCTCTGAAGAACAGAATGTTATAAAATCGTTTATATCCGCTTTTGGCTTATCGCGGATATTAGAGGTTGCATATGACGGACTATATAAGCATGTCATAGAAAAACGGCTAACTGAGGGGAAAGGTCATCCAAAGAAAGGCCTAGGACAGGACTTCCGTTATTTTGTACTAGAGGAAATGGAAAAGACGGGGATTTATAATCCAAATTACGCCAAAGCGCTATTTTTATCTGATAAGGAGTTTTTTATTCCTTTTGGATTTGATTTAAAGGACTATCCACGGGGTGGAGTTTCACTAAAATATTCATTTGATTCTGAATTAAGTGCTTATACTTATTTCAATGATAAGAATACTAATATTATTGAGCGAGGGTCTGAATTTTCAATAGAATTTACAGATGAAGACAAATTTCAAGTATTAGATAATTTAACTTTATTAAATGAATTTGAGAAAAAAAAAGAGGATTATCCATACATTAAAAAAGCTTTAGATGACTTTTTCAAAATGATCGAAATATCCAATCGATCTGTCTTTAAAATTATTCAATTGTTTGCCTGTATAGAGCTATTGTTGCTGGATGGCAAATTGGCCAAGCCGAAATCAAGCGCATTACAGCTAGAATCTAAATTGGATTTGATCAATAATAGGATTGGCAATCCAGTTAAGGTTTCCGAATTTATACATGTTCCGGACTCCTTTACTGTGGGAAAATTAATTGGAATAACACACGAGTATAAAAGCTCAATAGCCCATGGAGATTTTCTTGACTTTGAGAAAAAAATACAAATTTCAAATAAAATTTCAGAGTTGGACATTTTAATTTTAGCAAGGAAAGTTTTAAAAAGTATAATAGTTTTTGCCTTAAAGGAACCTCAATTAATTACGGACTTAAAAAAATGCTGAAAATAAATTGGTACACAATGACGATTCGTTTTTGTGGATAGGAGTAGAAACTAGAATGCAGTTTTGAACTGGCCAAATTGTAGCTTCTTAACATTTCCCTTTATTATTCTGTCAATTCAATTGATTTTAATTAATATGTACTCAATGTCTGTTGATGGCTTTGGTTCGGGACGGGTATCTAGTTGGCAATATTAATATTAAATGTTGTTAAGCGCTTCCATCAATTCTATTTTTTTTCTTCGGCTTACAGGTACCTGTCGCCCCTCGACTTCAACATTTTTCCTATTGAATTTTTCAATTCTTTCCAAATTCACGATATAGGATTTGTGTATCCTTAGGAATTTATATTTTGGCAACTGTTTTTCAAAAGATTTCATAGTAGAAAGAATAACGATATTGCCTTCATTCGTTACCAATTTTATATAATCGCCAAGACCTTCGATCCACATTATGTCGTTTATAACCACTTTATGCTTTTTTAAACTGCTCTTCACAAAGATGTACACGTCCTCTTCGCTCATCCTTTGTGCCCTCTCACATTTGGCCATCGCCCGTTTTACTGAGGAATCAAAACGCGCCAAAGTAATGGGTTTTTGGAGGTAATCGGTAACATCATAATCAAAAGCCTTAAGGGCATACTCAGGATTACCGGTAATCAGAATTACCTGTGGTGGATTGTCCAAAGATTCCAGAAGATCAAAACCATTGATGATGGGCATCTCCACATCTAGGAAAATTAGATCGACTTCATGGTTTTTGATACCATTTATTGCTTCAATGGCATTGCTATACCCTGCTATCATTGCTAAGTTCGGGTGATTGTTTACTAATCTGGCTATGGCCATTCGCTGCATGGACGAATCGTCCACGATGATACTTCTTAATTTCATAATAGTTGATTTTCGGGGTTAAATCATTTACAAAGTACTTAAATTACAGTACCTGCCAGCACTAATGATGTAAACCGTTCAAAAAATGTTGTATGGAAAGAGATACCTGTGGTTTGTGAATTTGGTTAATTTCATTTACTATTAATTAATTTTTTCAAACCATAATGAAGATTGATCTATATTCTCACTAGTACAATCCAAAAACGCTAAATGTAGTGGGCATGATCGATGCGAGTTTTTTTATTTTGATAAACTTTACACATGTTGACCATTTTTGTTGTCATGATTATAGCAACATTGGAGAATTTGGCAATTCGAATCAAAGTAAGCCTTCAAACTAGTTTGTGATTAATTTAGTCTTCCTACTTGCCACAGCGAAATGCATTTATAATATTTGCCAGTTATTAGCAAAAAAAAATACTTGTCTAAACAGTTTACTGTTCAAGGATAGAAGCCTTTCTGTACTTCAGGACAATTCGAAAATTGCAGTAGATTTAAAGAAAATTAAAAGGCGCAATTTGAGTGACATCAATGATATAATATCCAATTGCACAAAATATAGTGGAATTTTGAATTTCACGTGTTGACGTTTACTGCATCAGGTATATCAATTCTGACCAATTATAAAGACGATTGACGAATATAAAAGGGGAAACCTGTCAAAGGCCATAATTTTACAATAGCCTTATGGATATATTATGAAAACAGTGTTACTTATGGCAAAAATTTATACTGAAGGTTTTAAAAACATAGGTGGTTTGATAGTGCAAAACTATTTGAAGGTCTTTGCATGGTTCAGTTTCATTATGTTTGAATTGGTCCTCTACGCTATTGTATGTAGATTGGCGACAGGTTTTTCTTTTTACCGAACCAAAAGACAATGGCCTAGACCTATGTCCTTTCAAGTGTTTGTGTGGGGCCAACAGATTTCAAGACTTTAGACTACAATTGGACTAACGAATTGAATTTTGATTATATTTCTAGGATAAATGGACGATAAAATCGTTTGGATCATCAATGATGATATGGTATCACAATTTGCCATGGAATATAAGATAGGACAATCGTGGCCAACCTATAAGGTTATTGGTTTTTATGCCGTATTAGAAGCCTTGACCCAGATAAATCAATGTTTGGAAACGAAATTGACTTGCGAACATAATATTATTGGACCTCGTATAGCCAGATAACAATGAGTGGCACTTCTTAATGCAGCTCAAAATGATTCAAGTTTGTATTGACGATTTGGAGATTTATATTGTTTCCGCCTTTTGCAGTTCAATGGGCCGTAAACAGGTACAGGAACGTCCATGATATAAGGATATTTCCACAAGCCATTAAACAATGCTAGTGTTGATAAAATGTTTGCATTGGAGAAAAAATGACTAAATCCTTTATAGGAACTATGCCAAGCCATCTGTCTATTATGTTTTTTAAATGATTCGATTTATCCAGGAGAACAAACAATTTGACCATTTCACGTGATAATTCGGCATTGTCATTTTTGTATTTGAAGAATGATTAAAACAAAAGTCTTGAGTTTCGCCCAACAACTTTTTTTATGTTCAAAACATACCCTTTTGCCGCGTACTTCCAAAGATAATTCCACCATCTTTCCGGCCGGAAAAATAATCTGATTCTTGCTACTATCTACAACATAAATTAGGATGGACTCATACTTGATTCTAAAAGGATCAATTGGGTGAATAATCAACTCATTTTCACGTTTCTTTGCCATTAACTTGAAATCGTGCAATTAGCAAATTGGCCTTAAGGCCCTATCTAGTGTACTTAGTAATGGTGCTTTTCCAATAATACAGATTTAGCACTATGGGCGAGATGAAAATTAGGTTTGTATTCCCTGTAAACTTTGGGTGGTATTCATTTGACAACTAAAAAGCAGCTATTCACAACATTTTTTTGGTGCGACAAACGATAATAAATATGTTTACAGAGAAATTATTGGCCCAAACAATAATAAATACCAAATCTTACCATGTTATACGGCACCTACGGAGAGGAATATTTAGTATTCCTGCAAGATTTAAATGAAATTTTGAGTTTAAACGAATTAGTTGAGGTGGACTATATTTAGTAAGGCTCAATTTTCGGCATCCAATACCCTAAATCTAGTTTGCGAAGCATAATCCAACGGATAACGCTTATTAAAACTTTATCCGTTGAATTTAACGAAATTCTATTTGAGTTAGGTAGAGTTCATTGTTTCAATTGAACTTTGCTCGGTAATTTGTATTCCAAATACCATTAAAATAATTTCAAACATTAATTCGTTTTACCCTTACAGGTTTGTATATGTCGAATTTAGGGGTCATTTTTTTTCAATAAAAGACGTCTTATAATTAATTTAAGTGTAATTTTACAAGGCATAAGTTAAGACTTATATACTAAATTATAAAAGAGGGCGTAGGGGTGCGTCCTCTTTTTTTATATAATTATAGAGTTGTAGAAGTGTCCAGATCTTGAGTGCTGATCTGCGATAATGTACCACGAGGGAAGGCAATGGAGATTTTTCAAAGGCTTCGTAAGAATAAGTCTGATAAATTCACTTTTCAAGTAGTCAAACGTTAACAGGATTGTCTATTGTTTTATATATTCTCTCTTTGTGAAAAATATGAATTTCCTATACAGATTCATACATGATTGCAAACTTTCTACCAAAATTATATTGCATACACGAATCCAATGGGTTGAACAGAAGCTTTTTTAAAATTTCCCCAGGTGCGCTTTTCCTTGCTGCTCACCTCATATCCATATTGAGGAGAACTTGCGGCTTGGGCAAAAAAAATCCCGAATATATTTATCGATAGGACTTGGGCATCATTAATTTCCCCATCGTGTACCGTCCGATATCTTCAAGTGTATATTGAAACGGTTCCTATAAACAAGATAGTTGCATTTGGAGGGGACTGCCATACCCCAGAAGGAGTATGTGCCGCTTCCGTAATTGCTAGGGAAACCGTTGAAAACGCATTAGTCTCAATGGTTAGGAACGGGTATCTAAGAGAATCGGAAGCCGTAGAAATAGTGAAGAAGATCCTTAGGACCAATTCAATCGATTTTTACGGATTACAAAAATTTATAAAAAACTGATATATTTATAGTTAAAGTAAAATCATAAGGTATTACCACCGGATGTTGCACCATCATCCATAAATTCAATAATTATCTGAAAATGAACTTATCTGTAGCACAATTTCAACCTAAAGACGGCGATAAAGAATACAATTTATCGATAATCCGAAAGCTTGCCAAGATGGCCAAATGCAACGGAGCGGATCTAATCAGTTTTCATGAAATGTCAATTACTGCCTACACCTTTACAAAGAATCTAAACCTAGCGCAGATGAATGAGTTAGGGGAGGAGGTTCCAAATGGAAAAAGTACCCAAGAATTAATTGGAATTTCCAAAGATTTGGATATCCCTATTTTGGCAGGTCTAGTGGAAAAATCGGAAGGAAAATTATATAATACTTATATTTGTGTTACAGGTGACGGACTAGTTGCAAGGTATCGAAAAATACATCCATTTATAAACCCATATTTATCAGCAGGAGATGAGTATTGCGTATTCGACCTACTTGGTTGGAAATGTGGCATTTTAATTTGTTATGACAACAATATAATTGAAAACGTAAGGGCAACAAGTCTTTTGGGAGCGGAACTTATTTTTGCACCGCACGTTACTGGATGTACACCATCTGCAATGCCTCATAGGGATTATGTTGCAGACAAGTATTGGCAGAATCGTGAGGATGACCCAGTGTCATTACGCATGGAATTCGATGGGCCAAAAGGTAGACGTTGGTTAATGCGGTGGCTGCCTGCAAGGGCATATGACAATGGAGTTTATTATGCCTTTACGAACCCAATTGGCTATGATGGCGAACATCTGAAAAATGGGAATTCGATGATAATTGACCCTTATGGTGAAATATTATCCGAAATAAAATCATTTAATGACGATATTACAATTTCAAAAATCATAAAAGAAAAAATTCAGCTCTCGGGAGGTTGGAGATACAAGAACGCTAGAAGACCGGAACTGTACAAGGAAATTATTGGCGGAAATCATAAATCAGACACAAGGCCAATATGGATGAAGTAGTATTTTGCAATACATTGAGAAAATACCTGGACTTAATTATTAACTGAATGTCAAAGCACAAGATTATACCATAACCTTGTGCTGGGGTTGAAGTAGTCGGATAAGATAATGGAAAAGGTATAAGATATTAAAGGTGACAATACTGCTCCAAATAACCATTAATTACCCAACACCTTACAGGGTATCCGTAAAAAAAATCCAAAAGCCAGACATTTACGCCATCTTGATTACATCTGGTTCAGTTTTTCCCTGTAAGAGATTGCCTAATCTTAATGTATAAGTTGGTTGTTTCAGGAATTTTATTTGCTCTGAGCCAACGGGGTGAAGGAAGAAGAAATTGTATCTGCTAAAAATCAAATATAAATTTAAGGAATGAAAAAAAATATGTTTGGTTTGGAGTGCTTTTCGCCAAAAGCAATGGCTAGGAACCTATGGTCAAGAGGTATTGAAACAGGAAATTTTGAATACGGTCAATTGCCAAACCGTAATAGCCTTCCAAGGAATTTTATTCCTTACCAAAACCCTTACCTTTACGGGCATAGACTGGTATGTGTTTTAAGCTGATAGGAATTGGTTATTTGGTTGGCATGATGGGCATTGTATGGTTTTACAAATGTGGTGTTCTGAATTATTAATATCCCTTACATAATTTGTAGGAATTTTAAACGTTGGAATCTTTATGATAATTGGGAATTAGCAATAATCATGAGACAATATAATTAATAATAAATGAAAGATTATAGTATGCTTTTTCAATGTAGTCCCTTCTCCAATTGGGTCTATGATTTGGAAAATGGTAAAATAGTTGAGGTCAATGAGGCAGCCTTGGGCCTATTTGGCTATGGTAGGGAAGATTTTCTTGGTCTTAGTATTAATGAAATAGTCATGGATCCAGACATTCTTCAATCCTTAATTTCAAATAATGAAGTAGAGCAATATGCCCAGTTTCAAAGTGTAAATATAAAAACCAAATGTGGGGCACTAAAATATTGTAAGTTATTGTGCCAAAAGGTGATTTTTCAACAAAGAAATTGTGCTATGGTTACGGCCCATGCCATGAGGCAATTGGATGAAAATAAGTATACCCAAAATGGAGACCAAAGTTCCAGGACTTCGGATGTTTCCCATTTGGGATATTGGAAATATGATTATGTAAACGATTCGCTCAGTCTGTCCGATGGAGTCTTTGCAATTTGGGGAAGAAATAGGAGGGATATGTCATTGACCATGGAAAATATTTTGAATTTCCTGCCCAAAGGGGACCGGGAGCTTTTTTACGATAACATGGCCTCTTTGTTTTATGGTCACAAGGACATGGATTTTGAACATTGTATCCTTCTTCCTGATGGCAGTAGAAGATGGGTAAGGGAACGTGGAAAATTAATAAGTAATATAGAAGGCGAACCTCACTCTTTTGAAGGTACCGTTCAGGATATTACTCTTAGATGTGTGGAAGAACAGCGGTTGAAATTAATGGAGAGTGTGGTAACCCACACAAATGATGCCGTGATGATAACCGATGCAGCGCTCCTGGAGGGACATGGTCCAAAAATAGTGTATGTAAACAGGGCATTTACCCAAATGACCGGATTTAAACCTGAAGAGATAATTGGCAGTACCCCTGATATCTTAAGAGGCCCTAAGACTGACCTGAATGCGCTGCAACGTTTCCAAAAGACCTTGGCGGATGGGAAACCCAGTGAAATTTTTGTCACGAATTACCGCAAAAATGGTTCACCTTACTGGATCCATATCGCAGCTTCACCAGTTAAGGATTCCGAAGGGACAGTTTCACATTATATTGAAATTCAAAGGGACGTTACCACAAAAATAAATGCCCAAAGTGAAAAGAATTTTCTGGCCAAGATCTCTGCCACCTTTAACGAAAAGAAAGGCCTTAGCAGTTCCCTGGATCGGATATGTAAATTGGTTACCTTTTACGGGGATTTCACATTTTGCGAGGTTTGGCTGCCCAGTATCCAAAAGAACAGCCTTCGTTTCTCAGCCATGTTTGGGAAGAATGAAGCCGGGGAAACATTTTATGAACACTCTAGAGATGTCTATGAAATGGAATTGGGAGACGGCCTTCCCGGCACGGTGTGGAAAACGGGCCAATCGGTACTCTGGGGCAACATTGACCGGAACAACCTTTTTATAAGAAAGAAAGCTGCGCAACGATCGAAGATCAAGTCAGTATTGGGCATTCCATTGAAACATCAGGGCAATTTTGTTGGTGTTATGGTCGTAGGTACACCTGAAAATGAAAAACACTTCAAGGCCCATTATCCAGTACTTTCCAAATTGGAGGATTGTTTGGGGTCGGAAATAAGCCGCAAGCGTATGGAGGAGGATCTGACGTACCTGTTCGAAACCCTGCCAGACCTTATTTGCCTGTTTGATTTTAAGGGGAATTTTCTTAAAGTGAACAAGGCCGGGTGCAACATATTGGGCTATGGCGAAGATGAGCTCGTGGGGAATTCCTTCGAAAAGTTCATCCATGGGGAGGACAGGGAAATCTCGGATGGACTCGTCCAAAAAATAAGGGACGGGCTGGAAACCTTTGAAATTGAAAATCGTTACATCACCAAGGCTGGAAACCTGGTATGGCTAAGCTGGCACTGCAGGATAGTGATGGATGAAGGAGTGGTTTACGCTACCGCCAAAGATATAACGAAGGCCAAAAAATTACAGGAAGTGGTTTCCGATGCCTCACGATTGGCAAAAATAGGCGGTTGGGAGATGGATATGATCAGTAAAAAGTTGACATGGTCCAAAGGGGTGCACCAAATCCATGAGACTGACCCAGAGGTATATACGCCAGAATTGGAGCGCGCCATCAATTTTTATAGGGCCGATCATAGGGAAAAGGTCAGAAATAAGGTTGGTTTGGCCTTGGAAAAAGGAGAGGCTTTTGATTATGAAGCAGCCTTTATCTCCGCCAAGCATAACGAAAAATGGGTCAAAGCCATTGGGCAGGCCGAAATGGTCAATGGAAAATGTGTCCGGCTCACAGGAAGCCTTCAGGATATTACCCAACTCAAAGAAACCGAGCATCGACTTTTGGCTCTCTCCAACGACCTTCCCGGTGTTACCTTCCAATATTACCTATATCCAGATGGGACGGGAAAAATGAGTTCCGTTAGCCAAAAATCCCAAGAAATATACAATCTTAGCCCTGCCCAGTGCAAGGAAAACGCTAATCTCATTTGGGATCGGATAAAAAAAGGAGGGGATCATAAGGCATTGTTGCAGGACATCCAAAAATCTATTGAAACCCTTACACAATGGCATAGCCGATGGCGGTACGTGCTGCAGAATGGAAAGATCCGTTGGCATGAGGGCTTTGGTACACCCTATAGATTGGCCGATGGCACCATTCTCTTCAACT
Organism: Arenibacter algicola; assembly: GCF_000733925.1. Lineage (NCBI taxonomy): Bacteria > Pseudomonadati > Bacteroidota > Flavobacteriia > Flavobacteriales > Flavobacteriaceae > Arenibacter > Arenibacter algicola. Next base: position 810,772 of record NZ_JPOO01000001.1, read on the forward strand.
CCATGGTCTTTGACATCACGGAGGAGGTGAAGTTGTCCCATCTCCTGGAAGAAACCTCGGAACTCTCCCAAATTGGCAGTTGGGAAATGGACTTGCTTGCAGCACCAGGTAGCGATGTCATGTATTGGTCGCCCATGGTCCAAAAAATATTTGAAGTGGACGGGAGTTACAATACCACCTTGAGTGGAGGTCTGGAATTTTTAACTCCTGAAAGCAGGCCCTTAGTGGAAAAAGGGATCGAGGAACTCATTGAGAGGGGATCGGAATATGACAAAGAAGTGCTTTTAAAAACCGGTACGGGAAGAGGAAAATGGGTACGGATCATTGGGAAAAGTGAACGTGTGAATGGAGTGTGCACCAAAATATATGGAAGTATTCAGGATATCCATACCATGAAAACCACCCAGTTGCAGCTCAAGGAAATCCTGGGCAGTATATCGGATGCTTTCTATGCATTGGACAAGGACTGGAACTTTACCTTTTTTAACAGGGAGGCTGAAAATTTACTGGGGAAGAAAAGTGATGAGGTACTGGGGAAAAGCCTATGGGAGCTGTTTTCCCCAACCTTGGGCACTGAACTTGAAACCTTATATAAAAGGGTCGCCAAGGAGGGTGTGGCAGAGAGCTTTGAATATCTTTATCCAGGAAATGGATCTTGGTACGAGATCAACACATATCCCTCCAATGGTGGGATTTCGGTTTATTTTAAAAACATAAATGATAGGAAAAAGGCCGAGGCAGCACTGAAATCGGCCTATCAGGAAAAGAATATTATCCTGGAAAGTATAGGGGATGCTTTCTTTGCAATGAAGGAGGACTTCACGGTGACCTATTGGAATAAAACGGCTGAGCGACTGATCGGGGTGAAAAGGGAAGACTTGATCGGTAAAAACCTTTGGGAGGTGTTCCCCGATGCGGTTGACCTGCCTTCCTACACCAATTATCACAAAGTTATGAATACCAAAGAGCCCATAACTTTTGAAGACTATTATGGAGTATGGCTTGAAGTCAACGCATATCCATCGGAAGAAGGCATAAGTGTATTCTTTAGGGACATAACCCAAAAAAAGAAAGCTAATGAGAAAATCCTGTACAAGACCGAGCAGTTGGACATTATTGCCGAAATGAACACAGAACTGCTCAATTTTGATAACTGGTTCAAGGTAATCGACAAAACATTTGGCAGGGTCGGGGAGTGTGTTAAAGTAGACCGAATATACTATTTCCAAAATTCGGTCAATGAAAAAACCGGCGAACTGGAAACCAGCCAGCGCCTGGAGTGGAGCAATGCAGGCGTGGATTCCCAGATAAATAATCCCTCTCTTCAAAATGTTCCGTTTAGTACTATTCAAGATTTTATGCAGCCTCTAGCTCAAAATAAGCCATTTAAGGCAATAGTAGGAGAAATGCGAGATAGTGTGACCAAAAAGCTGCTTGTAGAACAGGACATCAAATCCATTTTGGTCCTTCCTATTTTTATCAACAAGGAATTTTGGGGCTTCATTGGTTTTGACGACTGCAAAATCGAAAAACACTGGAACCATGATGAAATTTTCTTCTTAAAGACTATTACGACCAACCTTTCCGCTGCAATAGAAGCCTCCTTGACGAACAAAGAGCTGGAGCGCTCATATGCCGAAAAGAACCAGATCTTGGAAAGCATCGGAGATGCCTTTTTTGCGGTTGACAAGGAGTGGATAGTCACTTATTGGAACAATCAGGCAGAACTTTTACTGGGAAGAAAAAGAGAGGACATCATCGGTAAAAATCTTTGGGAGTATGGTGATGAAGTTGAACTAGGTTTTTTTGTCAAATACGATAAGGCAATGGCAACAGGGGAGAAGGTAAGCTTTGAAGAATTTTATCCTACCTTGCGAAAATGGTTCGAGGTATCGGTCTATCCGAGCCACGATGGACTTTCCGTCTATTTTAAGGACATTACCTTGCGTAAGGAGACCGATATTTTGATTCTACAGGCCAACGAGCGTTTTGAAAAAGTGGCCAAAGCAACTACCGATGCCATATGGGACTGGGACATAGAAAATGGGGTCATTGTTCGAAGCCATGGATTTGAAAGGCTATTTGGGAACAACGTAAAAAAGTATTTGAATGAAAGTGAAATCTGGGAAGACAGTTTTCATCCGGACGACCTGCCAAAAATACGTACCAGCCTCCAAGAGACTTTACTTGATCCTTTAAAGGAATTTTGGAGTAAGGAATATAGGATCGTCCATGAAAAAGAAGGGATCAAAACCGTGATAGACAAAGGCGCCATCATCAGGAATGAATCCGGGGAGGCCATCCGTATGGTGGGAGCTATAACGGACATAACCGAGAGGCAAGAGTATATAGAGACCATCGAAACCCAAAATAAAAAATTAAGGAGTATCGCTTGGACACAATCACACGTGGTAAGGTCTCCATTGTCACGCATTTTGGGAATAATTAACCTTTTGGACATGGCACCCTATGATTCCGAGGACGTACCTTTTTTGCTTAAACAGATTAAAGTATCAGGTAACGAGCTGGACGAAATCATCGGAAAAATTGTAAACGAAACACGTTCAATTAGAATTTAAGATTATTGGAGATGAAGAAATTGGTAATACTAGTCGATGACGACCCTGTATTCAAGTATATTTCAGCAAAAATGATTGAAAAGGTTAGGCCTGGTTTCAGAATAAAATCTTTTTCGCAAGGGAAAGTGGCCTTGAACTTTCTTCGAGAAAATTATACTGATGAATACTACTATTATATTCTTTTAGATATCAACATGCCCGTTATGGACGGTTGGAAATTCCTGGAAGCTATTGAGGATATAGATTTTATTAAAACTGAGAATGTTTCTATCCATATAGTTTCTTCCTCCGTGGACGACAGTGATATTGAAAAGTCTAAAAAATATGACCTTGTCCAAGGCTTTCTCCACAAACCACTTTCTGCTGACAGAATAAAATCCATCATTATCTAACCTAGTGGCTTATGCTGTGTTGTGATTTTTATTGGTAGTGATGTAGAACCGTGTAATACTGTCTTTCATTGTTTAAACCTGTACATCTGGAATTTGATACCTAACCTCATTTATTCATATAAAGTAAAAGATTGGTGTTCTCTATTGACTATATTTAGCCCTAAGGATGCGAATTAAGTCTAGAAAAGTTAAACTAATATGATTGTTAAAGTATCTCCATCTTTTGATGGTATTTCTTGTAGATTTTAACAAGGTTGCCATGTTCCATAGTCTACTATGTAATACCTTTTTACTCCCTGTTTCATAGATGATATGGCATACCGCGAGTTGGTCTTTATGTATAAAGAGTATTGTGAAATGTATATAAAAGTAGAAATATTGGGTTTGGATTTCCAAAGGATATTCTTGATAATCTAAGGGGACACCTGCTTGGTACAAAATAGAATTAGTAAGTGTTTTTGGTCCAGTATATCGTTCTGGGTCAATAAGTTATGAAAATTCACCAGAATAAACAAAACACTTCAGATTTCGTGGCAGCTTTAGCTATTTGATTATAGGTAATATATATCTAAAATTTATAGGATAAATCTTACAAATAATTAAATCGGAATACAATAAATCACCGCCACAAGAGTTAAACAATTAAGCTCAATTCTACTAGTAACTTATCCCCATGTCTATGGATTCAAAAAATATTCTGCTAATAGAAAACTGTGACCTTGACGCCATATTGATAAAGGAATCATTAATGCAGAATGGTGCATTGTATAATATAAATTTGCTGAAGAAACGTAAAGAGATTGTAGCACATCTTGAGGATATACTAACACCAAAAGGTAGTGATGTACCAGATTTGATCATTGCCAATGAGGAACTCATTATGCATAATGGTGTAAATATATTAGCACAAATTGGTGGACTTGCCAATTATTACATCCCTGTTATAATTCTTTCCTCTAATGGGCCAGCTGTACGTCCCTTATATAATAAAAACACATGCTGTGTAATTAGTAAACCACTTGAAGTTAGTGAGTTTTTGAATATAATCAAGGAAATCAAATTTAATTGGTTGTTATAACTGGTTAGTTGGCAATTAAGTAAAGGAATCCCAATATTGACAATATTTATGAAAACAAGGTTTCATGAAGACTATTGATCTGATGGGGAACCTCTTTTTAAGTTATACAGCAAGATTATGATTGATAAGCAAAAATGAAAATTTTAAAGCTGAAAAATACCATTAATTTTATCTTGTATCTTTTCGAACTCCTTAAGAAAGCACCATCCATTCTTGTTGGTTAAAACTAGGTCTCATAGTTTGTCGGAAATTCCTATGTGCTTTTCCCTACAATTTCTTAGACTGTTCAAGTTCGATCGGCATTATAAAACTTATTAGGTCAATCGTTTAGAAATCAACTTTATTATTTTCAGTAAAAAATTGGGTCCGAAAATATTTTTTCCTAAACTACTTATGGCATAAAGACATTTTCTTATATTAGATATAGATACCTGCTTATATGGTCGGCCAAAAAAAGGCTCCTCATATTTTGAATTTTTAAATACAAACAAGTTGATTACTATAAGTTCATAACAGAGGTTTAAGGGATATGAAGAATGAAAATAATAAAGATGGCTATTCGGACTTATCAAATCCATGGAGAGATTTTCAGCAGATTGATGTTGGTGGTGATATATACGAACAAATATTCAAGTACTCCATTTTCCCAACAATAGTCCATGACATGGCAATGAACATCATCAAGGTCAATGATAGTGCCCTACAAGAATTTGGCTTTTCCAGAAGCGAATTGTTGAAGAAAAGCATATTTGATTTACATACCGAAGATGAGATTGAGCATTCCTCCGATGTTTTAGAAAGTATGAAATATAGTACATGGCTGAGCACCGAGACTAAGTTTAGACGAAAGGACGGATCGATTTTTTCGGCTCAGGTTACCCCATGTAAGTATATTTTAGGAGATACACCGATAATTCATGTCCATATTGAAAACATTACTGAGCGAAAAAGAGCAGAAGCTAAGATGCAGGAACTGAATACAGCCTTAGAAGTTGAAATGGCTAGGGTGGAATTCCATTCTAAAAAACTTGAAATTAAGACGAAAGAACTTGAGGAGTTTGCCTATGTGGCCGCTCACGATCTCAAAGCACCCATTACCAACCTAAATGTTCTTTCAGAAATGATAAATGCCGACAGACTTTCAAGCCAAGCGGATATTCAATTATTCTCTAAATTAAAAAATAATATTGACCAGATCTATAAAACAATTTTCACACTTAATGAGGTAATTAATTTTAAAACTACACTTAAGGACAAGAAGGAGTATTTGGTATTCGAGAATGTATTCAACGAAGTTGCGCAAAGCATAACCGAACAGCTCAATTCCACGAATACCATCTTAAGTGTTGACTTTTCGGAATGTACTGAAATCGAATATCCACCCTTACATTTAAAAAGTGTCCTTCAAAACTTACTAACTAATGCGGTAAAATACAAAAGTCCGAATAAGTTGTTGAAAATAGAAGTAAAAACTTGTATTGTGAATGGAAGTGTTTGTCTCACAATGAAGGACAACGGACTTGGCTTTGATGTGGAAAAGTACGGAAGAAAAGTCTTTGGCCTGTTCAAGCGCTTGCATACACACGTTGAGGGAAAGGGTGTTGGAATGTATATTGTTAAATCCATAGTAGTTGCACATGGAGGAAGCATTGAGGTTAAAAGTAAGCCTAATAAAGGAACTTTGTTTACCGTTTATTTAAACAATAGAAAAGATGAATAATGTATTACTCGTAGAAGATGATGAAACAACAAACTTCATTTCTAGAATAATTCTAAAAAGTGCAGGTTTCCAGAATGTGGAAGAGGTGCTGAACGGAATGGAGGCCTGCAAACACTTGGAAAAGGAATGTCCGGACATTATTTTTCTGGATATAAATATGCCCGTTATGGATGGGTGGGAATTCTTGGAGGAAAAGAAGGTGAAAGCTCCTTGCAAGAACACGAAGATTGCAATCCTTACATCATCTATACATCCTAATGACCTGAAAAGGGCAGGAAAATATCCCTGTGTTATCGCTTATTTTGAAAAGCCACTGACTGAAGTAAAGTTGGAAGAACTAAAAAAGAAATTAGCGACTTAAGACCTATTCTAAATCTGCGATATAAGTAAATGTTGAAGTGCTAATTGCTTGTGGAACGGTATGTGAAATATGAGTATATAATTAACCGGCTGGAAATATCTCTATTCTAAGTCAAATCAACTAATTTTCTTGACAAGATTCATTCACGATTTCTTTGGTACAATGACCAAAGAGCAAATCGGGGATCAAGAACAATTGTTGTGGTTATGCAAATATTCTTATGGAAAAAAAATACCTTAATAAAGGCACTGCCTTTTGCCTTCGTTTTCCGCAAGGGATCCCAGAGCGTATTTTACCGTCCATGAAAGGTAAAAAGTGCCTTGAAACGGAGCTATTTTAGCGCGCCAAAAAGGGGTAGATCCAGCCTGTTTCCTTATTTTCATATGTAGATATTTATTGCCTGCCTGTTCGGTAGACAGGTTTTTTAGCGGTCATACCTGCCCGACTACATCGTTCAGGCGGGTGTAATTCGCATATCTTCATTTGAGTTTGAGACCAAATTATGGTCATGCTCATTTCATATACGACCTATATACGGCTCATCTATGGCTTATCCATGGCTTATCCCCGGACAACCCCTATTCCGTTGAGTTTTAATTTTTTTCCATAGCCCGGCCATTAAAAAAAATAATTCGAAAAAGTATCCATAAATAAAACCTGAACAGTTTCTAGTATTAGATTTAATCCGTCATTAGGCATTCTTAAATGCCGCTTCTGTTCTGATACCTTGCTTATATTAACCAAAAATTACTAAATTGGTAAAGAACAAAAAGAATCAAAATCAAATAACAAGGATAGCGTAAAACTGACACCGAATGGTACAACGGTGGATTAAATTGAGCTGGGCCATTGGCATACTTGATTTAGTACTATAATGTCGTGGTTAATTATAATTTAATTAAATGAAACCTACAATAGTGACTCTTGTGAATATACTTTTCTTTTATTTTTCTCTTGCACAGGAGTTTAAAGGTTACACTTTGGATGAAATACAAGCCATTCATGTCGAATTTGATATCCATCAACAATCGAATAAAGGTGGGGATTTCACTCGATATATCAATTCACATATGTCTGAATTTTGGCCCCATCAGATCCTTAGCCGATCTGGCCCTATCCGGCAATTGGGCTATCATTTGAGGGAGGATGTCGAAAAATTCGTTACTGAGACCAAAGAAGGATCTATCCCACTAGAGGAGTATATAAAAAGTCCTTTGGTAGATGGCATGATAATTTTGCATAAGGGCAAAATCGTGTTTGAAGAATATCCTAACATGAAGGATTACTACAAGCATCACAGTTACTCGGTTACCAAACCATATGTTTCAACTCTTATTGGTTTGCTGGAGATGGAAGGTAAGATAGAAGTTCATAAAACAGTATCGGAATATTTAACAGAACTTAAAGGCACTGACTGGGGAGAAGTTCCCATTATTGATGTTCTGGACATGACTTCAGGAATGGGGATTGACGATAATCTTTTTGCACAAATATTCTTTAACGAGAATGGCTGGATCGGTAATGACAATTCTAAAGGTGGACCGTCGGACCAACTTGCTCCTGCCAAAAAGACGGGGCCTTCTGGGCAGATTTATGAATACTTCTCGCTAAATACTGAAGTTTTGGGATGGATCATCGAGCGAATTACAAATAGAACAGCTATTCAGCTGATGGAAGAATGTATATGGCAAAAAATGGGTGCAGAATCCGATGCACTGATGTTTTTACCGAATGCGAATGACAGGATGTATATGGGAGGTTTAAGTGCCATTTTACGAGATCATGCCCGTTTTGGACTGTTATTCACTCCATCGGGTAGAATTGCTCCCTATAATTTTATACCAGATGCTTACATTAAGAAAATACAACAGGGTGGCCGACCTGAAATTATAAAAAAATCAGGCCCAATTAATCTATTTATTTATGATGATCCAATTACTGCTGAACATTTAGTAGATGGCGAGCCTCCAAGACATTCTACTTACCAATGGGATATAGTTATGAGTGATGGTGATTTTTTCAAGGAAGGGGGAGGTGGACAAGGGCTATACATCTCGCCCAGTCGTGACTTGGTCATCGCGTATTTTGGAACCCGTAACTTTGATAGTGATGGTAACCTATTGATAAACAATTTGCATCAGATATCCAGGCAACTTGCAAAATCTGGATTATTTGATAAATAACCAACCATGATTACTAAGTATCCCATCCGCCAATAGGCCGGGGCCGAATATTTTATTGACGGATCCGTTTTCTTTCTGAGGTGAAAGTGTAAGCTTCCAGTTTTAGTTTCTGTGCCCAAAGTTTTTTCTAAATTGAGTATTTCATTTCGTTTTTGCCACAACAAAACTAGAAACATCTCAAATTGCGGTTTCCGGTAATTTACTTTTCAAGGATTTTTTTATGGACAAATTATAGGGCGATCCGGTAAAGGTCAGAAGCAGAAATAATAGGTCAGGTGTATACTAAGGACACAAAAACCTTCACCTGAATATCCATATATGATTTAATCCTCTAATGTTGGCAAACATTTGAAATTACTTTAAATTATCTGTGCAATACGTTAGAATGGACTCTAAAGATTCTCTGGCTATTATTAAATCTCTCGGGACAATTTGATACTTTTTATATCTAGAATTATGGCAAAGGTCATAATGGTCATTATAACTATTCCAAATTTCAATGGTAGTGCTTTGTATTACGAATTTCTTCATTTTGTCATGAGGAGTGCCTTGACAAAATCTTGAAAAAACCTGATTATACTCATTAAATGAATTAATTTTTTTTTCTCCGTTATCCTCTTTTCCTGAGTGTTGTTTTAAATGGGTCAAGACACTTGGAATATACAGTAAATTTAAACCTAAAAGGAAGAAGTGGAATTCGGTAGTTTATTCAATAATCAAGGGAAATTCGCATTGTGACTATCTTGTGAAGTTTTGGAGTTCAATATAACTGACTTTATCGGCCTTTAAAACGATTTGGTGGAACTCAAAAATACGGGAGTAAAATTGCCCACTCAATAAAAAACATGAACGCACACAATAACTTAGTATTCGGCCAGCCGATAGGCCAGGGCCGAGTATCTCGTTATTGGACCCGTCCAACTTTTATAGGCAAAGCCTCCTTGGGATTTATTTTGGCCGGCTACCTTTTTTAATTTACCGCGCTTAAGGTAAACAAGAAAAAAAAATCCCCCTGCACTGCACAAAGCAAAAATTCCTAACTTGGGATAAAATATAACGGATTTAATCCCCATAGCATAGTAAGCATAAAACTGACACCCTATTGTTCTACGGCGACCAAAATAAACTTCGCCCGTGGTTTATATGATTTGATCCTATAATGTTAGGTGCCTGCTAAAAAAAAAAGACATAACACTACATAAAAACATTCTGAAATGAAAATATTAATAATTATAAATGACGCACCGTATGGAGCTGAAAAGGCGTTCAACGCTTTAAGAATTGCCAATCAACTGAACAAGGACTTTCCTGAAACTGAAGTAGTAATCTTCCTATTAGCAGATGGAGTGAATTGCGCTATTCCGAACCAAAACACTTCAAACGGCTACTATAACATTGAGCGAATGCTCAAACTCTCAACCAGAAAAGGAACACGACTTTTACTTTGCGGAAGTTGTTTGGAAGCTCGCGGTTTAAAGAATATTGAACTTGTTGAGAAAGCTGAAATCAGTACAATGGCAGAATTGACAAAGGAAATAACTGCAAGTGATAAAGTTCTGACTTTTTAAAGTAACGAAGGTTACTGACTTTAAGATGTTATAAAACCAACTTTGCAAAAAAAAAAAACAGATGGCAGAAAATATCAAACTCGGATTAAAAGAAAATTGGAAGCAGTTTACGCTTTTGGTTATCGTTAACGCTTTCGTTGGCGGAATGATTGGAATGGAACGTTCTATCTTTCCGCAATTTGCCGAATTAGAATTTGGTGTAGCTTCTAAAACTGCCATACTTTCATTCATTACTGCATTTGGCATTACTAAAGCCTTGGCCAACTATTACACAGGAAGACTCGCTAACAAATTTGGACGTAGAAATTTATTGCTATTCGGTTGGCTCATTGCTATTCCAATTCCGTTTATGCTCATCTATGCACCTAGTTGGAGTTTCGTAATTTTTGCCAATGTACTTTTAGGCATAAGTCAAGGCTTGACTTGGAGCAGTACGGTAGTGATGAAAATTGACCTTGTTGGCGAAAAAGACCGTGGTTTTGCAATGGGCTTAAACGAGTTCGCGGGATATTTTGCAGTTGGAATTGTTGCATTTCTTACAGGATATATTGCCGACACGTATGGCATTACACCCTATCCATTTTACATTGGAATTTTCATTTCTATCGTTGGTTTTATTTTGACCTCCTTGTGGGTGAAAGATACCAGAGTATTTGTTCATAAAGAAAGTGCGACAGACAAAACAGCTCCACTTGATAATGTTTTTTTAGAAACCACTTTTAAAAACAAGACATTGAGTTCCGTTACACAGGCAGGGCTTGTCAATAACTTAAATGACGGAATGATTTGGGGCTTACTTCCAATTGTCCTTTTGTCCCTGAATTACAACAACGAAAATATCGGGATCATAACGGCTATTTACCCAACAGTTTGGGGAATCGGACAGCTATTTACTGGAAAAATGTCCGACCACTACTCAAAAAAAGTAATGCTCTTTTGGGGAATGCTTTTGCAAGGTTTAGCCATATTACTAATTCCGTTTAGTAGTGATTTTTATGTTTTGGCTTCCATTTCTGCAATTTTAGGATTAGGAACAGCATTGGTCTATCCTACATTCCTTTCCGCAATTGCCCAAGCAACAAGTCCAAGACAACGTGCAGAAAGCATAGGAACTTTCAGACTTTGGAGAGATTTGGGTTATGCTTTCGGAGCAGTAATTTCAGGAATAACAGCTGACTTGTTCGGAGTAGAATATGCCATATTCTTAATAGGTGGACTGACTATTATTTCTTCATTAATAATTAAGTTCCGTATGCCAGAACAAATAAAAAATAACAAAGAATGTATTGAAGTTAACGAAGTAAAACAGGCGCTTCAAGCGAACAAAAAAATTCAAATCATTGACGTAAGAAGCAAGGAAGAGTACGAGCAAGGACACATTCCAAATGCCTTGAACATTTCACTTCAAGATTTGAAAGACAGCATTTCAATATTTGACAAAAAAAATCAGTTTGTAACAGCTTGTGGTAAAGGTGGTGGTCGTTCAGCAGAAGGAGCAAAACTTTTAAAAGAATATGGACTCAATGCAATTTGGCTGTGTGGTGGAACGAATAAATGGCTGAATATCAATTAGTAAAGGAAGGTTGGCTAGGCAGACTCGTGCCTTTCCTTAATTTGGCTGGCCAACTAGCCACTAGGCATTTTTCCTTGGTAGGCCTAATGCCCCGATGGTCCAAAAGTGGATGGTTAACGATTGAAGATTGAAAGCCATCAGCGATTCCCGCAAATAGCTATTAAAGGAGTAGATTTTTTTCTCTAGTTATATTGTTTGGCAATCCAGTGAAGGTGAAAATTATCAAAAATAGGTCAGGTAAAGAACATAACAACCTTTACTTTGTTACAAAAAAGTCTAAAATAACCCCTTGTTAGGTTATAATCAGTGATATGTGCACGCATAATTTATTAGAAACATACAGCCAATTTTTGCCATATTTATGAGGGTTAAGTGTCAATCATTAGATCGTTCCAGACTTAACGTATCCCATTGCTTGCAAATAACGGTTGTGAATTTGTATGGTACTGCCCGTTCCCCCAAAAAAAAACTAAGAGAGCCAAACTTGATGACCATATTACCAAACCCTGGCTCCAAATTCGCCCTACCATTTGGCCCACTAATTTTTAAGATATTCCTTAAGTCAGTGGTAGGTATTCCGCGTTAATCTTTATATATCTCACTGAAAACTAGAAAAAATTCCCCAACACAAAACAAAAACTCTTAAATTGGTGCTAAATAAAAAGGAGCCAATTTCAATAGCATGGTAAGCGCAGAAGGTAAACCTGAACAAAAATAGTCCCTCCAGATAAACTCTCGGAAAAACCGTAAATTTGTTATTTATATGATTTATTTATGAAAATATCAGAAAAAAATATAGAACGGATCAAACAGCTTTGCGAACAATATAAAGTTAAGAACTTTTCAGTTTTTGGCTCGGTATTGACTGACAATTTTTCTTCAGAATCCGATATTGACTTTGTTGTTGACTTTGAAGAAAATGATCCGTTGGAATATACAGACTTGTATTTTCAATTAAAGGATAAATTGGAACATTTATTAAAAAGACAGATAGACCTGATAGAAGAACGTGGAATAAAGAACTCATTTTTTAGAAAGGAAATAGACGAGTCAAAAGTTGTTCTTTATGGATAATAAAATAAATGCTTGGCTTGAGGATATCTTAAGGTCAATAGATGAGATTTTCGACTTTTTGTCTGAAATATAAGATTTTCTAGAATTTTAAAAAGACTTAAAAACCAAAAAAGCGGTCGAGCGAAATATTGAAATTATCGGAGAAGCGGAGAATCGGTTAACAGGATAACAAATTACAAGAACACAAAAATTGAAATACAAAACGCAAGACAAATTATCGGGACAAGAAACAGAATTGCACACGAATATGACAACATTTCTGATGAAGTTATTTGGACAATAATCGTGAGAGAACTACCAAAACTAAAGGAGGAAATAATAAAAATCAAAAAATAAAGTAATTGCCACAATAACTAGGCCTTAGTGCTACTACTACTACTACTACTACCACCTGTTTTGAAAAATCTGCAGAAGCCCAACATGAAGGCCGTGCTAATTGTACTTGGTATGGTTATTACTTTTTACGGCAATTACTGAAATTCCTGATTATTTAGTTGGTTTTGTGCCAATATAAGAAACCAAATCATCAAAAATATGCTCACTCCATTTAGGATTATATAAATCATAATTCGCAAACTAAAAAAGTAGATCTCTTATCTCGATTGGATAAATAACATTTGTATCCAAGATGAAAATAAAAAGCACACTATGTATCATACAATCCGATTTCTTCGTCAGATTGCATAATATCAATAATATGCTTTTTCTGAGCTTCCTTTATTTTCCTTTTGTACTGCATTACATCTTCAAACTTTACTCTTCGGTGTTTTTCAACCTTTGTGAAATCTATTTTGCCTTCTTCCAAAAGCTTAACAAAATGAGGTCTGGAACAACCCAAAATTTCAGCTGCCTTTTGAGTTGTAACTTCTGTAGGCATTGGTACCAAAGAAAATGGTTTTCCTTTACTCATTGCTTCCAAAATCTCTACTAAAAGTTTCAATGCGCTTAATGGAATTTTAATTCTCTCCTGGGTCTCATCTATCTCAATTTCTGGATTTTTTGACTTTAAGTCCTTAATCACAGTAGAAAGAGCATCATATAATTGAATATCAACCTTTTGCTCCTCTTTTGAGGCCTTATTAACGTTATTGTATGTTTCCATTTTGGTCTAACAGTTTTGTACTTTATAATATTAAACGAAACAAACGAAACAAGCTTACAATTAAAATTTCAAAATTTGCACAATAACTAAGTCTTAACGTGGTCAGTACAACCTGTCCCCAAGATCCTGAGGGAGCAAAAAACGAAGACTGGTCTCCCAATAAACAAAAATTCTTAACTTAGGGCCAAATAAAACAGATTAACCTCCCCTAACATTGTAAGTTTAGATACGATACCGCATAGTGCAAAGGCAGGGCACGTCAGATTGCGTCCTTGGTTTGAAATAAGTCCATGGATGCAGATTTGAACATCACATCGGGCAGCGTAAAATCTTTCGGGTTTTGCTTTAACGATGGAAAAAATAAAACAAAGAGATTTTTGCTAACCGCTGGACCGTACAGTAGTTGTGTGCAGTTCCGCACTGCAAATGGCGAAAGTCTAAAAAAGGATTGGGCAATGAATAACATTCAAGACTTTATTGAGCATAGTAACATGTTCAGGGTATTTAAAGTGGACGAATTACTATTTGCAGAATTTAAATGTCCAGTTGAAGCATCAAGTGACATCGTATGGTCCAATAACAATTTTTTTGCTTTCATTTTGACAGGACGAACTTTGGTAAAAACACCACACAACCAATATCCAATATGGGCAGGAGATTGTATTTTTGTGAAGAAAGGCAGTATTCTAATAGAAAGTGAGTACCAAGAAGATTTTTGTGAGTTGATGGTTTTTGTTCCAGATGACTTTATCAGGTCTGTTATGATAAAGTATAAGTTTCCATTGGAATCTGATTCGATAGAATCATGCGATGCTGTATATCCCTTTGGCCCGGACCAAATTTTACAAACATATTTCCATTCTTTACTGGCCTATTTCTATCAGCCAAAACCACCTGCAAACTCGTTGTTAAAGTTGAAGTTTGAAGAACTTATTGTTAGCATACTATCAACTAGTAAGCATCTACCTCTTAAACGTTACTTTAAGGAAATAGCCCAATCAACAAGACCATCAATAAAACAAATAATGGAAGACAATTTCGTCTATAACCTTTCCATTTCTGAATACGCCAGGCTGTGCGCTAGAAGCCTTTCTTCCTTCAAAAGTGAGTTCACAAAGACACACAATACCTCACCGGGCAAATGGTTGCTGAGCAAACGACTTGAGCACAGTAAGTATTTAATAGATACCACAGATCAAACACTTGATATGGTTTGCATGAACAGTGGATTCGAAAACAAATCCCACTTCACTAGGACTTTTAAGGCAAAATATGGCATACCTCCGGGACAGTACAAATCACATAAAAACTAATTATTAATTCCTTCTTCAGCTTTTCAGTAAAGTTATTTGACCTTTCAGAAAACATCCACATGGTTACTTTATTTAGCTTTGAGTTATTAAAATCAATATTCGAATTGTTGCGTTTTAACAACTTAAATTGTTTGGTATGGAAACTAATATAAACGTCAAAAAGAACCTAGATGTGGAAACCATAATTATTGGCGGCGGACAGGCCGGACTATCCGTTGGATATGGATTGGCAAAAGCTGGAAGGTCATTTATGATTTTAGATGCCAACAAAAGAATAGGTGATGCTTGGCGCAATCGTTGGGATTCACTAAAACTTTTTACACCGGTATACCTAAATGGCTTGGACGGCATGCCATTTCCTGGAAAACGGCATATATTCATTACGAAAGATGAAATGGCAGATTACCTTGAGAAGTATTCGGAAAAGTTCAAACTGCCCGTTATAACAAATACTAGAGTTGATAGGCTATATGAAAATGAACAAGGTTTTGAAGTAGAAGCCGGTAACCAAACTTTTAAAGCTAAAAAAGTTGTTATTGCCATGTCCAACTATCAAAAACCAAAAGTTCCAGAATTTGTAAAATATATTAATCCCGAGATCACACAATTGCATTCCAAAGATTATCGAAACCCTTCCCAACTTAGGGACGGGAGTGTTTTAATCGTTGGCGCCGGTAATTCCGGGGCTGATATTGCTCTTGAACTGGCCAATGAACGTCAAACATATCTTTCAGGAAGGGATGTGGGCCATGTCCCATTTCGAATCGAATCAGTAATCGCTCGATATTTGCTTATTCGCTTAGTACGCTTTGTTGGTCATCATATCTTAACAATTCGAACAGGTATTGGTCGCAAAATAAGACCGAGGGTGTTAATCACTGGAGGGCCACTTGTACGTGTAAAATCTTGTGATTTGATCGCGGCTGGTGTGGAGCGTGTTCCCCGCGTCATTGGCGCAAAACAGGGCTTGCCCTTACTTGATGATAACCGCACACTTAAGGTCCAAAATATTATATGGTCAACAGGGTTCACCCCTGGTTTTTCTTGGATCGATTTGCCCATTTTTGAAAGTACTCAAGAACCTGAGCATGTAAGGGGAGTAGTTATTAAGAAACCAGGCCTATTTTTTGTTGGTCTGAATTTCCTTTATTCAATGACATCAGATACAATTACAGGAACAAGGAGAGATGCTAAATACATAGTACGACAGATACTTAACTCCTAACAGTCACCAAATCGATAAAATGGACCATGTCATAGTAACTTGATTTTTCGATATTTTTATAGGATATTAAAGAAATAATAAAAATTTCGCCAATCTAGCGGGTAAATCCGCCCCTAAGTAGCAACGCATTGCACCTCTCACACCATCTCACATACGGGGTAAAGCAGCAAAATAGGTCAGCTATAGAACACAACAACCTTTACTTTGTTACAAAAAAGTCTAAAATCACCCCTTATTATGATACAAACGGTGATAAGTGCACCCTGGATTTATTAAGAACATAGGTTCATTTTTAACTATATTTATTGGGGTTAAGCTTCAGCTATTAGATCGGTCCAAACAGAACTTCTATCCCATTGCTTACAAAGACCGGTTGTGAATTTGCTATGCCCTGTCTGATTCCAATAGCCTGCGGGAGCTAAACATGAAGACTGTATTTTCGATCTTAGCCGGTTTTTCATTGGCCAGGAAGTATCCCACTTGCCTAATTTTTCCGCCGTTTTTAGACTACCACATAACTTAAAAATCTCAAATTACGGTTTTCCGTAAACAACTTCTCAAAGAATTGTTTTTCTTTAAGGCATGTAATTTGGCAAGCAAGTGAAACTGGACTCAACAAAATTGGGTTAGGGGCAGTAGAGCCATAAACCATTAAATTAATAATCAGCCAATCTAAATAGATTTACTAAATTAGTTCAAGAAGAGGAATATAAGCACTAGCTGCTATATACGTACGTTAGCGGGCATTGTAAAACGACACCACCAGCCAGACAATTTAGATTCTGAATTTTCAATTTAGCCTAATCATAAAATATTTATCATTTATCGATATATATTGATTGAATTTCAATAAATATTTGTATATTATGCTGGCATAAACATCAAATTCATAATGGGTATGAATAAATTTTCAACAGTATTTCTCCGAATCGTAATTGTCATTGTGGGACTTGTCGTTCTATCTTTCTGTGTATTTGCCTTTCCCCACATCGGCGAGGGTTTTACAGCGGATTTTCCGCAGGAATCGAAGTCAGGTTATTGGGTGATGGCATCGCTTTATGCCGCTACGATACCATTTTTCCTTGCATTGTATTTTGGCATAAAACTCCTCTCATACATTGACCTGAACAAAGCATTTTCTGAGGATTCGGTTCGTATACTGCAAAAAATAGTGTATTGTGCCGTGGCTATGAGCATCGCACTTATGGTATATATGCCGGCTGCCTTCCATTTTGCGGAGATAGACGATGCACCAGGGGTGATAGTTTTTGCTTTTGCATTCGCCTGTGTGCCTTTGGTGGTAGCGGTTTTTGCCGCTGTTCTCAAAAAGCTGTTGCAAAATGCAATTGATTTTAAAAACGAAAACGATTTAACAGTTTAAGCTATGGCAATTGTAGTAAATTTAGACGTTGTAATGGCTGAACGAAAAATGTCACTTAATGAACTTTCTGACAAAGTTGGATTGACTTTATCCAATCTTTCCATATTAAAAACTGGAAAAGCAAAAGCAATACGGTTTAGCACTTTGGATACAATTTGTAAAGTGTTAGAATGCCAACCTGGTGACATTTTAGAGTACGTTAATGACGAACAAAAAACAACGACCCGCTAACATTGTAAATAAGCAATAGCGGGTGTAGTGGAAAATCAAAGGTTGGTGCATTTAATAAACTTTGGTAGTGGCGCACAAGGAATCTCCTTGAAATCCGCTACTGCTCTTATACTTGACCGATATGCCCGATAATTCTGAAATTCATCATTATGAAAATGAAAATAATCTTCTTCTTGATTTTCCTAACAACATTATCATGTAAAAAAGAAAAATCACCCCGATCAATAACTGTCGACCTGGAAATAAATCAGGTTGACAATCCATTTTCAAAATCTTTAAACGCTTTAAGATTTCTTGATTCAATACCCAAAGAATTCAATGGAATTATAAACAAAGACAGTTCTTTTGTGATGTATTTAAACACGATAAATCCTCGGGATTTACAATCAAAAGTAAAAGAGAAAAAGTTAAAACAAGAAACAATTGATTCAGTAGACACCAAAATTTATGCCCTAAGTGGTTTCAATAAAGGAATGCAGTATTTCATCCTTGATTTGAATGGCAACAAAGATTTTAGTGATGATGAAATTGTAGAATTTCAAAAAAATGTTTCCGAAAATGAAAATTACCGTGATTCCTTTGAAATAAAATCAATTGAAGTTACTAAACTGTCCGGAGACAAATTTCACAGAGGTTTGACGTATCTTCAATTTCTCCCTGCACCAAAGTATTTTACTTATAAAAAAGAAACAGCGACTGAAAAATTTAAGCACAGTCTGCAACTCGCAGCCCTTAAACATGATTTTTTGTACGGGACATTTAATATGGAAAACGAAAATTATGGTGTTGGTGTTAATAAGGGATGGAAGAGTTACGAATTTATCTTTAAAAAATCGGACACATCATTTTATACGCAAAATCATCAAATGTTTGCAAAATACCTTTTAAAAGACACATTAAGACTAAACAACAAATATTATGTAATCGATAGTTTATCCACTTTTCCTCCAAAGTTAACATTAAATGAGGTTAATATTAAGGGGGTTAAATACGGGTTCAGAACAAACGAGATTTCAAAAAATTATCAGATAACTGATTTAAATGGTGAGACTACAACTTTAAAAAGTTTAGCCAAGGAAAAAGGCCTAATACTTCTGGATTTTTGGGGCACATGGTGTGCACCTTGTAAAGAACTTACCCCCGAATTGGTCAAGTTACACCAAAAATATGGGGACAAACTAGAGTTCGTAAGTTTGGCTTTTGAGTTGGACACTAAACCTGTACTAGAATACGCTACAAAGAACCATATGAATTGGTATAATGGAATTATTAAAGGAAAGCCTAAATCGGGAGATATGTCTTCACCAATAATTGGTGGTTTGAGAATAGAATGCTATCCTACTTTCATTGTTTTGGACCCTGACTTAAACATTTTATTTCGGACTTGTGGCGGTGGAGGTAATTATTCTGATTTAAAGGCATTTATAAGTTTAAAACTGGAATAAAAATTACTGTGGCTAATAACTAAGTCTTCGTGTGGTCGGTACAGCCTGTCCCGCTTAAACAGCGGGAGCCAAACATGAAGACCGTGTTGACTGAACCGGGTCATGTTTTTCCTTACAATGGAGATTGCTAAGTTTACTCCATCATAATCTGCCAAGCATTTTGGTCTTATTGTGCACTTTTTAATTTTTATGTGTCATAATTTTATTCACGTTTTACGGTTTCCCGGAACTTACTTTTTAGCCATTTTTCTTTAAGAGTTGAAATTATGCAAGCCAATGAAGCTGGACCCAACAAAAACAGGGTATTGTTTGTGACGGCAAGCAGGCCTTTAATTAACACCAGGCGAACAAAATTTTTTATTAAATTAGATGTACAATTGTATATGATAACTTATTACTATATACAATTGTTATGCGGCGGTTTATTGAAACGAAAGCTAAACAAATACTACAATGAATTTATTGAAAACAATCGGCAAACAGATGCAATACCCAAAAGGTCTTTTTGGCAAGATCTTATTTGCGTGGATGACACCAAAGACCATTGCACATGCTCGGTGGACCGCCGACCTTCTAGAGATTCAGACGGAAGACAAGATTATTGAAATCGGTTTCGGGGATGGCTCGAATATTAAATTACTATTGCAAAAAGCAATCAGAGGTTTTGTCACAGGAGTGGAAATATCGAAGACCGCAATAGAAATGGCATCGAAGAAAAACGCCGAAGCCATTTCTGATGGTAGGGTTAAATTACATTTGGCTCAAGGCAATGCACTTCCTTTTGAAAATAATACATTTGACAAGGCATGTAGTGTAGCCACTGCATATGTGATTGAAGATCCAGGAGCGGTTTTTAAAGAAATGTTCCGTGTTCTCAAACCCAATGGACGAGCAGCCATTACCTTTCCTGTGCGGGAAAATTTTATGCGCTTTAAACCCGTGGCAACAGACGGTTTTTATCTCCATGAGCTTGCAGATCTCGAAGCAGAATTTCAGAGTGCGGGATTTGTCAATTGCCGAACTGAACGTAATGACAGCGTAAAATTTGGAGCTCATTGTATGCTTGGAGAGAAACCTACTATCCCTTAAAAAAAACTTCTCGTGGACGACATTAATCAAATACCATTCAATTTCGATCCTCGAATCGGTATGATTGTCGGTGTCATGGTTGGGTTTTTGGTCTTTGCAGTATCCTTGGACTTGACATGGGAGAAACTGCTGAGAGTGCTTAAAAGACCAAAAGCCCCCACAATAGGACTTGTTGCTCAATTTGGAATCCTGCCCGCTATTGCCTTTCTGACCGGTCTTTACCTGACCGATTCACCAAGTATTGCACTTGGACTTTTGCTGGTCACTTGTTGTCCTGGAGGAGCTTTGTCTAACTATCTCACCGGTGTTGCACACGGAGATGTGGCAACTTCTATAAGTATGACCACGATCTCTACACTTTTCAGTATCGTACTTACACCGCTTTTAGTTGCTTTTTGGGCATCGATGAACCCTTCTACACATGCGGTATTTCAGAATATCAGCATGGATCCACAGCGCGTGATATTAACATTGCTAATCATGTTGGTTATCCCCGTCACTGCGGGTATGATTTTACGTGCAAAGCGTCCCATCACTGCCAATCTTATCCGTGGTACAGTTCGGCTTATTGCAGGGATTATCTTTGCCGTGATCGTTGCTGTGCTCATAGGGAGCAACTTCAAGTCCCTTGCTCTTCTAGCTCCAACTGCACTATTTCCGGTTCTTTGCACTTTCGTGATAGCAGTTGGCCTAGGATGGGGAATAGGAAGGCTGGCGGGGCTTATGGCAGCTGAACGTAGAGCAGTAGCCATTGAGGTTGCATTTCAAAATGTTGCCTTAGCCATTGGGCTTGGGATCGCATTTTTCCCCTCTCTTGGGGGTATCGTGGCCGTGTCGATATTATGGGGCATTGTTCATTTGACATTGGGATTTGGCCTGGCTATAGTATGGAATCGTATTAATCTTTAATAAAGGCTGGTCTAAAACAATGAAGACCGACCGCATAAGCTAGTAAATTTTCGTTGGCAAAAAAGCTCTCAGAGCAAGTCGCATGTGATTTTCCCGCAACTTCCTTTATAAGTATTTGTTTTTCTTTAGTTCCACAAAAAAATAAGCAAACCCATGCCAGCTAGACCCCACAAAATAGGGCAGGAGGTAGCAGAGCTATAAACCATCTAATTAATAACTAGACCAACTAAAAAAATTTATTAAATTGGACCTATAATAGGAATATAAACACTAGTTACTATATTCTATTGTTAGGTTTCATACAATAAAACTAAAATTCAAGAACTATGAAATTATTCATCGCTACCCTTTCGCTACTCATATTCTTTTGGAATATCAATGTTCAATCCCCTGATAACGAAAATAATAGGATAAACCAACATTCAAATACGGCATTGGAAAATTACTGGAACAACGATTTCAATGGTTTATGGTTAAATGAAGACGACAAAACAAGATCGATTACCAAATGCAAAATTTCGTATAAGAACAACAGCTACGTTGTGCAAATGTGGGGCGACTGTCACCCAGAGGATTGCGATTGGGGCGAAAATGTTGCGAATGATATAGAAAAAGGAACGGATAAGTTTGAACTTCTTTGGGATCAGGAATTTGCTGAAAGTCTTGTGACTTACCAAATAATTGACGGTAAACTCACAGTCACAAATAAAAGACGTTTTAAAGATAATTCTGGCAGGGCGGATTATGAGCTTGTTGAATATTTTAAAAAACAATAAGTACGAAACCTAACAAAGGTAACCGTTGCGCAAGCCCGGAATTATTAAAACAACGACCTGGATAACCGCTTTTTAAGGTGGTTTTGTTTTTTAAGCACCCGAACAGATCATTGTTTATGCAGGGCATAGAAACCATCTTTGTGGCTTATGTTGTCCGGTTTTTATAAAAACCGCCAAGGCGGCCTTGCCTACCCCAATTTGTAAGCCTACAGTTCGCTATTCTTTCTTCGTTGTCTTGGTGGATTCTACGGGTTAAAGTGCCATGCATTTCGGACCAATTGTGCTACTATGGACAATAGAAACTAGAAACATCTCCAATTACGGTTTCCCATAACCAACTTCCCAAAGAATTATTTTTCTTTAGTTCCATAAAATCAAGCAAACGAACTATAGCCAGATCCCAAAAAAATAGGGTAGGAGGCAGCAGTGCCTTAAACCATTAAATTAATAACTAGGCCAACGAAAAAGATTTATTAAATTAGGTGATTATTTGACATCAATTATAGACACTACTTAGGAGTTATTAAATGCTTTGGAATAAAGGAAATAAATTTACCGAAATCCCGTACGAAAGGGAATCGGAATTGGAAGATGCGGTTAATTAAGTGAAGGATGCTCTTTTTGGTCCTCAGCGTATCTATCTGGACGACAAGAAAAGGATTGGTAAAAAAGGCAGGACCAATAATTTACCGGATGGCTATTTAATAGATCTCACCAATAGTCAAGATCCTAAAATATTTGTAGTAGAGAACGACTTGGCCAGCCATCAACACCTGAAGCATATTGCAGTACAGATTCTAGAGTTTTCCCTTTCCTTTGAAACCAGCAAGGTAAAAGTAAAAAACATCATCAAGGAGATGTTGCAGAAAAGAAAACCAGAATGGAACAAATGTGAGGAATTTGCCAAGAAGTTTGGTTATGAAAATGTGGATTATCTCCTTGAAACCATTATTCACAAAAAGGACTCCTTTAATGCCCTGCTTATTATAGATGAACTAGGCGAAGAATTGGAGACCGTTTTGATCAGCAGGTTTAAATTCCCGGTAGAGGTAACCACCATAAAACGCTTTAAGAACAAAAAAGGAGAAATCTTATATGACTTCCAACCCTTTTTAAATGAGGTGACTGAAGACACCGAAAAAGTGGATATCTCAGAGATAGACACCATTGTAGTGCCAGCCAGAGAGGATGGATTTAAGGAAACCTTCATAGATGAAAACTGTTGGCATGCCATACGCTTGAATTCATCCATGATTCCCAAAATAAAATATATAGCGGCCTACCAGGTAGCACCAATTTCGGCCATAACCCATATTGCAGAGGTTAAGTCCATTGAGCAATGGAAAGACACCAACAAATACATTCTTTATTTTACGGAAACCGCGGAAAAAATTAAAAAGGTCCCTTTGGGCCATAATAAGGGAAAGGCCCCACAAAGTCCAAGATATTCCTCTAGAAATAAGATATTAGATGCAACTACTTTGGACAGTGTGTTTTAGGGTTGTTAGAAAGTGAACTTCAATTTTGTTCCCACTTTTATATACCGAATACATGGAAATGAAGGGTATGTTTTTAGATATAAAACTATCTTAGTGCTTTTAGTGGATAGCTTTACATTTAGCGAATAGATGAGATTATAAAAATATTGGATAAAATGTATTTGCTTAGTTAAAAAACTGGGATAGAGTTACAATAGGGTTCACTTTTATGCTTAAGCTATAGACAGCGAAGATTAGAAATTTTGATGGTAATATCAGTGATTTTGTACGTGGACGTGAAGGATTTAATAATATCAAACAAAGAAAAATAGATGCCAGTAGACTTTTCAAAAATATTAGTGGTTGGTGTTTCTTCGAGAGCTCTTTTTAATCTCGAAGTAGAAGAGCAAATTTTTAGAGAACAAAATATTCGCGGATTTAGAGAATACCAATTAGCTAATGAAGACAAGCTACTCGAAAAAGGAACTGCATTCCCTTTGGTGGAGGCATTACTAAAACTTAATACACATGTTGAGAAACCAATCGTTGAAGTTGTGGTAATGTCAAGAAACAGTCCAGAAACAGGTGTAAGAGTTTTAAAGGCTATCGAACATTACAAACTTCCAATTACAAGATGGGCGTTTTCAGGTGGTGAACCACTTGCACCTTTCATTGATGCATTTGATGTTGACCTTTTCCTGTCTCGTGATGAAAGTGATGTTCAAAAGCTTGTTGACACAGCGAATTGTGCAACTGCCTTAATATACGACCCGCCAGAAAATTTTAAACCTGAAACAGACAGGGTGAAATTTGCTTTTGATGCTGATGCTGTTGTGTTTTCAGAAGAATCTGAAATCATATACAAGACGAAAGATATTGAAGCATTCCACAAACACGAAAAGGAAAACGAAGATGTTCCCTTGAATGACGGACCTTTCGCAGTGCTTCTAAGGAAGCTGTCTGACATTCAAGATTTTTTGCCTGTCGAAAAAGAACTTTCACCACTTCGTATTGCAATCGTAACAGCTCGTAACGCACCAAGCCATATGCGTGTAATCAAAACGCTAAGGCATTGGAACGTATATGTAGATGAAGCCTATTTTATGGGTGGACTGCCAAAAGAAAAAGTATTAGAAGCTTTTGGTGCTCACATCTTTTTTGATGACCAACATACCCATTTGAGTGATTCGAGTAAGAAAATCCCTTGCGGACGAGTGTTGTATAAATCGAATTCCATTCTCAAAAATTACGAGAAGGAAATTATTGTTGAACCGAAGAAAGTAAAAGAGAAATAATATGCCAACACTCAATTGGATAGGAAAAGACAAGGTGGTGAGCCACCACCAAGATGTGCCATACCGAGTATTGGAACACAAATACCACTTTGATGCTGAAAAGGGCGAAACAAGCGGTCTGCCTGCCGAAGTTTCAGCGAAGGCAGGAAACAAAATAATACACGGTGACAACCTTGAAGCACTTAAAAGCCTACTGCCTGAATACGAAGGAAAAATAAAGTGCATCTACATAGATCCCCCTTACAACACAGGAAATGAAAATTGGGTTTATAACGACAATGTAAACCACCCCAAAATAAAAAAATGGCTCGGTGAAGTGGTGGGTAAAGATGGAGAAGATTTAAGCAGACACGACAAATGGCTATGTATGATGTACCCACGATTAAAGTTGGTACACAAACTATTGGCTGATGATGGGGCGATTTTTATTTCAATAGACGACAATGAACAGGCTAATTTGAAATTGCTTTGTGATGAGATTTTTGGAGTGAGAAATTTTATCAATAACATTATTTGGCAGAAAAAATACAGCCCTCAGAATGATGCACGGTATTTGTCCGATATGCACGACTTTGTTTTGTGCTATGCAAAGTCAAAAGATAATTGGAAAAGAAATTTACTTCCGAGAACAGAAGCTCAGAATAAGAGATATAAAAATCCGGACAATGACCCTCGAGGACCTTGGAAATCGAGTGATTTGTCTGTTAAGACATATTCCGAATCAACAGATTATGAAATTAAAACTCCGTCAGGAAGAATTGTCTCTCCACCAAATGGGCGATGTTGGGGTGTTAATAAAGAAAAACTTCAAGAACTAATCCAAGACAACAGGATATGGTTTGGAAAAGATGGAAAAAATGTTCCGTCCGTAAAAAAGTTTATGAATGAGGTTCAGCAAGGAACCGTTCCTTTGACTTTATGGCTTCGTGAAGAAGTTGGTGACAATCAAGAAGCAAAGCAGGATTTAAAAGTTATAATGGGAAAATCTAATTTCCCTTTTGACACACCAAAACCATCGAGGTTAGTTGAAAGGGTATTACAACTCTCATCAGACAAAAATTCCATAATTCTCGACTCCTTCGCAGGTTCAGGCACAACAGCCCACGCAGTATTGAATATAAATAAACAAGATGGTGGCAATCGGAAATTCATTTTGGTAGAAATGGAAGATTACGCCAATGGCATTACAGCAGAAAGAGTAAAGCGAGTAACCAAAGGATATGGTACAGGAGCAAAAGCAGTAGCAGGAACAGGCGGAGCATTTGACTTTTACGAACTCGGTTTACCATTCTTTGACGAAAATCAAAACCTGAATGAAGAAGTGGGTTTGCCAAAAATCAGAGAATACATTTGGTTTTCAGAAACTCGTACTTCTTTTAAAGAACCAAACCAAGAATCCTATTTTTTAGGCAAAAAAGACGAATCGGCTTACTATTTCATTTATGAGAAAGACCGTTTGACAACTTTGGATTTTGACGCATTAGAACTCATAAAAACCAAAGGCGAGCAATACATCATTTATGCTGACAATTGTTTGTTACCAAAGGAATTTATGGCGAAGAAGAACATCATTTTCAAGAAAATCCCAAGAGACATCACAAGATTTTAAGCTATGGAAGAAATCAAAATACAAAACCTGCCACCAAGTGTTGATTGTGAGTCTGTAGCTATTTTAAAGCAACTCAACAAAGCTTCACGGGCTTTAGGGCAATTAAAAGGAGAAGTCTCTAAAATTCCTAACTCTCAGATTTTACTTGATACGCTTACGCTTCAAGAAGCAAAAGACAGTAATGAAATTGAAAACATTGTCACTACAGATGATGAAATGTACCAAGCCAGTATTGACGAAACGGTGGCTTCGGTAACGGCAAAAGAAGCACTCAATTACTCAAATGCAATTAAATTAGGATTGGATATTGTTCGCAATAAAGGATTGTTGACCATTAACGATATTTCCAGGATTCAACATATTATTTCGCCCAACCACCCCATTCGGAAAATTCCGGGAACAGTTCTAAAAAATCCGAAAACGCAAGAAGTGGTTTACACACCACCACAACACTATGACGATATAAAAGCTTTGTTTGATAATTTAGAACGATACATCAACGTGCCTGAATTTCACGAAACAGATGCCTTAATTAAAATGCCCGTTATCCATTTTCAGTTTGAGAGCATTCATCCCTATTTAGACGGTAATGGCAGAACAGGACGTTTGCTAAATATTTTGTATTTGGTGCAGCAAGGTTTGTTGGATATTCCTGTGCTATACCTGAGCAGCTACATCATAAAAAACAAAAGCGATTATTACCGATTGTTGCAGGAAGTACGCACCAAAGGTAGTTGGGAAGAATGGATTGTGTGGATGCTAAAAGGCGTGGAAATCACCGCTAAAGAAACCATTGTAGTAGTTAACAAAATTTAAGTGTTGATGGACGACTACAAAAAAGAAATCCGCAGCAACTTTAGCTTTTATAGCCACGATTTAATCAATATTCTTTTTAAGCATCCTTATACCAAGAACAGCTTTTTAGAGCGTGAATTAAAAATTCACAGAAACACAGCTTCAAGTTACTTGAACACCCTTGCAGATAGAGGATTGCTTACCAAAGTGAAAATTGGCAAGTTCAACTATTACATCAATGTTGCTTTGCTGCAAATACTTAAAAACAGGTGATAGTCAGTAACTTAAATAAAGAAATCGATATGCACAACAAATCAAAGTTTCTTGTGCACGTTTCAGGAACATCTACAAATATGTGTAGAATGTTGTGCAGGATATCAGTATATGCTTAAAGATTGACCAAATGTTGTGCACGTTAAATTATTAGAAATATGGAATTAAAGAGCTATCAACAGAAAGTAATTGAAAATCTTGAAGAATACTTAACCTACGTTCAAGAGCAAAAAGATTTAAAAACGGCTTTCGATAAATATTGGGAAGATAAAATCGGTCCGTACAATCCGTTGGACGGAACAGGAATGCAGCCCTATAAAAACAACATCCCGAATGCCGCTCACGTTGCGGTTAAAGTGCCGACCGCAGGTGGTAAAACCTTTATTGCCGTAAATGCTTTGCATTCCATTTTTCAGGCGTACGATTCCAGCAAGCCCAAAGCCGTTATTTGGTTAGTGCCTTGGAGTAACCTATTGCAACAAACCTTTGAAGCACTTTCAAATCCAGAGCATCCGTATCGCCAAAAACTCAATACGCTTTTCAATCATCGAGTAGAAGTCTATCAAAAAGGAGATTTGTTACAAGGCTCAAACTTTAATCCAACAGTTGTAAAAGACCAATTGAGCATTTTTGTAATGAGTTTTGCCAGTTTGCGAGCAAGAAACAAAGACGACCGAAAAGTTTACCAAGAAAATGGACAGTTAGAAGCCTTTGTATCGCAATTCAAAAACAGCGAACACATTTTAGACGGTGTGGACGATACTGCTCTAATAAACGTCTTGCGTTATCTCAACCCTGTTTTGGTGGTGGACGAAAGTCACAATGCGGAAAGTGATTTAAGTGTGGATATGCTCAAGAACTTAAATCCGTCTTTTATTCTCGATTTAACTGCAACACCAAAAGATAATAGCAATATTGTAAGCCTTGTTCCTGCCATTGAACTGAAAAAGGAACATATGGTAAAACTTCCTGTAATTGTTTACAACAATCACGATAAAACGGAAGTCATCAATAATGCTTTGCATTTACAACGTAAGTTGGAAAACCTTGCTAAAAAGCAAGAAACAGGAGGTGGTAAATACATCAGACCTATTGTATTGTTTCAGGCACAACCCAAAACAAAGGACGACAATACAACTTTCGAGAAGCTGAAAGAACAGTTGTTGAGTTTGGGTATTCCCGAAAATCAAATAAAAATCAAAACTGCCAACATTGACGAATTGAAAGGTATTGATTTGATGCGCAAGGATTGTGAAGTCCGCTACATTAT
The DNA here is from genome assembly GCF_000733925.1 of Arenibacter algicola. Classification (NCBI taxonomy): domain Bacteria; kingdom Pseudomonadati; phylum Bacteroidota; class Flavobacteriia; order Flavobacteriales; family Flavobacteriaceae; genus Arenibacter; species Arenibacter algicola. The sequence continues at coordinate 839,491 of NZ_JPOO01000001.1, forward strand.
AACCATCAACGCATTAAAAGAAGGTTGGGATTGTCCGTTTGCCTACATTTTGGCTTCATTGGCAGACAAATCAAGTGCAGTAGATGTTGAGCAGATATTAGGTCGTGTGTTGCGTCAGCCCTATGTGCAAAGGCACAAATCATTTCAACTAAACCTTTCTTACGTTTTAACGGCATCCGCGAAATTCAATGAGACTTTGCAAAGTATTGTAAAAGGCTTGCAAGAATCAGGATTTAGTGAAAAGGATTATCGCAAAGTCGATAAGATGACCGAAGAAGAAAGGAAAACGGTTACTACTGACCCAGTTGAATCTTTCCTTTTCCCTGAACAACAAACGGAACAAGAAGAAGATGAAAACATCGACACCAATCGAGTAACGTTTGACCCAAGTGCAGATGAAGAAGAACCTGAAACAACAACGGTTATAGATGAAATTGAAGCCATTGCGGAAGAACAAAACCGACAATTAGAAGAACAAATCAAAGAACAGGAACAACAGCCTGTTGACGAAAATATTTTTCAAGAAATGGGTGATAAAGTAAAACGCTATAAGGTAAAAGAAGCCTACAAAGAGTTTATTGATAAAATCGAGTTTCCACAGTTCTTTATCAAGGTAACCGCAAGCGATATTTTTGGAACAGATGAAGAATTACTAAACAGAGAATCTTTGCTCAAAGACTTCAAGCTGTCAGACGAAGACATCAAAATTGACTTTGACAAAATTTCTTCTGACCTGTACAAAATTGACTTGGAAGAAGCTAAAAAAAACGAGTATAGACCTTCATTCACAAAGATTGAAGACAATTTAGTGAAAGACCCAATTGCCGAATACATTTTGGCAAAACCAAAAGAATATCAGATAACTGACATCACACATCAAATGATGCAGATTATCGGAAATATGTACCCAATTCCAGACCAAGAAATCAAGGTTTATATTGGTCGTATTCTGAACAGTATGAGTACTGAGCAATTGAGAGATATTTTGGTGCGTAAATGGAGCTACACCGACAAAATCAAGGCTCACATTAGAAAACTATCAGATTCCTATGCCGAAGGTCGATTTATGGATTTAATAAAGTCTAAGCGAATAAGCACAAAAAGGAATTGGAATTTAAGCAAGGAAATAGTTCCAGGAAACACAGGTTCTTCGATTGGTTGGATACTTCGGTTCGTTTTGTGCCACCCATTTCGGAGTTATAGTGCCAGGCATTTCGGTTTGAACTGTGCCACTTTTAGTCTGCGGCCCGATCCGTTTCGGTTCGTTTTGTGCCAGTGATTTCGGTTCTATCCGTGCCACCTTTGTCGGGAACGGGACGTATAACGTTTCGTTTTGTGCCACTTTGAAAGATCAAGTAACAATTACCTTGTCGCTTAAAAACAAGCGATATGGCCAATACACTTGATCCAATGGACCTGAAACAGATTATTTCTTTGCACCTCGATGGGCTGAGCAACCGAAAGATAGGTGCAACCCTGGGGATATCCCGTAATACGGTAAATACCTATATGCGCCTTTTCGTGGCCTGCGACCGTTCCCTTAAGGAACTGTTGGCCCTTGACAATGGGGCCCTGGAGGCCCTCTTCCCATCCCATACGACCATAGACAATGAGCGCTACGAAGAGCTCATGCGGTCTTTTGAGGGAATCAACAAAGCTAGGAACCATCCCGGATTTACCTTCCTCCACCATTACCGGGATTATGTGCAAACGGCCAAGGACCCCTATGGCTATACCCAGTTCCTGGAACATTACCGTCGCAAATATGCCAAGGCCAAAGGTTCGATGAAGCTCGAGCACGACCCCGGCAAGGAACTGTTCATCGACTTCGCGGGCAAGAAGCTCCATATCGTCGACAGGGCCACAGGGGAAGTAATCCCGGTGGAAGTGTTCGTGGCCATCCTTCCCAATAGCCAGTATACCTATGTGGAGGCCTGCAGGAGCCAAAAACGGGGAGACCTGATCGCTTGTTGCACCAATGCCCTGAACTATTACGGTGGCGTGCCCAAGGCCATCGTATCGGACAACCTGAAATCCGCGGTGACCAGGGCCAGCAGATATGAGGCCGATATCAACCGGAGCTTCAAGGATTTTGCACGCCATTACAACTGCGCCATAAACCCCGCCCGGGGGTATTCCCCGCAGGACAAGGCCCTGGTGGAGAACGCCGTGCACCTTGCCTATCAGCGCATCTATTACCCGATACGGGAAATGGTGTTCTTCTCCCTGGCCGACCTGAACCGGGAGATAAAACGCCTGTTGGGGGCCTATAACGATCTATTGTTCAAACGAAAGGAGGCCAGCCGCAGGGAGCTGTTCCAATCCGTGGAACGGGAATACCTCAAGCCCCTGCCCGGGAGTGCGTACGAGCTAAAGGATTACCGCAGGGCCAAGGTCCAGAAGATGGGCTATGTATACTTCTCCCCGGACAAGAGCTATTACAGCGTGCCCTACCGTTATATCGGAAAGGAGACCACCATCCACTATACGGGTTCCATGGTGGAGGTGTACTACCACCAGCGGCGGATCGCGCTGCACGGGCGCCATCCGGAAAAAGGCAGCTATAATACCAATAAAGAACACCTTAGCAGCACCCATAAATACTACAGTGACTGGAGCCCGGAGTTCTTTAAAAGGAAAGCGGCCCGCCATGGCGACCATGTACTGGGCTGTGTGGAGGAAATACTTGCCAAGGGGGACTATCCGGAAATAGGATACAAAAGGGCAATGGGAGTCATACAGCTCCATAGGGCCTATGGCTCGGAACGCCTGGACAATGCCTGCAAAAGGGCCCTGCAGGCGGATGCCGCCACATATATTCGTATCAGGAACATACTGAGGAACAATTTGGACAAAAGCTCCCTGTTCTACCGGGACCTCGAAGAGGACAAGAGCCACATCCCGGACCACGGGAACATACGTGGCGCCTCCGCTTATCAATGATGATTAACTTAAAGCCGATATATTATGAACAATGAACAGACAATCGAAAAATTGAAACAGATGCGCCTTACGGCCATGGCCCAACTGCACTTACAACATGTAAGGGACAACGCCGTGGCCGACATTACCGCGGACGAATACCTGGCCCTGCTCACGGACCACCAGTGGGAGGACCGCCAGAACAGGAAGATCCAACGGTTGTTGAAACAGGCGGGGTTCGCTCAGTCCGCCAACCTGGCCGAGGTGAACTATGCCCAACAGCGCAACCTGGACAGGAACATGTTCGCGCGCCTGGGAACCTTGGATTTTATGGCCCGGAAGGAAAACATCATCCTCACCGGGGCCTCTGGAACGGGCAAGAGCTATCTGGCACAGGCACTGGGGCACCAGGCATGTATGATGGAACACAGGGCCATATACGCCAATACGGCCAGGCTCCTCAAAAGACTGAAACTCTGCAAAGTGGACGGTACCTATCTCAAGGAACTGGACAAGATCCTGAAAACGGACCTGTTGATCCTGGACGACTTTGGGCTGCAGAGCTTTGACAACCACGCCCGGGAGGCCCTGATGGATATCATCGACGACCGTTACAAAAAGGCCTCCACCATTATAGCCTCCCAGATACCCGTATCCGCGTGGTATGATATTATAGGGGAAAGTACCATTGCGGATGCCATATTGGACAGAATCGTGAACTCCTCACATAGGTTGGACCTAAAAGGGGAAAGCTTAAGAAAAGGAATTATAAAAAACGTCTAACACATTTTTTTTGTATTATTGAAAGATCTTTCAAAGTGGCACTGTTTGACCGAAACAGGTGGCACCATCACTCCGAAATAGCCAATTGGTAATTCACTATACGAAAAAGAAGGCTCAATGAACAACTTTGAAGAACGGGTGGCTATGGAACTAGGGACATCTTCAAACATTGAGTTTTGGCATAGGAATTTAGAGCGTGGAAAAGGGTTTTACATAAATGGATTTAAAGCCAACCACTACCCTGACTTTATTATGCGGACAAAATCAGGCAAGACGATTTTAGTAGAAACGAAAGGCGACCATTTGGACAACACCGATAGTGCCGCAAAATGCCGACTTGGGAACGAATGGGAAAAACAGGCAGGAAATGACTTTGCCTACTTTATGATTTTTGACAAAAAAGAAGTCCACGGAGCATATACGTTGGACAAAGCAAAAGAACTGATTAGTGGAATGTAAAGCAAACGCTTCTTAAACTTTTTGGTTAAGTTCTCGATCAAGGTATTAAAAGTGAAATGGTCAATCAGATGTTGCAATGAATATCACCTATATTCCGGTCAAGAATGGTAGTAGATGTTATTTAAGTTTTATAGTGGAATATTCACACCATACTTAATTTCAAATTCCTTAAAGAATTGCTGCAGAGAGTATTTTTCGTGTCGGCATATATTGTAAATCGTAGACATAGGCAGATCATAACCTGACGATTCTTTTAACTTAGTGATAGTTGAAGATGATAAGCCACATAATTTAGCGTATTGGTTTTGGCTTACTTCAATTCCCTGTTGGTTTTTTGGTTTTATTAAGAATTTTTCAAATATGAACGCACACAGATATTTGTTGACCAAAGCATTGGCCTTATTAATCTCATTCTTGTCCGTATTATTCTCCATAAAATAATATCACTCCCAAATCAAATCAATAATTAAAAAATATCTGTTTGCTATAGCGAACGATTGAAATATTTTATTATATTTGTCTCATTAACATATGTTTGCGATTCTTCTTTGTTTGAATTAGTCTAGAAGCAGTCGCTTGGATTCCCGGTCTAAAAACTGGTAACTAAATGCACGGGATGATAAGCAAGATGCCCATGACCCGGGGCATGGGTTTTCTTATCAGAGTGTGCTAAACCAGTATCTTGGACCTTAAAGTGAGTTACAGCCCACTTAATGCCGAGCGCTGTTCTATTTAGAAGTTTTGCAAGCAGTAACTTAAAGGCTAAAAGAGCTATGAAACACATCTTATGTAACTTAATTGGTAAAACCGCCGCTGGGCACCTTACTACATTATTGCAACATACCGTGTACGACATTCTCTTTACCAAAAAGCCCAAGAACCCAATATAGGTTTTGCATTATTATGGGATTTGTGTTGTACCAATTATTCCGGAACTCGAAAATCTTTTTATCCCATAATCCACGATCCACACATTTTTGGCATCCGGCCAAATAACGACAAAGCAGCCTAACAATCATTTAAGGCCTTCCCTTTGCTGCATCAGCTGTGCTATAATTTAGCATTGTTGACAGGCGAGGAGGGAAGCCATAACAGTGAGCTAGCTGAGGTATGCCCATACGGCAACCATAATCCTGCCCACAAAGCAGCAATACCAACCAATAGATCCTTATTGCCTATGACATAGACCACTTACAAAAATAGCCTCCCAAACACTGTTGACCCCACGGTTTGGAAGGCCTTGACTAAATAAAACTAAGTTTCATCTAATCTTCAAAATTATGAAAAATAATCTTGGGTACAGGGGCTTTATGCGCCTATGTTTACTATATATCTGCTTTCTTGTTCCCCCACCTTACTTTGCCCATTTCCCCCATGGGCATTGTTTTAATTCTTTTTCCAAGCTTGATACCCAACAACAGTACCAGATATCCGGTACCGTTACGGATAGTTACGGCCCTATGCCCGGGGTGCATGTACTTATTAAGGGTACCAATACCGGTACCTTTACCGACGCCAATGGGGAATACTCCCTTTTGGTAAACAATACCGATATCCTGGTCTATTCCTATCTGGGCTACCACAGCCGGGAACTGCCCGTACTTGGCAGGACCACTATGGACATAGAGATGCAGTCCGAGGTCACCGAACTGCAGGAAGTGGAGGTCAATGCCGGGTATTATACGGTGAAGGAAAGGGAGCGGACGGGGAGTATTAGCAGGGTGACTGCGGAGGAGATAGCGCTGCAGCCTATAGTGAGCCCGTTGGAGGCCCTACAGGGCCGCATGGCGGGGGTGGAGGTGGTGCAGCAGAATGGTATACCCGGAAGCGCACCTACCATACGGATACGGGGGCAGAACAGTTTAAGGAACAGTCGTGAGGACAATGGCAACCTACCGCTGTATATCATAGACGGTGTGCCCATAAATTCCGCACCCATTTCTGGTGGGAGCGATATGTACTTTGGGGGAATGGACCCCTTAAGTACCCTTGACCTGTCCAGTATTGAGAGCATAGAGGTATTGAAGGATGCCGATGCCACTTCCATCTACGGTTCGCGCGGGGCCAATGGGGTGGTCTTGATCACTACCAAGAAAGGATATGGTTATAATAGAAAAACAGAAGTCGAGGCCCGTTGGTATTCAGGTCTTGGAAGCGTTTCCCGTAAAATGGAGCTTTTGGACACCCAACAGTATCTTGAACTAAGGAAAGCGGCCTTGGAAAACGACGGTAGGGAACCGGACATTTCCACGGATTACGATCTGCTTTTGTGGGACCAGGATCGTTATACGGATTGGCAGGAAGAACTGTTCGGCCGTACGTCCACCATTACCGATGTCCACATTTCCGCTTCAGGGGGCAATGCCACCACCTCGTTCAGGTTGGGCTCTACCTTCCATAGAGAGGGGATGGTATTCCCGGGAGATAACCATTACCAAAAGGTCACTACCAACCTGAACCTGAACCATATTTCGGAGAACAAGAAATTGGCCATAAACGTTTCCGCAAGTTATGGGTTCGATAAGAACGATACCCCTGCCTATGATAGCAGTTTTGTTAGCAGGGCACTTTCGCTGGCCCCGAATGCGCCGGAAATCTATAACGAAGATGGCAGCCTGCACTGGGAGGAGTGGGAGTATTCCCCAAACCTGACCAATCCCCTGGCCGCTATTTTGAACAGGACCTCCACGGACCTGGGCAATAATATCGTAGCCAATCTATCCCTGTCCTATCAACTGCTTCAGGGAATGTCATTAAAGGTCAATGCGGGCCATACCGACCTGTTTAGGGAATACAAGGGCCTGTTTTCCAAAGACGAATATAGGCCGGACAGCAGGGATGCCCAGAACCATAGGTCCATCCAAAGCCTTAGAAAGAGAATTTCCACCATTATTGAGCCCCAATTGATATATAGGGGCAAACTAGGGAACGGGAATTTGGATGGCCTGTTGGGGCTGACCTATCAGCAAAATAGATCCAAGAGTTTAAGGGTAAGTGGGGAGGGGTTTGCTTCCGGAGCCTTGATAAAGGACCTGTCCGCGGCCGAAGTAATCAGTGTTTCGGACAACAGGAACATAATGTACAGGTACAATGCCATCTTTGCCCGCCTTGGCTATAATTGGAAAGAAAAATACTTTATCAATATTACCGGGCGTAGGGACGGATCCTCACGTTTTGGTCCCAACAAGCGGTTTGCCAATTTTGGTGCCGTAGGGGCCGCCTGGATCTTTAGTGAGGAGACTTTTATAAAGAACCATCTTTCTTTATTGAGCTTTGGGAAACTAAGGGGCAGTTTTGGTACCACGGGCAGTGACCAAATAGGGGATTATGGGTATTTGGATGCCTATGAGGCTACCAGGGGTCCCGGCGGTTTGTACCCTACACAGCTTTTCAATCCTGATTATTCCTGGGAGGTGAACAAAAAATTGGAAGTGGCCCTGGAGCTTGGCTTTATTGGGGATAGGATACATATAGGCGCAAGCTGGTACCGCAACCGTTCCTCCAACCAATTGGTGGGCTTTCCCCTGCCTTCCTTGACCGGTTTTGGTTCGGTCCAGGCCAACCTGCCTGCTACCGTACAGAATACCGGTTGGGAATTTGAGATATCCACCCGGAACATCAGTTCCAAGAACTTCAATTGGCAGACCTTTATCAACTTTACCGTTCCCAATAACAAACTGGTACGTTTTCCCGGTATGGACCAAACGGCCTATGCCAATAGATATAGGGTAGGGCACCCGTTGAGCATTGGGCTGCTGTACCAATATGATGGTATAGACCCGGAGACAGGCCTGCATAGGACGGTCGATATAAACGATGATGGGAGGTACGATTATACGGACCGTACCGTTCTCAAAAATCTGGGCAGTAGGTATTTTGGGGGCGTTACCAATAATATCTCCTATAAGGGCCTGGGCCTTCGGTTTTCGATGGACTTTGTAGCCAGGGACAGCCCCGGATACCATATAGCCACCCCTGGGACCATTAGCCAACAGACCGCGGATTTTTATGGGGCCTGGCAAGATCCGGAAAATAACGATATCCAAAGAATATCGCTCTCCAACAGCGCTTCGGCCGCTTATCGGAACTACCTGCTTAGCGAACGTTATATTTCCGATGCTTCCTTTTTAAGGCTCAAGACGTTGGGGCTAAGCTATGGACTTCCGGGCTCCTTCCTTAAGAAGGCAAATTTAAGGGGTTGCACCCTTTTCCTACAGGGGCAGAATCTTTTTACCCTTACCAGTTACAAAGGATTGAACGTGGAAAATCCCGGCGATTCTTCCTTACCGGCACTGCGTACCATAACCCTAGGGATTCAACTTCAACTTTAAAAAATAAGATCATGTTCAAAAAAGGATATAAACTGGTATTATTGTTCATACTCATCAGTAGTTTTTTTAACACGGCCTGTGAGGACTATGTGGATATAGGGGCACCCGATCATAAAATGGTCACCGAGACCGTATTTGCAGATGGGGAAACGGCATCGGCGGCCGTTCAAGGGATATACAATGAAATGGCCACGGCGGATTTTTCCCGTGGATATCTTTATTCCGTAACCGCACTTGCCGGTATGTCCCCCGATATTTTTGAGACGACCAGCGCAACGGATACCCGTTATGGGCCATTTCAACAGAATGAGATATCGCCAATAGGTTCGGACGATGCTACCGCCAATTACAACCTATGGTCCAGTGCCTATAATATCATCTACATGGCCAATAGTGTTTTGGAAGGGACCAACAGCTCCAAGACCATTTCCAAGGAGACCAGGGATCGGGTAGGCGGACAGGCCCTATTTATACGGGCATTTACCTATTTCTACCTGGTAAACCTATATGGGGAACTACCCTTGCTCCTGTCAACAGATTATCGAAAGAATGCCATTGCCGAACGGGAGGATGTGGATACGGTCTATGATCGGATAGCCGAAGATCTGGACAGCGCCATAGTACTTTTGGAAGGGGAGGAGGAATACCGGGACTCCGAACGCACGAATGTAAACCGGTTTGCGGCCATGGCGCTGCGTGCCAGGGTCTACCTGTACCGACAGGATTGGGAAAAGGCCGAAGAGCTGGCCGGCGAGGTCATTGCCCAAACTTCCCTGTACGGGATATTGGACGATTTGGACCAGGTCTTCCTAAAGAACAGTCGTGAAGCCATTTGGCAGATATCGCCAGTGGGAAGGGGCCTCACCGCTACCTATACTGGGGAAGGGTATCTATACCGGGGCCAAAATTCGTCACAGATAAAATTGTCAGGGGATTTTGTGGCCTCCATGTCGCCCAATGATAAACGCCTGCTCCACTGGATGGCTTTTAATACGGGCAGGGAGTTCTATTTTCCACAAAAATATAAGGATGCCAATAGCAGGAACGCCGTTGTGGAATATTCCACCGTTCTGCGGCTTCCCGAACAGTACCTGATCCGTGCCGAGGCCAGGGCAATGCAGGGAAGATTGTCGGAGGCTATAAAAGATATAGATGTGGTCCGGAGCAGGGCCGGTCTTGGTCTTTTGGCCGATATGGATCCAGATGTGGATGGAGCGGAACTGTTGGAAGAAATTATGGATCAGAGGAAAAAGGAACTTTTTGCCGAATGGGGACACCGTTGGTTGGATCTTAAACGCACCGGTCGGGCAACCGAAGTATTGGGGCCGATAAAACCGCAATGGCAGGATACCGATGTCCTGTTTCCCATACCGGGGGAGGAGCGGGAGAAAAATCCGAACCTCTCCCAAAACAATGGTTACTAACAAATCTTAAATTTTAATTATGAAACAGATCACAAAACTTGTCCTGTTCGTCCTATTGCAGATAACATCCAATAACCTAATAGGGGCAAGCCCTCTACCGGGGCCGGTAGATTCCCTTGCACTGGACCCTAGCATAAGATTCGGCCGCTTGCCCAATGGCTTTACTTACTATATAAAATCCGTAAAGGACGGAGGAAATAGGATCAACATGCGGCTGTACGTAAAAGTAGGTTCCTCCCATCAAAACAACGAAGAGTTGAACTTTCCCCATGCCCTGGAGCATTTGGCCTTTAAATGTGCCAAGGACTTTCCGGATAATCTATTGAACGATCCGCTGCTTCTTGCACGTTTGGGCCTTGCCCAAAAGGATGTTTTTGGACTAACACAATATTTTTCCACTTGGTACAGGTTTAACGTGCCCATTGCCAATCCGGACGCCATGGATACCGGCCTGCTTTGGTTCGAGAATATTTCCGATCTACAGTTGACCAAGGAAAAAATCGATCAGGAACGCGGTCCATTACGTCAAGAAACCGTATTTAGGGCAGGAACCGATCTAAAAGGGCACTTTAGGCGAAAACAGATTAGGGCCGAATTGTTCCCGTGCCAATCCGATTATTCTGATTTTTTTGAACATAACCAAAATTTTTCTGCCGATTCGCTTATACAATTTTATAAAAAGTGGTACCGGCCGGACCGTATGGGATTGGTCGTCGTAGGCGATATTCCCGATGTCCACGCCCTGGAACAACTGATTAAAACCCGATTTTCCAGAATAAAGGGAGATCCGTACCCACTGCAATGGGAGGACTGCCGTTTAAGGTATTTGGAAGGTAGCAACGGTTTTATAGCCTTGAACCCCGAGCCCGATGAAAATAGAAAATTGGAGGAAGTGGAACTACAGTTGTATTTCCGTGATCCCAAAATTATCAAGGAACGGAATAATTGGGATGGTTTAAGACGCCGACTGATCTGGGACGTATTGAACAAAATGATCAATATCAGGTATACAGAGGCGGGCAGGGGATACAATACTACTTTCTACGCCTTGGGGTCCTCTCCTGACCCGATTATGCCTGCATATAAAGTGGTGATAAGGACCGGGGTGGACCAGGCCGAAAAAACCACCCGACAGGTCATAAGGATATTGCAGTCCATAAAACGGTTCGGTCTTGGCGAAGAGGAATGGAATTTGGCCCAAAAGGAATACAGGAAGATCCAGGAGCAAATGGATACCATGGATTCCAATTATTGGGTGCAACAGATCGAAGATTATTTTAATCACGGTGTGGCCTTGCCCAAAAATAAGGCAAAGGGCCTGCAGCAATGGTTCTCCAATTTGTCCAAGAAAGAGTTCAATGCGCTGTTGGGAGCGTACATACCCGATATGCCCAATGATATAGCGGTAACGGTATTACAACAGAGCGGTGATGTGCCTGTGAATTATACGGAAACGGAGGTTCGAAATTGGATAATGCGGACGATCGGGGAGGATATGGAACCGATAGCACCGCCAAAAACGCCCGCCCGGTTAATGGCCAAAAAGGAGGTTTCCGCTTTGGAAAAAGTAGGATATACCGATCACGGGACAACGGCCTCGGGAGCCAGGGAATTTAAGCTGGCCAATGGCACAAGGGTCGTTTTGGATGCATCCCCATCAAATGGGCGTAGGATCCAGCTCCATGGTTTTAGCTCAAAGGGTGCGGCATGCTTTCCCAAAACCGATAAGTTCTCCGCAATCAATGCTGCCAATATTGTTAAAAATGCAGGGGTGGGGGATTATGACAAGTTTGCCCTGGAACGATTTCTTTCAGGGACAAGTTTTTGGCAAGGGGCCCATCCCTATATCGATTATAGGGAAACGGGCATTAGGGCGGACGCGGATCTGGAAGACCTTGAAAACATGTTGCAATTGGTATACCTTTATTTTACGGATCCAAGAAAAGACAGGGAAGCTTTTGAGGATTGGCGCACCCAAGAGAAAAAACGGTTTCAGGATCCTTCATTTAGCCCTATATACCCTGATTTTTATGAATCCATAATGGAGTACATGGACGACCCTTCCATCATCCCCCAGGGAACAAGAAGATTTCAGGGAATTTCCAGAACGGATATGGATAAAGCATACCATATTTATAAACAGTTATATGGCAATGCAAGGGATTACACCTTTATTGTGGGCGGGGACTTCCCAGTGAAGCAGGTTCTGCCATTGCTTCAAAAATACCTCGGGAACCTGCCCAACTCAACCAGTAGGGATACTTGTATTTCCAGGCACCCACCAGCTCATGTCCTGCCCAAGGAACCGGTAAAAAAGAAGTTTTATGTATCGGAAACGTCGGCCACCTATAAGATGAAAAGCGTAAAATATTCCTTGAGGTACATGGCCAAGCTAAATGATCCTATGGATTGGAAGGAACAATTGAAAATGGAGGTCTTGGGCCGTTTGATGAACTACAGGATCAAGGAACTGCGCTTTTTCAAAAATGCGTCCTTGTATGTAATGAATGCGGGGGCCACTTTCAATAGGGAATTAATGCAGTACGAATTCAGGATGTCTTTGGACTGTATTCCGGATGAATTGGAAATGTTGCGGAAGATGTGCAGGGACATGGTGGATGAAGTTAAGAAGGGGCAATTTGCCCAAGAAATTTTGGACAAGGTATTGGACAGGCCAAGTCTTTTGAACATACCAAGATCTACCGATTATCATTATTTTAGATATAATGAGCCCTGGGTAAGCCCATTTGAAGTAGAACAATATATAAAGTCCTTGAGCAAAGGGGATATTCAGGAAGTGGCCAGGAAATATTTAATGGAGGAGCATCTTTTTGAATTCACTTATCAATAATCAAAAAAAAACGAATGGCATTTATAGCCATTCTATAAAGTGAAAACAATAGGTACCGGAAATTATGCTCCGGTACCTATTTTATTGGACCGACCTTATGGATTTAGTCTTGGATCTGGAATTTCCTCTGGTATGGGCGAAGTACTTTCTAAAGGAGCTCCGTTCTCATCGTCGTAAACCTGATATTTGGTTTCAGTTTCGTCCCCTTCAAGGGTCACTTTACAGAGCTCTTCTCCAGAAGTACAGTCTACATCCACCTCATACCAAGTAGTGCCTATCTTAATAAATCCGGTAGCGTAATAATCATCGGCCGTTGTGCTTACAAACGCAAACGACAGTGCAATGGCAAAAACAAATGCCAACATCGGTAATATCAATTTCAACTTTTTCATGATTAAATAATTTTAATTAATAATAAGTGCCTACTCTCTTCTACAGGTTTTCGGTCTTCCCCCTGCTTTTGTTGCGCAACAAAATATCTTCATCATTTTATGTTTTTTTGTGGTCCCATGACCATTTATGGGCCTTGACGGGTCTTCTTCCAGCGTATCCCCTTATGTTTGCGGGAGGCCCATATGGCCAGTAGGGCCAATAGGAGCAATGCCGCGTTGAGCACCAAATGCTGTTCCCAGGTCAACAGAGATATTATGCCTCCACAGGAACAGGGTCTATACGGGGCAAAAAATACAATGGCCATGGTGTAGCCGGTAAATAGGAGCATCAGGACTGCTGCCCCGTAAAGACCTATCAATCTGGTTTTTTTCCAAATCAATAACAGGGCAACGGCCAGTTCCGACAATGGTACGGCCCAAGAGGCCAAGGATGCCATGGCCTTTCCCCCAAGTATGGGCGAGTTTCTGATATTGTCATAGAAAAGATGCCCTTCCAGGAGTTTGGTGAGTCCGGCATAGGTGAATAGGACAATGAACAGCAAACAGGCCGTTTGTACAATTGTCTCCCTAAATATTTGGTGCCGTTTCATATCATTTGTATTGATATGGCAAAGTTCGGAAGTTAAAATTGCTTGTAAGGGATAAATACTTATCCCAGAGGGATTTATGTATTATATCTCTCCCAAATCGGCCTTTTTCCTGAAAATTTTAGGGGAATATCCGTACTGCTCGCTGAACGTCCTGCTGAAATGGGGAACACTCTTGAAACCGACCATCTTGGCAATGGACTTGAAGTTCAGTTCGGTATATTGGACCAAGGTCTTGGCCTTTCGCAACCTTTCCTGTACCAGAAATTTGAATACCGTGGTGCCATAAAGTTCCTTAAAACCATATTTCAATTTGAATTCATTCGTGCCCAATTGGTGGGCCAGGTCCTTAAGGTTGGGCAGGTCCATCTGCAGGTTGTTGAGGATCATATCCCGTCCCTCCCGGATCTTGCGGATGTCCTCATAACTCAGCTTGACCTTCGGTCTTGTTACTTGCTTTTTGGGAATGGTGCTATTAGGGTCGTTATTAATGGCAGTTTGGTTCCTTTCCTTGGCATAGGTCCTGCCCATAACGGTATGGACCACGGTGATCAAAACGTTGTGGGAACGGTCCTCTTCTGATTTGATGGACGTGATATGGCAGCGGTTGGGAACGACCAGATTTTCATTGGTCAAAAAACTGAGGGGGATTGCCATATCATAGAAGCTCTTTTTTCCGAGGGTCTTCCATTTCTGGTCCCAATCCATTTGGGAGGCTTCCGTCAACAGGTCCGAAAATGGTTTTTGGACAATATTGCCGTGCAATTTGGAAAGGATGGTACAGGCCTTTTGGTTGGCCATTTGGACCATTCCGTTCCCATCCAGTAGAAAACACATCTGTACCAAATGCTCGGTAGTACCCTTGGAACTCACATATCCCTGATGGTAGAAAGATTCCTGGATCTCTTCGGCCAGCATATTCAGCACTATGGCCAGGGCCTCCACATTGTCGTTCCTGTCAGAAGTCTCCAAACGGTAAAAGAAATTACCACCTGCCATTTCCAGGAGCATGTGCTGGATTTCCTGCATTCTATCTTTTGTTTTTAAAGGGGACATGTACACGTGTTTATAGAGGAGTAAAAAGGATATTATGTTGCATGTTAAAAATGTTTAAAATAGGATCGTCCCTAAGCCTAGGCTCAGGAACCTGCTTAAAAAGGCCAAGGCCTTGGAAATTTCCCGAAAAGAGGCCGTAGGGATGGCCGGATGGTTCGTCATAAGATAGAACCTTGTCATGACATCCGTCACGGGAGGCTCAATGATAAAGGCCAGGGCCTTTATCAGCAGGGAACCCTCCAGCGCCAGATAGTCCCTGGCAGCCTTGTCCACCCTGCGGAGCTGTCGGATGTCGCAGAGGACGGGATAGGCCCGTTCCTCCTGGAACATCAACCGGTCCCTGACAATCCGTTTAGACGCTTGGAGATCGATAATTACCCCCTTTTTGTAAATGATATGTACAATATTGTCCACAAGCATGTACTGCGTGAAATCGTTTTCAAAATAACTTTGCATGGTCTATTAATAAAAACTGGTAGATGACACTAAATTTACATAAATATAATAATTGTGAATTTTATAATCCGCTTTAGGTCCTTTATAGAGGGGGGTTTTCTTATCCCAGAGGGATTAAAACTTATCTGAGAGGGATAAATTTTGTATTGGGTAGTACAAAATCCTACAAATGCCACTACATTTTAGGGACCAAACACAAATGACCATGGCAAAGATCAAGCACAATAATTTTTTGGACACCGTCAACGAGGTGATCACCGATGCCGCCAAACAAGGTGTTCTACACCTATATGCGGAAGGGGAGGACCTTACAGGAAGGACCATTGGGGTCGGGGGAAATACGCTCTACCATTTTGGGACCACGGGATATTTGGGACTGGAACAGGATCCCAGATTAAAGGCGGCCTCAATCGGTGCCATCCAAAAGTACGGTACCCAGTTTCCCCTGTCCAAATCCTATATTTCCCATCCGTTGTACAGCGCTCTGGAAGAAAAAATTGGGCAAATGTACGGGCAGCCCATCATTATCACCAAGAACAGTACCCTGGGCCATCTGGGGGCCATACCCAGTGCCGTGGACGATAGGGATGCCGTTATACTGGACCATCAAGTGCACTGGAGCGTTCAGAATGCCTGCAAGCTGCTAAAGAACCGAAGTATCCCAGTGGACATGGTCCGCCACAACCATTTGGACATGCTGGAGGACAAAATAAAATACCATTCCCGAAAGCGGAACCGTATCTGGTACATGGCGGACGGGATATACTCCATGTACGGGGACAGTGCACCGTTGCACCAACTGATGGCCCTGTCTGAAAAGTATTCCCAATTGCACTTCTATATCGATGACGTGCACGGCATGAGCTGGGCGGGGAGACACGGTACCGGTTTTGTCGTGGACCAGCTAAAGGAGCTTCCGGACAACATACTCCTTTTTGGGACCTTGAGCAAGACTTTTGGAGCAAGCGGGGCGGTACTGGTATGTCCGGATAAAAAAATGCACCATAGGATAAGGACCTTTGGAGGGCCCCTGACCTTTTCGGCCCAACTGGAGCCGGCATCCGTCGCAGCGGCCTCGGCTTCGGCGGACATCCATCTTTCCCCAGAGATCTACAGCCTCCAGAACGAACTCAAGGAACGTATCCAATATTTCAACGGCCTGCTGTCCAAAACGGATCTGCCCTTGGTGGATAAGAACATTTCCCCTGTGTTCTATATTGGTACCGGGATGCCCAAAACAGGTTACAATTTTGTAAACCGATTGATGGAGGAGGGATTCTATGTCAATCTAGGATTGTTCCCGGCCGTGCCTGTAAAGAACACTGGCGTACGCATCACTATATCCAGACATAACCAAAGGGAGGAGATAGCTGCCTTGGTGGAGGCCATGGCCCATCATTATCCAAAAGCCCTCGAGGAGACCGGGACCGACCCGGGCAGGGTACGCCATGCCTTTGCCATGGCCGTCCCTAAAACAGGGGCAAAAGTTGTACCTGGTGATCTCGATATCCGATTGGAAAATTCCATAACCAAGGTGGGGAAGGAGATGTGGAACAATTTAATGGGGGCACATGGGGTCATGGACTGGGACGGACTCTTGTTTTTGGAGAATTGTTTTCAAGGCAACGACCTTAAGGAACACAACTGGGAGTTTCGCTATCTGGTCATACGCGACGGCAAAGGGAAGCCGATATTGGCCACGTTCATGACACTAGGACTGTGGAAGGACGATATGTTGGCCAAGGAAAGCATCTCAAAAACCTTGGAACAGACCAGAAAGTACGATCCCTATCATTTGACTTCCAGGGCACTCTCCCTAGGTTCTCTTTTTACAGAGGGAAATCACCTGTACCTGGACCGGAAGCATCCATTGAAGGATAGGGCCCTGAACATACTGATGTGGACCCTGGAAACCTTGGGACATAAAATGGGGGCCAAAATGACCGTCCTCCGGGATTTTGGACCGGATGAAGAATTGGGGGAATTTTTTAAAGATCAGGGATTTGTACGCATCCAAATGCCTAATTCCTGTGCCGTGGACCTTTCAGGTCGTATGGACGTCGAAACTTATTTCTCCCGGCTTTCCGTCCGTAACCGTCGTCACTTCCGAAAGGAAATATTGGCTTTTGAGCCGGAATTCCAAGTGGCCATCCTGGCATCTTGCCACAGGGAACAATTACAACAGCTTATAGCGCTGTACAGCAATGTACATCGGAACAATCTTGGCCTGAATACCTTTTCCTTTCCGCAGCGGGTGTTCGAGGCCATGTCCGATAATCCTCATTGGGAGTTCATCCTACTTACTTTAAAGAGCGGCCCACAAACACCCATAGGGGCAATGTTCTGCTATAAAAACCGGGGAAAAACCTATGTTCCGGCCTTCGTAGGACTGGATTATACCTATGTAACGAGCCATTATACCTATCGCCAATTATTGTACCAGACCATCAAAAGGGCCATCGCCCAGGGCTTTACCCATATAGATTTTGGGCTGACCGCTTCCTTTGAAAAACGTAAGCTGGGGGCCGAGGTCAGCGAACGGTTTGCTTATGTACAGGCTTCCGACAACTATGTACTGGAACTTTTGGGCACCATGTAAGATGAGGGATAAACCCAAAGGGGATGAATTATCAAAGACTGGTATCGGAATTCAAGACGCAACTGGACAAGCTGGAGAACGGAAACGGCGACATCCTTTTTAGGGCGGAGTCGGGCATCACCATGGTAGAACGCTACATAAAACGGCTGCAGGCCCAAATTGATAAGAAGTCCTTTGATTCCCAAGTGGAGGAAATCAATTTTTTTAAGCATATCAAACCCCAGTTCTTTAGTAAACTTATCTATTATGGCAGGTTGTTCAACATCGAGAGCAGAAGGCCTCGGGGGAGTAATGCCGCACAGGTGAAATACTTAAAGAACCAGATCGAAAAGTTGCAGATCTTCTTTAACGACAACCTGGAATTCTATAACTATTACCGTCGTGGGGCCATTTCCTTGGATGAACAGTATTTTGTACGGGGCAATATGGACCTGCGGCTGCCCTTGGAATCCTTTCATTTTATGATCGACGACAGGTTCTCCACGTGTCAGGACGGTACGGTGGCGACCATAATGGCCTATGACATGCTCATCGTATACCTTCAAAGGGAGATCGATACCTTGACGAGCAACATGGACGACTTAAAAGACAAACCTATGGAACGACCTTCAAAACTATTTTGGACCGGTAGCAAGACGGACCTGATCGAACTCCTCTATGCCCTCCACTCCATTAAGTGTATAAACAGTGGGACCGCGGACATTAAAGAGCTGGCGGCCCATTTCGAACATTTCTACAATGTGGACCTTGGCAACTACTACCATACCTTTATCGAGATCAGGTCCAGGAAGACCGGTAGGACCAAGTTTCTGGACAGGCTTATCGAGATGCTGCAACAAAGGATGGAGGGTCTGGACGACTGACCCAAAATCCCCCACCTTGGGATAGAGGTGGGGGATTTCCATTTTTTACCCTTCAACATAAAATTTGGATGCTTTTTAAGGTGGACGGTGAGGTATTGATACGGCAAATCACTACAAATGCCCCTATAAATTAGTTCCAAAAAAATATCACCCACCTCTATCATAGCTATGGAATTTTAACCAAAATGCCACTGCAATTTTGTAGGACGAAAATCAAATCCGGTCAGGGGCCGTCAAATTAGTTGACAGCAATGCGATGGCCCCTTTCCTTAAAAACCGTTCTACAATGGCAGCAACAATCATTACCACAGAAGATTTAATGAAATTCAAATTGGAACTTCTCGAAGAGATCCGGGAAATGTTCAACGAAAATCGGGCCATGGTCATGAAAAAGGAGTGGCTCAAAAGCACCCAGGTCATGGATATGCTCAATATCAGCCCAGGGACCTTACAGAAATTCAGGCACAACGGCACCCTGGCCTATACCAAAATAGGAGGGCTCATTTTTTATGAGGCCGGACAGATCGAAAAGATGCTATCGGACAACCTGGTCAATAACGAAAAACTCAAATAATGAACTATATAAAGCACCTAAATGGGGTGTTTGAGCAATTTTCAAAAGATTCGAGGCTCAATCCCTCACATGTAAGCCTATATATGGCCCTGTTCCAATGTTGGAACCAGAACAGGTTTCCCGAGAGTTTTCAAGTGGACAGGGAAGAGACGATGTCCCTTGCCAAAATAGGGTCCAGGACCACCTACCACCGATGCTTGACCAATTTGAGCGATTGGCACTACATCGCCTATCTGCCCTCCCATAGCCGGTTCCAAGGAAGCCGAATCATGATGCCCATTTTTGGGACAACTGCTGGACAACCCCTGGACCACCCTGAAACTAGTGGTGGACCAGCGGTGGTATCATATATAAACATTAACAAACATAATAAAACATTAAATAAACACTCTAGAGAGTGCCGCCCAAAAAATGAACATGATGTTATTGAATTTTTTAAAATGAACAAGTGGCCGCTTACCGAGGGTGCCAAATTCTACAACCACTACCAGGGAGTGGGATGGAAGGTAGGCGGAAAATCCATGATAGAGGACTGGATGGCCATGGCCAAAAATTGGATGCTACGGGCCAAGGAACTGAATAAGGTTGGTGCTTTTGGCGGTAGGTCCAACAAAAAGTTGAGTACAGATTATCTGGATATCCAAACAAATAAAAACTATGGGGAGCCTTTGTAATGATATGGCCGATCCACGCCCACATATCCTTGTTGTAGGGGGCACCGAATATTGCCTGGGCAGTTTTGACGGCAAACGCATCGAATACGACTTCTCCAAGGTGCTAGCCTATCTGGATGCCAAGGGCAGGTCCCTGTTCGGGGAAAGCTTTAAGATCCGTGAAGGGGACAAGGGCACTTTTCTAAAGCTCTGCAGTTATATGGTCAAGGATATCGAGAGTTGCCAGAAAATGGAAATGGATACGGGCAAAGGTATATTGTTGACCGGACCGGTGGGATGTGGCAAGACGAGCATGATGCGGCTGGTACGCCACCTTGTCCCGCATAAACGGAACTACGAAATTATTCCTTCCCGCAACATCACCTTTGCCTTCAACCATATCGGGTATAAGATCATCGAGGATTATGGGAACGGCCGATTTTACTGTTTTGACGATCTGGGGGTAGAACCCATGGGCAGGTACTTTGGGGACGATTGCAATGTGATGGGCGAAGTGCTGGTCTCCAGGCACGAACTGTTCCAACGGACAAAGATCCCTACCCATATCACCACAAACCTGAATGCCGAAGAATTGGAGGAACGATACGGCAAACGTGTCCGAAGCCGTATGCGCCAAATGTTCAATCTGATCTCTTTTGACAAGGACACCAAGGACAAACGAATCTAAAATCGACAATTATGAAATGAGCCAATACCACACTTGAAACCACTGAGATGTGTAAAGGCGAATTACATATGACATATTAGAAACAATAAAATTTAGACATATGAAAATAGCCAGCTTAAACATCGAAAATATATATCACCGGGACAAGGGCCTCGTTCGGCCCAAGCTGAACAAATGTGTTTCCGATTGGGTATCGGAGCTCGATAGCCTAATGAACAGAATCCAAAAAAACGCAAATGATATGGATCGGATCAGGGAACTCACATTCTTGTTGGGATTCGAAAAAACGGACCATCGACCTTTCGGAGTCCTGAGAAAAAGGCAGGGGGAACTCTTTCTGAAACCGAACGGATCCGCCCATGAGGCCAAGGCCTCTCGGCTTACCGATTGGAACGGATGGGTGGCCCTGCAGACGGTGGCCGTTCCCTATAGTTCCACGCTCAATAAGGCCAGGCTTATTGCAGCAACGGATGCGGATGTACTCGTCCTTCAGGAGGTGGAGGATAGGGCCTCCCTGATGGATTTTAACCGTGGACTTTTAAGGGAATTTGTTATGGAGCCCTACGAACAGGTGATGCATTTGGAGGATAACGATGGCCGTGGCCAGGGAACGGCAATAATGGCGAAGAACGGTTACCGGTTGGACACACTAAAAAGCCATGGCCTGGAACTGGCCGATGGGCAGGATCCTATTTTTGAAGTGGACTGTCAGGAATATGCCGTTTTGACCCCGGAAGGCCGATCTGTTCATATTCTTTCGGTTCAGTTCTCTTTGGACAAGGATACCCATAGAAAGCTTCAGGCCCAAAAGGTGGCCGATATCTATCATAAAATGAAGGATTCCGGAAAGGAATTGGTCCTGGTATGCGGGACCTTGAACGATGTAGCCTATAGCGATTGCCTGTCCCCATTACTTAGAGGAACCGATCTTGAGGATGTCTCCAGGCAACCTGGATTTAAAGTAGAAAGGGACCTGGGCAAAGGTGCAGGATATTTTAGATTGGGAGCCTATAGTATGGGGGTGAATATCAGGCAAAAGGATTATATGTTGGTTTCCCCGGAAATGAAGGGGAAGCTTACCTCCTGCGGTATTGATCGCAAAGGGATGTGGCCCGAAGGGAAAACGCGATGGCCCACTTATCCGGGCCTAAAGAACAGGACCCATGCGGCAAGTTCGCATCCCTTGATCTGGGGAGAGTTCAAGGATATATGACCGGAAGGGGATGAAGGGTTTTTCATTGGAAGGTTACCGTTTGCAGTTTATGGGGTACGGCCACACCACCTCGGCACATTGCCGCTACATTTCATTTCGGGCAATAAGCCTCGGGGGGGTCTTGGACACGAGCAAGGGTTTCCTGGTCGTGCCTTGGGCATCCTCCACTTCCCGACCATAAAACCCTTGCTCAAGTCCGCCTGGCCAACGGCCTGAAAGAATGGCCGTGGTCTGTGAACGCATATATCGGTTTTGGTTGTACAAGGTTTGACCAGGGTGCCATCGATTCATTTTGTGCCGTTCCTTGGATGTTGGAATTCTTCCAGGATTCGTTTTCGATCTACGGCCATTCCAGAACTCGGACCTTTTTTGGATAGCGAAATAACAACATTCCCCCTTGTCCGACGGCATAAACCAGTCACGCCCAGGGCGCGATCTTTTTTATACGTCTTTCCAAGTTCGAATGTTGTGTTGGGTTTTGCATCAAAAAAGGTAACGTGAGAGCTCTATGGGAAGTAGATCAAAAAAAGGAACCATGAAATCGAATCCAGATCCTAAAAAAGGAACCGCACAAAACTATCAAAAAGGCCTGCCTGCCGCAGGCAAGGAAAACGTTCGAGATATAATAAGTAGATCATTTAAATCCATTATTAACCGTCCACTGGGAGGTGGACATAATATTTTTCAATTATGAGCAAATTCAGAAACCATGTACAGTTGATCGGGAACATTGGGGAGGACCCCAAGATTACCAATCTTGACAGTGGCAAAAAGGTGGCCAGATTTCAGATGGCTACCAATGAGCGCTACAAAAATGCCAAAGGGGAGACCGTCCAGAATACGGACTGGCATACCATTGTGGCCTGGGGCAGGACCGCGGAGATCGTGGAGCAGTTCGGGGCCAAGGGCAGGGAAGTGGGAATTACCGGAAAATTGAAGTCACGCCACTTTGAAACCAAAGATGGTAGCATGCGATATGTAACGGAAGTGGTGGCCAATGAGATCCTATTGCTGGGAAGCAGGTCTTAATGGGAGGTCTTATCAAATGCCGGAAAAACAAAGAGGGCGTTCCCGAAATTCAACGCCCTCTTATTGATTAATACTAACTCAAACTATAACTCATATGAACTTCAAAACTAGAGAAATTAAGGAACGGATACAACATTTTAACGGTTCGTTAGTACTATATCAAATTCCACTTATCCGGACAAAATTTACAGAGGGCATAAGATACCTTGCACAGGCCGGAGAATGCTTTTGGCTGGTTACGGACACCTCTGTTATCGCCAAAAGCCTCATGGACAAAAGTCGATTCATTGCCATCGATTTTAGAAAACTCAACGAGGAGGAAAAGGACATTATGGGATATGAGGCCAAAATTGATTACAGTGATGGCAATGGGCATATTTTTGAGACCCAAAAATATCATTTGACGGATTTTCCGTTGGACGAACTCAGATTGTTCTTTGTGGAAGATACCCTGATGCTTCCCAGTGAATATTGAATTGTATAATGGGCGTCCCCGATCCTGGGGCCGCCTTTTTTTTAACGATTGCTTTTCACTATCCTCACCCTTTTTCCAAATCCTTTGGAAATTCCTCAAAATTGGACTTTAAAATCTCTTAAAATTTTCCATTCCATGCCGGGTTGTGGCCAAGCGGACTACATTGGGCATAGAGCGGAAATTTTTCGCCGGCGCGGAAAAACGGAATAGCAAGAGGACAACGCGCGTTGCGACGTTGTGGAGTTTTGTTTCTGTATAAATTATTGATTATCAATTATTTAAATTGATAAACTTCAGTAATTGAGAATTTAGAATAAAGTGGTTTGCGGCAAACGGCCCGAAAACCCCCATAAACACGGCAGAATTTGCGGCAATCAACAATTTAGACAATTGGTTTGGAAACTTTCAGCAACATACGGTTCAAGAAGGATACGGCGCGGCAGTTCCAAACCTTCTCCAGGCAGTTTTTCAATACCCATACGGAAGCATTGCAAACAATGTTGGATTTCTTTATTTACAACGAGATTTCCCCAAAGGAATCTTTTGGTCCCAATGGTAGGACCATCGCCGACCTAATCAAGAAAAGGTTCAATGCCATGGTCGCCATGATGAAGAACATAGAAATACACGGGGTGCTCCCGACCAAGGCCATGTTGGAACTGCTTTTCGAACACTCCCCCCAGAAGAAACTGGGGCAGGCCCCTTTGCTTATGGACGGAAAGAAGGCAGATCCTGAACGGGATATGTTCTTCAAGAAGGTGGAGAAGGCCATTGTCATGGAAAGGAATTACACCAATCTTAAGCGGGACCTGAGTCAAATAAGGATTGAATTTATAAACCTTCTGGACAAGGTGGAATTGGTAAAGAGCAGCTTCGGAAAGCCCAGGTTGCAACTGGATATGACCCCCGAGGAGTTCGAGCATGTGAAAATGAAATTAAAATCAGAATAGCATTATGTACATCAGTATTACCAAACAACATCTGGATGCTACCTTTTCCCAAAGTTCTTCGGATTATGTGGCCTATCTGGAAAAAGAGAACGAGGGTAAATTGCCCGAACATCAGGAACACTTTTTTGACCAGTACAATGAACGGATCCAACCCGAACAGGTCATCAAGGAAATAGACGGCAACACCGCCAAATTGAAAAAAAGGGAACCCAAGTTCTTTGCACTGACCATCAATCCCAGCCAAAGGGAATTGAGGCATATTAACAACGACCCGGAGCTACTCAAAAAATATGTAAGGGAGGTTATGAAGGATTATGCGGCGTCCTTCCATCGCGATACCCCGGTGTCCGTGGACAGTATCAAATATTATGCGAAGATAGAATATGAACGCACCTTTAAAGGATTTGACAGGGAAGTCAAGGAGAACCAGGTGTACCGTGCGAAGATTGTAAGATTGGAAAATGAGATCCGTATGGTGGAACGTGGGGAGGTTTCCGGAAATGTTAAGGCCATGAGGAAGGAAATTGATAGGCTAAATGCCCAAATGCCACACCGTATTGATGGACAGGTAGTGGCACAGGGAATGCAAAAGCCGGGCTTGCAGACCCATGTCCATATCATAGTAAGCAGAAAGGATGTTACCAATAGATATAGCCTTTCTCCCGGGAGCAAATACATGGAGTCGGAGTCCAAACTTAACGGCAAAATGGTCAAGCGTGGATTTAAACGGGACCAATTTTACGAAAATGCTGAAAAAAGGTTCGATACCCTCTTCAAATACCAACGCAACTATGTGGAATCCTATAGTGCCCGTAAGACCTTTGTCCAGGATCCCAAGATCTATTTTGCACAACTTCTGGGATTGCCCACAAACGAACGCAGTGCCGCACTTAGAATAATGGGTGCCGCCGGGGTGCATGTCCCTAAACTCAATATTCCCACGAACAAGGTGGAAGCTGCCCTGCAGGCCATTAAACAGTTCAAGAAAGCTGTTGACGTGGCCAGATCCTCTAGTTCCATAGGCATTTAGGGATTCAATAAAATGACAATGGTTAATATCTGTAATTCAAAATGTGGGCTATGGTACTTATCACAATTGGAATCTATGCAGTGTTGATTGCAGTATTTTATCTTTCCTATACACACTACACGTATGCCTATGTCCAAAATATTCTAATGTTGATGCTGTTGGGAGTCGCTCTACATAACCTGCATGGCTGGCAGGAATTTACCAAAGTGTTGTTGTGGTGGTTATTGCCCTTTCAAATAGTCAATCTGGGATTTTTTATAGGCTTCAATTATCACTTTGGAATTCCTAAAAATCCTGAAAAGTTCAAGGTCAGATTCAATCTGTTGAACGGTAGTCTAGTACTTAAGAATATTCGACGGGGTGCCTCTATCATAGGGTCGGCCGGAAGTGGCAAAACAGAAAGCGTGGTCTATGGTTTTCTAAAACACTTTGGCCAACACCGGTTTTCCGGGGTCATCCACGATTATAAAGATTTTGAGATTACTGAAATGGCCTATCCTCTTTTTGGTAAGGCCGATATTCCCTTTCATATTATCTCCTTTGACGATATCCATTGCCGGGTAAATCCCATTGCGGCCCGCTATATGACAGATGAAGAAAGCGTTAATGAGATTTCAAGGGTACTTTTGGAAAACCTCTTGGAACAGCGGGAATCCATTGCCATGGGATCTTCCAAATTCTTCAACGATGCCGTTGAAGGTCTTTTGGGCGGGTTGATCTGGAAATTGAAAACTGACCATGCGGAATTTTGTACCCTGCCACATCTCATTGCCACCTATCAATACCTGGATACCGAATACCTGATACATTTTCTAAGTTCCAATTATACCTCCAAGGCCATGGCGGATGCATTTATCTCCGGAAAGGATTCCGAACGACAGACCGCTGGGGTAATGGGTACTCTGGCCAATGCACTAAAAAAGATCAGTACCCAGCGTATCTTTATGGCCCTTTCGGCCGATGAAGTGCCCTTGGATATCAACAACTCTGTGCACCCATCTGTGGTTTCCATAGTGAACAATCCCAAATTTGAAACCGCCTATTCCCCGGTAATAGCCACCATAATACATACCATAACAAAACAAATGTGTATTCGTGAGCGGCCACCCTCATTTATCCTTATGGAGGAGGCCCCTACCATTCGATTGCTCAATATGCACCGTATTCCTGCAACTTTAAGAAGTTATGACATTGCCACTATTTATGTGCTCCAGGACAAGATACAAAACGATATGATGTACGGGGACAAGGCCAGCAGGGCCATTTTGAGCAACCTTTCCTACCAGTTCTTTGGGAAGGCAAACGACCCCGATACGGCCCGATATTACGAACGCTTTTTTGAAATCGTTAAACGGCCGACCATGAGTGTGAGCAAGGGAGAGAATACCTTAAATTTTGATACCCGTATTACCAAAGGGGAGCGGGAGGTAAGCAAGATACGGGCGGAGGAATTTTTTAGGTTGAAGGAAGGGGAGTTCATCGCCTTCGCCGATGGTAAGGATAAAAAAGTACGTTTTCCCAAACCTAATATTGTCAAAGGACTTCCCGAGCCTAAATTCCAAATCGGGGATGCGGCTATAAAAGCAAACTTCGAACAGATCCATTTGGATGTTAGGAAGTTTCTGCAATTTAAATGAATGCGATCACTCCGCATATTGGGTAGGAAAGTTTTTGATAATATGAGTCCTCTTAAAAATAGGGGAGTAATTTAAGCGTTATTTTTAACCAAAATTTCCTGTATTATGACACAAAGGAAACACTTCGAAATTCAAGTTCAAGATGTTGCTGGACACGCTATCGAATCAATTAGTCATCATGTACTGGAGCAGATGCATGATATCTATCCGGCAAAGATAATTACTTGAAAGACCCATTTTATAACAAACGGGTAGAGAAGTATTGACATATAGGGACAAAGAGGGTTTTATTCCGTATAACAATGTATAGGGTTGTTGCAATTTCCCTTGTGAGCCATAAAGCCCATTGTTTCATTTGCGTCATGTTCTTCTTTGAAAACAAGATATTCGCAATCGTCAAAAGTAATAATGGTCATTTCTGAGAACGGTATATTCTTTATTTCCGATTCAATGGGCAATTTATGAGTATTGCTATTTTGAGTTTGCATTGTTTGTTCCGGTTTCTCTTCACAAGAACATAAAACACAAATAATAAGACTATAAAAAAAAATAATTTTAATTTTCATTTTATTGGTTTGTAAAGTTTTGTAAATCTTTGTTGGCACCATAAATGACTAAAATTTCATTAGCATTCAAAATAGTATTTGGCGATGCCACACCTTGAACACTGTCTTCACTTCTAGTCTTGCCGACAACACTGGTAACTTCAGTTTTTTTAATTGTTGTTAAAGCTAAAAGGTTGAATTTTGACCTTAATTCAATTTCTTTGATAGTTTTTCCAACAAATCTAGTTGGAATTTCAACTTCAATGATGCTGAAGTCATCACTTAATTCAAACGAATCCACAACATTGGTCAAACACAATTTTTTGGCCCAACGCTCAGCAGTTTCTTCTTCGGGATGCACTATTTCATCTACTCCAATGGCCATTAGCACTTTTTCGTGCAATGGGTCGATTGCTCTACTTATTAAACGTTTAACGCGCAAGTTTTTAAATAATGCCGTGACCATTACATTGGCTCCTTGGTTTTCTCCTATGGCAATGATAACGATATCGGTATCTTTAAGTGGTAGCCCGGAAACTGTGAATTCGTCTGTAGCATCCATACAGATAGTATGCGAAATTTTTTCTTTGAACAAATCTACTTTATTCATTCGGTTGTCAATACCAATAACTTCATTTCCTTTAGCCGTTAATTTCTCCGCTAATGATGCTCCAAAATTACCTAGACCTACAATAATATATTTCATTTTTGTTTTTAATTGATAGTGATTTCCTCGCTAGGGTAGCGATAATTTTTATGTTTTATTTTTTTGAAAACGGCAACAATGATTGAGAGCATACTTACTCTCCCTATAAACATTATTACTATTAGGATACATTTGCTAGCAGTACTTAAATCACCAGTAATACCCAAACTCAAACCAACGGTACTATAAGCGGAAAAGCTCTCGAATGCAATATTCAATAGACCTTTTTCCGGGTCAAAAACAGTAATAAGTACAATACCTGAACCAATTACGATCAAGGACAAAGCTATAGTCGCGAATGCACGTTTTACAGAAATATCTGCAATTTCCCTTCTATATACCTCTATGCGTTGTTTCCCTTTTGCCAAACTCAGAATATTGAGTGTCGCTATGGCAAAGGTACTGGTTTTTATACCACCACCTGTTGAAGCTGGTGATGCACCGATCCACATTAATAAAAAAGTTATCATTACCGTAGGGAATGCCAAAGCGGTCATATCTACAGA
This sequence comes from Arenibacter algicola, assembly GCF_000733925.1. Classification (NCBI taxonomy): domain Bacteria; kingdom Pseudomonadati; phylum Bacteroidota; class Flavobacteriia; order Flavobacteriales; family Flavobacteriaceae; genus Arenibacter; species Arenibacter algicola. Next base: position 868,220 of record NZ_JPOO01000001.1, read on the forward strand.
ATTGAAACCGGCAGTTCTCGGTGTTGCTGCCCCAAACAGTGCATTTACCAATTTTCCAAAGAACGAATGTTCGGCTAGTGTGTTATTGTACTCCAGGAGTAAAAACAAGACAAAAGCCACCGAGGTAAGGGATAGAGTTGTAACTAGTGTAATCCTACTATTAATATTTAGTACCCAAGGTTTATATGTTTTTGATTTTGAATTGAAATGGAAAATATTAATCAATTTGTGCTTTACAAACCGAACAATGTTGACAACAATAGGAAACCCTAAACCACCCAGTACAAAAGTAGATATGATAATGAGTTGTAAGAAATAGTTGAATCTAAAACCTGTTTCGTATATACTATTGCTTAAAGTTGAGAATCCTGCATTGCAAAATGCAGAAATAGCGTGGAATATGGAAAAAAAGGCTTTATCTGAAAAATTGTTGATCAACGCTTTGTCCAACGAAAGAAAAATAAATACAGCTGCAGTCAATTCAACAACTGCAGTAATAACAATAATATTCTTTAAGGTACTGAAAACATCACCAATTTTTTGAGAATTGGTCATTTCACTTAACGTTAACTGATTCTCGTAGGTACTACCTCCTTTAAAAAAATAACTGAAGTAACTCGCAAAAGTTAATATCCCCAAACCACCGATCTGTATTAAAAACAAAATGATAGATTGACCAAAAAGTGTAAAATAAGTAGCCGTATCTACTACGATCAGTCCCGTAACACAAACAGCACTTGTTGAAGTGAACAAGGCATCAACAAACGAAATTCCATTATGGGTAGCCTTTGGTAACATCAACAGTAATGAACCTAGAAAAATAATGGACAAGAAGCTTAATATGAATATTTGAGCTGGGTTGAAGTAAGTTCTGTTCAAGTTTAGTTTTTGTTCGGAAAACTCCCTGATGAACGACAAAATAACCCCTAAAATGACCCAAAGTGGATTCTCTAAGATTAAATCGGTTTTAAATGCTTCCCCAATGAAGAGATACATATAAAATATATAAAGTGTATATATTACAGAAATAATATCGAAAATAGCTACTTTTCGCTTGAATAAATTAGGGTTTTCAAAATATCGTGCATAGGTCGATATTAACCCTAAAGCAATAACTAAAAAGTAAAATCCATCAATGATCTGTTGAATCAATGTGGCTTGGGAGAAACCAAAATCAAAAATAAAGGCGAACATTCCAAGAACACTCGCCCAAAACGCGATTCCGTATAGTATTCTTAAATCATTTTTCATTCAACAAAAATAGTTTATTCTCTTTTTCAATGGAGTGCCTTTTTTTAAATCCACAGTCAGATGTGTACTTTGACACCTGAGGTGTTAAGCTTTTGATGCGTTTGGCCTGATCAAATATTGTAATTGTTAAATAAACGAATTTAATTCTTCTCTATTAAAACCGATAATTAGGATATATATGGTGCATGCCCAGCACGTGCGGACAGCTTTGAAGGATATTTATAGTGGAAAATATTTGTAAAATAATACTTCATAATGGAAAATAATTGCAATTCTAGTTCTTTAAACTAATTATAATGGCAAAAGGTTTGCAATTACAACAACGGGAATTCTATTTATCTTCCAGTAACTACTGTATTGGAAATCGAGTATTATTTTAAGACTCAATATTTCAATTTTACCGCTATATTCCTACTCCCATGCAACTCTTCCAGTTTCACCATAAGCCTCTCACGGGCTCCCAACGTAAATTTGGGATGGACACATACAAATTGAACCTGCTTACCTTTTGGAACCACTGTTGGCCTTTGAAACTGAAAGATAGGAGGTAGGGGCAATTCCTGATAGGATGACTTACGTTTATTGTTGCCGTTCACTTTGTACAGGTTCAAAGTATTGATCTCGAAATCGATCTGGGAACCGTTTTCAATTTTGAAAACCACATAGACCTCGTTAAGATAATAGATACTTTTTGTCATGCTAATAGTGACTCCATCCTTATATTTTATCTGATCAAAAGGCCTGGGATTTCTAAGCAATTGCGCACAGAGTTTTGGATAGTCCAAAGCTTTATCCGAGTTTGGGATGGTGTCAGAATCTGCCATGGACAATTTTACTTGGGAGACAATTGAGGGACCAGTCCTTTCATGGCCAATACTGTCGGAGTTATCAATGAAATAATTCAGCTTTTCAAGTTTTTGGGAATACTGTAGCAAATAAGAATAGACCCCTCCATCTTGGGTTACCACCAAAAGATTGCTTTCCTCCCCTGGAGTGGCCTGTAGCAGCCCAAAGTACTGTGCTCTCTCCCTGTTGAAACTAAAGGCATAATTGGAGGACCCTGTAACCCCTTGCCGAATAGGGTCGGGAAAGAACAACGATACCGTCATTTGTTCATTGGTATATATGGTGTCCATGACTTTGCCATTTTGAGAATTGGCAGCGTTAATCATAATCAGGAGACCAAACAAGAATATGTGTTTTTTCATAGGTTTATGGATTTAAGGCCTTTTGGGCGACTTTAAAATGAGTTTGTAATTGTTGAGCACGGCTACTTTTGTTCTTCTATTGGTTCGTTGGAAAACTTTTTTGATACCGCTTACTTGGGGGACCCCAGCGATATTGATATCGTCCAGGACATCGTCAACGACCTCGTTTGCCACTTCTCCCTTAAAACTGTTCTCCACATAAATACCTTCCAGTCCGTCCTGCAGATCGAAAGCCTTCAGTTTTACTGGGATGTGGTCAATATTGTCGATCTTGAGGAGCGTCCTGTTGGGCCCAAAACTTACGATGCCATAGATCAAGGTATTCTTGGGGATTATTGTGTTGCCCAATCGTATTTTTTGAAGTAGGCGCAATTGTAACCGGCTGTTCGTCCTTACCACTTGGTTGCCATCCACTTCCACGTTGACAACCAGGGGATCGGGAACAAAGGAAACAGGATCGGGAACTGGATCGGCAGCAAAAAATAGTTGGTGTTCCAAAGCAAGTTCCTTGATAGAAATGGGCTGAACATCTTCCTCTGCAATAGTATCCCTTTCTACGGGTGCAACTACCTTGGGTCTTGGGGGTTGCACATTCCGGTAGCTCTTTTGGGAATAATCGATCCGGCCTTGACTGTATATGCTGTCCACGATACGCTGTTTATCCCTATCCATAAAATCGGGATCGTAAAGTCCCGTAGAATCCAGCAACCTTTCATCATAAATACTGGGTGCATTTTTTACCCGTTCTTCGGGAATATTGTCCACCGCCTCCAGTTTGGAGCGGTACTCCTTTTGTTGCTCTTCCAATTCCGGTACTTTGGTCTTATCCAGTGATTCTCCGGATTCACCCCCTTTGTCCATGACCAACATGGTATATCCCACAATGAACAGTACAATGACCAGAATTACCGAACCGAATACGATCTTGTTCCTTTCAATTTTCATTCTGTACCTTTTTTAAAGAGTTCTCGAAATAGTCAGTGATCAAAAGTCCGTGGGTGTTCTTGGGAAAGTTCCGGTCCACGTGGATCAGATTGCCCGTAGTCACCAATTCATAAGTATCCGTTACTTTGCCCCGATTGATCTCGAATAGGGTAGTGGTTCGAAAAGTATAGGGTTCTTGGGAAATCTCTATCTCGGATTCGATCCGGAGTACCTTCTGTACTAGGGAATATTGTAATAGGCGGTTATAGACCCCATCCGATTTTTTCTGTTTGTACAGGGCATCCACCGAACTGTTGCCCAACCACAGCGCTTTTTCCAAGTTCTTTTCGTAGTTGCCCGGGTCAATGTTGTAGAAGTAAGTGTGGAACAGTTCCAAATGGGACAGGACTTCCACCCCCAGATTTTCTTTTTGGGAAACCAGTTTCAAGGGTATCACGTCCCCATCGGTGTTCACCATAAAGACCTTGTCGACGGTTTCCCTGTGCATTTTTAGCATGGAAAAAATGGCTACGACACAGGTCACCGTGGTGCTGATGACCAATGACCAAACTATGAACCGATTTTGGTCAAGGACTTTGTAGATATTTTTATAAGGTGTTTTCATTATTGCGTTTTAATGGTTTTTAGTGAAGGCCTATATACCGCTGAACAGTTTCAAAGTAAAAGAGATGGCACGCCGGTACAATTTGAATTTCAGGAACACGATAAAACCTATGGATCCCAGTTGTATCAAGGGCGCGAAAAATTGACTGCCCCAGTCCGTTCCAAAAAGGTCGGACCAAAAGTTGGTGTTCACCTCGGTATATAGCAGGTTTATAAAGACATTGACCAGAAAAAATGCAGGGACCACCATATATACCCCCGCATAGAGCTTAAAAAAGTTGTAGGCCATAGACCTGAACTTTTCAAACACGGCCAAACTGATGACCAATGGAAAAAAGGCCTGCATGATCCCCAACAGAAAGAAACGTTCCGCCAAGAACAAGGGATAGATGAACAGGTCCATCAACCATAGGAAAAGGCCGATAATGAAGGCCAATACCTTTAGGCCGAACAAGGGGGTCACCAAAGCCTCGTACAATAGGGCCATGGCCTTTTTGGCGGCCTCGATCGCTCCCACATCTTGTTCTATGTCAATTTCCTGCATCTGCAACGGAAGTAGGGCAGGGGCCGTGTCCCTGTATTGGGATTCAATGGCCACCAGAATAGAATCGAAGACCCCCAACACCTGGGTGGAAAAAATGACTATGATCACTACCGCAAAATTCTTGGCCAGTTCGGCAGGGGTCAGTCCCCAGGTATAGCCTTCGTTGTTGGCCACACCTTCATTGTACTTTTTTAGGATATTGATCAGAAAGAACAATACCGCAAGGGTCTTCATTCCGGTAATGGTGTACTGGGAAAAATCACTGTTCTTGATGGTCTGAAAAACAGTGTCCACATATTCCAATCCTATGCTCAAGGCCACTCCTGACATATATCAATAATTTGCTTTCCTGCCGTTGATAACTGCCTGCATTTCCCTAAAAGCGATGATTTCCCGGTAGCGCCGAGTCTTGGATTCTATCTCGGCCACCATTTCCTTGGACTGCACTTCCTTTTCCTTGAGTATCGCTGCCCGTTCGGCATCGGTCATCCTAAGGTTGTCGCTGGACAGCACTTCCTCTATGTAATCCATGCCCGTCAAGGAGTTTTCGATGATGTCGTTGAACGAATCCGAGATACGGGCAACTTCATCAGGCTTGATATAGGGAGAACTGAAAATCTCCCTAAGATCGTCCTGTACGATATCGAAAAGGCGCTGGTTGCTATCTGCCAGTTCCTTAACGGCCTTTAGCTGCTTGATGACATCGTTGACCTTGTCAACGTTCTCTTTTTGTTCCTTTAGAAATTTGACGGTCTTCAACAATTGGGAGGTCTGTTTGCCGGATTCCAACAAAGATTTCATAAAGGAGATGAAATTGGTGTTGTCGTATACCGGCATTCCCTGGCAGGCAGCGCCTGCAGGCAATAAAAGGGAGAGGGCCAACAGGATCCCCAATGTTCTGATTTTCTTTTTCATAGTATCACTTTTTTTGTTTTATAAATTCAGTTATAGCTTTCTCCATATCATTGGTCTTTTCATAAAGGGCCATTATGGCCTCGTTTTCCTCGCCATCGGTTAGATAGGCGGCATAGACTTCAGGGGGTACCTCCAACCTGAAAATGTTGCTTTCTTTCCCAATCTTGATGAATATTTCGGTGTACTTGCGTGGTCCCGCAAGGTTGTTCTTTATGGATTTCAATTGGTTCAGGTCGTGGCTGGACAGGTTCAGCCTGTTCTTAAGTTCCCCATATCCCTTTTCGTTGTTCAGGCTATAGATGACCTGGGTATTTTCCAGTATGCTGGCCGAGGTGGAATTGTTGGGCAATTGGTTGATGGATTGCAGGATGATCCCTATGGCCCCGTTCTGTTTTCGGATGGCCTGATAGTAGAATTCCACACTCTCCAATACATTGTCGAATTTGAGCTGTTTGGCGAACTCATCGAAAAGGATGATGCCCTTTTCCGCTCGGTTTTTCCAGATGGTCCGTTGGATGGCAGACTTGATCAGTTTGAGCATCACCGAAAGGATTTCCTTATTGTCCTTGACTTCGTCCAGCTCAAAAACGATCAAGCGTTTATCCTCTATCTTAAAGGTCTGGTCCTCGCTGACCTCGAAAAGGAAGCTGTACAGCCCGTTGCCGACATATTCGGACATGATATGGAGGAAGCCGGGGATATTGAAGTAATCGGCCTGTATTTTAAGCTGGTCCAACAAATTGTTTTGATGTTCCTCTATAAAGCGATAGAAACTGTCCAGGGAATGGTTCTTTTTGACCATCTGATAATAATACAGCAGTATCTTTTTAATGGAGACGGACTGGGCCTTGGTAGCCTTTAGCTCTGAGGCCAACAACTCAAAAAGGAATACTGAAAGGTCCTCCAATCGCTCTGGAGCTAGGTCTTCAGGGTCGTGAACATAAAATGGATTGATGCCCAGGTTCTTACCGCTCTCATATCTCAATACGGTATATTGTTCGGGATAGAGCTTGGCAAATTTGGTGTAGGACCCTCCAAGATCGATAATGACCAGCCGGACACCGGCCTCGAAGTATTGCCGTAGGATATTGTTGGCCAGAAAGGACTTGCCCTCGCCCGTTGGGGCGAAAATGGCAAAATTCCGTGCCTTTATGCGCTTTTTCCTTTCATCCCAGACATCCTTAAGGACTGGGATGTTGTGTTCCCGGTCGTTGAAGATGATCCCTGTAGCATCCGTTTTGTAGTTGCTGTTGTTGATATATAGGCACAGGGCATGTTTCAGGTCGGTTACGTAAAGATCCCCGTCCGAGAAATTGGGAGAGAAACAGAAATAACTATTGAGGATATAATTTTTTCGTTCCTCCCCCCTGGGGTAGTAGGGGACCATATCGAGCTCTTTGAATTCGGTCCTTATTTTTAAGCCTATTTTGGCAAGGCCCTTGGCTTCTGGATGCCAATAGATAACATTGAGATGGCCACGGATAATGCGCGAGCTGTCATCATTATTGATCTGGTCAAGAATCAGTTGGACTTTTGAAAGCGTTACCTTGTTCTGGGAACCAAAATTGGAACTTTTTTTGAGTTCTTCGATCTTCTTGTCCAATAACTTACGCCATTTGTGCTTGTCGTCCAGATAGATGATCTGGTTTACGATATGGTTTTCGTTCAATGCGAGGCCTATTCCATCGATAAACCCCTGATGGAACACAAAATCGTCCGATGTAAACCGTTCATTGGTCTTGCTGCTCTGGACGTTCCCTCCAAAGCAGAGTTCACTGTTGATGGCCAGAACATCAAAGAGATTTTCGCCAATAGCAACCTTGGACCTGTCCAAAAGTATGTCGGTGTCAAAACCTTCGTTGAACCCGTTGAAATAGTTTTCGGTGAGGGTTAGAATTTCCCTTTCGACCATTGGAACGAACTGCATTTTGCGACTGTTGTTGATAAAGGAGACGGAATCGTTTACGGAGTCCATAAAACTTTTGATATGCTCGTTCAGTTCCTGGGCAACCCCTTGTGGTACTTTTCGAAAAGGGTTTAAATATTTGGCGTTGTTCAATGACTTGTTCTTGGTAAGGATAAAAAACACAAAACACCTATGTTCTATATAATCACGTCCTTTGAAATGCTTATGTGTAGCCTTGGCCAAAAAGGTGGTATTGGGCAGGTTTTCAGAAGTGTACTGTTTCTTTAAATAAACATCCTGTTTGTGTATCACGCATCCGATGGGCAATGATTTGATGGCCTGGAACCAAGCGCCATGGATATCCTCAAAATCCTTCTCCGAAAGGGAATAGATCTCCGGTAAGGAGCCTTCATAACACTGGATAACATTGCCATTATTGGCGAAGACGATATTTTCCTGTATATACGCAATGGGATGGTCTGACGATATATTAATCTTGTCCATAAGTAAGTAATGACGATTTTTTATTGCTGATGATTTTTGGAAATACCCTCCAAAAGGTAATTGTTTGGGGGTTGTTTGTAATCCTGATCAAGGCTAAATACAGAGCAATATTGAATAACGAGACTCCGATAATCATGGCAAGACTGAACGAGAAAATGATGACCATTAAAGAACCGACCACACAGATCATCTGCAGTGCAAAAAAGGAAATGGACAGGCCGAATATCATGGCCTGTTTTCTGATGTTGCGGTATACCTCAAATTTTCGCATTAGACCACGATTCCTATTAGGTAGGTAAAGATGCCGACTACTGCCCCGGCAATAAGGACAAAGACCAGTACCCTGGTAATACCTTTCTTCAGGTCTGAATTTTCGCCAAAGAAATGGCCGGCATTGAACAGGAAGCCGATCAGGAAAATGACCCCGAGTATAATGGGAAAGATACTCCGGATAGTATCAGAAACGTCATTGACAGAGTCTTCTATTCCCCCGATTTGGGCAAAAGTTGACCCTGTGGTCATAAGTAAGAGTAAGATGGTTTTAATTGGTTTATTCATGACTGTTCGTTTTTTATGCTCCCCTAATAATGTAGGAAAGACCGATTGATGAATTATTCGTTATGGAATTTCTAAAGGATGGTAGAAATTGATGGGAATCGAATAAATTTTAACAGTAGAAAGCGTTAAAATTTTGTGGATTGGAGATGAATTACGGAAAACGATGAAAATTGTGCAACACGCACTTTAAAATTTAAACAAAATGAAACGCTTTTGGATAGTTTGCCTTTGGATGGGATTTGCCCCTTTTTGTAATCCCACACTGGCGCAGGAAAATAGACGACAAATGGTAGTCTTAGATCCTGGACATGGGGGAGTGGATTCGGGAGCGATTGGAATTAATGGAATAAAGGAGAAGGATATCGTTCTGGAGGTTGCTAAAGAGGCAATACGTTTGAACAGGGAACTGTTTGGAAACACCTTGGATATCTATTTGACTAGATATAATGATACTTTAATTTCTTTGAGTGATAGGACCAAGTTGGTCAAGATTTTGCAACCGGATATTTTTATTTCCATTCATTGTAATCAGGCTGATAGGAGGGAAGCCCAGGGAATTGAAGTCTATGTGCAGAAACCAAATTCTAAAACTAATATTGAACTACAGTCCAAATCCGAAAACTTAGGGGAATCATTATTGTCGGAATTTGATAAGGCTTTGGGATTTAAGATAAGGGAAATGAAATATGTAAATTTTCAGGTATTACGTGATACCCAAGACATTTGTCCGGGAGTGTTATTGGAATTGGGTTTTTTGTCCAATTGGGAGGAGGCGGAGCATAGTAGGAGGAGGGAGAGTGTTATGGGGTATGGGATTGTTATACTACAAGTAATTTTAAAAACTTTGGAGTCAATGTAGAACCGATAGAATTATTACGAACAGTACAAGAATTTCATAAGATTAATGAAACACCACCTTAAATCAAGATTGGCGCGCTGAAAAGGTTTTTGAAGGGTACATACTTATCAAGGATGCCTTGGTCGCCGACAACGCTGATAAAGCCCAATCTTCTGCGAAAGAAATCGAAGAAAGCCTTACGAAAGTAGACATGAAATTACTTGAAGACGAGAAGGCTCATAACCATTGGATGACCCTTCAAAAAGAAATTAAAGCCTCTGCCAATGCCATTGCGTATACTTTTGAAATTGCAGAACAACGAGATCATTTCAAGCATTTATCAGCCCATATGATAAGCAGCATACAGCTATTTGGTATTGATCAAAAAGTATACTCTAATTACTGTCCAATGGCGGATAGTAACAAAGGTGCATACTGGTTGAGTCTGGAAAAAGAGATTCGTAATCCGTATTATGGAGAGGCGATGTTAACTTGCGGAGAAGTAAAGGCCACATTACAATAATAAAATGCAAGTCACGGGATAATATATAAGGATAGTCAGAGAATCGATAAGAGGAAAATGGAAAATTAAGAGCTATGCCAAATAATGTTCCTAATGAGAAATACGGTCTCTATACCCTGATATCCAAAATAATATTATTTGTGATATACACTTTGGTAGCACTGTTTAACATGGCTTTGAGTGAGCAAACCTAAATAGTTGAACAGTAGTATTAAAAAATTAAAGATTGAGGAACTGCACTGAACCCACTACGAAATTTTAAGCGGATGATGATAAGCGAAAATCGCAGGAAAAGAAGAAAAAAAGAAAGAAAACCGCCAAAGGATGGTATTAGTAAGAAAGACAGAGTTTATAGTATAATTGCCATAGTGCTATTGTTCTTGTTAGCAACAATATTGGTTCTTGTACAAGCCTTTTCTTAGCCCAAGTAGATATAAAATTGAAGGTAGAATCAAATGAGCAATACTATCCATATTAAAAACATGGTCTGCCCCAGATGTATAAAGGCGGTTTCAACCATTTTGCAGAAATTGGACATTCCCTACACTTCGATTAAATTGGGAGAATTGGAATTAGTCTCCGCACTTGACTTGAAAAAAAATTGTCGTTGTCCATAGAACTTCAAGATGCCGGTTTCAGTTTGATAAACGATCGAAAAAGCCAACTTATCGAGCAAATGAAAAGTCTGGTAGTGCAAAAAATCCATCACTCAGATGAAGAAATGGATATAAAATGGCCCGATTTTATCAGTGACAAGCTCAATCTTGATTACAAGTATTTAAGTTCCCTTTTCTCGTCAGTAGAAAGTATTACGTTTGAGCAATACATTATCAATCAGAAAATTGAACGTGTGAAAGAACTCATTGTGTATGATGAATTAACCTTGAGTGAGATAGCTTTTCAATTACATTATAGTAGCGTTGCGTACTTAAGCAATCAATTCAAAAAAGTAACCGGAATGACACCTACGCAGTTCAAGAAGTCCGTGGACAAAAACCGAAAATCCTTGGATGAGATTTAAGGTGTGTTTACCACTATTAAGGGATATTTAAATCAATAGATGATATATTGATTTACCAATGAACCAAATTTAGATATCAAAATGAAATTAGACAGAAAGAAACATTGGGAAACAGTTTACGAAACTAAAAATCCAGACCAGGTAAGTTGGACCCAAGAAATACCAAAAACTTCACTGGAGTTTATACGTTCGTTCAAACTAAATAAAAAGGCAAAAATTATAGACATTGGTGGTGGCGACAGTAAACTTGTTGACTATTTACTTGAGGAAGGGTATAGTAACATTACTGTACTTGATATTTCAGAAAAAGCAATTGCAAAAGCTAAAAAAAGACTGGGAGAAAAGGCAAGTAAAGTAAATTGGATTGTAAGCGACATTACCGAATTTAAACCTCATTCGTCTTTTGATGTTTGGCACGACAGGGCAACTTTTCATTTTCTTACAACAGATGGCCAAATTAAAAAATATATTAAGCAAGCGACAAAATTTGTAAGTGGCTATTTAGTAATCGGTACCTTTTCACAAAACGGACCAAAAAAATGTAGCGGACTTGAAATAAAACAATACAATGAAGAGGAATTAACATTGGAATTAAAAAAGGGATTTGACAAAATTCAATGTATAACAGAGGACCACACAACACCGTTCAACACCATACAGAATTTTCTGTTTTGTAGTTTTAAAAGACAATTGACAGAAAAGCCAACATTACCTACTCCTACAAGCTAAATGAACTGATGTACAATTCGCTAGTTTTAGTTTTTGTCAAAACACGAACCAAAACGAAAAGGACATAATGATCTAAACTTCTTTATCATTTCATATTTATTTTAGCATTTGCTTAAATAATAAATAAATGTAACTTTGTTTTATGGAAAATAATTCTTGCATAAGACAACAAGCGGATATTGAACAGATAAACCGTTGTAAAGTGACAGTTTCAGAACTAAACGAAACATTTGATTATTTAGCAAATGGACTTTCATTGGTTGGAAATAGTGTAAGGCTGAAAATTCTTTACCTACTCTTTGAGGAAAAACGACTTTGCGTTTGTGATTTAAGCGACATTCTCGGAATGAACATTTCAGCTATTTCCCAACATTTGAGAAAAATGAAGGACAGAAATTTATTGCAAACGGAAAGAGAAGCCCAAACCATTTTTTACTCACTAACTCCTGAATATTCAACATTCTTGAATCCGTTTTTTGAAATACTCGATAAAAACAAAGTTTTAGAAACGATATGAAACGTGAGAACAAATTAATTGGTGCAGGTTTACTTGCTGCTATTACAGCTTCATTATGTTGTATTACACCCGTTTTGGCTCTCATTGCAGGAACAAGCGGAATTGCCTCAACATTTTCTTGGATTGAGCCTTTTAGACCTTATCTAATCGGGCTAACAATTTTAGTGCTCGGCTTTGCTTGGTATCAAAAACTAAAACCTCAAAAAGAAATTGACTGCGAATGTGAAACAGACGAAAAACCAAAATTTATACAGTCAAAAACCTTTTTGGGAATAGTAACAGCATTTGCAATTATAATGCTGGCATTTCCATATTATTCATCCATTTTTTATCCGGATAATAAAAAAGAAGTGGTCATTGTAAACCAATCAGATATTCAAATCGCAAACTTTAATGTTCAAGGAATGACTTGTGCTGGCTGTGAAGAGAGCATAAAACACGCTGTAAATGAATTGGACGGTATTATAAATGTAACCCCTTTGTATGAAAAGGGAAGTACCGTCGTAGAGTTTGATAAGTCTAAAACCTCTAAAGTAGCTATTGAAAAGGCAATTAATTCTACAGGTTATAAAGTGACGGGCAAAAAAGAAATAGAATGAAAACTATATTAAAATCAGAAATTACTTGTCCGAAATGTGGACACAAAAAAGAAGAAGAAATGCTGACGAACGCTTGTCAATTCTTTTACGAGTGCAAGAATTGCAAGACGGTTTTGAAACCTAATGAAGGGGATTGTTGTGTCTATTGTAGTTATGGCTCTGTAAAATGTCCTTCTATTCAAGAGAACGAAAGTTGTAATAATTCCAGTTGTTGCTAAACAATATAATTTTCAAATTATGAAATCGGAAGAGCACAAATTACCTACTGATTTAATCTTGGATATTAAATCCAGATTAAAAACTTTGAGTGGTCAAATAAACGGTATTGTTAAAATGCTTGATGAGGGAAAAGACCCCGAGCAAATCAACATTCAGTTCAAATCTATTGATAAAGGCATTCAAAAAGCACATTACTTACTGTTGGATGAAGTTTATCGAAAAGCGCTTGCTATTGGAATTGTAAAGGCTGTGGACTCTTGCCCAGGCAATTGTGGCAATGAAGATAAAATTGAATATTTAAAAAGTGAATTCCCTAACTTGGAATTATCTGATTTGACCAATCGCTTAAAAGAAATCCAAACCATTGAAACCAGATTAAAAGACTACAACGAAAAAAAAGATTAAAAAAAGTTTGGTGACCCCCTACCTCACGTTCTCATCTTTGTTCCATTATTAATTTAAACTTAAAATAAGATGAAACGACAAATCGAGATTTTTACAGCAGGTTGCCCAGTATGCGAGCCTGTGGTGCAATTAGTAAAAGAAACAGCAGGAAAGGACTGCGAAATCACACTTCATAATCTGTCTGAGCAATGCGAAAGTAAAATCTGTGTTTCAAAAATGAAGGAATATGGGGTTACAAGAGTTCCTGCCATTGCTGTTAACGGAAAACTATTGAATTGCTGTACCAACATCAAAATCACAAGAGATGATTTGGTAAATGCAGGCATAGGAAGCTGTTAGGTATGGCAATTACTAAATTAAACAAAAAAGCATCTATGGGGACTGCTGTATTTTCAGCAGTTTCCCTCAAACTATGCTGCTGGGGCCCTTTGCTACTTACAAGTGTAGTTGGTATTAGTGGGAGTTCTGTCTATTTTTCTTGGCTTATTGCATTGAAACCTTATCTATTGGCCATAGCATTTTTGTCATTGGGATTGGCTTTTTATCAAGTTTATAAAAAAAAGAGAGTGGACGATTGTGGCAACTGTGAAACTGATAAACCATCATTTTTTAAGTCGAAATTCTACTTGTGGTTGGTTACAGCGTTTGTTGTTACAATGACATTGGTTTCTTATTATCCACAAATATTTCACCCAACGGCCACAAAAGGAATTGTTGCAACAAACAATACACATATTCAAACTGTAAAATTGAATGTTGAAGGGATGGTATGCTCTGGTTGTGAAGAAAATATCAATCATTCTGTAAACAAAATTAATGGGGTTACAAATGTAACTACGTCTCTAGAAAGAGGAACTTCAATTGTAGAATTTGATACCACTAAAACGAATGTCGATGAGATAAAAAAGGTCATTCAATCAAAAGGGTATTTGATTACAAATAGTAGAGACTGATAGACACGTATCCATTGCGGTGATAAAAGATAAATTGAAAACGACTTATCCAATAGGTTAGTAATAATTTGTGAAGAGCAAATTCTACAAATCATTCAGCATATTACGTAACACATTAAAGTCTTTTAATCCTGAAATTTGTAACATACAAATAAGAATGGGTTTATGGAGACAATCAGCATATTTGAAACCAAAGAAAAGAATACTAAAAAAGGAGTAAAGGAATCATTTCCGGTTACGGGAATGACCTGTGCTTCTTGTGCAGCGAGTGTTGAATCTGTATTAAAACATACCGAGGGAGTATTTGACGCAAACGTCAATTTCGCGAACAGTTCTGTTTTGATAGAGTATGATGAGGGGTTAAACCCTAATCAACTTCAAAACGCACTTCGTGAGGTCGGTTACGATATTATAATTGATGCCGGAGACCCTTCGGAAGTACAACAAGAACTTCAGCAAAAGCATTATCAGGACATAAAAAGCCGTACCATCTGGTCGGCGATACTTACGCTGCCCATTTTTGTGTTGGGAATGTTCTATATGCAATGGGAACCAGGCAAATGGATTTCATTGGTATTGGCCTTTCCCATTCTTTTTTGGTTCGGGCGTAGCTTTTTCATCAATGCCTTCAAGCAGGCCAAACACGGTAAAGCAAATATGGATACCTTGGTGGCTTTAAGTACCGGAATCGCTTTCATCTTTAGTGTATTCAATACGTTCTTTCCTGAATTTTGGTTAAGTCGCGGTATCGAACCTCACGTATATTACGAAGCGGCTACCGTGATTATCACCTTTATTTCCTTGGGGAAACTATTGGAAGAAAAGGCAAAATCCAATACCTCTTCAGCCATCAAAAAACTAATGGGTCTTCAACCAAAAACCCTTAAAATTATTGAGAATGGGGAAGAAAAGGAAGTTCCTATTTCATCTGTACAGGTGGGTCAGACCATTTTGGTGCGTCCCGGAGAAAAGATTCCCGTGGATGGCGCAGTTTCCAAGGGAAGCTCGTATGTAGATGAAAGTATGATTACGGGAGAACCCGTTCCAGTTCAGAAATCCCAAGGGGAAAAGGTGTTCGCTGGCACCGTTAATCAAAAAGGAAGCTTTCAGTTTACCGCTGAAAAAGTAGGCGGGGAAACCCTGCTTTCCCAAATCATTAAAATGGTTCAGCAAGCGCAAGGTAGTAAGGCACCCGTTCAAAAACTGGTCGATAAGATTGCCGGTATATTTGTTCCTGTGGTATTGAGTATTTCCATTGTAACCTTCATTGTCTGGATGTCTGTAGGAGGCGATAATGCCTTTTCGCAAGCCTTATTGACCTCGGTAGCCGTATTGGTTATCGCTTGTCCCTGTGCCCTGGGCTTGGCAACGCCGACTGCCATAATGGTGGGTATCGGCAAGGGAGCGGAAAATAATATTTTGATAAAAGATGCCGAAAGTCTAGAGCTTGGACATAAAGTGAATGCAGTAATCCTTGATAAAACGGGTACGATTACGGAAGGAAAACCATTGGTAACCGACATTTTTTGGAAGGATAAGCTTGAAAATAAAAATGAATACAAGGAAATTCTTTTGGCTATCGAAGCACAATCAGAACATCCTTTGGCAGAAGCGGTAGTCAATCATTTAAAAGAGGAAAATATTGTACAAGCAGAAATTACTTCCTTCGAAAGTATCACAGGAAAAGGCGTAAAGGCCCAATCAGAGAATGGTTCAAAATATTATGTGGGCAACCATAAACTTATGGTCGAAAGGAATATTCAAATCGACGCTACTTTGATACAAACAGCAGAAAGTCTGGAAGAGAAGGCAAAAACAGTCATATTCTTGGGTAACGAAAATCAAGTGCTTGCGATACTGGCAATTGCGGACAGGATTAAAGAAACTTCAAAAAAAGCCATCGCTACGCTTCAAGAAAGAGGCATCGAAGTCTTTATGCTCACGGGAGATAACAATAAAACGGCTTCTGCCGTGGCACATCAGGTAGGAATAACAAATTATCAAGGCGAAGTAATGCCTTCGGACAAAGCGGCTTTTGTCGAAAAATTACAGACGGATGGGAAGATAGTAGCAATGGTGGGCGATGGTATCAACGATTCGCACGCATTGGCGCAAGCCAATGTTAGTATTGCAATGGGTAAGGGTTCGGATATAGCAATGGATGTAGCAAAAATGACCTTGATAACATCAGATTTGCAATCCATCCCAAAAGCATTGGAACTGTCAAAAAGAACCGTGTTGGGCATACGTCAGAACTTATTTTGGGCGTTCATTTACAACATTATGGGTATTCCAATTGCAGCAGGAGTTTTGTATCCCGTAAACGGTTTTTTATTAGACCCGATGATTGCAGGTGCAGCAATGGCATTCAGTAGTGTATCCGTTGTTGCAAATAGCTTAAGACTTAAACGAGTAAAACTTTAATAATAAATAAATTTAATACTATGAAAACTTTAGAATTTAAAACAAATATCAATTGTGGTGGGTGTGTATCAAAAGTAACCCCTTTTTTAAACAAACAAGAAGGTGTAGAAAGTTGGGAAGTAGATACCTCTAATCCTGATAAAATCCTAACCATTGAAAGCGATGGTGCAACCGAAGAAGATGTAAAAACGGTTTTGCAAAAAGTGGGATTTAAGGCCGAACCTGTAGATTAATACGTTTTTTTAAGATGGTCTATATTATAATTTCTGTTGTGATTATTCTTTTTACTGTTCATTTTTATAGAAAAGCGAAACGTCATAGTGTAAAGCCATTTCCAGAGCATTGGCACAAATTATTAATGGACAATGTTCAGTTTTATAGAAATCTTTCAAACAATAGGCAGCTAATTTTTCAGCAAAAAATGATGCAGTTTTTAAGTGAGGTCTATATCGATGGTGTACAGCTTGAACTGGAAGAATTGGATAAGATTTTAATTGCGGCAAGTGCAGTAATACCTGTTTTTGGCTTCAAAGAATGGCATTACACCAATTTAAGCGGTATCCTTTTATATCCAGATTATTTTAATGAGGATATGCAATTTAGTAGTAAGGATAACGCACGGAATATTGGTGGAATAGTTGGGAATGGAAGGTTCGAGAAACAGATGATACTTTCCAAAAAAGCATTGTGTCGCGCCTTTAAAAATACAACGGATAAAAGTAATACTGGCATACACGAATTTGTGCACCTTATAGATAAGTTGGACGATTGGATATTCCACTTCAAAGTTTACCACTGTTCTGAGCCAATGTTTACCACCGATTCCGAAGCAATGTTTACCACTGATTCCTGAGTATAGTTTACCAGAATAATCAGGGCAAAGATTTACAATTTTTCTGATTGATTAGGATTTTTGAAGATGGAACTACGCTTTTATAGGCTGACATTCCGGCACAAAGTTTACCAAAAATTCCAAAGCAAAGTTTACCACCAAGGGAATAAATCCATGATGCTGGGGTACATTAGGTTGAATAACCAACTCCTTAAAATTATGGCGAATAAAACCCTTGGTATGCAAAAAATTAGACAAATACTATTATTCCTAAAACGAGATGTATCAGAGCGTAGCATTGCGGAGCAGACTGGTGTCTCCAGGCCTACTATTCATTCCTACCGGGGCATCTTTGAGACCAGTGGATTTGATTATGATACACTTCTTAAACTTAAAGATCCGGAACTTTATGAATTGGTAAAAACCAAAAAGAAAGGATCGGACCGGACCCCGGATGTCCGTAAACTATATTTTTTGGAACAAGCGGATTATTTTATCTCCGAACTAGGGCGCGTCGGGGTAACCAGGCTACTGCTCTGGCAGGAGTATTTAAAAGAATATCCAGAAGGCTTTAGCTACTCTCGTTTTTGTGAATTATTGGATATCCAGATCAATTTGAAGAGCCCGTCCATGATCTTTAAACATAATCCCGGAGAGCTGCTGGAAATTGATTTTGCAGGTTCTAAGTTAAGCTATGTGGCCACTTCTACGGGGGAAATTATAGCCTGCCCGGTACTTATAGGCGTACTTCCTTTTAGTGGTTTTGGTTATGCAAAAGCATTACCTGATGCTTCCCTTGCCCAGGTAATTCCTGCCCTGAATGATATCTTAAATTATTTTGGCGGGGTTCCACTCAATGCCAGATCCGATAATATGAAACAATGGGTGGTCCGTAGCTGCAGGTATGAACCTACTTTTCCCCAGGCATTGGAACAATGGGCCCTGCACAACCATATAGGGTTGTTGGCCACAAGGGTAAGGGCTCCAAAAGATAAGCCATCTGTAGAAAACCAGGTGAAGATCACCTATCGCCGGGTGTATGCCACTATCCGTAACGAAACGTTCTACAGCATCCAAGAGCTGAACCAAGGGATAAAAAAGGCTTTGGAAGCCCATCATGACATTAACTTCCAGAAGAAGTCTTTTAGCCGAAGGGAGCTCTTTACCGGCCAGGAGCTACCGGCACTGCAGAGCCTTCCCGAGCATCCATACCAGTTCAATCATCTCACCAGGGCCAAGGTACAAAAGAACTATCATGTGGTAATGGGAGAAGACTGGCATTTTTATAGTGTTCCTTACCACCACGTTGGTAAGGAGATAAATATTATTTACGATACAGAATGTGTGGAAATCTATTATCAACTGGAGCGCATTGCCGTGCACCAGCGTAACTATAAAAAACATGGGATAACCACCCTTTTAGAACATATGCCCGAACATCATCGCAAGATGGCCGTGCAACGTGGATGGACTCCGGATTATTATTTAAAACAAGCTGCGGACAATGGTCCCCATACCAAAGAATTCTTTGAGAAGCTTATGAAAAGTAAGATTTCCGTGCATCAGGCCTATGGCCCCTTTCTGGGAATTATGCGACTGATCAAACAATATGGGGGTCTCCGTGTGGAGGCAGCCTGTAAGCGGGCCCTGACCGGAAACCGGTACAACTACAAAGTGGTAGCCACTATCCTAGAAAACAAGATGGACCGGATAGAAGAGAGCCCGCCAGAAAAATCACCCATACCCCATCACGAAAATCTCCGGGGACCACAAGCTTTTGTAAACAAAATGAAACATTAATTAATAATCTTTGAAAGATGAACACAGCAACAACTTTACAACAATTACAGGGCCTAAGGCTTGCCGGAATGGCCAAGCGGTATCAAACCCTACTAAGCCTGCCCACACATCAGCAGGAGGATGCCCACACCATTCTGGCCCTGATGTGCCAGGCAGAACAAGAGTATCGTAGGGACAAGCAGACCGAGCGATTGCTCAAGGCCGGGAAACTTCGCTATCGGGCCAACATGGAAGAAATTATCTGTAACCCGGAAAGGGGAATTACAAAAGAGACCCTATTACAGTTAGCTGAAGGACACTATCTGGAAAAAGGACAGAATTTACTGATCCAAGGCCAGACCGGAACCGGAAAATCCTTCCTGGCCTGTGCACTGGGGCGCTCCGCCTGTCTTATGGGATATAAGACCCTATACCTATCGATGAACAAATTTTTAGAGACTATTGCACAATCCAGGATCGATGGCACTTACTTAAAACTCATCAAACAGTTGACGGCAAAAAAGCTGATCATCCTGGATGATTTTGGTCTGAAACCCTTATCCGGCGATGCTAAACTGACCTTATTGGATCTGTTGGAAGATCGTTATGGCATAGGGTCGGTGATCATAACCTCTCAACTGCCCTTTGACCATTTTTACGCGTTCTTGGATCAGCCGACTTTAGCCGAGGCCATACTTGACAGATTGTCAGCAGCTGCACATAAAATAGAACTTAAAGGGGAATCTTTAAGAAAAAGAAAATAATGTTGTATAATTGATTTTTATAACCGTTCCCGCGGTGGAAAAAAGTGATGTAAACTGGTAAACTTACGCCAGGAATTTACTGGTAAACTTTAGAGCGGAATGGTGGTAAACTTTCCTCGGAATATCCAGACGATAGAACAGACGGTGTGCCAGAGCGGCTAATGGAACATCAATATGCCATACCTTGGTTAAACTTAATCCATAAAGAAATGGAAGCGATAAATGATAACCACTCTGATATTAGAAAGTATGGAGGCACCAATCAAGCCGAATTCTTTGCTGTAGCTTCGGAATACTTTTTTGAACGTCCGGACTTGCTTAAAAAGAAACATCCTGAATTATACAGGATGTTGAGTGAATGTTTTAATCAAAATTTGAGAGGTAATGTTTCACATTACAAAATATAATGATAATTTCTTTGCACAACCTGTGCATCTCAATTTTTGTATCTTTGTGAAACTTTATGAAAATATTCTTTTCCATATCAATGTCTATTTTATTCTTTTTTCAGGGAATTAGCATTGATATGGACTTTTGTGGACCAATTAAAGAAATTTCAAGCATTATTGCCCATTACCAAGACCATAAAATTTATGGCGACTCTTTCCTTGAGTATGTAGTTGAAGATTACATTGACAATGATGCAAAAAGTGAAGGGCATCATGATAACCCAGATAAGGAAAATACACCAATCCATTCCCATCAGCAATGTTGTCACCCTTTAGTGTTAATGATCGAGAACAACAATTTGGCTTCAATTAATCAATTAAAGTTTGAAAGCACAAAACAGGTTATCTTACATAAAGTAAACTTCACTTCCAGATATCTGGAATCCCTTTTCCAACCCCCTAAAGTATAATTCAGTTTTTTTGAGGATTGCTATATCCTAAAGTGATGCTTCTCAAGGTAGGCATTGCTTTATAAATACGTTGCGTCTATTCGCACCGTAAGTTTTAAACTGAATTAATACATTTTCTATGATTAACAAAATCATTTCATTTTCCATCAATAATAAATTTATTATTGGCTTATTTATAGTGGCATTGGTTGGTACGGGCATTTGGTCTATGGCCACTATAAACCTAGGTTCCGTACCCGATATAACAAACAACCAAGTACAGGTAATAACCGTGGCCCCAAATTTAGGTACTGAAGATATTGAGCAATTTGTTACCTATCCCGTAGAATTGGCAATGGCCAATCTCCCTGACGTTATCGAGCTGCGTTCAGTATCCCGTTTTGGGCTGTCCGTGGTCACCATTGTCTTTAAGGACGAGGCGGGCACCTATCTTCCCCGGCAATTGGTACAAGAAAAATTAACCGAAGTTGCCGGAGAAATCCCCGAAGGTTTTGGCTCACCTTTTATGGCGCCCATAACAACAGGTCTAGGCGAAATTTTTCAATATACCTTAAAAGTAAAAGAAGGCTATGAAGACAAATATGACGCCATGGAGCTTCGCACCATCCAAGATTGGATTGTAAAACGCCAAATGGCTTTAGTGCCAGGCGTAGTCGAGGTCAATGCCTTTGGAGGTTATGTAAAACAATACGAAGTTGCCATAAATCCTGATAAACTAAAAAGTTTTGGCATTACAATGAATCAGGTTTTTGAAGCCCTAAAAGTGAACAATGCCAATACGGGTGGTGCTTACATTGAAAAAAACCACCAAGCCAATTTCATTCGCGGAGAAGGCTTGGCACGTAGCCTTGAAGATTTGGAAAACACTGTCGTTACCACGCAAAACGGAAGTCCAGTTTTGGTTAGGGATGTTGCCGAAAAAGTGGGTTACGGAAATCAAGTGCGTTATGGTGCATTTACCCAAGACGGCCACGAATCTGTAGGCGGACAGATTTTGATGCTTAAAGGCGAAAGCCCTGGTACTGTGATTGAAAATGTACAAAGCCGTATTGATGAAATACAAAAATCCTTGCCGGAAGGTGTATATATAGCACCGTTTTTAAGCCGAAGCGAATTGATTGGAAGAACCACGAGTACCGTAGAAAAAAACCTGATTGAAGGCTCACTGATTGTAATTTTTGTCCTAGTGCTATTGTTGGGAAGTTTCCGTGGTGGTTTGATTACGGCTTCGGTAATCCCTTTATCATTGCTCTTCGCATTTATTTTGATGAAACAATTTGGGGTGTGGGCAAATTTAATGTCCTTGGGAGCAATTGACTTTGGAATCATCGTGGATGGCGCTGTAATTATTGTGGAAGGCATGGTTTTCCATATCCATCAACGGATGAAAAAAACCACAACTGCTATTGAACAAGCTGAAATGGATGAAATAGCATACGATTCGGCAAGTACAATGATGAATTCTGCATTTTTTGGACAGTTGATTATCCTTATAGTGTTTACCCCTATTCTCTTTTTGACTGGTATTGAAGGAAAAATGTTCCGCCCAATGGCTTTTACTTTTGGATTTGCAGTATTGGGGGCGATTATCCTTTGTCTTACTTACGTCCCAATGATTTCGTCGATGTTCTTGAAACCAGCAAAGAACCAAGACGGTTGGTTTGCCAAGTTTGAAAATAAAATAGATAGGTTCAGCGATAAAATAATGTCGGGTCTAAACAAAGCGTACGTGCCATTGCTCAATTTTGCACTTCGTTTCAAGGCTGGTGTGGTTATAGGCGCAGTTACCCTACTATTAATCGCAGGATTTATCTTTAGCAATATGGGTGGCGAATTTATCCCAAAATTTGATGAAGGCGATATTGCTTTTCAAGCATTGATAAAACCAGGTAGCAGCCTTACAGAATCCATCGAGGCTTCAAAAAAACTTCAAAATTTAATAAATGAATTTCCAGAGGTAAAAACGGTAGTTTCAAGGATTGGGGTTGCCGAAATCCCAACCGACCCAATGCCTATGGACATTGCGGATAGTTACATTATTCTTGAAAAAGATAAGAGCAAATGGACTTCCGCAGAAAGCAAAGAAGAACTCATAGAAAAAATACAGGAAAGAATTTCAGTTGTTCCTGGTGTAAATTTCGTGTTTACCCAACCTGTGGAACTTCGTTTTAATGAATTGCTTACAGGTGTCCGTGAGGACGTGGCCATTAAATTGTATGGGGAAGATTTGGGCGTTTTGGCAGATAAGGTGCAGGAAATTGCTGCGGTCATCAGAACCGTTCCAGGTGCTGCGGATCTTAATGTGGAGGCAACAAGCGGTTTACCTCAAATGACGGTGGAATACAACCGTGCTAAAATGGCCCAGTATGGTGTAACCATTGACAAATTGAATGATTATGTAAGTGCTGCCTTTGCAGGCGAACAAGCGAGCGTCATTTTTGAAGGTGAAAAACGATTCGATGTGGTTATTCGGTTGGCAAAGCAATTTAGACAAGATATCAATAACCTTAAAAATCTTTACATAGACCTGCCAAACGGAGCACAAGTACCATTGAAGGAAGTGGCGGATATCAGTTATAAACCAGGACCCATGCAAATCTCAAGGGACAACACTTACCGTCGTATTTCGGTGGGCGTAAATGTACGTGGCCGTGATGTAAAATCAATGGTAGAGGAAATCCAACAAAAACTCGATGAACAAGTGAAATTACCGCCTGGGTATTATATAACCTATGGTGGCTCCTTTGAAAATTTACAGCGAGCATCAGACCGATTAATGATTGTAGTGCCAATTGCACTTTTCTTAATTTTCATATTGCTTTATTTTGCCTTGAGTTCGTTTTCGCAATCGGTTATGATTTATATGGCAGTGCCTTTGGCGGCCATTGGTGGCGTATTTGCCCTTTGGATAAGGGGAATGCCATTTAGTATATCCGCAGGTGTCGGTTTTATTGTGCTCTTTGGAGTTGCGGTTTTAAACGGCTTGGTACTGATAAACAAATTCAATGAATTAAAAGAAAGTGGAATGACAAAGATAAAAGACAGAATATACGAAGCCACCCACGAGCGTTTACGCCCTATTTTGTTGACGGCAACCGCGGCCATTATGGGCTTTATTCCGATGGCGGTTTCCACCTCTGGTGGCGCGGAAGTGCAACGGCCATTGGCAACTGTGGTTATTGGTGGTTTGATTTCCGCAACGTTTTTGACCCTTGTTGTGATTCCAGTATTATACTATTGGCTGGAATCACGAAAAGAAAAGAAAGAAAATGGCGAAAATGCAAGTTACATTAAAACATCAACCAATATTGTAACCGTATTATTGATGGTTGGTGGTTTGATGGCTCCTGGAACTGCGCTTGCCCAGGACATCAATCAAGATGGTGCAATCCCAACAACCTTGACCATTGATGAGGCCATTGCTATGGCTAAACAGAATTATCCATCGCTTAAGGAAAGTCAGGCATTTATTGAACGTGAAAAGGCACTAAAGGGAACGAGTTTTGACCTTGGTAGCACTCAAGTTTTCATTGGTAAAGAAGAATATGGAAATAATCTTCCTGGAGTGCAGACAACCGTTGGTGTGCAACAGGGCAACATTGATTTGCTTTCCGGTTTTTCAAAATCGAAGTTTTACAAAGAGCGTATTGTCTTGGGAGAAAAGTTTTATGTGGCCAGCGAGCAACAGTTGGTGCGTAATGTGATGCAGGCCTATGACCAAATTAATTATTACAAGGCACAGTTGCGTTTTGCAGACCAATTGGACAGTATTTATGCCAATTTTAAGACCGCTGCCCAACTTCGGTATGATACGGGAGAAACAGGTAAGTTGGAATTTATTTCAGCCTCTTCCGAATTTCAACAGATTCAGGTATTAAGGCAACAAGCCTTTGAGGATATTGAAATTGCAAAACGCGGCTTAAAACAATATTTGGGAACGGACGAAGCTATTGAGACCATTAGTGAACCATATAAAACATTGGAATTTATAGCGACATGGGATGCCACTTCGGTGGACAATAACCCAATGTTGCAATATGCCTTGCAAAATGCCGAAGTAAGTAAAGCAAACGTGGATGTTGAGAAATCACAATTCCTGCCGAAATTCAGTTTAACTTATGGAAGGCAGGTTGTCGATGAAGTGTCAGGCTTCAACACCTATCAAGCGGGTATTGGCATTCCGTTGTGGTTTTTTCCGCAAAAATCAAGGGTAAAGGCTGCCAAGGCAGACGCAATGGTAGCAGAGAATCAATATTTGGAGCAAAGGGCGGTTACGGAAAGTCGCGTGTCGCAGCTGACCAAATCCCTTGAAAAAACAAAAAAGATTTTACAATATTATGAAGAAGGCGCACTATTGTTGGCAGAAGAACAGATTGTAACAGCGCAATTGGCATCCAAGGAAGGCGAAATAGATTATGTCAATTACATCACGATTCTCAACAGTGCCATCCGCATTAAACAAAATCATTTGCAATACATAAACCAGTTTAACCAACAATCCATTGAGATACAATATCAATTGGGCAATTTATAATCTTAAAAAAAGAATAATGAAGAATATACTATTAGTAAGTACCGTATTATTTACACTTATGTTTATGAGCTGTAAAGATGCACCAAAATCTGAACTTGGGCATAACGAAGCGGAAAGCGTATCACAAACCGAAGAAGGTGGAGAAGATGCGCACGGTAATGAAGGCCGCAATGAAAAAGAAGGTCACAGCGAGGAAGAAGGGGTTGTGGAACTCACAAGGCAACAGGCCGAAACCATTGGTTTGAAAGTAAAGCCTTTAGAACAAAAAAGCCTGGGGAATTCAATAAAGGTTAGTGGCCAATTGGAATTATTCCCACAGGACAGGGCGAACATTAGCCCATTTGTAGGCGGAAATGTTAGAACCATTAATGTCATTGAAGGTGATAAAGTAAGTAAAGGTCAAGTACTTGCATACCTTGAACATCCAGATATTATTAGTATGCAACAGGAATTTCAGGAAAAAAACGACGAACTCGTATTCCTGAAACAAGATTTTGAACGTAAACAAACTCTGTATGACAAAGGAGTATCGTCTGGCAAGGAGTATCAAATGGCACAATCAAAGTTTCGTTCTACAACATCTAGCGTTAATGCATTAAAAGCAAAATTGCGACTGTTAGGATTGAATACCGATAAAATTGCGGAAGGCCAAATTTATTCAACAGTACCAATAACTACACCAATTGGTGGTTATGTAGATGAGGTTATTGTAAGTCTGGGGGATTATGTTGCCCCTCAATCAAAAATGTTTATGGTAAGTGATAACTCTGAATTACATGTCGATTTAAAAGTTTATGAAAAAGACGTCAGTAAAGTAAAATTAGGACAACAAATTTTCTTTACCGTGACCGCTAAACCTGATGAATTGCTCAAAGCAAAAGTTCACTCAATCGGAAAGACTTTTGAAACAGACCCAAAGGCCTTACATGTTCATGCGGATATGGATAATAAGAATGGTGATTTACTTCCAGGTATGTATGTAGAAGGACGCATAGTACAGGGCGAGAAAATGGGTTTTGCCGTACCGGAAGCCGCTATTATTAAAGAAGGTGATCAATCCTTTATTTTTATCTTGGACGAAGATAAAGAAATGGAAGCAGGTAAAATGAAATTTAAAATGATTCCCGTATCGACCGGTATCACTGATTTAGGTTTTGTTGAAGTCAGCCTTCCTGCAGAAGTTACAACCGATGTCAAAGTTGTAATAAATGGAGCTTATAACCTGTCTTCAGAAATGGTCAAGGGCGAACTGGAACACGACCATTAATCCAAAAATAATCAAAAATTTTGATTCCGAGTTTGTTTATCGTTTTAATTGGTTAGTTAATAATAGAAAGCAAGCTCGGTTCAAATTTGATTAACATTTAAAAAATTTAAAATATGAAATGAGCCATAACAATTTTGGTTGCCAACCGAAATGTTGATTGGCCAATTACATATGACGTTTAGTAATCAAATAAATATCAACAGATGAAAGAAATAAAAGCATTTGTAAAACCGAACCGGATACAAAGAGTAATAGAAGCCTTAACCGACAACGGATTTAAAAGCATGACCCTGTCGCAGGCGGAAGGCACGGGAGCGTTCAAGGCAAAAGGCGCAAGGCCGTCTCTTGATTTTCGTATTACAGATAGTCCTGTGGTTAAAATTGAGCTGGTCTGTCAAAATGAAGAAGCCCAGGCAGCTATTGAAATAATTTTGGTAAGTGGCAAAACTGAGGAGCCGGGAGATGGTATCATATATATATCAAATATTGAAGATGCCTTTCACATTAAAACAGGCGATTCCTTAAAACGGTACAATTTATAGAATAATGGATGTATGTGAGAAAATAATGGAGAACAACAATGTAAAACCAACGGCCATGCGCCTGTTGATTTTACAGTTCCTTTTAAGTAAGAAAGTTGCGGTAAGTTTAACCAATATTGAAGATTATTTCGATAATTCTGATAGAACCACACTGTACCGTACTTTAAAAACTTTTGTAGAAAGCAGCATCGCCCATCAAATAGATGATGGTACAGGCATTACCAAATATGCCTTGTGCGAAGAACATTGCACTTGCGAATTGGAAACCGACCTACATTTACATTTTCACTGCAACAATTGCAATGAAACGGTGTGCTTGACCGAATATAAAATCCCACATATCAATCTGCCAGAAGGTTATGTTGCAGCAAATGCGAACTTGGTGGTAAAAGGAATTTGCGATAAATGTAGTGGGCAATAATGCACTTCCATTGCATTTTCCATTAAATTAACTTTAAAAGTTGTTACAAATAATAGACATAAAACACGATAATGTGACTGCTACAATTGCAAGCGGAAAATTACAACAGCAGGACAATGAAGAAGTACACCCAATTATCTATGCCATTCTTGATAAAGGCTTAAAAATACGTTGGTATTTTGAGATGAATAATTTTGAAGAATGAGGCATAATAGGTTTGTGGAAATATTTTAAAATGGATGTTGCCCATGGAAAGGACTATGAGAGAATTGCCATGGTAGGCGAAAAAAAACAGCAAGAATGGGCCTCTAAAGCTACTGATTTCTTTATCGGTTCAGAAGTCAAATATTTTGACCTTTAGGATGAGGAACAAGCAAAAACATGGGTACATAACAACTAAGGATATGAAAAAACTAAAAATCAAAATTTCCGTAGTCCTTCCGCAGGTGCCGGACCAGAAAGATGCCTGTGTCAACAGGCTCATCGATAAACTAAAAGGACGTGAAGGCATTGATAATGTGCACGTATCCCATGAAAAAGCGGGTGGTGTTCCGCAGCTTTGTTTCCATTACGACCCTGATGTCATTTCCCTTGATAGGGTACAGTCTTTGGCAGAGACCACGGGAGCCCAAATCACCGATAAATTTGGGCATAGGTTGGTAGAAGTGGAAGGGATACGCCACACCCGTCACGCCCGAACCATCGAGAAAGCAGTCAAGGAGGTCGATGGAGTCCTGGAAGTTTCCGCATCTGCCTCAGGAATGATACGTGTGGAGTTTGATAAGGGCATTACAGGATTTGGGGCTATTAAAAAGAAAATAGAAAAGCAAGGGCTTACCATTATCGAACCTTCCCTTGGTACAGCAGCGTATTTACAAAAAATGGAAGTTTCCAAGGGTGAAGAAAAATCCGAAGGTACTCGGGACAGGGAAGAAAATCAATACGTCGGCGAGAGCGAAGACCACGTTCACAAGGATGGCGAAGAACACGACCACAAGGAGGGTGAAGGGGAGGCACACGCCCACGGCGGTATTTTTGGCAAGAACACCGAACTTATATTCGCCATTATTTGCGGTGCCCTTCTCGGAATGGGTTTTGGATTGTCCTACGTGGACTCGATACCAGATTGGGTCAGCTTATCCCTGTACATGGGTGCCTACTTTTTTGGAGGTTACTTTACAGCAAAAGAGGCCATACAGACTGTGGTCAAAGGTGGTTTTGAAATCGACTTTTTAATGTTGGTCGCCGCCATTGGTGCCGCTGCTCTGGGCGAATGGGCGGAAGGTGCCTTGTTACTGTTCCTGTTCAGTCTGGGTCACGCCCTTGAACATTATGCAATGGAGAAGGCCCGGAAGTCCATTGCGGCATTGGCAGATTTAGCACCAAAAACCGCCTTACTAAAAAAAGATGGCAAGACCGAAGAGGTCGGTATCGAAAAGTTGAGTATAGGCGATATCATCGTGGTCAAACCGAACAGTAAAATATCTGCCGATGGGGTTGTGGTCGATGGAAAAAGCAGTGTTAACCAAGCCCCTATCACAGGGGAAAGTGTACCAGTGGACAAAGTTCCCGTGGAGGATACTGCCAAGGATTATTCAGACGATGATGAAATCAATGATGAAAACCGCGTTTTTTCCGGAACCATTAACGGCAACAACACCCTTGAAATAAAGGTTATCAAAGAAGCAAGGGATTCTACACTGTCCCGTTTGGTAAAACTGGTGAACGAAGCACAGACCCAAAAATCGCCTACCCAGTTGCTTACCGATAAATTTGAAAAATATTTTGTACCCTCAGTATTGGTGTTGGTAGTACTGTTACTCTTTGTTTTTCTGGTCGTTGATGAACCGTTTAGTGCCAGCTTTTATCGGGCTATGGCAGTATTGGTTGCTGCCAGCCCCTGTGCGTTGGCGATTTCGACACCGAGCGCCGTATTGAGTGGGGTGGCAAGAGTCGCCCGTGGTGGAGTGCTCATCAAAGGAGGGCGACCTCTGGAAGACCTGGGCGTTATTACCGCCCTTGCCTTTGACAAGACGGGTACCCTGACCGAAGGAAAACCCAAGCTTACCGAAGTGGTTCCACTTGGGGATATTTCTGAAAACGAACTTTTAAAAATAGCCGTTGCCGTAGAAAATCTAAGCGATCATCCCCTGGCAAAAGCAGTAGTTAGAGATGGACAGGAGCGGTTGAAAGGTGATGAAATACCGGAGGCGACCAATTTGGAAGCCGTGCTGGGCAAGGGCATAAAAGCATCATTGGGCAATGACAAAATCTATGTCGGCAACCTCGACCTGTACGAAGGGCTTGATGAGAGTACACCTTCCGAAGAAATAACCACACAAGTCCGTGGCCTTGAAGGTGGGGGAAATACTACGATGCTCATTCGGAAGAATGAAGAATATGTAGGCATCATCGCCCTAATGGACACCCCTCGTGAAGCCGCCAAGAGAACCCTCAAAAAATTGAAGGAAATCGGTATCAAACGTATGATTATGCTTACTGGCGATAACCAAAAAGTAGCCGATGCCGTGGCAAAAGAAATAGGATTGACCGATGCCTGGGGGAGCCTATTGCCGGAGGAAAAGGTGGATGCCATAAAAGAATTGAAGGAGAAAGAGTCCAAGGTAGCAATGGTAGGTGATGGCGTTAATGATGCACCCGCAATGGCAAACAGTACCGTAGGTATAGCAATGGGTGCCGCAGGAAGCGATGTGGCCTTGGAAACAGCCGATGTTGCCCTTATGGCCGATAAGTTGGAAACCCTGCCATTTGCCATTGGCTTGAGCAGGAAGGCAAAGGCCATTATCAAGCAAAACCTTTGGTTAAGCCTTGGGGTCGTGGTACTGCTGATACCCGCTACCATTTTGAGCTGGGCCAACATAGGGGTGGCCGTGGCATTTCACGAGGGGTCTACCTTGGTAGTTGTGGCCAATGCGCTGCGTCTTTTGGCTTATAAAAAAGATTAGAAAATCCGGACTTGTAAAAATCTGGTTTTTTGAAAGAACATAAAATTACAAAGACGGAAAGAATTTTATTGTCCAAAGGGAAACACCCAACTGATATGAGGTTGAAAATATATAAATACCTCAAGAGAAAGGTCTGTAGACAGTTTGAACGAAATGCAAAAGGTCTTTATCAAAAAAAATGAAAGTAACAAAACAGCAAATAAAACCACGTTTTATAGAACGATGAAGTTGTTTAAGGAAAAAGACATAGTTCACCAGATTGATGATGGAACGGCCGTTACAAAATTTACGATTTCCGATGAAAACCCTATTACAATAGCAGATAGCGAAACACCCGAGATTTCCGTCAACTCGTTCGTGGACTATTTGGATAGTTTGAAGTAACTCTTGGAAAGATATATAGAATCACACAATTAAATCATGTACATATGGACGAATTTAAAATAAGATTCAACAAGCTCTTGGTCCATAAATTTGGAATACATCAGAATCAAATAAGACCGGAAGCGTATTTTACGAAAGACCTTGGGGCGGATATGTTGGATATTGTCGAATTGATGCTAGAGTTTGAAAACGAGTTCAACATAGCCATTCCAGAGAATGAGGCAGAAAAATTAAACACCTTTGGCGATGCTGAGACATACATTCGGAATGTGATCGAAAATGCGGATTCGTAACGAGAATTAAAAAAATTAGCACTATCAATTGGGCGAAATGCATCATTAAAGAAAATTATCTAGTAACAAATAATAATGAAAAAAAGCACTTTTATAATAACTAAAATGGACTGCCCTTCAGAAGAGCAGATGATTCGGATGAAGCTGGAGTCTTATTCTCAAGTAAAACATTTAGATTTTGATATTCCCAACAGAAAATTAGAAGTATATCACGTGGACGGTATCAAAGCGATACAAACCTCTATAGTCAGCTTAAAACTTGGAGATTCCTTAGAGGGAACCATAGAAGCCGAACCACCCGTAATGGAAGACCAATCCAAACAAAAAAGAATCCTTTGGTGGGTTTTGGGCATCAACTTTGCCTTTTTCGTTATCGAAATGACCACCGGTTGGATTTCCTCTTCAATGGGGCTTGTGGCGGATTCGTTGGATATGCTGGCAGATTCCATCGTGTATGCGCTAAGCCTATTTGCGGTAGGCGGTGCTATTTCTAGAAAAAAGAAGGTGGCCAAATACAGCGGATACTTTCAGATGGCATTGGCAACGCTTGGGTTTGCAGAGGTCCTGCGAAGGTTTTTTAGCGATACCGAAACACCTTTGTTCCAATGGATGATCATTGTTTCCATCTTTGCCCTTCTGGGGAACCTAATTTCGCTTTGGTTAATAAACAAGGCTAAAAGTAAGGAGGCACATATGCAGGCAAGTGCCATTTTTACGTCCAATGATATTATCGTAAATGGGGGTGTTATAGTAGCAGGGGTGCTGGTTTATTTTCTTAAAAGCAAATGGCCTGATTTGGTGATTGGAGGCATCGTTTTCACGTTTGTAATGCGTGGTGCCATAAGAATATTAAAATTGTCGAAGTAGCTTTAAGAAACCTCGAAATAGAAATGTGATAAGTCAATAATACAAATGAATATTTCGCTTTGGGTAGTAGTATTAGGATTAGTGGCTTGGGTGGAACATTGTGGTGCGGACCAACTGTTGACACCTTTAACGATACTGGGCAAACAATGGGGACTGACCGCTTTGGCAGGGGTGGCATTCATTGTCATCGTTACCGCCAGCCCGGAAGTGGCCACAAACATTACCTGCATGTCGATGAACGTATAGTATTTTGCTTTACAAGCCTTTACGCTAGAAAAAGAGCGATTCTATGAATAAGGCGCTGAATAAAAGGTGAATTGACCATCTAAAATATTGACCATGTCTAAGAATAGAAGGGAGAGAAGGCAAACAAAAAAAGACAAAAAACCCAAGAGTATTGGAATAGCAAAGCGGGATAAAGTTTCCTGTATTTTGATATTTGCTGCTATGTTTATTGTATTACTTGTCATTTACTTTATAGATGCTATTCTATATTTCTTTTACCTTCTTTTTAAGTAATAATAAAAACAAAAGTAATATGAAAACTACGGCAATTTTGGTGCCGATAGATTTTACCCGTGCAGCGAATAATACGATAAACTATGTTATGGGTCTATCGAAGCAACTAAAAACGAAAATTGTTTTTGTACACACCTGCTCAGTGGCATATCCATCGAGCACGCCCATAGGAATGGCAGCTATGGCCGCTCCAGTTTCGAGAACCCAAGAATCCCAGTAAAAATTATATAAACAAAAACTCAAGGATTATCTCGGAAGCTTTCTGGATTTCGCATCTAAGGACTACAAAAGTTTTGTTGATTTTGGCACCACCGTAGTTGTCATTTATCAAACAGCAAAAGATGAGAAAGCCGATTTGATAATAATGTGCGCTAAAGGCGCAGACTCATCAATCGAATAATTTTTTTAGGCACGGTAAGTGAAAAAGTAAGTCGTACAACAACTTGCTCGGTATTAGTTGTTCCAGCGAGCGTAAAATACACTTCCATCAAACACTTAGTTTTAGCGCTAAATGAAGATAGTCTCGAAAATGAAGTTGATTTAGACCACTTGGTCAACTTGAAGGAATCATTCGCTGCTATAACATTATTTCCTTAACCTAATGGTATAAACATTTCAAAGATTTTCTGCATTATATTAAATAATTTAGACATATCTAAAAATTTAATTATATTAGCATAAATTAATTAACAGTAATGTCTAAAATAGCTTTTGTTTTCGTTGGACTATCAGTATTTCTGTTTTGTGGCTGTGAAAATTTGGGACCCGAAGAACCAATGGAATTTGATCTGTTGGATGGGCCTATCGATGGCCTGTCCATAAGCGAGCAAAAACGGTTTTTGGCTGGCGACATAGCTTTTAACGATGACGTCTTTACTGTTGAAAATGGCCTCGGCCCCTTATTTGTAGGGACTAGCTGTGTTAGCTGCCATTCAGGGGATGGCAAGGGCCATCCTTTCAATCAACTAATTAGGTTTGGCAATAATGATTTGGATTTATCTGCAATGCCAACTATCGGCGATGGCAGGAACCAAATTCAAAATAAGGCCTTACCCGGTTTTGAACCTGAAACCCTGCCCCACGGTGTGCCCTTTTCCATTTTAGTGGCACCTGCGGTAACAGGATTGGGCCTGTTGGATGCTGTCCCTGATGAGGAAATCGTGGCCTTGGCCGACCCAATGGATGAAGATGGAGATGGAATTAGCGGACGGCCACACTATAATCTTACTCCCGAATTCACAAAGATTCGGGAAAACAGTGTTCCACAGGGAGACAATTATATCTTCAGGTTTGGGAAGAAGGCCAACAGCTATGATTTGTTGCATCAAACCGTAGGTGCATATAATCAAGACATTGGGATAACCTCCCTTTTCGACCCAATTGACCCGTTCAGTGGCCTCGAAGTAGATCCGGAGATAAGTACCAAAACTTTGAACGACGTGGTGTTTTACCTTAAAACCCTTAAGGCTCCTATTTCAAGAAACCAAATGGATCCAGATGTTATTGCCGGTAAAGAGCTTTTTCAATCGGTACATTGTGCTGCCTGCCACACACCGACCCTGACAACAGGGTATTACCCCATTAAATCTTTGTCTTTCAAGGAGTTCCATCCTTATACGGATTTATTGCTACATGATATGGGCCCTGGCCTTGATGATGGATTTACAGAGGGCAATGTTGAGACCTCCGAATGGAGAACTCCACCGCTATGGGGAATCGGTCTATCCGCCAATTCCCAAGGCGGACAAATGTTCCTGCTACATGACGGAAGGGCTTCAAGTATTGAGGAAGCCATAGAAATGCACGGGGGCGAGGCAAATAATTCAAAGGCCCGGTACATTTCATTAGCACCAGAAGAAAAGTCACAATTGATAAAATTCATTAACTCCCTATAGATGCACAGGAAGGATTTCATTAAACGTTTAGGGTATCTAGCCACAGCCCTCCCAGCTTCCACCTTTTTTCTCCACAGCTGTGCGGGCCTGTACTATGCCTCCTTCATAACGGAAGAAGGAGTGTTGAGGATTTCAAAGAGTGAGTTTGAACAGATAAAAGGAGGGAAACAAATAGAGCGTGATTTTGTGGTCATCCAAAGCGATTCCATGGAATATCCCATAGGCATATTCAAAACTCAGAATCAAGGTTATACGGCCAGTTTAATGCAATGTACCCATCGAGGCTGTGAACTCAATATTGGCGGAGGTATATATAATTGTCCTTGTCATGGTAGTGAATTTGACCGCTTGGGTCACGTTCTGCAAGGGCCTGCAGAAGAAAACTTGAAGTCATTCGCAATAACAACCGATAATGAAAATATCTATGTACATGTCTCCTAAAATATGCGCTGTACTTTTCATGGTTCATATTTGCGTTTCGACCATTAGCGCCCAAATCAAGTATAAAGACAGTACCAAGACATCGATGAATATGGATGCGGTCTATGACCGTCCATTTTTGACTTTCGACAAATTTCCCGTCAATCTGGGAGGTTATCTGGAGGCGAACTCCATCTATAGCATTGAGGATGGATTGTCTGAAGGGCTCTCTTTTCAGGCCAGGCGATTGACACTTTTCGTTTCGGCTTCCATATCCAAGCGCATTAAGTTTTTGACTGAGCTGGAATTTGAAAACGGAACCGAGGAAATTGCCATTGAGTTCGCCTCGATGGATATCGCCCTACATCCCCTACTTAACCTTCGAGGGGGAATTGTATTGAATCCCATAGGCTCATTTAATCAAAATCACGACGGTCCGAAATGGGAGTTTGTAGAGCGGCCGGATGTTAGTACCAATTTGTTGCCCGCCACTTTCTCCAATGCTGGTTTCGGCATATACGGAAAGGCATACAAGGGAGATTGGACTTTGGGATATGAAGCGTATCTGACCAATGGTTTTGACACAAGCATTATCAATAACGAAGAAGAAAGAACTTTTTTAGCGGCTGTCAAGGAAAATTCTGCGCGATTTGAGGATAATTTTAGTGGGAGCCCGCTCTTAAATGGAAAATTGGCAATTAAACATCGTAAAATAGGAGAACTGGGTATCTCTTATATGGGAGGCGCGTACAACAGGAAGGAAATAGACGGCCTTCAAGTCGACACTGGATCAAGGCGGGTGGATGTACTGGCTTTAGACCTAAATACGACCATCAATAAAACCGGAACAAGGCTAATTGGAGAGATGGCCTACATTTTGGTGGATGTACCGGATAACTTCACACAGCAATTTGGAAATCAACAAGCAGGCTTTTTTGTCGATATTATCCAACCGGTGTTAAAAACGAAAATACTCGATGGGGAAGAGGCAATACTGAACCTGTCGCTCCGAACGGATTATGTGGATTACAATATCGGGAAGTTTGCCCAGACCAATACGGATATTGGAGATGACCTATTCGCCTTGACCCCTGCCTTGAGCTTCAGGCCATCACCCCAGACCGTTCTAAGGATTAATTACAGATACCAATGGCAGAAGGATATTTTGAACAATCCAGCTTCAAGAACCGCTACATGGTATTTCGGGATCAGCACTTATTTTTGATGCTTTTGGGAGGTTGGTTTTTAACAAATTGGATAGGTCCCTATACGGTTCGCTCATTTTAAATTAAATCAAATTACTGTAAGCCGTATTTGCTGATTTAGGTGTTGCGTTGCTGGATAAATTCAATGAGGTGAGATTGCAGCGGATGAAGTGGGAATGGAATTAACTATTGTTAAAGATTTTTAGAAATCTCGTTGATACATCTTTTATTTTATTAATTGATGTTTCATCTTTTGCTGTTTCAATAAGTGCCCAATATTTTGGCTCGTTCCGGATAAATTTTCTTGTCATACCCGAACCACGTTGATTTATAAATCCCCAGAACCAAAGGTCATCCCAAACTACTATTTCTTCAGAAGAATAATTATCCTGTAGTACTTTATTTATTTTATGGAAATTCTATTTAGTGGATGGCCCAATACGATGGAAAATTGCTTCAATTACCGCATCGACAGGCAAGAAGATTTTTTCTTCTTTGTCAATGACTTTCGGCGCATCGTCCCATATTTAATTTTGAAGTCCATACTTACCATTATGTAAGTGATAAATGGTTTTGGTAAACAATGCAGATGTTTTATTACCCCAACCTTTTTTGTCTCAACATACCATTGTAAAGGAATTCATAATTATGGACATTTCTTGCTTCATCTGTTAGAAAATCGATGAATGTCTTAAAACTATGTAGCTGAGATTGATTCGAATTTACTTTTTGAAAAAAAGACGAGAGTGTATCAATTTTAGGCTGACTTTGGGTTCACTACGTGATGAAGAACTGAATACAGTTTATCTTCAAGTGAATCGAACGGTGCTATAAACAGATTGTAAGAGTTTGATTGAACCCTTTTATTATAATCCCTGTTTTCATTTAAGAAATTAAATAAAGAGGATAGTTTAGAATTCGTTGCTGTATCCAAAATGAATTATTTTTCAAGAGTTACTGTTCCATTGGTATTAACCCAATAATGCTGTATGCCTATCTTGTTCAGTTTAGGAATAATACTTGCTATTGCTTTTCTTATTTGTCCATCCTCGGGATGCACAATGGCAATTTTTGCATTTGGAAACGCAACTTTGGTTTCCAAGCATTTAATGATTACTTTGCCTAAGTGGGTCTTAATCTGTCCAGAGTTGAAATAATCCCGTCGCTTGGTTGGCGAATCTTTATGTGCTTTTGCACCTTTTACCTCTATTAATAATTTTTTGCCATTCTTAACAGCTACAATATCATATCCTCTCGTTTGGCCCAAGCTGAAACTTTCTATTTTATAGCCTTGTTGAACCAAATGAGGCTTAAGTAATTCAAAGGTTCTATTTTCTGTCAGTTTTTCCATTTAAGCTAAAATTTCTCACAAAATAACTGAATTAAAACAATTAGACTTTTTGAATGTGCAGATGGGTTAACGGAATGGAAAGTTAAAATTGGAAATTGTGTCCAAGATCTTTTGTAATGAAGCGCAATTACCGAAAAGAAGTTTTTCAGTCGCTTTTCCTGCACCTACTGCTGCACAAGCCGTTCTGAGGTTGGATGACATCCCGAATTGTTTTCCTACAAGCAACAAAGCAAATATCACAAGTGCAATAAGTGGTGTGGGCTTTCCTCTAATAGTTTGGGCATTTCAAGTGTCAAAAAGATAATCTATTTATTCAAAAAAGCTGTTTCTAATGAGTTTGATTTTCACATAAGTACTTACTCTTTTTGAATTATTTTAGATTAAGTAACATAGGTTACAGACATATTTTAATATTGTTTTTATTTTTGTATCAATTGTGAAATCTAAAACTTACATAGCGTTATTTCTTACATTCATCTTTATGGCGAAATTTATCGTCATTGATGCAAATGGGTTGAACGCTTTGTTCAACGGAAATGACATATCTTTTGTAAAACCTAATTGTAAAAAGAAAAATTCCCCGAAACAGACAAACAAAACAATCGATTTTTCGCAAGTTAATCTTAGCGCGTCACAAGTTATTATGTTAAGTGGTATTTGTACCTCGCAGTTTCATTTTGAACTTTTCTCTTGGGAAACAAATATTTTAATACCTTCAGCAATTTTCAACGAACATTTTTCTTCAATATTAAGTTATCGCTATTTAGATAACGATTCTCCACCACCTCGTTTGGCTTAAATCCATTACTTTTTAAAAACTAAAAGTCGGTGCTGCCGTAATATTTTTTCGAGCTTAAGCAATTAAATCAAAGGAAATAGTACGGCTAGACACCGCACAAAATCAATTTTATTTAACGTATTTATAATGACGACAAAAATTTTAATCAGTCGCCGTTCCATACAACTATTACGCATATTGGTGAGCGGCATATTTATTGTTGCAGGTTTTAATCACTTGTTTAACATAGAGAAAACTGCCAAACGTATTGAACAAGCCAGTTTTAAAGGTATTGCCTATTTCTTTGGCGAACCTCAGTGGCTAATCATTATCTCTGGTATCGTAATGCTAACAGCAGGTTTTATATTCTTGATAGGATATAAAACCAAATGGGCGGCAATAGTTTTGATGGCGGTTTTAATACCCATCACATTAACGGTTCAAGTAGGGCAAATTACAACCCTTGGACCACTCTTTAAAAATATAGCAATTCTCGGTGGACTTCTTTTTTTTATACTGAATGATACCAATAACCTTTTAAAATAAATAAAAATGAAAACAATTTTTAATAGTACAGTAGTAATAGTAATGACTCTTTTTACGAGTTGTAGTTCTTTAGGGCAAAACACTGTAGATACAAACAAAAATAATTATGTGGTACTCACTAAAAAGGTGCCACAATTAGAGCCAATAATTTTAACTGCGGAAGCATTAAAAGAAGTAGATGGTAGCAATTTTGGTCAATTTGAAGTTATCATTTGCGGCAAGGAAATTGGCGATATTACAGATAGTTCTAAAATGAACAACTTTATAGAGCGAGCTGAAAATGCTGGTGTACAATTGGTGGCCTGTGGTTTTTCGCTCAATAAATTCAAGGTTGATAAAACGAAAGTACCCAAAGAAATGAAAACCGTCGAAAACGGTATTCTATACAACCTTCAACTTCAGAAAAAAGGATATAAAAGTTTAAGCCTATAATTATGAAAATATTTAAGAAAAGTTTCATTGCAGCTCTTTCGATAATTGAAATACTATTGGTTTTGGTCTCGTGCAAAACAGCAAAACCGAATGGAATGGGAACAAACGATCCTGTAGGAGACACCTTGAGCATTACTGTGTTACAAACTGCCGATATACACGGACAGCTTGATACACATCCCGAACTTTTTTGGGAAAACGAGAACGTACTTTTTAAAAATCGTGGCGGTCTGGCCAATATTAAGACGCTCTTTAAATTGGAACGACAAAAAAATCTCAATAGAACAATTATTGTTGATGGTGGCGACTTAATACAAGGCAGTGGTTACACGGCTCTGTCTGAAGGTAAGGTAATGCCAGAACTCATCAAAAATATGGGCTATGACGTCATCATCCCGGGTAACTGGGAAGTGGTGTACGGCAAGGACATGATGATAGATGTGATGCAGGGATATGGCACGGATGTCATTGCACAGAATATGTACCACGAAAAAAGCGAAGAACTTTTGTTTCCCGCTTATTCTGTTAAAGAAATAGAAGGTGTTCGTATTGGGTTTATGGGCATAAACGATCCTGATGTTCCCGTTAGACAAAATCCAATTTTTAGTAAAGGGATTGCCTTTAGTGGTCTTACCAATGATTTGAAAAAGCAAGTGGATGATTTAAAGGTCAATGAAGACTTGGATGTACTTTTTTTAGTAACGCATCTTGGTGTTTTTAAACAGGTAGAACTTGCCAACAATACTATTTCAGAAAGTGTAGATTACATATTAGGGAATGACACACACGAGCGCGTGCGCAAACCTATACAAGGCAAATTCGCAAAGGTTACCGAACCGGGTGCATTTGGTTCTTTTGTTGGTAAACTTACCTTGCATTTTGTGGATGGCATATTGGTGGATGATGATTATGAACTTATTGATGTTGACCCAAGGATTTTTCCAGCTGATAAGGAAGTACAGGCGCTTGTTGATAAGGCAAAAGCGCCCTATGAAGACCATTTGGAAACAGTGATTGGGTACACCGAGACACCTATTTATCGCTATCTTACCGTTGAAAACCCTATGGATAATATGATTACCGATGCCGCACGTTGGAAAACTGGTGCTGATATTTCTATCTCAAACGGCTTTCGATTTGGTAGCCCTATTGTTCCGGAAAACGGAAAGCCTGCACCTATTACTCGTGCAAATCTTTGGAATTTACTACCTGTAAACGAAAAAGTAAAAACAGGAAAGGCGACTGGTAAACAAATAAAAGATTGGTTAGAAAAGGAAATGCACCATGCCTTTTCCCAAAACCCAACCGAACGTTTTGGCGGCTGGTTGGTTCGGTTCTCTGGAATGAAGGTTAATTTTAATAGTCAAAACGAACGTGGAAACCGTATCTCAGCAATAATGGTCAACGGCGAGCCTATGAAAGATGACGAATTCTACACGATTTCTGCTTGCGTACGACCAGGCGACCCAATAGATAATTTGTGCAGGATGTCTAATGTGAAAGATGTGGAAGTAATGGATTATACCATTCACGAGGTTGTTGAGGAATATCTCAAAAAAAATTCGCCAGTTTCGCCCACCTTGGAAGGAAGAGCCTATTGCGAATATCTCGGCACGTATTCCTTTTCGACCGTACCCAAAACAAACTATAAATTTCAATAAAAATTAAAGTTATGAATACTAAGAAAGAAAATAAGAACAAAAAGAAAACGTGGATTCAATACGGAATTTTTGCCATAGTGGCCCTTACACTTTACGTAACTGGTTTACATACCGAAGTTATAGGTTTCGCGCAACGCGGATTACTTGCTACAGGTTTGATGAATCCTGATGTAGAAGAAATTGCGCAGGTAAGAAACAATGACAAGAACGATGATAAGGCATCAATGCCAAATCTTACCAAATCAGATTTAAACCTAAAATTGATTGACGTTGAAGGCAAAACAAGCTCATTGAAAGAATTTAAAGGCAAGGTCATATTTTTGAATTTTTGGGCAACTTGGTGTCCGCCTTGTATTGCCGAAATGCCGAGCATCGATAAATTGCACGAGGAAATGGGCGATGAAGTTGCTTTTGTATTATTGTCATTCGATGATGATTTCGAAAAGGCTAAAGCTTTTGATAAACGTAAGGGATATGATTTACCCATTTACTCTCCTACAAGTAATCTTCCCGCTATGTTTCAATCATCCGCCTTACCTACAACTTATGTAATTGATGCCGATGGAAATCTGGCTTTGACACATAAAGGTATGGCCGATTATGAAACGAAAGATTTTAAGGGGTTTTTAAGAAGTTTGAAGTAGGATATGTATAACGGACTTAATTTCAAAGATATAAATTGGTAATAAAGGGTTTCTTCCCGGATCATCGGAAAGGGTTAGCAGAATGGAAAGCTAAAATTGGGGATTGTGTCCAAGATAATTTGTAGGGAAGCTCTTTGCCCGTAATGTAACTTTTCGTGAAATTTAGGGGAATGTGCTGAGTAGGATTATAAAATTAATACATAAAAAACGACACTATCCCTTAAAGTGTGTAAATTAAAAAACCGAGGGTTTGACTTTTTTTAAAGTTGGACCCTTTTTTCAAATATAGTCAAAAACTGATTTAGGATTATTCCCCAGTTCCTGATTGGCATGGACCATTTTTTCGTGGCCTCCCTTAGAGCTAGAAAAGTGGACTTCATAACTGCTTCATCTGTAGGGAACGAGAGCTTGTTCTTGGTGTATTTCCTAATCTTTCCATTTAGATTTTCAATAAGGTTGGTGGTATAGATAATTTTTCTGATCTCCAAGGGGAATTCATAAAAGGTGGTAGGCTCTTCCCAGTTGTCCCTCCAGCTTTTAATGGCATAGGAATATTTGTGCTCCCATTTTTCGGCAAAGTCTTCCAGGGCGGCCTTTGCTGCGCTCTGGGTAGGTGCATCGTAAATGTTCTTCATATCCTTTGTAAACTCTTTTTTTTCCTTCCATACCACGTATCTACAGGCATTTCTGATTTGATGGACCACACAGATTTGGGTCTTGGACTCCGGGAACACGTTCTTGATGGTATCGGTAAAGCCGTTCAGGTTGTCAGTGGCGGTAATGAGCAGGTCCTGT
Source organism: Arenibacter algicola (assembly GCF_000733925.1). Taxonomy (NCBI): domain Bacteria; kingdom Pseudomonadati; phylum Bacteroidota; class Flavobacteriia; order Flavobacteriales; family Flavobacteriaceae; genus Arenibacter; species Arenibacter algicola. Next base: position 910,636 of record NZ_JPOO01000001.1, read on the forward strand.
ACGCCCCTTACCTTGATATCGGTCAGTACGGACATCCAAAAGGCAGCGGATTCGTTCTTGCCCAGCCACAGCCCCAAAACCTCTTTTTTACCGTCCCGGCGAAGGCCAATGGCGATGTACATGGTCTTGTTGATGACTTTGGAGTTCTCCCTTACCTTAAAAACGATGCCGTCCATCCAGGTGATCAGGTAAACGGGGTCCAGTGGCCTGTTCTGCCATGCTACGATGTCATTGGTCACCTTGTCCATAATACGCGATATGGTGGATGTGGAAACATCAAAGCCGTAAACCTCCCGGATCTGCTCTTCTATGTCCGAATTGCTCATGCCCTTGGCATACAGGCCAATGATGACATTCTCTATCCCATCGACCATATTGGTACGCTTGGGGACCAGAATTGGGTTAAAGGGGGCCTCCCTGTCACTTGGGACTTTTATGTCCGTCTCGCCCAGTGAGGTCCTTACTTTCTTTGAAGCATATCCATTTCGGGTATTGCTCTTATCGGATTGTTGGTGCCTATCATAATCCAAATGAGCATCAAGCTCTCCTTCCAGCATTTTTTCAATGCCACGTTTTTGGATGGATTTTAGAAATGAAGTGAGTTCGTCCCTGTCTTGAATTGCTTTAAAAAATCGTCGTTTAGAAAATCTTCTTTCTTCATGAGTGTATAAAATTTAAAATTAAACAAAAAAAATATCGGGGGTCGCGACCCTCGATATTTTTTACTTTACACACTTATTGAGATACTAACTAAAAAACCTTCCAACCGTGGTATGAGGTTTTTAATTTGTAATCCGTTTGCTATTTTTTCCTTTTCAGAACCAACTTATACACACAAGGAATTACCACCAAATTCAAAATAGTAGCTGATAACAAACCGCCCAAAATGACAACTGCCATAGGGCTTTGAATTTCACTACCGGGTTCGCCACCTTTTAAGGCCAATGGTATCAATGCCAGACCTGTGGTAAAGGCTGTCATTAATATGGGATTCAATCTATCTAATGCACCTTTCTTTATCAATTGAAAGCCTTGGATTCCTTCTTTTCTTAAATCCTCGTAACGTGAGACCAAGAGAATACCGTTTCGTGTGGCAATACCAAACAAACTGATAAAACCTATGGTCGCTGCAATACTTATGATACCTGAAGTAAAATACACAATCATGATACCACCAATCAAGGCCAAGGGTAAATTGATCAATACCACGAACGCCAGTTTTACGTCCTTGAATTCATAATACAATAAAAGGAAAATGATAGCTACGGCGATGATGGCTGTTATTAAAAGCAATTGTGATGCTTTTGATTCACTTTCGAACTGTCCTCCATATTGTACACGATAGCCTTCTGGCATATTTACATTGTTGCCCACGACTTCCTTTATTTCGTTAACAGCACCACGTAAATCCCTGCCTTGAACATTGGCGGCGACCACAATCTTTCGTTGTACATCTTCCCGATTGATGGTGTTTGGACTGCTTACCGATTGAACGGTTGCCAAGTCGCCCAGCGTGGTTTGTCCACCATTTGGTAAACTAATCAAGGTTTTGTTGATGTTCTCAATATTGTCCCGAAACGGTTTTTCATAGCGAACCACCAAATCAAAATATTGCTGACCTTCATAAATCTCGCCCGCTTCTTCCCCCGCAAAAGCGATATCTACTTGTTCCATTAAATTGCCAACTGTCATTCCATAAGCCGAGAGAATTTGGCGTTTGGGTTTAATACGAATTTGAGGCACTTCAATTTGTTGGTCAACCGCAACATCTGCCAGTCCATCAATATCCTTGATGTTCTGTTCTACGCTTTTACCAACTTCAAACAGTCGCTGTAAATCTGAACCAAAAATCTTTATGGCAATATTGGCCCGTGTACCTGAAAGCATATGGTCTATACGGTGGGCGATGGGTTGCCCCAAAGTAATGTTGACACCTGGTGCAACGCTCAAATTGTTTCGGACTTCTTCAAAGAATTCTTCTTTTGTTTTGTCCTCAAGCATAAAGGGCACATCAATTTCCGAAGCATTGACACCTTGTGCGTGTTCGTCCAATTCGGCACGGCCTTGTCTTCTTGTAACGACGGCTACTTCGGGCATATCCAATAGTATAGTTTCGATTAATTTACCTGTCTTGTTGCTTTCTTCTAAAGACATTCCTGGTGGACCGACTACACTTATTACCAAAGAGCCCTCGTTAAATTCAGGAAGAAAACTCCTTCCCAACTGTGTGACCACTAAAAGACTTAACAGAAAGGCAATCACAGTTACGCCAATAATGGTTTTGGGTATTCTTGTGGCACGTTCCAAAAGGTTGCCATAATGCTTTTGTAACCATCGCTCCACGCGTGTACCTTCTGCCTGCTTGTTCAAAAGTTTTTCGTTATCCAACAAATAGGAACATAGAATAGGCGTGACGGTTACGGCAACAACCAACGAGGTCAAGACCGAAGTCACAAATGCTATTCCCAGTGGTTGCAACAAACGACCTTCCATTCCGCTTAAAAAGAACAAGGGAACAAATGATACAATAATAATTAGGGTTGCAATAATGATGGAACTTCTAATCTCTACCGAAGCATCACGCACTACTTTTATGGTCGATTCCCGCTCCGATTTCGGTTTTCTGATGTTTTCGCGCAAGCGTTTATACACATTTTCCACATCGATGATGGCATCATCTACCAATGCTCCTATGGCAATGGCCATACCACCCAAACTCATTGTATTTATGGTGTAACCCAGCCATTTTAATATGATGATGGAAACCAATAATGAAATAGGGATAGCCAGCAAGGAAATAACGGTAGTCCTCCAATTCATTAAAAAGATGAACAGGATAATCATTACAAAGAAAGCTCCTTCTAAAAGAGTCATATTTAGATTACTAATAGAAGCATCTATGAAATCTGACTGCCTAAAGATTTGACTTTTGATGTTGACACCTTTGGGCAGGGTTTTTTGCAAATCTGCAATAGCTTCGTCCAAGCGGTCTGTCAGCTCCAAGGTGTTTACATCGGGCTGTTTAGAAATGGTCAGAATCACAGCGGGATTTGCGTTTAATGAACCATCGCCAATTTTATCAGCTGCACCAATTTGTACGGTTGCAACGTCTTTGATCTTAATAGTTTGACCATTCACTTCTTTAAGAACCGCTTCTTGTAATTCTTCCAGCGCATAGGCTCTACCGCTTCCCTTAATGATGTACTGATTGCCATATTGATTGATGACACCACCGGGCGCATTTTGATTTGCTTCCTTAACGTGTTCTACCAATTCTGATAGGCTCACGTCGTAATACTTCATCTTTTCGGGATTGGCAAATACTTGGTATTGTTTGTAATCGCCGCCAATGACTACCACATTTGCAATACCGCCTATGGCTTTTATACGCGGCCTGATGGTCCAGTCGGATAAGGTTCGCAGTTCCATTGGTGAAAGGCTATCCGATGTCACTCCCAAGAGCATTATTTCGCCCATAATGGATGAAATAGGTGCCATCGTTGGTGCTCCTATGCCTTCGGGTAGGTTCTCTCGAACCATCGGGATACGTTCGCTCACGATTTGTCTGGCACGGTAAATATCCGTTCCCCATTCAAATTCTACCCAAACAATGGAAACACCTGCCGCCGATGAGGAACGGATTCGCCTTACATTGGGTGAACCGTTTAAGGCAGTTTCCAGTTGATAGGTCACTAATTTTTCTACTTCTTCAGATTCCATTCCGTGGGCTTCGGTAAGAATGGTTACCGTAGGTGCCGTGAGGTCTGGGAATACATCCACGTTCATAGTACGCGCATAATAGATTCCCAAAACGCTCAATGCAACCGCTCCCAAAAGAATGAGCAATCTGTTTTGAAGTGAAATTGATAATATTTTGTTTAGCATTTCTCTTTGTTTTTAATGTTCGTGGCCGTGCGCCGGTGTAGAACCGGACATTGAAGCCATTTTAACTTGATACGCTCCAGTTGTTACCACCACTTCGCCCACTTGCAGACCTTCTAGTATCTCTACATTTTTGCCATTACGCTTTCCAATCTTGACAGGTCGTCTTTCAAAACTTTCGCCTGATAGTTGAACGATAACTGAATAGCTTCCATAGTCTTCCAAGAGAGCATTCATAGGAATCATTGTGTTCTGTGTTGCATTTCCCATCGTTATCTGAACAGGTGTTAGACTTCCTATTGGCATATCGACGGTAGCATTGACTTCTGCAAAAACAGAAATCAAAGGGTTTTCACGTTCCACGTCCTTACCAATCGAAAGGATTTTGCCTTCGGCATCAGTTACGTCTTTCCATTGGTTATCATTATCCTGATACCATATACCTTGTACATTGCCCATCGCAAGTCCGTAGTTGGGTGCTAATTGCGCTTTTAAAACTCTGGATTGATGCGTCCCAACGGTTACAAGTGTAACACCTTGTTCTACATAATCGCCATTTGAAACAGTTATGGATTTGATAAAGCCATCAAAAGGTGCTCGTATTTGTTTACTTCCGCCCGATACACCGGATACCAATGATTGATAGTTGGCTTTGGCTATCTCGAAACTGCTCTCTACTTTTTCAAATTCAGATTTTGGGACTATTTTGGATTCGTATAGCTCTTTCTTCCTTTCATATTCCGATTTGGCCTGTTGGAATGTCGCTTTAGCAGAAGCGATATCCGTACTTAAATTATTGGATGCCAATCCTTGACTGTTCAAGCTCATCAACAACTGACCCTGTTTTACCGCTGTACCTTCCGTAAGGTTATTTACCTTAAAATCTACCACACCATTGGATTTTGCCGCCAAGGACTTGGTTGAACCTTGCGATGGCATCCAAACACCGGACGTATTGATGACATCGTAAATTTTACCCGAAATTACAGGTGCGGTCTGAAAATCGATTTTCCAAGCTTGCTCCTTTAAGAACGAGATTCCTGCATCATCTTCTTCCGTACCCAAAGTTTTTATGGCCTCATCCGTGGTGGCATATACCATTACATCATCAATGGAAATTTTATCTGAATATTTTGGTGTTGTCAATTCAAAAACCAATTGATAGTTTCCAGCTTCTTTCGGTTGTATGGCAGGCGAAAAAATACCTGGTGACGAAGGCGCATTTGCCTTATTTCTGATGCCCTTTCCATCTTTTATTAAACTGACCGTTACAGAACCTTCACGAACGGGCTGGTGTTTATCCAAAACCGTAAAGTGGGCTGCGAATTTACTTCCGTTACCTACTATAAGCGCAGGAAACTCAACAAAGAGTTCTGTTTTATCCGTCCAGACAGTATAGCTCAATCGTGGATTTTCTTCGCCCACGTGACTACCATCTTCATTATGTGCGTGTGCGTCTTCTGACTTGTTATTGCATGACATTGCCAAAAAGGCGAGCACTATTATTATATATTTCATCTTTCGTATGTATTTGATTTTTTAATGGTCGTGGTGTTCAGAACCATCTTCGTGTTTGTGGGTATCAGAATCATCATCTGAATGGTTGCCGTCAGAATCGTGGTCGTGACCGTGGTCATCTGCCTTTGTTCCCATAGAATCTTTTCCTACTTCAAATTCTTCTTGTTCTATGTCTTCCTCGTGCATATGGCTTCCATCTTCATTGTGTTCGTGACCGTGGTCATCTGTACTCTCTTTTTTTGCTTCCCTACAACTGGTTACCAAAAAAGTTGATGCGATTGCTATTGCGAATATTGTTTTTGTAATTTTCATAATCTTTGTTTTTAAGGTTTATAAAGTATGTTTTAATAATTGTGCCTGTAATAATTGTACTTCCTTTTCCATTTGCAGCATTCTGTCAGATGCATTACGGTAGAATTGAAGCTCCACATAGTAGTCCATAAACGAAAATTCGCCCAGCATATAGGCCTTAAAGAGCAGTTGTTCGCTGTTTAAGTTGGCCATTGTGGTTTGATACTCATTGTATTTTTCAAGCATCAATTCGTATCGGTTGTATGTTTCCTGAAATTGGGTATATAGCGAAGCGGTAATGACTTGAGTATTCGATTTTTGGTACTCATAATCGGCTTTGGCCGATTTTACCTTGTTCTTGCTATTCCACAACGGAATGGAAAGACCACCATAAAAACCCGAAAAATTACTGCCACTAACACCTTGATAATTGTAACCAAGTGCCATATTGGGCAATACCTTGTTTTTTTCCAGTTTTACTTTTTGAAGCGAAGCCGTTTCAGTAACCTTTAAACTTTGTAAAGAAGGGTCGTTTGCCAACTTTTCTTGCCAAAGCGTTTCTACCGTAGCCACCTCGATAGGTAAATCGATACTTGCTGTAAAGCTATCAATGGCATTTCCGCCGTTCAAGGTTTTGAGTTTGGACAGTACAATTTGGATTTCACTATCAATCTGTTGAACAACGAATTGCTCGTGAATCCAAGCGATTTTCGCCTTGTTCAAATCCAAAATACCGACTTGCTCTTTATCATAAAGCTCTTGAATCTGGTCAAAAACCTGTTTGCCCTGGGTTCTTCTTTTGGTTTCAATGGCTTTCTGCTTTTGAAGGAAAACGAGTTTAATCAATACCGATTTTGCTTCCAACAAAACTTCCTGCCGCTTTTTGGCATAGGACGTTTGCAGTTGTATCGACTTTAAGTCGTTCCATTTACTGCGTGAACCATAAACCGTCGGAAACTCGAAGGATTGCGATATTTCATATTCGGAATAATTCCCCGTTGCGTTATCGCCAAATGGCAAATTATAGCCTGAAAGCTGTGGGTCGGGTAAATTATTGGCGCTCTTGTTTTCGAGCTGTTGACTTTCAATGAACGATTGATAGCCTTTTAACTCTGTGTTGTTCTGTTCTATTTCGTTAAGCAATTCCCCAATGTTTTTATCCTGTGAGAAACCATTAACAAAGAACAGGCATCCGCAAATCGCGGATACGATATATTTTTTCATTGTTTGAAATTTTAGGTTTAATCTTAGTGCATAAAAGGATTTCTACCTTAGCGGTAGGTATTCCTAAACGATTAACCTAAAGATGGTGGGCCCCGTAAATCGAGGGATGAGAGGTAAGGATTAAAATGATTGTTGGGTGAATGATAAATTGGCGGTTTAGAGTTTTGCCTACTATCAACGACATAAAATTCCTGAAAATCAGATGTAGGTTTTACCACATTATCATCTACGATAGTCTGCCGCTCAACGGTATTCCTTTTAAGTACAACAATATCGCTGGATACCGTGGAATGGACGTGCATATCCATAAAGAACCCAAAGAAACCGTATGGGGATTCTTCTTTCTCGTGAGAACTGTCATCGTGATGATGGTGTTCGCCAGTATGGGCAATATCTGAATGGGAATGCGTTTCCTCGTGCTGATGATGCAAATGTGGAAATGCCTGATGCAGCACCATTAGGCTAAACAAGCCCAAAAAGAAAAATGCCGATATTTTATTTGGTTTTTGCATCAACTACAAAAGTATGAAAATTATCTTTGGTAACAATAGGACAATTGTGCTGTAGTAAAAAGTTAAGCGTAATAGTTTATATCTTTTAGCGTTTCCTATTTCTCTGCTTGGTTAAATGCTTTGGGGCCAAAAAATCATACTGAGAAATGAATAAGCTGAGTAACATATTTACGATTACTTTTGATAAATATATGAATAATTGTATCCAGAAGTGCACAAGTAACAGGTGAGGGAACTCTACCGCTTCTGGGAATAGGATTATAGTAAGTGGTCTTTAATTATTTGAGATAGAACATTCCATGAAAATTTCAGGAACACCACCGCTAAAGAATCGAGAGTCGTTATTAACGATGCATAGGCAATCGTAAAATGTTCGTTGGTAAAATTGCTTGGTAACGCCTGTAGGAATTTTTTATTGCTATACCAGATTGCAAAACCTGGAAAAGCTAGCCGTTGAATTTTTAGAGAGTAAAAAATAATATGCAAAATAAAAAGCACTACGGTGATAGATTTGGATGGTTCATGGATGTACTTATGGGAGTAGACGACGGAATTTTAAATACTTCCTTGATAGTTTGTTTGTCATGTTTAATATGAAAATTGGTCAGACGGGCGACGGTAATTCCGTTCAGCCGCAAATCCTTTTCTTCTTTCATTTTTGGGAATGCCTTTAATTCACTGGCATATCAAATGGCAGTGCAAGGTTTATCGTATTTAAAATATCTGTCCATGATAGCTTTTTGTCATTTTAAAAGTGCAAGGCTATTTTCAACTTCATCGCCTATTTATGTGTCCACCTTTTTGCCCCGATCACTTCGGATAAACAGCGACATAGTATTGGCATCTATGAATCTGATACCGTTGTCCCTGCCGTTTGAGGGTAGATAAATGTCAGGTGTATGATCCTGACTTTTTGATGATATAGAAGATTTGCCACTTGATAGGGTTGGGAAGCCGATCTAATTGCCAATTTTCTAGTATCGAAGGTCAATAGTTTCTTTGGCGATAATCTCTCCTTTACTCAAAATTAGAACTTAAACGGCTCACTTTTTTTGAAGTTTAATATTTCTGAAGTGAAATCAATAATCAGTAAAAAAGTAAGTTATAGTGTATTTGTGTTGATTTGTAGTTTGATTTGGTTTGTGTCCCGAACCATAAGTTAAAATTGAATTCAATTGTAAACATTTGAGATCAAAAAGTCCAACTTGAAACCTATACACCCGAAAAATTAATTTGTTGTACCTATGTTGTACCTGAATAAAAAAAGCCAGCTTTATAAAAGCTGGCTTTTCCTTTGTACTCGAGGCGGGACTTGAACCCGCACGGACTAATGTCCATTGGATTTTAAGTCCAACGTGTCTACCAATTCCACCACTCGAGCCTAACTGCTCAGAGCAGTAGAGATTTTACAATGGAGCGAAAAACGGGATTCGAACCTGCCTGCAGCAGGCAGGCCCGCGACCTAGGTCGCTATACAGAACGATTGTCTATTGCCGTCTTTCAACTTTCAAGAAAATGAGCGAAAAACGGGATTCGAACCCGCGACCTCCACCTTGGCAAGGTGGCGCTCTACCAACTGAGCTATTTTCGCAATTTATGTAATGAACGTCGCATCCTTTTCTGATGCGGGAGCAAATTTAATACAATTCTATAAAAAGCAAAGAACTTTTCGCTAAAAAGAATCAAAATATTTATAATGTGCCCAAGGTGAATATTTTAGATGGGATTTAAAGGCCAATTGGCTATCAGGCACATCCCCTAGGCGTTTTTCTTTTTGGTGAGCAAACGCTTAATTTCGTTGAGTTTCATCAAGGCTTCAACAGGGGTTAAAGTGTTGATGTCCAAATGGGTTATTTCCTCCTTGATCTGTTCCAATAGGGGGTCGTCCAAATTAAAAAAACTTAGTTGCATTTCATTTTGCACCAATTGCAATTTATCGGAAAGCTCCTCGCTGGAATGTGATTTTTCCAGTTTTTTAAGAATCTTATTGGCTTTGTGAATCACCTGTTGTGGCATACCGGCCATTTTGGCCACGTGTATACCAAAACTATGCTCGCTACCTCCAGGGGTGAGTTTTCGTAAAAAGAGCACATTGTCCTTCAGTTCCTTTACGGACACATTGAAGTTCTTGATACGTGTAAATGTCGAGGTCATTTCATTGAGCTCGTGATAATGTGTGGCAAACAAAGTTTTTGCCCTAGCGGGATGCTCATGTAAATATTCCGAAATGGCCCAGGCAATGGAGATTCCGTCATAAGTGCTGGTGCCCCTGCCTATTTCATCCAAAAGTACCAGACTGCGTTCTGAAAGGTTGTTAAGAATAGAGGCTGTTTCGTTCATTTCCACCATAAAGGTAGATTCCCCCATGGAGATATTGTCACTGGCACCAACTCGCGTAAATATTTTGTCTACATAACCAATTTTGGCGGCATCAGCAGGTACAAAACTTCCCATCTGCGCCAATAATACTATGAGGGCCGTTTGTCTTAAGATGGCCGATTTACCACTCATGTTGGGGCCTGTAATCATAATGATCTGTTGCTCATCCCTGTTCAAAGTAACATCATTGGCAATATAGGCTTCGCCCAAAGGCAATTGCTTTTCAATAACTGGATGCCTTCCGCCTATAATAGATAGTTCAGTAGAATCGTCCATGTCCGGGGAAACGTAATTGTTCTCCTTGGCCAATTGGGTAAAACCACATAGACAGTCCAACTGTGCTATTTGAAAGGCATTGTTTTGTACTGGGGCTATGTATTCCTGCATCCAGACCACCAACTGGGAAAACAATTGTTGCTCCAAACTTAAAATGCGTTCCTCAGCACCTAATATTTTAGCTTCGTATTCCTTTAGCTCTTCGGTAATATAACGTTCGGCATTCACCAAGGTCTGCTTTCGGATCCAATCTTCCGGCACTTTATCCTTATGGGTATTCCGCACTTCTATATAATAACCGAATACATTGTTGGAGGCTATTTTCAGTGAACTAATTCCGGTACGTTGGGTTTCCCTTTCCAACATTTTGTCCAGGTAATCCTTGCCGGAAAAGGCCAGCCCCCTTAGCTCGTCCAATTCTGCGGAATAGCCCTTGGCAATGGTGCTCCCTTTTAGCATGTTTACAGGAGCTTCCTCACTGACCATTTCTTTGATTTTGCTTCTCAACATATCGCAGGTATGTAATTGGTCCCCAATAAGGCTCAAAGCTTCGTTCTTACTTTTGGTAGTAATCTGTTTTATGGGGACAATGGCCTCCAAGGAATTTTTAAGCTGCACAACTTCCTTGGGATTTATTTTTCCCGTGGCTACCTTGGAAATCAATCTTTCCAGATCGCCTATCAATTTTATGCCGCTCTGTAATTTTTGATGGGCAGCTTCGTTTTCGGTTAAATGCGTAATGACCTGATGTCTTCTTCGTATTTTTTCAATGTTCTTCAAAGGCAGGGCCAACCATCTTTTTAACATTCTACCGCCCATGGGGGAGATAGTCTTATCTATGACATCTAAAAGGGTAACTGCATTTTGATTGTTGGAGTGGTAGAGTTCCAGGTTTCTTATGGTAAACCGGTCCATCCAAATATGTTCCTCTTCCGCAATGCGCTGAAGGGTATTGATATGCTGTAACTGTCTGTGCTGCGTATCTGAAAGGTAATGCAATACAACCCCGGCCGCCACTATGCCATGGGTCAAATGGTCTACGCCAAAACCTTTAAGGCTTTTAGTTTTAAAATGATTGGTAAGTGTCTCCAGGGCATAATCATCCTGAAAGATCCAATCTTCCGTAAAAAAAGTATGGAAATTTTTGCCAAAGACTTCTAGGAATTCCTTTTTGTTTGCTTTTGAAACCAACACTTCGTTAGGGGAGAAATTTTGCAGCAATTTGTCTATCTGTTCCTCATTGCCTTCCGAAGTTAGAAATTCGCCGGTGGATATATCTACAAAGGATATCCCCAATCTTTTTCGTCCAAAATGGACCGCACATAAAAAATTGTTGGTCTTGGCCGATAGGATATCGTCGTTCATGGCAACCCCAGGGGTAACCAACTCGGTAACACCTCTTTTTACTATGGTCTTGGTAAGTTTCGGGTCTTCCAACTGATCGCATATGGCCACCCGTTGCCCCGCTTTTACCAGTTTTGGCAAATAGGTGTTCAGGGAATGGTGAGGAAAACCTGCCAGTTCTGTTCTGTCACCACCATTGTTACGGTGGGTAAGAATAATGCCCAGTATTTTTGAAGCCTTAACGGCATCTTCCCCAAAAGTCTCATAAAAATCCCCAACACGGAACAATAATAGGGCATCAGGATATTTCACCTTAATGGTATTGTACTGTTTCATTAAAGGGGTTACCTTTTTTGTTTTTCCCGAGTCTGCCAAAAGAGATTTTATTAACTTATTTTTGCATTCCTTTCCTAGACAACGAATGTAAGGTTTATCTACTGGAATGTACACTATTGTTGATATTTTGGGGATAACTTTATGCCGTTTTGACCTGGCTAATGTCATTGATAAAGTTAGGAAATTAGTAAAAATAAAAATTGTATTGAATGCGTAAATTGGAGAATAGCGAATTGGACCGACTTAATGTAGAAGAGTTTAAACAGGTGGAAAAAACGCCGATTTGTATTGTGCTGGACAATGTGCGGAGCTTGAACAACATTGGATCGGTTTTTAGAACGGCCGATGCTTTTTTGATAGAAAAGATATACCTATGTGGAATTACCGCAACCCCTCCGCATAAGGACATACATAAAACTGCCTTAGGGGCTACTGATAGTGTTGCCTGGGAACATAGGGAGAGTACCATGGAGCTTTTGGAAGAATTAAGGGAGGAAGGCTATACCTCCCTTGCTGTGGAGCAGGCCGAGAATGCGGTTATGCTGAACGACTTTAAGGTGGAAGAAAATAAAAAGTATGCCCTAATTTTTGGCAACGAGGTAAAAGGGGTTTCCCAGGAAGTGGTCTCTGCTAGCGATCTGGTCTTGGAAATTCCGCAGTACGGTACTAAACATTCCCTAAATATTTCGGTTAGTGTTGGCATCGTGGTCTGGGACCTTTGGGCCAAATTGAAATCATAAATCGATTTCCTTTCAAATTTCTAAAAACAACCACACTGTGGTTTTGTAGAACTACTTGAGGAAAAACAATTTAAATGAACTCTTTTGCCTATTATATGTGTCGGGAGTTAATTCTGCGGCCTTCTTGCGATTTGTAGACTTTTTCTGCAGAAGAGCTTGCAAATTTCGACTTTTTGGGCCGAACCCTGAGCGGAGTCGAAAGGTTGGACAGCAAAGAAACCGAGGGTCCATAAATACCTTTAAATAACAATTAGAAATTAATGAACTAAATCGCGGATTCAAGAAAATCGATGAATAACTATAGAAATCACTTGGGTAGAGTCAATTAAAAAAGGAACTTGTTTAAAACCAAAAACCCAACCGATTAGGTTGGGTTTGGCACTATATAGTTTGAGTTAGTTAGTTTAAAACCTTAAAGTCCTTACATCGTTTTTATGATGTGCCATTTGGCTGAAAACGACTTTATTGGAGGCGCAAGTAAATAAATTGATTTGTACTGTGCAAATAATATGTGAAAATTATCTTAAAATGAGAGTTTCACGGCATATTTCTGGATTTGGTCCAGAATTACTTCGTAATCGGCCGGATTTTCAACGAAATCCAATTCACTAATATCCAATACTAGATTATTTTGCTCAGGAAAACTTCGTATATAATCAAAATACCCACGGTTTAGCTGTTCCAAATATTCCGGGGCTATATTCTGTTCGTAACCTCTTCCCCTTTGCTTTATATTGCGTAGTAAGCGTTCCGTGTTTTGGTACAGGTATATATATATTTTCGGCTTTTTTATCTCTTTGTACATTAGGTTAAAAAGCTTTCTGTACAGTTTAAATTCTTCTTCCTGAAGGGTGACCTTGGCGAAAATTATGGATTTGTTAATGTCGTAATCGCTTACCATAAAGTTCTTGAACAGATCAAACTGGGAAGTATCGTCCATAAATTGCTGGTAGCGATCTGCCAGAAAGGACATTTCCAAGGGGAAGGCAAACCTACCTTGATCCTCATAAAACTTAGGTAGAAATGGGTTGTCCGCAAACCTTTCCAAGACCAATTTTGCATTAAAATCCTGGCCAATCTTATGGGCCAAGGTTGTTTTTCCCGCGCCAATATTTCCTTCAATGGCAATATATTCCAATTGGGAAAATAACTGTGATCTGTTCGTATATAGCTTATGGGGCGTTTTTGTAATATTACTTTTGTCCTTGCATTCCTGTAATAGGTTTCTGGTATCCTTATTTAGAATTGGATGGTAGAACTGTGGTGCTATGTCTGCCAAGGGTCTAAGTACAAACCTTCTCAATTGCAAGTTGGGGTGGGGGATGGTCAGTAAATCGGTATTAACGATTTCCTTATCAAAATATAGTATATCGATATCGACGGTCCTAGAGGAGTAGCCTGTTCCCTTATTCCTCTCCCTGCCCAACCTTGTTTCTATTTCCAGTAATTTTTCCAAAAGAGCGGTTGGGGTAAGTGGGGTTTCTACCTTAATGCACGCATTGAAGAAATTGTCACCCTCAAAACCCCAAGCCGGCGTTTCGTATACTGGGGATGTTTTTATGACTTCGCCCACATTGGCTTGAATTAAGAATACCACCTCCTGCAAATGGTTGAGTTTGTCCCCAAGATTGCTTCCAAGTGAAAGATATGTTGTTGTGGTCTTGTTCATAATAGGCGGGCAAAGTAAACAAAAGTAATTAACTTCATAAAGGGAAATACCAAAAACAGGACCAATTTTTAGTGGTCTTTCCTAAATTGTGTATAAGGAGGTTGCAGGCTAAAAATTCAACATTTATAATTGCAACAATCCTACATTGGTTATCTTTGCAAGTTATTAGCAATACATACGAGGAATGAACTTTTTAAGAAATTTATTAGCTGCAATTATAGGATGTCTCATAGCTTTTGGAATCATGTTTGTCATGTTTCTTGTTTTAGCAGCCCTCATCGGTCAAGGCGAGGATACCGTTGTGGTCAAGGATAATTCCGTTTTGGAAATTCAATTACAGACCCCTATCAATGATTATGTGGGGATGGATGAATCCAATCCCTTTGCAGGACTCTTCAATGTAAATCAGGGATTGGACGAGATATTGCATGCCATTCGTGTTGCCAAGGAAGACAATAAAATAAAAGGGATTAGCCTAAATAATAATGTGCTTATGGCCGGTTTGTCCCAAACTCAGGCCATTCGGGATGCCTTGACCGATTTTGGTGAGAGCGGAAAGTTTATATATGCCTATGGGGACTTTTATACGCAAAAGGACTATTATTTGGCCAGTGCGGCCAATGAGGTATTCCTTAATCCAGTTGGCGCCATGGATTTTAAAGGATTGTCTACGGAAGTTTTATTTTTTAAGGATCTTCAGGAAAAGTCCGGTATTAAAATGGAAGTGATTCGGCATGGGAAGTATAAGAGTGCTGTAGAGCCTTTTTTGGCCAATGAAATGAGTGAGGCCAATAGGACCCAGATCAAGGAGTTGTTGGATGCCTTATGGCAATCCATGCTTACCAATATTTCGGAAAGTAGGGATATCTCTGTTGAAGATTTGAACCAGATTGCGGATACTTTGGGTACACGTACCTCAAAATATGCGGCGTTATCCGGGTTGATCGATGAGATAGTGTATTTCGATGAATACGAAAGCATGATCAAGGAAAAAATAGGGATAGATACGGCAGAGGATATCAACTATGTCCCAATATCCGATTATATACGAACTGCTGGCAAAATAAAACTCAATAGTGGTAATGATAAGATTGCTGTGATCTTTGCGCAAGGAGAAATCTGGTACGGGGAGGGAGGCTCCGATGTAATTGGTCAAGGAATTATTAATGACGCCCTAAAAAAAGCCAGGGAAGATAAGAATGTAAAGGCAATAGTGTTGAGGGTAAATTCCCCGGGAGGCAGTGCATTGGCCTCCGATATTATTTGGCGCGAGATCGAAATTACCAAGCAATCCAAACCAGTGGTGGTCTCCATGGGCGATGTCGCTGCTTCGGGAGGTTACTACATTGCGGCGGGAGCCGATAAGATCTTCGCCGAACCTACTACGATTACCGGATCTATTGGCGTTTTTGGAACTGTTCCCAATATAAGTGAACTGGCCGAAAATATAGGGATCAACGCCGAACAGGTGGGGACCAACAAGAACTCGGTAGACTATTCCTTCTTTGAACCTATGAACGATAGTTTTAGAAGCAACGTTTTGGAAGGCATAGAAGCTACCTATGAAACATTTTTGGACAGGGTGGCCCAAGGCCGTGGCATTACCATGGCACAGGCCGATAGTGTTGCCCAAGGTAGGGTATGGAGTGGGGTAGATGCCAAGCGCCTGGGATTGGTAGATGAATTGGGGGGACTGGATGAGGCTATTGAAGCGGCTGCTAAAATGGTAGGTTTGGACAACTATGGAATAAGAAAACTTCCCAAGTACAAATCGGATTTTGAGAAGTTAATGGAAGATTTAGGAGGTGCAACAACCAAAAGCAAGGAAAGCATTATTCAACAAGAAATCGGGACTGAGGCCTATGCCATCCTAAAGGAAATAAAGCAGGCAATGCAAAATAAAGGGATTCAGGCCAGAATGCCGTTTACCTTGAATATCAAATAGAAAATTTGATCCGAATAGGATTCAATTAAAATGACCGTGCAAATACATCTGGACGGTCTTTTTGATTTTATATAAGTACTTAGATCTTAGGTTTTAAGCATAAATAACTATACTTTTTCCCAATAGTTTGGGATGTTGCAATCGTCATCCTAACCATTACCTTAAATTTTATTAGTGAAACTCAATTTTGAGAAGTCAGTAAGACGCACTGAAAATTGTAAGTTGAACTAATCCCGCCTTTTTCGGCGGGATCTAGGTTCAATACCTCGACCCTTGGGTCAATTCCTATTATTGGGTTCAGGGCCTGCCTTTGTCAGACAGGCTTGCCCTGGGGTTTAATACCTTTTATTATTCGTCAAAAATCACATCTTTATGCGATTTCATGAATATTACACATTGCCTAAGTTTACCCGAATATAAAAAACTAGGTGGAATGAACAGATTGAAATTGGTTGGTTCTTTATTGCTTTTTTCCGGTTTTTTTTCTTTTGGACAAAGTGCAATTGATGATCTTAAAAAGGAATATGATAGTTTAACAAAAAACTCCATATATGGCAACAATCCGGCTGCTGGGAAATATTATGACATTCGGGGTTTCAAAATGTATTGCGAAACCTACGGTGAAGGGGCTCCATTGCTCTTAATTCATGGCAACGGAGCCAGTATCAGTACTTTTGTTAAACAGATACCATTTTTTTCAAAAAAGTATAAGGTTATTGTAGCCGATAGCAGAAATCACGGTAAATCTGTAGATAAGTTGGATTCCCTGTCCTACGAAATGATGGCGGATGATTATGCAGCCTTACTGTCGCAAATGAAAATTGATTCTGCTTATGTTCTTGGATGGAGTGATGGGGGCGTAAATGGCTTATTAATGGCAATAAGGCATCCCGAAAAAGTAAAAAAATTGGTCATTACAGGGGCTAACTTGCGGCCTGACTCTTCAGCAGTTTCACCGGATGTATTGAAAAGGGTTACCAAGACCTATAATATGTTTGAGAAAATGTTTAGTGGAAAGGAAGCGAAAACACCACTGGATTCTATTGTTTATAAGTATATAAAGCTATTGGTAGAACAGCCAAATATTCCTGTGGACGAATTACATAAAATAAAGATACCCACTTTGGTTGTGGGAGGGGATCACGATGTTATTAAACCAGATCACACCCTTGAGATATTTCAAAATATTCCAAAGGCATATCTATGGATTTTGCCCAATTCCGGACATTATACTTTGGTGACCCATACAGATGAATTTAATAGAACTGCCAGTGATTTTTTTACTACGAAATACAGGAAGATTGTGGATCGGGATCGGGATTTTTAGTTTGGGAAATATAGGTTTCGCCTTAAGACTTTTAAATAGGCGAAAAAAAAGGCCGTCCCACAACTGGTGGGACGGCCTTTTTCTATTTGGTTTAATTTATTAATTAGTTTTTCACCAGGTTTATTTCCACTCGTCTATTCTCTGCGCGTCCCGCTTTGTACATGTTGGTAGCAATGGGCTTGCTTTCCCCATATCCAATAGCAGTAAGTCTAGCACTGTCTATTCCCTTGTCTACCAAGAAATTCTTGACGGAAAGTGCACGTTCCTCGGAAAGCTTTTGGTTGGCAGGTACACTGCCTATACTGTCCGTATGACCTTCAACCGTGAAAGTGGCATTTGGGTATTCGTTAAGGATCTTTATAATGTCAACTAGGACATTGGTAGATTCAATTTTGATGGTAGCCTTTCCCGAGTTGAACAAAATAGTCTTGGCATACTCATTTAAGATTTTTTGAACTTCCTCGGTAAGCTCCGGACATCCGTTGTTGGCAACCGTTCCTGGCACTTCGGGACAATTGTCATCCTTGTCCAATACGCCATCAGCATCAGTATCTGGCCATGGACATCCTTGGTTTTCTATAACTCCAGCTTCCTCAGGACAGTTGTCGTCCTTGTCCAATACACCATCATTGTCGGTATCCTCCCAAGGACACCCATTATTTTCTATAATTCCTGCTTCATCTGGGCAATTATCATCCTTGTCCAACACCTGGTCGCCATCCGTATCCGGCCAAGGGCATCCATTGTTTTCTATTGGTCCCGGAACCTCAGGACAACCATCTACCTTGTCCAATACACCATCCTCGTCCTTGTCTTTTGGCCTGGATTGGTAAATAGGTATTTTAAGTCCGGCATAAACGTCCGCACCTTTGGATTGGTCACTGGTCAATACTGTTAAAATGGATCCAGAACCCACATAAAGCGGTCCTGCCCTTAATCCTGCACCCCACTGTACGCCCAAATTTTGTACATAGCTTACCGGGGAATAAAAACTGAACCATTTGCTTTCGAACCTAGGGGTAAGCGAAACAATATTGGCAATACTGTTGGTATTGGAATTACTTTTTGAGGTTAGTGACAGGTCACTATTTAGATTCAGGTAAAAGTGATTGTTTATATTCCAATCGGCGTTTAAATGCAGGGCGGTAGGTAAAACGGCTTTTGATGCGTTACCTGACCTGATTTGAGTGTACAGATTGTTCAACTTGTCCTCAAACCCCTCTTCGTTGTCAATATCGTCCTCGCTAATGGAATTGGTAATATCATAGGCATTTTCTGGGCCATCGTATTTAAGGCTTCCTAGATCGGTCAACGATAATCCAAATTTCAATTTGTATTTGTTGATGTCCTTTGGTGCGTATGGATTACCGTCCTTATCGGTAACGGTATAGTCAGCAAAATTAGGCCTCCATTCGTAAATAATACCTAGGTCTACCCCAAAGCCATCTGCAGCCTTGACAAATTCATAGTCTTCAAAATCGTTGGTGATGTTATCGCTGTTGCCATAGGCTATTTCTCCTTGGGAGTCAATACTTCCTGTAGTTCCCGATCCATCGGCATCATAATCTATAACTATATTCTTCCCACTGGAATAGGCATTTCCGTAACCCATTAGGTATTTTAGGGAGATACCTCCCTTTAAAAAATGCTGCTCTTGGTCCATAAGTACCGTGGCATAGGTAATTCCTGTTTCTGCCCAGGCATTGGCGCTCATTTGATAATCGCCCTCGTTTACATTGAAATCTTCGTTTTCATCAAACTCATTGGAAATATTATCATAAGTATCTCCGTTAATATCGTTAACATTAAAAAATACCCTTCCTCGGGTGAAAATTGCCAATGAATTACGGGAATTGATGTTGAACATGAACGAGGGCCCTAAAATGTCAACATTGCCATAGGCGTTGTTGGCATTTTTTGGGGATTTTGTTCCATCATCGTCAAAATCAAAATCGTCTTTAAGAATATCCCCGAATTTTGCACTGTAATAGTCGTTTCCAATAAGTCCGCTAACCCCTATGAGGTTGATGTCCGTTTTAAATCTCGAATCAACGATATTTGCGGGATTGGAAATAAGGCCATGCACCCCATTGTAATTGTCAGTTCCAAAACCAATGTAAGATTGGCCATGTACCGTTGCGGCAATTAAAATAATGAATGCTGTTAAAATGCTTTTGTTCATACTTAAAAAGTTTAGTTTATTTCTTTTTTATTGTTAATCGATACCTGTTCGTGTAAATTTGGTTTTTTTCAAGGGTCAAAGTGTAGGAACGCTTTAATTGGAATTAAATTATAAAATGTTAAAATTTATAATGCTTCTATGGTATACACAGTATTAAAAGAGAAGGATAGAAGGCTGGCTTTTAAGATTTATCTCTATTTGGGGGCATTGTTCATTACCTCCTTGGTAGTTTCCAATTTAATTTTTCAAAAATTCTTTTATTGGAGGCCTTTTGGCGATGTTACAGTCTTTGGAGCACCATTATTTGAAATCTCGGTGGGTATTTTGCCTTATCCCCTTACATTTTTGATTACAGACCTTATTTCGGAAATTTATGGCAGAAAAAAGGCAAACCAAATTGTAACTGCAGGGATATTTGCTTCTTTTTTTTCAATGGGAATTGTATTATTGGCCAATTGGGTGCCGGCATTGCCCAGTTCTCCGGTGCAGGATGAGATGTTTAGCCATGTATTTGCCCTGTCGCCAATTGCTGTATTTGCCTCTATGTTGGCCTATCTATTTGCCCAATATGTGGATATTGGGATATATCATTTCTGGAAAAAACTTACCAATGGAAAACATCTTTGGCTTCGCAACAATTTCTCGACCTACCTTTCCCAATTCATAGATACTTTTACCGTAGTTGGCCTTTTGTGTATCTTTAAGGTACTGCCTTGGTCCATGTTCTACGGCCTGGTGATCAGTGGTTTTATATTTAAGGTAATTGTGGCCTTCTTGGACACCCCTTTCCTTTATTTCTTCGTATATCTCTTTAGAAGGCGATTCAATTTGAAAGTAAATCAGGAAATTGACCTTGAGGCATAATAAAACTTGCTTTTCGCTGTTCTTATCGAGTAGGCCAATATTTTATATACAGTAATGGTGAACTGGCAGTGATGGAAGTATTCAATATGTTTTTTTTAGCGATGTTAAATTTTGTTTAAACTAAGTCGGTATTTTGATTTTACTTGGTGATATATTGTAGAATTGCGTCAATATTTAAAGGTATACGTTTAACCTTATGTCCAATTTCTATTTAATATTGAGCCACAAGTCCAAGCGTAAAATAGAAATTTGTTGAGAAAAGGGTGAATTCCTCCTTTTTGACCAAGAATTGATTGTATTGCTCATAAAATTATAAATAGTATCAGATGAAAAAGAAAATTTTAAAGATTGTTGGTGGCGTATTTTTGGTAATCATTTTACTTCTTGTTGCCGCCCCGTTTTTCTTAAAAGGTAAGATTGCTGGTATCATTAAGGAGAAGGTAAATAATAGCATCAATGCTACCTTTGATTTTTCAGAGGCCGATTTAACTCTTTTCAGTAGTTTCCCCAATGCCACCGTTACCCTGGATAACATAACACTTATAAATAAGGCTCCCTTTGAGGGCGATACCCTATTTGCATCGGATAGGGTAAGCTTGGACATGTCCATAAAGGAACTGTTCAAGGATGCAAGTGAGCCCATTGCCATAAAAAGTTTAGTATTGGATGGCCCACGTATAAATATAAAGGTGGACAAAGAAGAGAATGCCAACTATGATATCGCTGTTGAGGATGGTTCTTCTCCGAATAATGCAGCAGATACCGCTTCGTCCGAAAGTAGTTTCAACTTGTCCATGGAGTCTTACGCCATTAATAATGCGGCCATAAAATATGACGACCTTTCCAGCGGCATGTCCTTTGCGGTTATAGAAATGAACCATAGCGGTAAGGGAGATCTGTCCTTGGAGAACTCTGAATTGGACACGGAGACCAGTGGTTGGGTTTCTTTTGTAATGGATAGTACCCAATATCTGAACAAGAATCCGGTTCAATTGAAGGCCCTTATAGGGGTAGATTTAAAGGAAAGCAAGTACACCTTTTTAAAGAATGAGGCCATGGTAAATCAATTGGCCTTGGTATTTGACGGGTTTGTGAAATTGAATGAGGACAACCAGGAGGTAAACATAAGCTTTAAAACACCTTCGTCCGATTTTAAAAACTTCTTGGCCGTTATTCCAGAGGCTTATTCCAAAGATATTGCTCAGGTGTCCACAACCGGAAACTTTACGGTTGCCGGCGAATTTAAAGGGATAGTGGATGATGATCACATTCCACAGTTTAAAATCGACATAAATTCGGAAAATGCCTCCTTTAAGTATCCAGATCTGCCCAAAGCGGTCCGAAATGTGTTTATAGATACTGAAATTTCCAATAATACCGGTATTACGGAAGATACCTTTGTTGATATCCGAAAGTTGTCTTTTATGATAGACGAGGACAAATTTAATATGGAAGCCAAAATAAGCGACCTTATGGGGAATACCAAGGTGAATGCCAAAATAGATGGCAAAATGAATCTTGACAATATTTCCAAGGCCTATCCAGTTCCTGCCGATTTAAATTTAAAGGGAATTTTAATTGCCGATATTTCTACGGCCTTTGATATGGCATCCATAGAAAACAAAAGGTATGAAAACACCAAAACCGCTGGTAACTTAAAATTGAGCGACTTTGAGTATAAGTCCGAGGAGTTTCCTAACCCTATAATCCTAAAAAGCACTTCGGTTACCTTTAACCCTACTACCGTAGCCCTTAATAATTTAGCAGGGGCCACGGGAAGGACGGATTTTGAGGCTTCCGGGACCATTAATAATCTGTTGGGATTTATGTTCAATAACGAAAATATTGAGGGTAACTTTACTCTTAAGTCCAACACTTTTGCGGTTAATGATTTTATGGTGGCAGAAACTTCTGAAGTTGGTGATGGATCGGATAAAGAGGCCGCCACTACCTCTACGGAGGAAAAAATTAAGATACCGTCCTTTTTGGATTGTACCATTAATGCCAGTGCCAATACTGTAATTTATGACAATCTTACGTTAAAGGATGTAAAGGGAACTCTGGTAATAAGGGATGAGAAGGCCATACTGTCCAATATGACATCTTCTATTTTTGATGGTAAATTGGCATTGAACGGGGAGGTGTCCACCAAGGAGGCCACACCTACCTTTGCTATGAAATTGGGAATGAACAGCTTTAAGATTGCAGAGACCTTTAATGCTTTGGAGATGTTTAGAACGCTCGCTCCTATAGCCAAAATTCTCCAGGGTACCTTAAATTCCGATGTACAGATATCCGGAAGTTTGAAGGACGATTTTACCCCCAATTTAAATACCATTTCTGGAAATATATTGGCGGAATTATTGACTGATAAAATTGATGCGGAAAGTGCACCTTTACTTACCGCCTTGGATAGCAAATTGAACTTTTTGGAACTTGATAAATTGAATCTTAAGGATCTAAAAACGGCATTGTCCTTTGAGGACGGAGTGGTAAAGGTTAAGCCCTTTTCCATTAAATATCAGGATTTTGCCATTAATGTTTCCGGTAGCCATACTTTTGATCAAAAACTAAATTATGCGGCTACCATTGAAGTGCCTGCAAAGTATTTGGGAAAGGATATTAATAGCATAATAGCGAGGATTGACGAAAAGTCATTGGAAAATTTAACCATCCCCGTTACTGCCAATATAGGGGGAGGTTATACCAGTCCTACTGTGACTACCGACCTTACCTCCGGAATTAAAAACTTAACGGCCCAACTGGTAGAGATAGAAAAGCAAAAACTGATCAATAAAGGCAAGGATAAGGCCAAGGACTTTATTGGGGATCTTATTGCAAAAAATCAGAAAGCTACAGACTCTACCAAAAAGGAAAACCAAGAAAAAACTCAGGATGTCATAGGAGGTCTTTTGGGGGCTGCAACAAAAAAAACGGATTCTACCACCAAAACCGATACCACAACTGCAGCCAAAAAGGAGGCCCAGAAAGAAGTAGCTAAAAAAATTATAGGCGGACTTTTCAGTAAGAAAAAGGAAACAACGGAAACTAAAAAAGATAGTGTGCAATAAAATTTTCTGGGTAGACTGTATCCCTTTTTAAATAATAATACGCGCATACCTTATAATATAAATTGTATGCGCATATTTTATTTTAATTGAGATGGTGTAAAACCAAAAGACGATTTATTGGGTATTGTTAAAATTAAACCAGTGGTTGCGCAGTCTCCAAAATAGTAATCAAATCCGATGGACTTTTAAGATAGGTCACCATATTATTATTAGGTTCAAAATTAATAGGGCTGCCCGAGAATAATAGGGGAGTTTTGGCCTCCGAGGATAATTTGAAGACTTTTTCTTCCAAAACAGAGGGTGTGGTGGTAACAAAAAAGGTCAATAAATAGTTCGGTTTTACCAATTCCGCCATGGTTATTACGTTGTCATGGGGCACATTTTGGCCAAGATAGAAGACTCTCCATCCTAGCTGTTTGGCAATAAATTGGGCCAACAATAGGCCAATTTCATGGTTTTCACCTTCGGCCAGGAACAGGATTATTTTTGGGGCATTCTTTGGTGCAATGGGCAATAAATCTATAGCGGAACATATTTTTTGACGGATCAGGTTGGATACAAAATGCTCTTGAGCGGGCATAATCTTATTGATGCCCCAAAGAACACCTACCTTGTGCAGAAAGGGATATATTACTTCGGTAAATGTGGTTAAAATACCATTTTTTAAAATCTGGGATTTGATTATGTTGTCAAATTCCTGTTCGTCCAAATTAATCATGCTCAATACCAAGGCATTCACATTAGCATCTTGGTTAGATTCGATCAAGGCGTCTTCAACCATCTTGTGAATTTCTTCATCCGTCATCTTGCCTAAAGCGGATAAACGTACACCTTGACTTCGCAGGATACTAATGTTCAATAGTTTTTTTAATTGGGCATCAGTATAATAGCGGATGTTGGTATCTGTTCTTTCAGGAACTAAGAAATCGTATCTACTTTCCCATTTTCTTAAGGTATGGGAGTTGATCCCTGTTAATGAAACCACTTGCGACATGGAATAATTGCTCATAATGTTGTCTAAATTATTATGGTGTAAAGTTAAACAAAAAAAATGATGAAAGTGGTGCCTCATATATTTTTGTCTAATATTTTATTAAAAAAGTTGGACAATTAAAATAAATGCGTATATTTGTCTAAGTATTAACCTAAATAAATTAGACATGAAAAGAATTGGCATTTATTTTTTAGCATTATTCAGTTCTATGTTTTTTGTTCTATCATGTAGTAATGATGATGACAATGACATAATTGATGAGCCCACTTTGAAGACCATTGTGGAAACAGCTCAAGACACAGACATTTTAAGTAGCTTGGTAGCTGCTTTGGTTAAGGCGGATGAAAACGCCGATTCAGATTTGGTAGGAGCTTTGAGTGGCAATGGCCCCTTTACAGTTTTTGCACCGACCAATGGTGCGTTTACAGCCCTATTGGCCAGTCTGGATGGATTTGATAGTTTAAGCGATTTTGATACTCCTGAGAAAAGGGAGATCCTCGCTGCTATATTGAAGTATCACGTAGTAGTTGGAGCAGCCGCTACTTCTAGCTCCCTTTCCAACGGTCAGGAATTTACTACCCTACAAGGTGAAAAAATTACTGTGAGAATAGACGGCGATGTCTACATACAGGATCCTACCGAAACGGATGCAAAAGTAGGGCCTGCAGATGTTATGGCTTCCAACGGTATAGTACATGTTATAGATAAAGTTTTGATTCCACAGGAAGTTTTGGATGCCCTAAATCCAGAGCCCATGCCAAACATAGTAGAATTGGCAATGGATACCGACTTTTTATCACTTTTAGTGGGTGCTTTGGTACAGGCCGATGCCGGTTTGGTAGACCTGTTGCAGACAGATGGTCCGTTCACGGTCTTCGCACCGACAGATACCGCTTTTGCAGCCCTTTTGGATGCATTGGGTGATGATTACAACAGCTTGGCCGATTTTGATACTCCCGAGGAGAAAACATTGTTGGCACAGATTTTAAAGTATCACGTAGTTGCCGGAACAGCGGCCTATTCTACAGACTTGTCCGATGGGCAAATGATAGAGACCGCCCAAGGAGAATCCGTAACGGTAAATTTAACAGCTGGGGTATTCATTCAGGATAAAACTGATGTGGATGCGAGTGTAGCACCAGCAGATATCGCTGCTAGCAATGGAGTAGTACATGTAATTGATAAAGTTTTACTGCCACAAGAGGCATTGGATGCTCTAATGCCACCATCTCCGAATATTGTGGAATTGGCAATGGACACCGACTTTTTATCACTTTTAGTGGGAGCTTTGGTACAGGCCGATGCCGGTTTGGTAGACCTGTTGCAGACAGATGGTCCTTTCACGGTCTTTGCACCTACAGATACCGCTTTTGCAGCCCTATTGGATGCATTGGGTGATGATTACAATAGCTTGGCAGATTTTGATACTCCCGAGGAGAAAACATTGTTGGCAAAGATTTTAAAGTATCACGTAGTTGCCGGAACGGCAGCTTATTCTACAGACTTGTCCGATGGGCAAATGATAGAGACCGCCCAAGGAGAATCCGTAACGGTAAATTTAACAGCTGGGGTATTCATTCAGGATAAAACTGATGTGGATGCGAGTGTAGCACCAGCAGATATCGCTGCTAGCAAT
The DNA here is from genome assembly GCF_000733925.1 of Arenibacter algicola. Taxonomy (NCBI): domain Bacteria; kingdom Pseudomonadati; phylum Bacteroidota; class Flavobacteriia; order Flavobacteriales; family Flavobacteriaceae; genus Arenibacter; species Arenibacter algicola. The sequence goes on from NZ_JPOO01000001.1 coordinate 936,826, forward strand.
GGAGTAGTACATGTAATTGATAAAGTGTTACTGCCACAAGAGGCATTGGATGCTCTAATGCCACCAACTCCGAATATTGTGGAATTGGCAATGGACACCGACTTTTTATCACTTTTAGTGGGAGCTTTGGTGCAGGCCGATGCCGGTTTGGTAGACCTGTTGCAGACAGATGGTCCTTTCACGGTCTTCGCACCTACAGATACCGCTTTTGCAGCCCTTTTGGATGCATTGGGTGATGATTACAACAGCTTGGCCGATTTTGATACTCCCGAGGAGAAAGCGTTGTTGGCTCAGATTTTAAAGTATCACGTAGTTGCCGGAACAGCGGCCTATTCTACAGATCTGTCCAATGGACAAATGATAGAGACCGCCCAAGGGGAATCCGTAACGGTAAATTTAACAGCTGGGGTATTCATACAGGATAAAACTGATGTGGATGCAGCCGTAGCACCCGCGGATATCGCTGCTAGTAATGGAGTAGTGCACGTAATTGATAAAGTTTTGTTACCACAAGAGGCGATAGATGCCCTATTGCATTAAGATTAGGGTTAGTGCTTAATTTTGGTTACCGAGACTGACGATCATTAATGGCCGTCAGTCTCACTTTATTCTCTATCCTATAAGTATTATTTATAATTTAAATATCTTAAATTTTGAAAGCACTCTTCGATTCTTCCAGTATAAAATGTAGTAAATTGGTAACACATACCTATAGTACTTCCTTTTCTTTGGGTATTAGATTGTTTTCGCCCAAAATACGACCTGCTATTTACGCCATTTATGGCTTTGTAAGATATGCTGATGAGATTGTGGATTCTTTTCATGGTTATGATCAAGAAGAATTACTGACCGAATTTATACAAGAATATAAACTTTCCCTTAAAAGAAAAATTAGTTTAAATCCTATAATAAATTCCTTTCAGGAGGTAGTGCATAAATATGAACTTTATGAATATGCCGATGTTTTTTTGCAACGTATGCAGTATGATCTTGAAGTTTCTGAATATACTACCAAGGAGGCTTATGAAAATTACATCTATGGATCGGCAGATGTAGTTGGTCTAATGTGCTTAAGGGTTTTTGTGGACAATGATAACGAGAAATTTAATTCCCTGCAATCTTCGGCTAAATATCTAGGCTCCGCCTTTCAAAAGGTAAATTTTCTTAGGGATATAAAAGAAGACCTCGAAAGTTTGGGCAGGTCCTATTTTCCCAACGTACATCAAAAGGAACTGAACGATGAGGTAAAAAGGGAAATCATCGCAGAAATTGAGGAGGACTTCGCAAAGGCGTATAAAGGGTTGGTTCAATTGCCCATAGAAAGTAGGCTAGGGGTCTACATTGCCTATAAGTATTATTCAAACCTGCTGAGAAAACTTAAAAACACCAAGTCGGAAAAAATATTGAACGGTAGAATCCATATATCCAATCCTATGAAAATGGTGATATTGGCCAAAGGCTATGTGAGGTACAAGTTAAATGCTATTTAAGTAATGTATTTCAAGGCAAAAGTAGCTCCAGTAATTAGGAAAGTAGTTTTCCCGGAATCTCCGATTGAAACTTAATCCTCAAATGGAAGGAACAATAAAAAAAAGTAAATGGAAATAGTATTTTACATTCTTATAACTCTTTTGACTTTTATAGTGATGGAAGTGGTTACCTGGTGTACCCATAAATTTGTAATGCACGGTTTTTTGTGGGTTTTGCATGCCGATCACCACGAACCTAAATACCCTCATGTTTTTGAAAAAAACGATGCCTTTTTTGTAATATTTGCCATACCGAGTATTTTACTTCTATATTTCGGTATAAGCCCAGCGATCAACTATTTGTTCTTTATTGGTTTGGGTATACTGTTTTATGGCATTGCTTATTTTTTGGTTCATGATGTGCTTATTCACCAAAGGTTCAAGTGGTTTAAGAATATTAAGAATAAGTATTTGTTGGCCTTGAGGAAAGCGCACAAAATTCATCATAAAAATATGGGAAAGGAAGATGGTGAATGTTTTGGTATGCTGCTGGTTCCGAAAAAATACTTCAGAAAAAATTAAATAAAGAGTTTCCGTTTAGAACGGCTAATATAAATTAAAAGGCACTTTTAGGTAGCAGAATTTTTTTTGTAAATGCCATCTCCTTTATGAATTACCCCAAGCACTTTTATTTTTAAGACTCAATTCCAATTTTATACGCTTTCAAAGCTCTTTCCCTGGCGAACTTATGATCTACTATGGGGTCCGGGTATTCAAAGGAATCAATTTCTGGAATCCACTTTCTTACATATTTGTAATCTTTGTCGAACTTTTTCAGTTGTGATTGCGGGTTGAAAATTCTAAAGTAGGGAGCCGCATCACATCCGGTTCCTGCTGCCCATTGCCAGTTGCCATTGTTGGAGGATAATTCGTAATCCAATAATTTTTCGGCAAAATAACTTTCTCCCCACCTCCAGTCGATCAATAAATGTTTGCAAAGAAAACCGGCAGTGATCATCCTTACCCGGTTATGCATAAAACCGGTTTTGTTCAGCTGTCTCATTCCGGCGTCCACCATGGGGTAGCCAGTTTTTCCTTCACACCACAGTCTAAATTCTTCCTTATTGTTCCTCCACTTGATGCCATCGTATTTGGATCTGAAATTTTGAGTTACAACATGGGGGAAATGAAACAGAATTTGCATGAAGAATTCCCTCCAGATCAATTCACTCAAAAAAACTTCATATTTTTTATCAATCCGGGCAATTACCTGTCTAACACTTATAGTTCCAAATCTTAAATGTGGGCTGAGGTGACTGGTACTGTCCTTATATGGGAAATCCCTTTGGTCCGCATAAAGATGTAGTTGGGTCAAATCAAAGTCCTGTACCTGAATATCCGACTTCTTAAAACCGATATCTTCCAAAGATAATGGGGGGCAATCCCCTTTGTGCAGGTTGTTCAGTTTGGGATCCTTAAGTGGAAGGGGATTTTTCTCCCCAAATTTTGCAAGCCATTTATTCTTGTAGGGCGTAAAAACAGTATAGGGATCTTGATCTCCTTTTACAATTTCCCTTTTCTCGAAAATTACTTGATCCTTAAAACTAAAAAAGGGGATATCCTTTTTCGCAAGCAATTGGGAAATTTCTTTATCCCTGTCTATGGCATAAGGTTCGTAGTCCCGATTGGTGTATACTCCAGCAATATTAAATTTGGAAATTAATTCCTTCCAAATGGTTGCCGGCTCACCATCCAGACATAAAATATCCGAGCCATGGCTTTTAAGGGTTTCTTTTATTTTAAGAATGGTTTGATGTATGAAATTAACTCTAGGGTCATCTTCAGGCAACTCATTTAAAATAAGTCGATCATAGATAAATATGGGTAACACGGGAATATCATTAGCCAATGCTTCTGCCAGTGCCGTGTTGTCCTCTATTCTAAGGTCGCGTCTGAACCAAAAAATAGCAATTGGGGTTTGGTCCTTGGATAAGGCGGAAGTATGTTCATTACTCATATTTGGCACCATAGAATTGATGGGAAAAAATTATTATGATTATAGGTCTCAAGCTGTAAACCGAAAAAAATAGGGATTGAATAAGCCAGCTTTCTTGTCCTAATTGGTAATTTTGGAGTAATCTAACTTTAAGGACAATTTAATGATAAATTGAATGAAAATCAATGTTTTCTGCCAGTATAATCTACTTCACTTCCAAACTAACAACGTATCCTTCACTTCCCCTAACATTAAATACCGTACTGTCTTCAAAGATTAGATATTGACCTTTAATACCTTTTAAGACCCCGCTATAGATGGGAGTTTTGTCCAGATTAAGACTTTTTACCTTTTTTGGATATTGTAGCACGGGAAATTCAAGATGCGTTTCCGTATTACTTTCTATGTAATATACAGAGGCCTCATCCGGAATATATTTTTTTAACTTATTTCTATATTCCACCAAATCCTCGTCGTCAACCTCATTCGTCAACATTTTACGCCAGTTGGTCTTGTCGCCTATGTGTTCCTTTAAGGCAACCTCTGTAACTCCGGCCAAATAACGATTGGGGACTTCAACAATCTCTATGGCCTCATGGGCACCTTGGTCTATCCATCTAGTGGGTACCTGCGATTTGCGTGTTACTCCTACTTTGATATTGCTTGAATTGGCAAGATAAACGATGTGCGGCTGTAGCTGAACCTTTTTTTCATATTCCAGGTCCCGGTCTTCTTTGTCCAGATGTGCAGTACTCAATTCGGGCCGCATGATCCAATCCCCGGCCGTAGGAATTTCGTAAAAGCAGGTCCTGCAAAAACCCTGTCTAAAAATTGGGCGATCTTCCCCACAATTAAGACATTGATATTTTATAAAGGAAAGGGTAAGTTCCTTGTTCAATACTTGGTTCAGGTTTAAAAAGTCCCCATCAAATATTAGGTAATATTGTATGGGATCTGCCAATTCAGTTTGCATTTTTCTTAAAACTCCTTGATACTGCATATTTTTTCTGCTTAACGTAAAATCAATTTGAATATGAATTCAATTAAAGCTATTTTTAGCCGATTTAATTTAAAGTTTGTTTAGGAATTTATGGTTATAATTTTTATTTGTCATTTTTGATACTTTTTAAGGTAAATTTATAATCCTCGCCATGGCCAGGGTTTAAAGTTTTACAAGTTATTGTACAAAAACGAGCATTAAAAACTATTGATGAATTCTTTAACAGGCTCTTGGCCTAAAACCCCGCTTTAAACAGCGATAAAGATACCTAAAAATGCCAATAACATTATTCAATTCCATTGCTTCTTGGCTGTTGAAAAAGCGATATCATCAGATAGAACTTTTTTTAAAGTACCCTGAGGAGGTGCAGGATGAGGTATTGCATCAGTTGTTGTCCTTTGCCGAGGATACGGAAATTGGAAGGAAGTACGATTTTGAATCTATCGCCAGTTATGAAACTTTTGCGGAGCGGGTCCCCATAGTCTCCTATGAAGAGGTAGAACCTATGATAGAGCGTTCTAGAAAGGGGGAGCAAAATATCTTTTGGCCAACAACCATTAAGTGGTTCGCGAAGAGTAGTGGTACCACAAATGCCAAAAGCAAGTTTATACCTGTAAGTTCGGAGGCTTTGGAGGATTGCCATTACAAATCCAGTAAGGATCTGCTCTGTTTGTATTTAAACAACAATGAAAACTCGCAGTTGTTTACGGGCAAGAGTTTGCGATTGGGTGGAAGTAAGGAGTTGTATCAGGATAATGGTACCGTTTTTGGAGATCTCTCCGCCATTCTTATAGATAATATGCCGTTCTGGGCAGAACTGAGCAGTACTCCTAGTAACAAGGTGTCCCTGATGAGTGAATGGGAGACTAAGTTACAGGCCATTATTAAGGAAAGTGTTCAGGAAAATGTTACCAGCTTGGCCGGAGTGCCTTCTTGGATGTTGGTGCTCTTAAATAATGTCCTGGAGCAAACAGGAAAGGAGCACCTTTTTTCGGTTTGGGAAAATTTGGAAGTATATTTTCATGGTGGGGTAAGTTTTACCCCTTACAAAGATCAATATTCCAGGCTCTTACCGCGTAAAAATTTTAATTATTATGAAATTTACAATGCTTCCGAAGGATTTTTTGCCATCCAGGATAGAAATAATGCGGACGATCTTTTACTGATGCTAGATTATGGAATTTTCTATGAATTTATTCCCATGGAAACCTATGGTACTAGTGGGCAGATTACATTGCCGTTATGGAATGTGAAGTTAGATAGGAACTATGCAGTAATAATTACTACCAATGCAGGTCTTTGGAGGTATAAAATAGGGGATACGGTGAGGTTTACCTCTACCAACCCCTATAGGATCAAGATTACCGGGAGAACAAAACATCATATTAATGTATTCGGGGAGGAGTTGATCATAGAAAATGCGGAAGAAGCCCTAAAAACTATTTGTATAAAAACTGGGTCCGAAATTAAGGACTATACGGTGGCGCCGATATTTATGGAGGGTAAGGAAAAAGGCGCACATGAGTGGATTATAGAGTTTAGAAAGGCTCCTGAAGAACTGGCTTATTTTATCGAAATTCTTGACAATGCACTTAAATCCTTGAACTCTGACTATGAGGCCAAGCGTTATAATAACATTACTTTAAAACTTCCCAAAGTTCATATTGCCAGGGAAAATCTTTTCTATGACTGGCTAAAATCTAAAGATAAGTTGGGAGGGCAGCATAAAATTCCAAGATTGTCCAATAAAAGGGATTATATCGAGGAATTGCTTCAGATGAACAAATAAATGTGATTAAAACTCTCAATATGTTCAAATTAGAGGTATCAAATGTTTCCCTTTAACAATTTATACTTTTTATTATGGCGAACAGACTAGTAATATTGTCCGATATGTGGGGTTCTAAAAAAGGGCTATGGATTACTTCATATTTGGGCTACTTGCAACAATATTATGATATTACATTTTATGATTGTCAGCATTTGGCAAATATAAGTTTGGAGGTAAATTCTCCTGAGAATATCCACAAGGAATTTATTGATGGGGGAGTAGAAACTGCGGTTGCCCATCTGCTTAAAAAGGAAACGGAACCCAGTCATTATTTAACATTTGGCATTGGTGGTTGTATAGCTTGGAAGGCAGCTCTTAAAGGCTTGCCCCTAAAATCGCTATATACCATTTCCAGTACAAGATTGCGTTTTGAGAGCGAGAGGCCGACAGCAGCGAGTATTCAACTGCTTTATGGACAAAATGATGAGTTTAAGCCTTCAACTACGTGGTCAGACCAAATTGGAGTAGAGATCGAAGTTGTAAAGGGTTTTGGGCATGAACTCTATACCGATGAGAAAATGATCAGTAAGGTTTGTCAAGACTTATTGGCCAAGGTTATGCAAAAACAGTATGTGGCATAACATCTGGGTTTTCAGCTTATATTTAGAAAAACATATAGGTTTTATAAAAGTTAAAAGCAGTCTCTTAAGAGACTGCTTTTAACTTTTTAATAGTTTCAAAGGATAATTTCTCTTCGGCATAAGGTTTTGTTACCTTAAATTCCGATTCGTTCGTACTTGGGAATTCGAACATGGCATCGGTGAAAATAGCTTCGCAAAGTGATCGCAATCCCCTTGCCCCCAATTTATATTCAATGGCCTTGTCCACAATATAATCCAACGCCTGTTCCGTAATCTTAAAGGAAATTCCATCCATCTTGAACAATTTTTCATATTGTTTAATTATGGCGTTTTTGGGCTCTGTTAAAATTGCCCTCAAGGTTTCCTTGTCCAATGGATTCATGTGGGTGAGTACCGGTAGTCTACCAATAATCTCGGGTATTAATCCAAAATCCTTTAAATCCTTAGGTACAATGTATTGTAAAATATTTTCGTTGTCTACCTTTTCTTCAGCTTTGGATGCACTATAACCTACGGCCTGCATGTTCAGCCTTTTGGTAATGTGCCTTTCAATGCCGTCAAAGGCACCTCCGGCAATGAACAAAATATTTTCTGTGTTTACTTCTATAAATTTTTGATCTGGGTGCTTTCTGCCTCCTTTGGGCGGTACGTTTACCACGGTCCCCTCCAATAGTTTAAGAAGTCCTTGCTGAACACCTTCCCCGGATACATCGCGAGTAATTGAAGGATTGTCGCTCTTACGTGCAATTTTATCAATTTCATCTATAAAGACGATACCGCGTTCTGCCTTTTCCAAATTGTAATCTGCCGCCTGCAGTAAGCGGGTAAGTATACTTTCTACATCCTCCCCAACATAACCGGCTTCCGTTAGTACGGTAGCATCAACAATGGCCAAAGGAACATTTAGCATCTTGGCAATGGTTTTTGCCATAAGGGTCTTACCCGTCCCGGTTTGGCCTACCATGACAATATTACTCTTTTGGATTTCTATATCGTCTTCCTTGCTTTTTGGTTGTAGAAGTCTTTTGTAGTGGTTGTACACTGCAACCGACATTACTTTTTTGGTGCGATCTTGACCAATTATAAAGGTGTCCAAAAATTCCTTTATTTCCAAAGGTTTTTTCAACGTTAATTCGGAGGAAAGGTCATTGTTTTTGGTCTGCTTTGATTCTTCGGCCACAATACCGTGTGCCTGCTCTATACAACGATCACATATATGCGCATCAAGACCTGCAATCAATAAATTGGTTTCCGGTTTCTTTCTACCACAAAAAGAGCATTCTAAATTTTCTTTTGCCATATCATTTTATCACTTTCAATAATAGTAACGAAATAATCCAAACTTTGGTGCATCCGTGTAGAATGTAACCTGGATTTTTCGATCCTTTTAGTCGTCACTAGTCTTTATCCCTTACCAAGATTTCATCGATCATTCCATAATCCTTGGCTTCATTTGCTTTCATCCAGTAATCCCTATCACTATCGTCACTTACTTTTTCAAGGGGTTGTCCGGAATGTTGTGCAATTATTTGGTACAATTCATCTTTAAGTTTTAGAATCTCCCTGGCCGTAATTTCAATATCACTTGCCTGTCCCTGTGCTCCGCCAAGTGGTTGATGTATCATTACCCTGGAATGGGTCAATCCACTGCGCTTACCTTTTTCTCCTGCACATAGGAGTACGGCTCCCATAGAGGCAGCCATTCCTGTACATATGGTGGCCACATCTGGTTTTATGAACTGCATGGTGTCATAAATTCCCAAACCGGCATAAACACTTCCACCTGGGGAATTGATATATATCTGTATGTCCTTGGAAGCATCGGTGCTTTCCAAAAATAATAACTGTGCTTGTACTATATTGGCAACTTGGTCATTGATCCCAGTTCCGAGAAAAATGATCCGGTCCATCATTAATCGTGAAAAAACATCCATTGCCACTGCATTTAGCTGTCTTTCTTCAATAATGTTGGGAGTAAGGTTGGTGGGGTACATACTACTTAAAATAGTATCGTAATACATGCTATTTATTCCCTGATGTTTAATAGCATAGTTTTTGAATTCTTTCCCGTAATCCATATTTTAATCAATAGTTTTATAAGATAAAAAAAGTGTCGAAAATCAACTCTTCGACACTGTAAATATACTTATTTTTAGTGAAACTTTATTTTATTGGCTCCTATAGCAGCGTATTTAAAATGTAAGGTTCAACTAATTTGAATTACCCGTATACTTCCTTAACAAAGTCTTCGTAAGTAACTTCTTTCGTTTTTAAATTTGCCTTTTCTTTATAAAGAGTCAAAAGCTTTTGGCTCATCAATTGTTCTGAAAGGCGTTTTACCTCTTCCTGGTTGGAAAGTACCCTTGCGGCAATATTGTCCAACTCCTCTTCTTTGGGGTTCAACTGGCCAAATTGTGCCATTTGCTGCTTAATAAAACCTTTTGCAAAATCCTTTAGCTCATCAAACTGAATCTGAATACCGTTTTCTTGAATAATCTTGCCTTCTATTAGTTGATAGCGCAGGCCTTTCTCCGATTTTTCAAATTCTTCGTTCGCTTCTTCTTCGGTCAATTGTTTTTCCCCGGTCATCTGAATCCACTTGGTCAAAAATTCCGTAGGAAGATCAAATTTGACGGTGTCTATAAAATGTTCGGTTACATCATTTAATAATTTCTGATCGGATTGTTGCTCAAATTGCTTTTCGGAATCTTCTTTGATTCGTTCTTTAAGCTCTTTTTCAGAGGTAACAACATCCTTCCCAAATAACTTGTCGAAAAGCTCTTGGTCTAATTTTGCTGGTTCCTTTTCGTTAATTTCCTCAATGGTGAAAGTAACTTCGATATCCAGTTTTTCTGATTTCTCACCATCGATACCCAAAGTGCTGCCCAATAAATAATCTTCCTTGAACAATCCTTTTGTCTTTAAGGTAACCACATCGCCCACTTTTTTGCCCAATAGGCTGTCAAGTGCTTTTTTGCTTTTTATTTTTTCGATCTCGATTACCGTCTTATTGTCTATTTCCTCTGCTTCGTTCTTGAAAACACCGTTTACATCATCCTTCTTCCCAATTTCCGTCTTGCTGATCAATTTCCCGTATTGTTTTTGGATACGTTCCACCTGCTCATCGATCATTTTTTTGTCAGCAATAATTTTGTAGTGCGTTATGGCTTTTTTCGACTTAAGGTCCACATTGAAATTAGGGGCAAGTCCCAATTCAAATTCGAATGCAAATTCTTCGGAATCCCAATTAAAGTTATCCTGTTGTTTTGGAAGTGGATTTCCTAGAACATCCAGCTTTTCTTCTGTAAGATATTTGTTGAGATTGTCTTGTAACAGTTTGTTTACCTCATCTACCAAAACGGCTTTTCCGTATTGTTTCTTGATCAATCCCATAGGCACCTGACCTTTTCTGAAACCTGGTATGTTTGCCTGTTTTCTGTAGTCCTTTAATATTGTTTCTACCTTATCGAAATAATCGTCCTTGGTTACCGCAACTTTTACTACTGCATTTAATTCGTCAATCTGCTCTTTAGTGATGTTCATTTCTATATCTAATTTTACTAAAATAAAATGGGATGCAAAAGTAGTACATTTTCTAATCTCCAACAAGTTTTTAAATTACTGAATGTCAAAAAGGTACCCTAGATATTTTTGTCGTCATTTAGAAATGAATAAAATATAGATTGCAGAAAGGAAAGCAAAAGGCTAAAAAGTAGCGCCCACCAAATATTATTTACCTGAAAGCCATCAATAAAGTAGTCGGCCAAAAGGATAATTATAGCGTTGATTATAAGCAGGAACAACCCTAAGGTAAGTATGGTAACGGGCAAGGTTAGGATGATCAGGATGGGTTTTACAATAAAATTCAGCAAACTTAGAACAATGGCTACTATAATGGCCGTGGTATAGGAGTCTACACCCACCCCAGGTAATATTTTTGCTAAAATAACAACTGCAACGGCACTCAGGAGAATTCTTAAAATCAGGTTCATGGTTTGCTTTCTTTTAGTTTATGGAATGTTCAATGAATGATATAATCCCCTTAAAAGTAAACATTTATTTTATTAGTGTAACTCAATTTTGAGAAGTCGGTAAGACGCACTGAAAATTGAAAGTTAAACTAATCCCGCCTTTTTCGGCGGGATCTAGGTTCAATACCTCGACCCTTGGGTCGATTCCTATTATTGGGTTCAGGGCCTGCCCTGAGGTTTAATACCTTTTATCTATCAAGAGGATATTTTCCTTTGTAATTAAGATTGGACATTGAACCTGCCAAAGGTTTTCGTTACGAATAAAGAAAGTGACTATTTGATAAATTGGATGGATTTTTCGTAAAACTGGCTTGGATTCTCGGCGTGAAGCCAATGCCCGGCCTTTTCTATTGTTTCAACCGTGGCCATTGGAAAATGCCTTTTTATAACAGCTAAATCATCTTGGGTTATATACTCCGATCGGTCTCCCCTTAAAAAAAGTGTTGGCCCGTTGTAGGTATCGGTAGACCCGATATTTTCGCCAATTTCCTCCATTTTTCCACTTAAAACTTCAAGATTGAAGCGAAAACCTAATACTCCCTTTTCTTCCCAATACAAATTCTTCAACAAAAACTGACGGATACCAACATTTTTGATGTATTTGGACAACTGTTCATCTGCGTCATTTCTTGAGCTTATGTTTCTAATATCCAAGGTGTTGAGTCCGTTTATAATATCTTGATGATGGGGCGGGTAAAATTTGGGGGCAATATCGGCCACAATGAGTTTTCTTGTCAATTGGGGATAGCGACAGGTAAAAAGCATGGCGGTTTTTCCTCCCATGGAGTGGCCAAGTATAGTGGCCTCGCCCAAATGATGGTAGTCCATGTATTGTTTTACATCCTCGGCCAACAAATCATAATTGAACTCGGAGGAATGAAAGCTTTTTCCGTGGTTGCGCAAATCCAGAAGGTGTACTTCAAAGCCCTCTTCAGCATATTTGGACCCCATGGATTTCCAATTGTCGGACATACCCAAAAAACCATGTAGGATGATAATAGGTTGTCCTTCCCCTAAAATGTTGGAATGCAATACCGGCATTATTTTAATTTGTTTAGGTACATATTAATTACATTTTCCAGGCCTAGATACAAGGATTCGCATATAAGGGCATGACCAATGGAAACTTCTAGCAGGTGGGGTACGTTTTCTTTGAAATATTTTATATTGTCCAAACTAAGGTCGTGTCCTGCATTTATGCCCAAGCCTAATTGGTGGGCCGCTTTTGCAGCTTCGGTAAAAGCTAAAACCCCCTTCTTGTTTCCTTTGGCATATTCGTGGGCATAGCTTTCGGTATATAGTTCAATGCGGTCGGTACCTGTCAATGCGGCACCTTGGACCATTTCGATATTGGCGTCCACAAAAATAGAAGTCCTTATGCCATTGCTTTTAAATGTTGATATTACCTCTTTTAGAAAATCCTTATGTTTTACAGTGTCCCATCCAGCGTTGGACGTAATGGCATCTACGGCATCGGGGACTAGGGTGACTTGTGTGGGTTTTACCTCCAATACCAAATCCATAAAGGATTGAATGGGGTTTCCTTCTATATTGAATTCGGTGCGCACCAATTTCTTTAAATCCCTTGCATCCTGGTATTTAATATGTCTTTCATCGGGTCTTGGATGTATGGTTATACCTTGTGCCCCGAAATCTTCAATATCTTTGGCTACTTTTAACAGGTCGGGTACGTTTCCTCCGCGCGAATTTCTTAATGTTGCAATTTTATTTACATTAACGCTAAGCTTTGTCATAGGATTTTGGTATGTTTAAAAAGCAAAAATACAAATTAGGCATACCTTTTGCTGATTTTATTATGAAGAATTCGTTTGCAGAGCAAGGTTGTTTCCCTAGTGGAAAATTATAGTTAACTAGGTTTAGTTGGTTTTTGGGGACTTTTGGGTGGAATTGGTTTGGGGTATTCCTAATTTAACCGGATTGTTTTTTAATAGCCCGCAAAAGCTAGGTCTTTTTGAAAATAATACTTAGGAAGATTCGGGTTCTTAGAAATTTTTATTAGTATTTTGCGTTATAATATGAAGTTATGAATATTCAAAACAACATAATTGCCACATTGCCGATTTTTAAAGTGGGTGATCCTTTGAAAAAAGTGATCAAATTCTTTAATGAATCTACCTATTCCCATGTTGCCGTGGTGGAGGGGAATGTTTTTATTGGTGTTTTGGATGAAAATGATCTTGATAATTATGAAAAGGATAAGAAGATAGAGGATTACCGATATACCTTGGAAACCTTTTTTGTCCATAAGGAAACCTCTTGGCTTGATGTCCTGGAAATATTTTCGAAGAACGAGGCGAATCTTTTGCCTGTCTTGGATAATGACGGCCTTGTCTTGGGGTATTATGATCTTATAGATATTGTTGATGAGTTTATAGATACGCCATTTTTTACAGAGCCTGGAGGAATACTAGTATTGGCCAAGGGTCTAAAGGACTACTCTTTTAGCGAAATTGCCCAAATTGTGGAAAGTAACAATGTAAAACTGATTGGCGGGTTTATTACAGATATTCGCAATGACGTTATCCAGATCACCATTAAAATTGGGACTACACATTTAAATGAAATTATACAGTCTTTTAGAAGGTATAACTACACTATACTCTACGGAAATAACGACGATCAATTTATTGAGGATTTAAAACAGAGGTCTGATTATTTGGATAAATATCTAAATGTTTAACTCTTATGAAAGTTGCCATTTACGGACTTACCTGCCAGAATAACGTATTGGATTGCATTGTGGAGCTGTTGGACGAACTTCACAAAGAAAATGCCCAAATCTACTTTGAAAAAGGATTTTACAACTTAATCATGGCCAAGCGTAATGTGGGCGAATTTCCCATATTTACCGACTCTAAAGGCCTTGATGCCAGTTTTGATATGTTTGTGAGTTTTGGTGGCGATGGCACCATTTTAAGGGCTACGACCTATGTTCGTGACCTGGGAATACCTATTGTAGGTGTTAATACGGGTAGACTGGGATTTTTATCCACATTTAGGAAAGAAGATGTGCGCAAGGTGGTAAAAGAATTCGTTTCTGGGGCATATACCATTGTAGAGCGCAGTCTGGTGGAGGTAAGTGTGCAATCCGATATTCCCGAATTTAAGACCTTGAACTTCGCTTTGAATGAGATTACAGTAAGCAGGAAAGATACGACCTCCATGATTACTGTAGAAACGCATTTGAACGATGAATATTTAACTTCCTATTGGGCGGATGGCTTGATAGTGGCAACGCCTACGGGATCTACCGGGTATTCACTTAGCTGTGGTGGGCCTGTTATTGCGCCAACGGCCAAATCCTTGATACTTACTCCTATTGCACCTCATAACCTAAATGCAAGACCCTTGGTAATTTCGGATGATACTGTTATAAGGCTCAAGGTTTCCGGGAGGGAAGAAAGTCATTTGGTGTCTTTGGATTCCAGGATAGCAACCGTGGCCAGTGGCAAGGAGATTTTTATCAAAAAAGCTCCATTTACCATTAAAATGATCGAATATACCTCTGAAAGTTTTCTAAAAACACTACGAAATAAATTATTGTGGGGCGAAGACAAGCGTAATTGATTGTTTTTGCGCGACAATAAAAAGGAACAAAATCTGTTTATCAAGTGAGAACATGAATGTAATAATTTACTAGTCTAAACTATTGAAATTGTTATATTTGCAAACTTTTATAAATAATGAGGTTATTTTTTGCGGCAATTCTTCTTTTCATTTTTAATGAAATAAAGGGACAAACATACGAGATTGGCCTATTTGCGGGTGGTACCAATAATATTGGGGATGTTGGAAGATCCAATTTTATTTTACCTTCGGGTCCTGCTTTTGGTGGTTTGTTTAAATGGAACAAGAGTAAGCGCTATGCTTGGAGGGCCAGTATTATTTATGGAGAATTTACAGCGGATGATTCCAAATCGGACATACCGTCCCGACAACAACGGAATTTTATTATGGACAATAGTGTTCTGGAGGCGTCCGCAGGTTTGGAGTTTAATTTTGTAGAATATAATTTGCATCGGTTGGGGCCGGCATTTACACCTTATCTATATACGGGTGTTACCTATTTTAGATATGGATACCATTATTTTGATGCGGCGCAATTGCAGGATATTGGACAGAAAGATGGCTCTTTTGCCGTGCCTATGACGGTCGGAGCCAAATTAAGGATTAGTCAGTTCTTTATTGTTGGAGCTGAAATAGGGGCCAGATATACCTTTACGGACAATTTGGATGCCAGTAATCCGGAAGGTTCCAATTATGAAGAATTTAGATTTGGAAATATATTTAGTGATGATTGGTATGTGTTCTCCGGGGTTACGTTAACGTATACCTTTGGAAGAAAACCTTGTATGGATTGCTTTCAGTAGTGTTAAAAATAATAGTTTGGAAGAATTAAAGATCAAATCATTGCCGAGACACTTAGCCATAATTATGGATGGTAATGGGAGATGGGCAAAAGAAAAAGGAAAATTAAGGGTTTTTGGCCATGAACAAGGGGTGAAAACCGTTAGGAGAACTGTGGAGGACTGTGCTAGAATGGGGTTGGAGTTTCTTACTTTATACACTTTTTCCACCGAGAATTGGAACAGGCCCAAATTGGAAGTGGATACTTTAATGCGGTTATTGGTTTCTTCGCTTAAAAAGGAATTGAAAACCTTGAATAATAATAATATTAAGTTAAATACCATTGGCAATATAGCTTCCTTGCCAAATAGTGCGCACAAGGAATTGTTGGATGTAATGGAGAAAACTAGTGGCAATACCGGCATGACTTTAACGCTTGCCCTTAGTTATGGGTCTCGGGAAGAGATAAAAAATGCCGTACAACAGATATGTGTCAAAGTTAAAAATAATATAATTTCTCCCGAAAATATTGACGAAACCATTATTAATAACCATCTTTACACGCAAAATTTACCAGACGTAGACTTGTTGATCCGTACCAGTGGAGAGCATAGGATCAGTAATTTCTTACTATGGCAAATTGCATATGCGGAATTGTATTTTATTGATGTATTTTGGCCGGATTTTTCGGAACAGCATTTATTGGAAGCCATTAAAAATTACCAGAACAGAGAACGAAGATTTGGAAAAACTAGCGAACAACTCACCTAGCGGCATGAATAGGTTCATGTCCCTTGAACTTTTTATTACACTTTTATCCTTAATTTTTACTACAGTTATCTCTGCACAGGATACCTCCTATGAAGATGGTAAACGTTATATACTTGGAGGATTGGAAGTTACCGGATTACAAAGTTACAATGAACAGACTGTAAAGACCTATACGGGTTTAAGGATAGGGCAGCCCATTACCGTTCCAGGCGATGAAATAAGCGCCGTCATTAACAAACTATGGGGCTTGGAGCTGTTTACGGATATAAGTTTCTATATTACGAATATTGAAGGTGAGAATGTATTTCTTGAATTAAATATCATAGAAAGGCCAACACTTTCCAATGTAACCGTGTACGGGGTTAAGAAAAGAAAGATAGATGAAATCTTAAAGGATACCGATCTAAAAAAAGGGAAGAAGATAACCGAGAGTTTGATTGCCAATTCCAAAAATTATATCCAGAACAAATACAAGAAGAAAGGATACCTTAATGCCAAGGTTACCATTGCTACTGCAAAGGATACTACAGATGCCAATACACAGGCAATGGTCATTAATGTTAAACAGGGAGATAAGGTTAAGATCAACGATATTGTTTTTGAAGGAAACGAGCAGTTGTCCGACAAACAGCTTAGCAAGGCCTTGAAAAAAACCAAGCAAAGAAAATTCTACCGTTTTTGGAAGAAATCCAAATATATTCAGGAGGATTACAAAAATGATTTGGTTTCCCTTGTGGATAAATATGCCGAAAAGGGTTTTAGGGATGCACGTATTATTTCCGATACCTTTGTTAAGGTTTCTGATGATCTCATCGATTTGAAGATCAAGGTAGAGGAGGGAGACAAATACTATTTTGGGGATATAGATTTCGTTGGGAATACGGTGTATTCGGACCGTCAATTGGCCCAAATGCTCGGGATCAAAAAAGGGGATACCTATAATGGGGTGTTGCTGCGCAAGCGAATAGCCGATGATAGCAAACCCGATGCCGATGACCTGACCAATATGTACCAAAATTACGGATATCTGTTTTCCAGTATCAATCCTGTAGAAATCTCTGCCGAGAATGATACCATTAATTTTGAAATCAGGATTATTGAGGGCAAGGAGACTTTCTTGGATCACGTTACCGTAATAGGTAATGACAAGACCAATGACCATGTTATTTTTAGGGAGTTGCGTACTAGACCTGGGCAACGATATAGCAAAGCTGACATTATTAGAAGTATCAGGGAATTGGGACAATTGGGATTCTTTGATGCGGAACAAATAAAGCCGGATATCCAAAACCCTGATCCAAATGCAGGAACAGTAGATATAGCCTATAACTTGGTGGAAGCTGGCTCCAGCCAGATCGAGCTCCAAGGGGGTTATGGTGGTGGTGGTTTTATTGGTACATTGGGACTGTCCTTTAGTAACTTCTCTATGAAGAATTTATTTAAAGGGGAAGCTTATAAGCCGGTTCCTATGGGAGATGGGCAAACCTTTGCCCTGCGTTTGCAGGCCAGTAGGACCTATAGGGTTTATAGTTTAAATTTCTCCGAGCCATGGTTGGGAGGTAAAAAACCGGTTAGGTTCAATATGTCCTTATCCCGCACCCAACAGTTTTATTATAACCCCTATGTAAGTAGCAAGCCAGATAAAAGCAAGCAGTTTTCCATTACTGGAATTACGGCAGGTTTGGCAAAAAGGGTACAGTGGCCAGATGATTACTTTACCATTTCCCACTCTATAGGATATCAGCTATACAATTTTCAGGATTATAATTTAGGGCTTTTCAATTTTGGAAATGGAAAATCCAACTCTATAGCATACACCCTGGGAATATCTAGAAATGCTATGGATGGGGGGCGTATTTATCCAAGATCGGGATCTAATTTTGAGCTGACGGCCAAGTTTACACCTCCTTTTTCCTTATTCAATAATATAGACTATAAACAACTCAATGAAGATCAAGAAACAGCCGTTGAGGAATTGGATAGTGACGAAATAGAACGAATAGATCAAGAACGCTTTAGGTGGTTGGAATTCTATAAAGTTAACTTTAAGGGTGATTGGTATACTACTTTGGTAGATAAATTGGTTTTGAGGACCAATGCCGAATTTGGATTTTTGGGAAGTTATAACGAAGATGTAGGAAAGGTTCCTTTTGAAAGATTTTATGTTGGTGGGGACGGTATGGGTACTTACACTTTGGATGGTAGGGATGTTATTGCTTTAAGAGGGTATGAGAATCAATCCTTAACACCTTATAGTACGGATCCATTAAGTGGAGGACAAGTACAGGATGGTGGAGTTGTTTATAATAAATATTCCTTGGAGTTAAGATATCCCTTGACCTTAAAACCGTCTGCTTCCATTTATGGGCAGGTATTTTTAGAGGCAGGAAATGCCTTCAACAATTTTCAAGACTTTAATCCGTTTGAGTTAAAAAGATCTGCCGGAGTGGGGCTACGTATTTTTATGCCAGCATTTGGATTATTGGGAATTGATTTTGGATATGGATTTGATCAAGATTATAACCCCAATTCATCAGGACCTAGCGGTTGGCAAACCCACTTCATCATTGGACAACAGTTTTAATATATAGAAATTTGCAATTGTTTTATATGTTAAATGGTTCATTCTAAAATATTTAGTTATTTTGGCACGATATTTTCTATAGTATAAAAAGAAGATAGCATGGGAATTAAATCAAAAGTACTTTTGTTTCTAGTTGTAACTATGTTTGCTGCTACAATTTCGGCTCAAAGGACAATTAGGATAGGTTATGTGGATATGGAATATATCCTGGAGAATGTAGAGGAGTACAGGGAGGCCAATGAGCAATTGGCGGCCAAGGTGCAGAAATGGAAATTGGAACTGGATAAGGAGAAGGGGGTAATTGATCAGATGAAGAAGGATTTAATGGCAGAGAAAGTGCTGTTAACGGAGGAATTGATTTCCGAAAGGCAAGAAGAGATCCAAATCTTGGAAAAGGAGATGTTCGATTATCAACAGGATAGATTTGGTCCGGAAGGAGATCTGGTGCTTCAGAAAAGAAGATTGATACAACCAATTCAAGATCAGGTTTTCAATGAGGTGCAGAAAATAGGTGCAAATAAAAAATATGATTTTATTTTTGATAAATCGGCAGATGTTGTAATGTTGTATTCCGAGAAAAGACACGATATTAGCGATCTTGTTTTAAGGGGGATTTCGAGGACTAGAAAAATAAGCGCACCTAGGAATAAGCAGAATGCCAGAAATAGTTTCGAAGATATAGAGGATGAGGATACGGAAGAAATTATTAGTGATGCCATTTTAGAACGTCAAGAGAGGGCAAAGCAGGCGGAAGAGGCAAGGACGAAGACTGCAGAGGAAAACCGGGCAGAGCAGCTCAGGATTCGTGAGGAACGTAAAAAGGCATATGAAGAGAGAAGGAAAAAGTTGTTGGAAGAAAGGGAAGCCAAAAGGAAGAAGGAATTAGAGGAAAGAAGTAACAAAAACGACTCGGAAGAAGAGGAAAGTACAAAGGACGAAGAATAATTAAATTAAGCTTAAACCAAATTACATTTATATAACTAAATCTTTAAATTAACACTCAAACATTAATTAAAATCATGAAACAAATTAAAAAAATAGCAGTAGCCATAGTTTTGTTCGTAGCAGCTACTAGTTTTGTTAATGCACAGGCGAAAATTGCACATATAGATGTACAGAAATTGTTGTCTGAAATGCCGGAGATGAAAGCAGCCGAAGCGGAACTTAAGAAATTACAGGAAACGTATAGGGCGGATATTGAAAGTTCCATGACCGAACTTCAAAATAAGTATACCCAATATAAAAATGAGTCATCTTCAAAGTCTGAAGAGGAAAATCAGAAAAGAGCTTTGGAATTACAAGGTTTTGAGAAAAATATTGGGGAGGCACAACAGACTGCCCAACAAGAATTACAAAAGAAACAAGGAGAACTTTTAGGCCCTATCACCGAAAAGGCCAAAAAGGCAATCGAGTCTGTGGCAGCCGCCCAAGGAATTGATTACGTTATGGATGCTACCCAAGGTAGTGGACTTATCGTAGCCAAAGGGAAAGATATTTTGCCAGAGGTTAAGAAGCAATTAGGGTTCTAATCCAGCAATAAAATTTTATAATGAAGAGGCCGTCCAATTTCTATTGGACGGCCTCTTTGTGTGTAGGAGTCGCGAGTCTGCCTCGCCGTCAGGCAGGCCTGCCTTAGTCGGCCAGACTGGTGTCAGACTTCGTGCCTATAAAGATTACTCCCCCTCCTTGGGGTCCACGCACGCAATTGCGATTAAATTACTCCCCCCTCCTTGGGAGGGGGGGAGGTCCATTTCAAGGAGATTTATTGTTATTCCGTTGTTACCTTTAGGGTTTCTAAATAGGCTACCAAATCTACCAAGTCTTCCTCCGGCATAATATTGGCCAAGCCTTCTGTCATTAGTGATTGTTCCAGGGCGTCCTGTTCGCTTATATCCTGCAATTCCAAGATCTTTTGGGTGCCTCCCATCATTTTTATGGTTATTTCATCCTCTGTCCTGCTTAAGATGTATCCTTTATAAGTTTTTCCATCTTTCATTTTAAAAGAGTAACCTTCAAAACCAAAATTGATTCCAGCACTGGGATATATAATATTGGAGTATAAAAATTGCTTCGAAAGTTTATTGCCTATATCGGATAATTCCGGTCCAAATTCAATTCCTGTACCTGCAGCCATATGACAGGAACTGCAATAGGTGGCGTAAACTTCCTTCCCGTGGGTAGCATTGCCCTTGCGTTCTACCAATTTGGAAATATCCAGGGCTCCATCCCCTTGAGCGGTTAAGAATTTAGGGGCATTGGTTCTTATCTCATTGTTCCAGCTGGTCATAAGTTTTAGGACTGTTGTTGTTTTAAATTCTTCCGCCAATCTGTCCTCCTTTAACATTTGGTATAATTCCTCCTGCCCGGATCCAGTATTACCCAGTGTTTCTATCATTTTTCTGGTAAGTGCATGACCTAATTCCTGGGAGGAAATATTCTCTTTTAGCAGTGCAATGGCCGTTGGATTGGATATTCCGCTTAGTCTCTCCAATATAACCATCTTGGAAGATTCCGGTGCTTGGGAATGAAGGAACGTGCCTATCAATGTGGCCCCCTCATTATTGAGAAGAAGGTTGGCGGCTTCCTTGCCAATATCAGTGTTGGACCCGTTGGCCAATACGCGAAACAGGGCCTCATTCTGGTTTTTTAACTCCAAGTTTTTGATGGCCATGATCCATTCCGGTGTTCCTTCAATTTTGGGAAGCACTTCTTTGACCAATTTAATATTTTTGGGCGAACTAGATACAAATTTGGCGTCCACTTGCCCTATAGCGTATGCCTGAATTTGGTTTTTAAGGGGATGGCTCCAAGTAAGCATGTCCATTAGGTAACTGTTTTTGCTAGGGTGATCTTTAAAATTGAGGGCCCTAAAATAGGAAGCTAATTTGGTAGATTGCACCTTCTGATCTTTGATTAGAGATACCAACATAGGAACCGATTCTTTGGCCCGGATGCGCCACACTATTTCTTTTCCGGCCTCACTTTGCCAGTTTTCCCCAACATTGCTTTTCCATGCATTAAAGTATAGTTCAGGAAATTTATCCGCCCCAATACCCAGGGCTTCCAAATACCATCTGTCACCAGTAGTATGCTTAGCGGCTAAATGGGCCCATTGTTCGGCTGCTGTTTCGGTACCTATAAATCTTAGTGCAATGGCTACTTCCCTTCTGACTTGTGCCGATTTATCGTCTGCTAAAAGGGATAAGTATTTCTCCAGATTTTCTGTGCCTTTAAGTCTTGCCATTCGGATGCCCTGCATTCTATATTTGGGGTCTTCATCCATTAATGCTATTTCTATATAGTCGTTGCTTTTGGTAGGGATATACGAACCGATCCACAATGCCCGGGCTTTGGCTATACCCCCTTGGGCAATTAATTCGGATAAAAGGGGTTGGGCAGCTTCGCCCATGGAATGCAATTTTTGCCAAGATTGATAAAAGATGTCCATGTTTCCGGAAAGAAGTCCTTTAACCGCTCCATCTTGCGTCTTGGGGTCTATAGCAACTGGTCTATATTCCGGGGAAGTGGACAATCGGTAAATTCTTCCCCGTGCAATGTCTTCCGCCTTGTGTCCGCCAACGCCCCCATCATACCAATCGGAAATAAAAAGGGAGCCGTCGGGTGCAATGGTAACATCGTCCGGCCTAAACCAATTGTCTTTACTCTTTACCAGATTTTCAATTTTAGCGGAATAACCCGCTTCTGATTCGCTTATAATATAAGCACGGACCACATTATGGCCGGGTTCGGCATGTATGGGCTGGTTTTGAAATTTTTGAGGCAACATATTGTCCTCATAAAAAAGGATGCCACATGGGGATCCGGATCCGGTCTGTAGCAAATTGGGGACGGTTCCCGGGTCGTTTAAATGCCAATGCCTTTTGGGGATGTCGTTATCCCATCCTGTTCTTCTCTCCCGCCAGCTTGCACCCGACAACAAATCCCTATATCCATAATTGCCATATTCCATAACATAGTTTATTCGCGTCCCCCTATTGCCGTCATCATCATTGTCAGATTGCCATAAACCGCCATAAGAATCAATAGTAATTTCATATGGGTTCCTAAAATTATGCCCTAAAACCTCCAGATTGGTTCCGTCCATATTCATTCTAAAAGCCATCCCTTCCCTGTAGGGCTGGCCATCCGCCAATATTTTTTGACCATGCATGTCCATAACGGCCTCGCCATTTTTGTCCAATAATTGCTTGCCATTGTTGCCGAAGTTGAAATAAAGTCTACCATCTGGGCCAAAGACAAAAGCATGTACCCCGTGGTCGTGGTCTACCCCTTCTATGCCTTGGAAGAGTATTTCTTTTGAATCCGGTACATCATCCCCGTCCTCGTCGGTAAAGATGAAAACCTTGGGACTAACCGATATGATAACCTTATTTCCCAATACGGCTATGCCCAAAGCTGCATTGATGTCCTCTCCTTGGTAGAACACCTTGGAAGTATCGGCTTTGCCATCTCCATCGGTGTCTTCAAGAATTAGGATGCGATCCCCGCTATCGTCATAGGTATTATCAGGATTGGCGAACAATCTGTAATTCCGCGCTTCACAGACCCATATTCTACCTTTGGCATCTATGGCCATATTGGTAGGGTTTGTGACCATAGGTTCCGAAGCAAATAGCCCAAGATTTAATCCTTCCGCTACCTCCATGGAGGCCAGGGCAAACTCGGGATTTCTTTTTTCCTGTTCTGAAAGCGATAGAAAATCAATATTTGCTTTTGGTTGGTCCTTGCAGGAAGAAAAGCTGCCCAGGGCCATAATAATTACCAAAGTTTTGGTGGCAATTTGGTTTTGAAACATATGAACGTTTTTGGTTGTCCCACAATTTACCAAAAAAACTGGCATTAATTTAAAATAATGTTATAGTGTTTCGGTGGGGAATGCCCCAAAGTTTACTCGATAATCGAGATTATAATGCACCGCCGCTTGCCTGCCCGTTCCTGCATAGGCGGGCCTGCCCGTTATCCGTTCGGGCGTCGAAATCCAAAATAAGGGTTCTTTCAATGCTTCGCGGTCCTCCCTTTGTGTGCAGACAGGCTTGCCCCGAAGTAGTTTGCTTAAAATTTACTTTATTAAAGCAGTTGCCTATTGACGATTGGGAGGGGGTAATTGAACTTGACATTAAAATAATGAAAACAATGGAGGAAAAACAGTATTTTAGTTAGCAGGAAAATTCAGGGAATGCACATAGAATAAGCAGGTTTTTTAGCTGGATGGCATAGACCGTAATCTTGCCTATTAGTTATTGGATAATTCATAAATTAAAGCAACTATTAACTTTTGAAATAGATGAAAAAATTACTCGGACTTATTGCAATTTCATTTTTTGGTTTAACCGTTTATGGTCAGGATAACATGTTGTGTGTTGGAAGTTATTGGACAGAGGATGAGGCAAATATTGTGATGAAAAAATTTGCCTCTGAATGGAACGACTTGGAGTCCTGGGAACAAAGGGCGTTAAGAATTAAAAAGGGTATTACAGATGGTATGCAACTGGATAAAATGCCGAAAATAACGGGCAATTTTAATCCCATTATCAGAAATACCAGGATTATGGAAGGTTATATTGTAGAAAATATTGCCATTGAGAGCTTTCCAGGTTTCTTTGTTACTGGCAACCTGTATAGGCCTGCCGAAGAAAAGGGCAAGTATGCGGCCATTCTTAGTCCCCATGGCCATATGAAGGATAAAAGGTATACAGATTACATTCAGTGGCGTTGTGCTGCTTTGGCGAGAATGGGAGCGGTAGTTTTTGCCTATGATATGGTGGGTTATGCGGAAAGTACCCAAGTAAACCACAAAATGCCAATCGCCCTCTTATTGCAGACCTGGAACAGTAAACGCGTATTGGAATATTTGCTTTCCAGACCCGATGTGGATTCGGAACGGGTAGGGATGACAGGAGCCTCTGGAGGCGGTACCCAAACCTTTGTTTTAACAGCTATAGATGATCGAATAAAGGTAGCTGCACCTGTAGTACAGGTTTCTGCCCACTTTTTTGGAGGATGTGTTTGTGAGAGTGGAATGCCAATACACAAAAGTGCCGACCACCAAACCAATAATGTGGAGATAGCGGCCCTTTGCGCCCCAAGACCTTTATTATTGGTGTCAGATGGTTCCGACTGGACAAGAAACACACCAAGAATAGAGTATCCTTACATACAAAAGGTATATGCCCTATATGATGCAGAACATAAAGTGGAAAATGTTCATCTACCGGCCGAAAGACACGATTACGGATATAATAAAAGAACGGCTCTCTACAATTTCTTTGACCACCATCTTGATCTTAACGCCGGAAAAATACCTTATGCTGAGGGTTATAAGGAAGATTTTGTTACTATTTTGCCCCCGGAAGATTTGATGGTTTTTGGCAAGGATAGTCTTAGGCCCAAGAATGCCCTGGAGGGAGATGAGGCGGTTATGGCGTATTTGAAAATAAAAGGTATTCAACCTCAGGGCAAGCCCTGAACCCAATAATAGGAATCGACCCAAGGGGCGAGGTATTGAACCTAGATCCCGCCGAAAAAGGCGGGATTAGTACAACTTACAATTTTCAGTGCGTCTTACTGACTTCTCAAAATTGAGTTTCACTAATAAAAGTAGATTAAAATATATGGAAATGAATGGAATGATAGTATCGGCAGATTGGCTTAACGATAATTTGGAAATGCCCGATATCATAATTTTGGATGTGCGTTTACGCTATGTTCCAGCATCGTCCGAATTAGATGACCTTAGGGTAAAGGGGGCTCGTATTTTTGATCTTGAAAACGATTTTAGTGATAAAAACAGCCAGTTCCCCAATACGCTTCCAAGTCAGGACCATTTTGAACAGTCCTGTAGAAAATTGGGAATTAATAAATCCAGTAAGATTGTGGTCTATGATCATTTTGGAATTTATGTGAGTCCCAGGGCATGGTGGATGTTTAAGGTTATGGGTCTTCAGAATGTTAGTGTTTTGGACGGAGGGTTTCCGGAATGGAAGATAGCGGGATATGCAACGGAAAAAGTAATTGGACTGAAGTTTGAAATGGGTAATTTTAAAGCAGATTTCAATCCTGATATGGTGGTGAACTTTGAGGGGATAAGCGAAAATCTGAAAAGCAGAAAGGCTCTGGTCATAGATGCCCGTTCCTCCGATCGTTTTCATGGCCTTGTTCCGGAACCGAGGAAAGAATTGAGAAGGGGGAATATTCCGAACTCCATTAATATCCCTTATGAAACTGTTCTTAAAGATGGAAAGTTTAAATCCCAAAACGAGTTGAAAGAAGTTTTTGATGATTTGGAATCGGAAGAGAGGCCGTTGGTGTTTAGTTGTGGATCCGGGGTTACGGCATGCATTGTTCTAATGGCAAGCGAAATGAGCTTAAAGAACGAAAATAAGGTTTACGATGGTTCATGGACCGAATATGCGCAAATAGCGGATTAATTTTTACAGACATGCCCAAAATAATTATTCCAGTGGCCTAATAGATCTTTTAGGGTGTAACACTGGCTAGTGGAATTATATAATTTTTGTATTTTGCTCCGAAATAGTTTCAATGTACCAACTGTCTTATTCTTCCAGAGCAACCCAAGATATTTCTGAAGAAGTTATTAGCGGCATTTTGACAACCTCCCGTGAGCGTAACAAGGCCATAGGAGTTACTGGCTGCCTAGTTTTTCATAAATTTTCCTTTATTCAAATAATTGAAGGTGAAAAAAACCATATAAAATCCCTGTTTGAAGATATTAGGCGGGATAAAAGGCACAGCGATGTAACATTGTTGTGGGAGGGCAAGAATAATGGAAGAAATTTTAGCGACTGGAATATGGCTTATTTTACAGAATCCAAGGAAAGATCCGGTAGTGGGGAGATGAGGAATTTTGAAAGAAATTTATTTTTGTTATCAGAACTGTCCGCGGGTTCCACTTCTGTATTGAACATGTTTTGGATTAGTGTGCGTAAACTTATTTCTGGGGAGCTAATCTAATTGGAACTTGACCCCTCTCTCTTTTGACGATCAAAATTTACCCAATAAAAAATGTTTAACAGCGAAAGAACAATGAAGGGATGCAATTCGCGATGGCTGGGTTTAATGCTGTTAACCGCTATATTAATTGGGTGCCAAGATAATCACGACAATAAAATTATAGTAGCCACAGCGGCCAATATGGAGTCTGCCATGCGGGCTTTGACAATTGAATATACACACAAAACTGGAGTGGAATTCGAGTTAATTGTTGGGTCATCGGGAAAATTAACAGCACAGATTATTGAAGGTGCCCCTTATGATATTTTTGTTGCTGCCAATATGAAATATCCTGAAGCTGTTTATGCCGGGGGAAAAGCTAAGAATGAGCCTAAAGTCTATGCCAAAGGAAAATTGGTGCTATGGTCAATGGTTGAAAATACCCCCGTTTCAATTGCTGCATTGTCCGATCCCGTTGTTGAACACATTGCTTTGGCAAATCCCAAGACTGCCCCGTATGGCGTTGCCGCCCAAGAAGTTTTGCAACATTACGGCCTTAATGAAATCTTAGGAGCTAAATTAGTCTTTGGGGAAAGTATTGGCCAGACCGATCAATTCATTATTTCCCGAGCAGCCCAAATAGGTTTTACGGCCTTATCAACAGTTTTATCCCCAGAAATGAAAGGGAAAGGGAGTTGGATTCCAATAAACCCATCGCTATACTCCAATATTAATCAAGGTGTAGTGCTTGTAGAGCGGAAAGAAGACACTAATCAGTATGCACTGGGCTTTTATGACTTTCTTTTTTCAGTTGAAGCCAAGGAGATATTAAAAGAATTTGGATATTTGGTAGATGAATAGTTTTCTGGG
The DNA here is from genome assembly GCF_000733925.1 of Arenibacter algicola. Taxonomy (NCBI): domain Bacteria; kingdom Pseudomonadati; phylum Bacteroidota; class Flavobacteriia; order Flavobacteriales; family Flavobacteriaceae; genus Arenibacter; species Arenibacter algicola. The sequence goes on from NZ_JPOO01000001.1 coordinate 964,298, forward strand.
TCATATAACAGAAGTTACAACCAATGGTACCATGTCCATTGTATGTGTTGGGGTTGGCAACGGTGAGGAATTAATGTCCGTGGTTATAGATAGCCCCGAAACTGCCCCTTATTTGAAAAAGGGCAACAAGGTGAATGTCCTGTTTAAGGAAATGGAGGTGGCGATCACTACCCAAAAGGAATTGGATATTAGTATAGAAAATAGGATTGCTGGAAACATTGCCAGTATTGAAGAGGGAGTTTTGTTGAGTAGATTGATTTTGGAGACCAAAATAGGGGAGGTCATTGCTATAATAAGCACTAAGAGTGTAGGGCAAATGGGATTGGTTGAAAAGATGAACGTGATGATAATGGTTAAATTGAATGAGATAATACTGGCACCATAATGGATTGGCAACCTTTAGTACTTACCTTTAAGCTTGCGGTGGTTACTACGGCGATATTGTTTGTGGTTTCTATTCCTATTGCCAATTGGTTGTCAAGTACCAAATCCAAAATAAGGCCTGTCTTGGAAACTTTGGTAAGTATGCCCTTGGTCTTGCCACCTACCGTATTGGGGTTTTATATGCTTGTGGCCTTTAGTCCAGAAAATGCCTTTGGGAATTGGTTAAATGAATGGCTGGGAATCAAGCTTATATTTTCTTTCGGAGGTTTGGTAGTGGCTTCGGTCATTTATAGCTTGCCGTTTATGGTGCAACCCATTCAAGCGGGACTTTCCTCCCTGCCTTCTACATTAAAGGAAGCTTCCTATACTATGGGGAAATCGAAAATAACTACACTGCTAAAAATTTTGTTGCCCAATATTAAACCTTCTCTTCTAACAGGTGTTGTACTTTCATTTGCCCATACGGTTGGCGAGTTTGGCGTGGTGCTTATGATTGGTGGGAATATGCCCGGTAAGACCAAAGTGGCCTCTATTGCCATATATGATGAAGTGGAGGCGCTTAATTATGCTGCTGCCAATAACTATTCATTGATATTGTTTTCCGTAACTTTTATTATTCTGTTGCTGGTTTATCTAACCAATGGAGGGTATTTTAAACGCTATGCTCCATGATAAGTTTAAACCTAAAAAAAACATTGAAATCTGCCGGAGGGAATATTGATCTGGATATGCAATTGGTCATTGAAAAGGGGCAATTTGTTACCTTATTTGGGGAATCCGGTGCCGGAAAAACATCTACCTTAAGAATGCTGAGTGGTTTGTTGAAACCAGATAGCGGAACCATAAGAGTGGGTGAAACAACGTGGTTCGACAGTCGTAAAAATATTGATCTTAAACCCCAACAACGGAAGCTGGGATACGTTTTTCAGGACTATGCCCTCTTTCCCAACATGAGCGTTCGTCAAAATTTAGAATACGCCCTTCAGAAAAATCAGGATAGAACCATAATAGAGGAGTTGTTGGAATTTGCCGAACTTGGCGACTTGGATCAAAGAAAACCAGAAACCCTATCCGGGGGGCAAAAACAACGCGTGGCATTGGCCAGGGCATTGGTCCAACGACCTGAAATATTAATATTGGACGAACCTTTGTCGGCCTTGGATTTAAAAATGAGGATAAAGTTACAGGAATATCTTTTGCAGGTTCATAAGAAATATAAACTAACCACTATATTGGTAAGTCATGATATTGGGGAAATAGTTAAACTATCGGATAGGGTCTTTGAGCTTCAAAATGGTAGCGTAATTAAAAAAGGTACGGCTGCCGAATTTTTTGGACTAAACAAGACCAGTGCTAAATTTAGATTCTCAGGGGAGGTGTTAAAGATACAAAGGGAAGATGTTTTGTATGTAATTTCCGTACTGATCGGCAACGATATTATTAAGGTGGTTGCGGATCGGACCGAGGCCAATAATTTTAAGATAGGAGATCAGGTTTTGGTCGCTTCAAAAGCCTTTAATCCAATAATTCAAAAAATATAATTCACGGTTATTGTCGGCTAAAAATACATTTAAGCTTAAAGGGTCAGCTCAGTAAATAGGCTTTCCAGATTCTTGTTTTTCCTGCTTAATTGCAGGGTTTTTAATTGGTTGTCATGTGCAAAGTCGAACACCACTGGACGCATATCATTAGAAGTGTTAAAGGTAATCTCATAAACAAACCCACCAATATTTTTAACCAATATTACATTGGGCAATTTATTTAAAAATGCTTCTTCCACCCTAAAATCGAATTCGACCACCAAAACTTGATCCTGTCCGTCGCGCAATTCTGAAAGTTTTTTATCCGCTACTATAGTCCCTTTATTTATGATCAATACCCTGTCACAGACAGCTTCTACCTCTTTCATGATATGTGTAGATAGTAAAATGGTCTTTTCTTTTCCAATTTCACGGATCAATTTTCTAATTTCCAACAATTGATTGGGATCTAGACCTGTTGTTGGCTCGTCTAGAATCAACACCTCCGGGTCGTGCAGAAGTGCCGCGGCCAATCCAACCCTTTGTCTATAGCCTTTGGAAAGCTGCCCTATTTTTTTGTACGCCTCCGGGCCAAGACCGGTCTGTTCTATTACCGTGTTGATCCTTTCTTTATTTACTTTGTAGACATCCGCGTTAAACGCAAGATATTCCTTGACGTACATGTCCAAATAAAGTGGGTTGTGCTCTGGTAGGTAACCAATGCTCTTTTGAACATTTTTCTTTTCACTTTGCACATCAAATGAATTGACTTCAGCTTGTCCGTCATCTGCGGTGTAATATGTGGTCAATATTTTCATCATAGTGGATTTTCCTGCACCATTGGGACCTAGAAAGCCTACTATTTCCCCTTTCTCTATGGTAAAGGAAACATTGTTCAATGCTTTTTGTTTTCCAAAAAATTTGGTAATGTTTTTTGTGATGATGGACATGCGGTTACTTTTTATCAAAAATAACGCAAATTAGTGAAACCTGGTTTTAATTATTTTTTTGATAGAATGTTGATTGCCAATGGCGGATTGTTGGTTTTAATAGAATCATTTGTTCTTCGTAATTCGCAAAATAATATCGATTTAAGGGTTTAATCGGTATTATTTTTTGCGTTAAACTGAAATAAATAAAAAAATGTTGGCATAAATGCTGATATGTAAATTTAATTATTAATTTAGCCGGAGTTTTACAAGAAAAATGACAAAGCAGTATTTCTGGAACGGTTTTAATTTTTACTTCTTTTTTAAGGGAGGTATGGGACTGTTCTAGCATATTTTAAGATATATATAGATAAAAGTCCTGTGAAAACCAGGACTTTTTTTTTGGATATAACTTTCGGAAAGGGAGTGGAGTTACAAAGGAGTTTAGCGGTAAGTCTTTGACAGGCCGGAAGATAATTTAAAAAAGGGTGAAATTAAAAATTGCAATACAAGGTATCAAGGGTTCTAACCACCACCAAGTGGCAAAGGATTACTTCGGCGATGATGTTACATTCGTGGAATGTTCATCTTTCGATATTTTGGTAGATCACTTGATCAATAAGACTGCAGATAAAGGGGTAATGGCCATAGAGAATTCCATCGCTGGGTCCATTATACCCAACTATGCCCTTGTCTTTCATAAAAACCTGCATATTATAGGAGAAAAGTATTTAAATATTCATCATAACCTGATGGCTTTAAAAGGTCAGACTATTGATGATATCAAGGAAGTACGCTCGCATCCCATGGCACTGCTTCAGTGCAATGAGTTTTTTAAAAATTACAGCCACATTAAGTTGGTCGAAGATATAGATACTGCCGAGACGGCAAAAAGAATTCAGGAAAATCAGTTAAATGGGATAGCGGCCATTGCACCAAAAGTTGCTGCTGAATTGTACGATTTGGAAATTATACATTCGGAAATACAGACCATAAAGGATAATGCCACTAGGTTTATTATTGTAAAGACACAGAATAAGGCCTTGCCAGAGGAGGAGATCAATAAGGCGTCTGTAAGATTCATTACTGACCATAAGCGAGGTAGCCTTGCTGCCATATTGAATGTTATGAGCGATTGCAACTTGAACCTTACAAAAATACAATCCCTTCCGGTAATTCAGACGCCTTGGAAGTATTCATTCTTCGTTGATGTAACTTTTGAGAAGTATAAACATTTTTCAAAAGCCAAGGCTTTGTTGGAAATTATGGCTGAAGAATTTAAAGTATTGGGAGAATATAAAAATGCCAGAATATTATGATTACGGCAAACAGATTAAATACAGTTGAAGAATACTACTTTTCTAAAAAACTTAGGGAAGTTAGGGGGTTAATGGCGGAAGGAAGGCCTATTATAAATATGGGTATCGGAAGTCCGGATTTGGAGCCGTCCATTGAGGTGCAAAATGCAGTAAAAGAGGCATTGAGGCATGATGGTGCGCATCAATATCAGAGTTATCAAGGTCTGCCCGAACTTAGGGAAGCATTTACATCCTTTTATAAAAATAAATTTGGTGTAACTGTGGATCCACAAACTGAAGTACTGCCATTAATGGGGTCTAAAGAGGGGATCATGCATATTAGTCTAGCTTTTTTAAACCCGGGGGATGAGGTGTTGATTCCCAATCCTGGGTACCCTACATACACCTCGGTAACCAATTTGGTCGGGGCATTGCCGCGGTATTATGATTTAACAGGTGAGAACGGTTGGTTTCCGGATTTGGAAGCTATGAAGAGACAGGACCTTTCCAAGGTAAAGATAATGTGGACCAGTTATCCACATATGCCAACAGGGGCCACAGCGAACAGGGAGCAATTAAAAAAGCTGGTTGATTTTGCAAGGGAAAATGATATTTTAGTGGTGAACGATAATCCTTACAGCTTTGTCCTAAACCAAAATCCCATAAGTATTTTGGAGATGGAGGGAGCCATGGATGTTGCATTGGAATTAAATTCGTTGAGCAAGACCTTTAATATGGCGGGTTGGCGAGTTGGAATGGTTCTGGGAAACAGCGAACATATCAATGCGGTTTTAAAGGTGAAGAGCAATATGGATTCGGGTATGTTTTATGGCATACAGAAAGGAGCCATCGCAGCCTTAAATAGTAGCGAATCATGGTTTAGTGAATTAAATAGGGTGTATCATGAGCGGCGGGAATTAATGTACGCTTTAGCTGATAAACTGCAGTGTACTTATGATAAAAACTCTGTAGGAATGTTCGTTTGGGCGAAATTGCCGGCCGGGGTTTCGTCCTCAGAAAAGTTTATTGATGAGGTGCTCTACGATAAGAATATTTTTATAACTCCAGGAACCATTTTTGGTTCAAATGGGGAGGGGTATATCCGATTCTCCTTATGTGTTACGACGGATAGGATTAAAGAAGCGGTCAGTAGGTTTTAAAAGGAAATTGAGGTAGAATACTGGAAAGTGAAAAGGGGAAAAGACAAAGTATAGGAGGATAGTTCTTTTTCTGTTATTAAATGTTTTTTCTCTGTTAACAATAAAAGATGAATGTATTTGTAATCGGTATCGGATTAATCGGAGGGTCACTGGCCAAGGATATTAAACGCAATAGGCCAGATTCCAAAATTTATGGCATAGATGTCAATGAGGGACATTTGGATGAGGCTTTGTCATTATCTTTGATCGATGAAAAGGCGGATTATAGTCAATTGCACCTGGCCGACTTCGTAATAGTGGGGATTCCGGTGGATGTTATGGTGCAGGAACTGCCAAAAATATTGGATTCCATTGATGATGATGCCGTTGTTATTGACGCAGGGTCTACAAAGTCCCTCATCTGCAAGGTTGTGGAAAACCATCCCAAGAGAAGAAATTTTTTGGCTTGCCACCCAATTGCGGGAACCGAGTTTTCAGGTCCCTCTGCGGCCATAGAAGGTTTGTTTATGGGGAAGACCAATATCATTTGTGAAATAGAGAAAACTGCCTTTAAATTACAGGAAAAAGCTTTGGAACTTTTTCAGCAATTGGGGATGCGGATACGCTATATGAATCCGGAGGCACATGATAAGCATATTGCCTACGTTTCACATTTGTCACATATAAGTTCCTTTATGCTGGGAAAGACGGTAATAGAGAAAGAAAGAAATGAACGTGACATTTTTGATATGGCGGGAAGTGGTTTTGAAAGCACAGTGCGATTGGCCAAGAGTTCCCCTGCTATGTGGACCCCAATTTTTAGGCAAAACAAGGAAAATGTAGTTGAAACCTTGGGAGAATATATACAAAATTTGAAGGAGTTTGAAGCAATGTTAATAGCCGATGATTATGAAGGCATCTATAATGAAATGAATAGTACAAATAAAATAAAGGAAATATTAAACGGAATACCACTTAACAAAAAATAGAGTATAGAAATGGAAAATTTAAAAGAAATGAGATCATGGTTGGACGATATGAAATTGGACCATCCGTTAGTAATTGCCGGGCCTTGTAGTGCGGAAACAGAGGAGCAAGTGCTTCGAATTGCCAATGAGTTAAAGGATACCGATGTAAATTACTATCGTGCTGGTATCTGGAAACCTAGAACACGTCCAGGAATGTTTGAAGGGGTAGGTGCTTTAGGTTTAAAGTGGTTGCAGAAAGTTAAGGCGGAAACCGGTATGAAAACTTGTACAGAGGTAGCCAATGCTGCCCATGTGAAGTTGGCATTGGAGCATGACGTTGATTTATTGTGGATTGGTGCAAGATCAACCGTTAGTCCATTTATTATGCAAGAAATAGCGGATGCTCTTGAGGGAACAGATAAAATTGTTTTGGTCAAGAACCCAGTAAATCCTGATTTGGCTTTATGGCTTGGTGGAATTGAAAGATTATATACCGCCGGAGTTAAAAATTTAGGCGCTATACATAGAGGTTTCTCTACTTATGAGAAAACAAAATATAGAAATATCCCTGAATGGCAATTGGCGATCGAGTTTCAAAATAAATTTCCTGATCTGCCTTTAATCAATGATCCTTCGCATATTACAGGAAACAGGGAAATGATTTTTGATGTTTCGCAAACTGCCTTGGATCTTAATTTTGATGGTCTAATGATCGAGACACATTTCGATCCAGATAATGCATGGAGTGATGCCGCACAACAGGTTACCCCTGCAAAACTGATCCAGATTATGAGAGATTTGAAAATTAGAAAAGAGTCCGATTCGGAAGCGGAGTACACTAGCCAACTTAGTAATCTTAGGGCACAAATAGATGTTCTTGATAGCCAGTTGATAGAAATGCTCGGAAAAAGAATGAAGATCTCTGATGGGATAGGCGCTTTAAAGAAACAAAAAAATGTGGCTGTTTTACAATCCAACAGATGGAACCAAATTTTAGGTGCCATGATTTTGGAAGGGGAAGCAAAGGGATTAAGTGAGGAATTTGTCTTAAAGATGTTTAAGGCAATTCACCAAGAATCCATAAATCACCAAGAGAAGATAATCAACTCATAAACTATTTTATTGGTATACCGTTAAAACCACGCTATCAGGCGTGGTTTTTTTATGTTCAAGGTTTCCTTTTTTCGTGGGAATTATTTTTTGCCCCTCTGGTTTAAGAGAATTGTAGATGCCGCTAATATTGTAGAAGGAATGTTTGATTAAGTTAATTGTTTGTATAATTTAGTGTAACAAATCTACTTTTGTACCATCTTTACCAAGTGAATGGAACTAATCGTTCAAAGTTTCCCCAAATGTTTAAATAGAGGTTTAACAAAAATATTAATGATAATGAAAAATGTTTTGGTAATTGGTTTTCTATGCCTATCGTTCATAGGGTTCTCCCAGCGAATAGTTGATAAAGCCGTTGGTGATTTTAACGAGGTAAAGGTTTATGATCTAATAGAGGTGAATCTTATTAAATCTAACGAGAATAAGGTTTTGGTAAAAGGGGATAATGTGGATGATATTCAGATTGTAAATAAAAATGGAGTCCTTAAAATAAAAATGGAACTGGATAAAAAGTTTCACGGGGAAGACACCTTTGTGGAGGTATATTTTAAAAATTTAGATCTAATTGACGGGAATGAAGGCGCAAGAATTACGGTCAACGAAACCTTAAGTCAGGAAAAGATAGAACTGAAGACCCAGGAAGGGGCAAAAATAAAAGTTGGACTCGATGTGCACCAACTGATTGTACGATGTGTTACCGGTGGTAATGTTGAGGCCTCTGGAAAAACTATAAATCAAGAGGTTGTTTTAAATACGGGAGGAGTTTTTGAAGGAAAACCGCTTCTTAGCGAAAAAGCAAGTATTAAGATTACGGCTGCCGGAGAGGCGGCAATGTTTGCATCTGATGAGATAGATATCAATATCAAAGCTGGTGGGGATGTTTACGTATATGGAAACCCAAAATCGGTCAATAAGAATACGTTTGCCGGTGGAAGGGTAAAAATTATGGATTAGTAATGCATCTTCCTAAATAGGATTACAAAAAAAGAACCCGGCCAATTGACCGGGTTCTTTTTTTTACTTTTAAGATTACTTCTTAAATATGTATCGGGTTATAAAAATCCCCTGTCCGTCGTCTTTGCCACTATCACTTTCTACCGCACTGGTAACAAAGGCCAATTCCCATCCTTCGGCCACCATGGCATTTATTTTTGATGATATCAAAGCATCATTGGCAGCGATGTTCTGGAATCTAATTCCTCCAATATTGTAAAAATTTAGAAGTTTGGTTTCTTCAAAATTTTTCACCCGTATGTCACCTCGGTCAGATTTATTTCGTGTATTGTCTTCCTCGGTTTGTTCACTGGTGAATTCCTTGTAATCCCTATCTTCAGTAGCACTAATGATCCGTGATCTCCCAATACCGCTGGGAACTATGGATTCTACACTGGTGATTACCTTAAATTGTTGTGCATTTACGTCCATAATGGCCGTTATTGCTAAGCATGCAATGAGCATAAATTTTTTCATTTTTTGTGTTTTTTATGATTAATGATTGTTTAACAACGATGAATTTTAAAAGCTAGTATAAAACTAAAGTTGTTTCTTTGTAAACAAATATGTCAGAACACTTTAATGGAAGGAACCGTATATAAATCTACTGGAAGTTGGTACACCGTAAGAACTGGGGAAGGTGATTTCTATGAATGCCGTATCAAAGGAAAATTTCGGCTCAAAGGAATAAAAAGCACTAATCCTGTCTCCGTGGGTGATGAGGTGGTGTTTGAGGTGGACGGTGCCATTGAAAATGCCCAGGGGATCATTACCGAAATTAAGGATAGGAAGAATTACATTATTAGAAAGTCGGTAAACCTATCTAAACAGACCCATATTATTGCCGCTAATTTGGATCAGGTTTTCCTGATAGTAACCTTAAATAATCCCCCCACTTTTACAAGTTTTATAGATCGGTTTTTGGTGACCTCAGAAGCCTACCATATTCCAGCTATTTTACTTTTTAATAAGATAGATACCTATAATGAAGAGGAACTTGATGAGATAAAATATCTGGCAAAGCTTTACAGGGAAATTGGATATACCTGTATCGGGATTTCTGCCAAGACTGGAAAAAATGTGGATAAGGTAAAGGAATTGATGATAGGAAAGACAAGTATGTTTTCCGGACATTCCGGTGTGGGAAAATCTACCTTGGTCAATGCTATTGAGCCTCAATTGGACTTGAAGACCAAAAAAATATCCACCCAACATATGCAGGGGCAACACACTACCACTTTTGCGGAAATGTTCGATTTGGAATGTGGGGCCAGGATTATCGATACCCCTGGAATAAAAGGGTTTGGTATAGTGGATATGGAGAAAGAGGAAATAGGCGATTATTTTCCCGAGTTTTTTAAGTTGAAAGGCGAATGCAAGTTTAATAATTGTCTTCATTTGGATGAACCCCATTGTGCAGTAAAGAAGGCGTTGGACAATGATGAAGTGGCTTGGAGCAGGTACAAAAGTTACGTGCAAATGTTGAGCGGGGAACAAGAGAATTATAGAATGGACATTTACGGAGAAAAGTAATGCGTGCAACAATACAAAGGGTAACCACGGCGAGTGTAACGGTGGATGGGAAAGTAATTTCAAAAATTTCGAACGGACTACTAATATTTTTGGGAATAGAGGATGCGGATACAGTGGATGATATTAAATGGCTTTCCAATAAAATTGTAAACCTCAGGATTTTTAATGATGAAGAGGGGGTTATGAATTTGTCCCTGCAGCAGGAGGAGGGAGAGGCCTTGGTAATTAGTCAGTTTACCTTGCATGCATCCACAAAAAAGGGAAACAGGCCCAGTTATATAAAAGCGGCAAAGCCGGAGATTGCTATTCCCTTGTATGAAAGTTTTGTGGCACAATTGGAAAAAGATCTTGGAAAAAAGGTTGGAACTGGTGTTTTTGGAGCTGACATGAAAGTGGCGCTGCTTAACGATGGACCAGTAACTATTCAAATAGATACAAAAAATAGAGAATAATGAACATAGAAAACGCACAGGAAGCCGTAGACGAATGGATCAAGACCCATGGGGTACGCTATTTTAACGAACTTACCAATATGGCCCAACTAACCGAAGAAGTAGGGGAGGTAGCCAGAATTATTGCCAGGCGTTATGGGGAGCAAAGTGAAAAAGAATCAGACAAGGATAAGGATCTAGGGGAAGAATTGGCCGATGTGCTTTTCGTAGTGCTGTGTCTGGCCAATCAGACAGGGATAAATTTACAGGAGTCTTTTGATAAAAAATTAAACCTGAAGGCCAAACGTGATCATAATCGCCACCACAATAATAAAAAGCTGAAATAGTGCTATATTTGCAGCTTGTTTTTGTTTCGTCATACTGAAACAAAAAATATTGTAAATACGTCTTAAAAATTCCATATAAATTGAAGTTACACTTATCTGCCCCATCGGAAACCCTAATAAAATCAACAGTAAAAATAACAGGATCCAAAAGCGAATCCAATAGATTGTTGTTGCTGCAGGCCCTGTTTCCCTCTATAAAAATAGATAACCTTTCCAATTCCGATGATGCGGAAGTTATGCAAAAGGGATTGCAGATCAGTAACGGCGTGGTAGATATTCACCATGCAGGTACTGCCATGCGTTTTTTGACCGCCTATTTTGCGTCACAGGAGAATAAAGAAGTTACCCTCACAGGGTCTAAACGAATGACGGAAAGGCCTATAAAAGTATTGGTGGAGGCATTGAGGAGCCTGGGTGCGGAAATAAGTTACCTAAAGGACGAAGGGTATCCGCCTATTGCCATAAAAGGTAAAAAATTAACACAGAATAAAGTTAGCCTGCCAGCAGATATCAGCAGTCAGTATATTTCGGCTTTGTTATTAATAGCGCCAAGTCTTGAAAATGGGATCGAGTTGGAGTTGGTTGGTAAAATTACATCCGTACCATATATAAAAATGACCTTGGGTCTGCTTTCCCAAATTGGGGTGGCGAGTTCTTTTCAGGGGAATACCATTAAGGTGTCACCGAAAAAAGCAGTTGAACCTACCATCCAAGTAGTAGAATCAGATTGGAGTTCCGCCTCCTATTTTTATAGTATAGCGGCACTTTGTGATATAGGTACGGAAATTTCGTTATCTGCTTATAATAAGAATAGCCTTCAAGGGGATAGTGTACTTAAGGAAATCTACAAGGATTTTGGCGTGGAAACCAGCTTTAAGGGCCATGAGGTATTATTGAAGAAAATTGCAGCACCCAACAATGCCACTTTCAATTTGGACCTGGCAAATGCACCGGATATAGCGCAGACCATAGCGGTAACATGTTTAGGTTTGGGCGTTGGATGTCATATGACGGGCCTACATACGCTTAAAATTAAGGAAACCGATAGGCTGGAAGCATTAAAGACGGAATTGACCAAGTTGGGCGCATCCATATCCGTAACGGATAAAACTTTGACCTTGGAGCCTTCCAAAGAAATAAAAAAGGAAATTGCTATAGATACCTATAACGATCATAGAATGGCCATGGCCTTTGCTCCACTGGCTCTTAAGACTACACTGTTCGTGAACGATGCGGAAGTGGTATCCAAATCATATCCAGACTTTTGGGAGGATATGAAAAAACTGAAATTCAAGGTGCAAACCGTTTGATTTTTATTTAAATAGGGTTTTACTTGACATCGCCCCCTGCATCGTCGTATATTTGCAGCCGCTAAACATTAATCTAAATTTAAGGAATATACTAAATGAAATTATCGCACTTCAATTTTGAACTTCCAAATGAATTATTGGCAGAGTATCCGGCAGAGAACAGGGATGAGTCCAAATTAATGGTAATTCATAGGGATACAGGTAAAATAGAGCACAAAATGTTCAAGGATCTTATTGACTATTTTGATGAGGGCGATGTAATGGTGCTTAACAATACCAAAGTTTTTCCTGCTAGATTATATGGTAATAAGGAAAAGACAGGTGCTAGAATCGAGGTATTTTTATTACGGGAATTAAACGAGGAACAACGTCTTTGGGATGTGTTGGTAGATCCGGCACGTAAAATAAGAATTGGGAACAAGCTTTATTTTGGTGATGATGAGACTCTAGTGGCCGAGGTAATAGACAATACTACCTCTAGGGGAAGAACATTGAGGTTCCTTTATGATGGTTCATATACCGATTTTAGAAGAAAATTAAAGGAACTGGGTGAAACTCCTTTGCCCAAATATATTAAGCGAAAGGTAGAGGCCGAAGACGAAAAAAGATATCAAACTATTTATGCAAAGCATGAAGGTGCAGTTGCAGCGCCTACTGCTGGTCTGCATTTTTCCAAACATTTGTTGAAAAGATTGGAAATAAAGGGAATCGACTTTGCTGAGGTTACCCTGCATGTAGGTCTTGGGACTTTTAATCCTGTGGAAGTAGAGGATCTTTCCAAACACAAGATGGATAGTGAGGAATTGATCATAGATGAAAAGGCAACTGAAATTGTGAATTCCGCCAAACTTAAGAAGCGTAGGATATGTGCTGTAGGTACAACCGCTATGAGAGCTTTGGAAAGTGCGGTGTCTTCTCAGCAGACGCTAAATACCTTTGATGGTTGGACAAACAAGTTTGTTTTTCCTCCTTACGATTTTAGTATAGCCAATGCCATGGTGACCAATTTTCATTTGCCCAAATCTACTCTCTTGATGATGGTTTCGGCTTTTATGGGACACGATTTGATGAAAAAGGCATATAAAGAGGCAATATTGGAAGGGTATAAGTTTTATTCTTACGGGGATGCAATGTTGATTATATAGGTGTCCAAAAATAATACTAAGATCCCGTCAGTATCGCAGATAATTGTGGATTGACGGGATTTTTTTATAGAATCATTTATCTTTAGGAAGTGGAAGTTGCAAAAAATAAGAAGGATATAAGGGCATATACCAAAGATCAACTTAGGTCGTTCTTTGAATCCCAGGGAGACAAGGCCTTTAGGGGCAACCAGGTCTATGAATGGCTATGGCAAAAATCGGCCCATACCTTTGAGGATATGACCAATATTTCCAAAGAAACCAGGCAGATGTTGGAGGATAATTTTGTGATCAACCACATTAAGGTGGATCAAATGCAACGAAGTAGTGACGGAACCATTAAAAATGCAGTTCGCCTACACGATGATCTCATAGTGGAATCTGTGTTAATTCCTACCAAGACCAGAACAACCGCCTGTGTGTCCAGTCAAGTGGGCTGCAGTTTGGATTGTAAATTTTGTGCTACTGCCCGACTAAAGCGGATGAGAAATCTTAACCCGGACGAGATTTATGACCAGGTAGTGGCCATTGATAATGAGAGCAGGTTATATTTTGATCGTCCTTTGAGCAATATTGTTTTTATGGGTATGGGAGAGCCCTTGATGAATTATAACAATGTACTTAAGGCAATTGATAAGATAACCTCTCCTGAAGGATTGGGGATGTCTCCCAAGCGCATTACCGTGTCTACTTCAGGTGTTCCAAAAATGATACGTAAAATGGCGGACGAGGAAGTGAAATTTAAATTGGCTGTTTCCTTGCATTCTGCCATAGATGAAATAAGGACTTCCATAATGCCCTTTAACGCAACTTTTACCTTGGCCGACCTAAGGGAGGCACTTGAATATTGGTACCAAAAGACAAAAAGTAGAATAACCTATGAATATGTGGTTTGGGAAGGTATTAACAACACCCAAAGGGATGCCAATGCCTTGGTGGATTTCTGCAGGTTTGCCCCCTCCAAGGTTAACCTTATAGAGTACAACCCTATAGACGATGGGGATTTTCAACAGGCAAATAATACTGCCATTGAAATGTATGTCAGAACTTTGGAGCAAAATGGCATAACGGTTACCGTAAGACGTTCCAGGGGCAAGGATATTGATGCGGCCTGTGGGCAGTTGGCCAATAAATCTTAGAGAATCCTGGTCCGAGGCAAGGCAACTTTTACTCGTGTCAATCCCTTATGCAAATTCGCTGAAATCTATAATTTAGGGTTACATTACCATTGTTGGCTGTTAATTACTATGTTTTTTTACCTAATTTTACGCAACTGAACTAGCAATCCAAAACAGCTTAAATAATCCCTTGAAAATTGTATCCCAAATAAAGGAACCGATTAATCAGGAAATGGAACTTTTTGAAAAAAAGTTTTATGAATCCATGTCTTCCAAGGTTGCCTTATTAAATAGGATTACTTACTATATCGTTAACAGAAAAGGGAAGCAGATGCGCCCAATGTTCGTCTTTCTTACGGCGAAAATGTTAAACAATGGTGAGGTAAACGAAAGGACCTATAGGGGTGCATCGGTCATTGAGCTCATACATACGGCCACCTTGGTACATGACGATGTGGTAGACGATAGCAACAAACGCCGTGGCTTCTTTTCTGTAAATGCTTTATGGAAGAATAAAATTGCTGTATTGGTTGGGGATTATCTTCTTTCCAAAGGCCTTCTGCTGTCTATAGATAATGGTGATTTTGATCTACTTAAAATTATTTCTGTCGCTGTACGTGAAATGAGTGAGGGAGAATTGCTGCAAATTGAGAAGGCAAGGCGTTTGGACATTACCGAGGAGGTATATTATGAAATTATAAGGCAGAAGACAGCAACCTTGATCGCTGCTTGCTGTAGTCTGGGGGCCTGTTCTGTAAAGCCGGATTCTCCGGATGTGGAAACTTTTAGGAAATTTGGGGAGCTCATAGGTATGGCCTTTCAAATCAAGGATGATCTGTTCGATTACGGGGAGGAAAGAATTGGCAAGCCTACGGGTATCGACATCAAGGAACAAAAAATGACCCTGCCCTTGATATATGTTCTTAATAAATGTTCCAAGACGGAAAAAAAATGGTTGATCAATTCCATTAAGAATCACAACAAGGATAAAAAACGGGTCAAGGAAGTCATTGCTTTTGTAAAAGCGAACGGTGGTCTTGAATATGCCGTAAAAAAAATGCTGGCCTACAAGGAAGAAGCCTTGGCCTTATTGGATGCCTATCCAGATTCTGAATATAAAAGTTCGCTTAAACTTATGGTGAACTATGTGGTAGACCGTAAAAAGTAAGTCTTTAACTCTGTAATCAGTATGAAATCGGTTTCCGACCACACTTTGGTTTGTGATAATTGAATTAATATTAGTTGGTTTGTTCCAGGCTCTTTCCGGTATCTATACCGCGTTGCATTTCTTCGGTAAATTCATCCTGGTAATAAGTTCTTTTGCAATGGGAACAGCTTATGGAGGAAAAGGAGCCCACTCTAAAAAGGGAAATCCAGAAAAGGTGAAAATGGGTGGTACTTGTTACTGCTGTTAAGGTGTCCTTATTGCCGCAGTAGGGACAGGCCACATTTTGAAGCAATTTTGAAGTTGTTTTTCCGGGTTTGGTTCCTAGAAATAATATCATTTCCTATTGGTTTATTCTTCTAAATGGAAATCGCAATTTAGCAATATTTCTTTTACAAGCATGGTTTTCCTTTTTACAACAGACCTTAAAGTACTATCTTTAACCTTCTAAAAAATGTAAAGATTGATTTCAAAAACCACTATAGATAAAGTATATGAATCAGCCCGTTTGGAGGAGGTCATAGGGGATTTTGTGCAATTAAAGAAATCGGGCTCCAACTTTAAGGGGCTAAGTCCTTTTACCGATGAGCGTAGCCCTAGCTTCATGGTCTCGCCGGTAAAACAGATATGGAAGGATTTTAGTAGTGGTAAGGGAGGGAATGTTGTAGCTTTTTTGATGGAGCACGAACATTTTTCCTATCCTGAGGCTATTAAATATTTGGCCAGAAAGTACAATATTGAAATTGAGGAAACAGAGCTGAGCAACGAACAGAAAGAACAGACCAATGAACGGGAAAGTATGTATCTGGTTTCTGAATTTGCCCAGAAATATTTCTCGGAGGTCTTATGGGAAAGGGAGCAGGGCAAGGCCATTGGTCTAAGTTATTTTAAGGAACGTGGCTTTACGGATGATACCATCAAGAAGTTTGATCTGGGCTATTGTTTGGATCAGTGGGACGGTTTTACCAAAGCAGCCCTCAACAAGGGGTATCAATTAAATTATTTGGAGAAAACGGGCCTTACTATTGTCAAGGACGATGCGGCCGACAAGGATAACAAAAAGACCTTTGATAGGTTTAAAGGGCGAGTTATGTTTCCTATACACAGCATGAGTGGTAGGGTGCTTGGTTTTGGGGGCAGGATATTGACGAATGATAAAAAGGCGGCCAAATACTTAAATTCCCCGGAAAGTGATATTTACCACAAAAGCAAGGTGCTATATGGCATCTACCATGCAAAGCAGGCTATTGCCAAGGAAGACAACTGTTACTTGGTAGAAGGGTATACGGATGTTATTCAGATGTACCAAAGGGGTATTCACAATGTAGTTTCTTCCAGTGGTACGGCTTTGACTTCAGATCAGATCAGATTGATCAATAGGCTCACCAAGAATATAACCGTTTTGTTCGATGGCGATGCGGCTGGATTACGGGCTTCGCTTAGGGGAATAGACCTTATTCTGGAACAGGGGATGAACGTTAAAGTATGTACCTTTCCGGAAGGGGAAGACCCTGATAGTTTTTCCAAGAACAATGACTATGAGGATGTGGTGCTATACCTACAGGAGAATTCCAAGGACTTTATTCAGTTCAAAGCTTCTTTGTTGGTAGAGGAAGCAGCCAACGACCCTATCAAAAGAGCGGATACGGTTAGGGATATTGTTAATAGTATTTCTAAAATTCCAGATAGGATACAGAAGGAAATCTATATACAGGAGTGTGCACAGATTATGAATATTTCCGAGGCGGTTTTGTTCAATACCTTGGCGCAGATTGGGAAAAAGGATGTATCGGATGCCAATAAAAAGATAAAACAGGAGCAGCAGGCCTTTGATGTGGTCAAGAACGAACCATTAAGACAGAAGGTAGATGTGCAATACGAGCTAGAGCGTAAGATTATAGAGGTGTTGCTGCTTTATGGGGATATGGAACAACAATTCGAGGATTTGGTTTTAAAGGAAAATGAAAAGGGCGACTTGGAACTGGAGCCGGAATCTCTGGAGGCCAAAGTTTACGAAAAGATATATCTCGATTTACAGGACGATGAAATTGAGCTTGCCAATGAGCAGTTCAGAAATATTTATTATAGATTGATGGAAGACCTTAATGAGAAGGAAATTTTTTCCATTACCAACTTTATTGCAAATTTGGACCAAGAACTGGCATCGGAAATTTCTTCAATTTTAATGGAAGAAGAAAAGTACGTTCTGCATCGCTGGGAAGAAAAGGATATATATCCGAAAGATAAAAAAGTAGGGATTTCCCAATTGGTAAGCGAAACCATTTTAACGTTGAGATGCTACTTGATTAAAAAGAGGATAGGTTCCCTTCAGGAGAACACCTTAAATAAACAGGAAGGAAATATGGAAACCTTGGAAGAGATTATGAATTATATACAACTCAATGTATTGTTGAACAAAAAGCTCAACAGGGTTCTTTCTTAGGATTTCGGAATAGAGTGGATAAAAAAAGACTGAAGTCCTATTTATTAGGAAATCAGTCTTTTTTATTCTTGATTGGTTATTATATCTAGTACAGTTCCAAAGCTTTGGCCTGCTGTAATAAATCCACTAGGTTGTCAACATTTAGTTTACGCATTAAGCGCGCCTTATAGGTGCTGACCGTTTTTTCGTTTAGATCCAAGCCTTGTGCTACTTCTTTGTTTCGCTTACCACTGGCCAAGAGCTTAAGGACTTCTACCTCCCTTGTGGAAAGTTTTCTAAAGAACCTTCTTGGTTTTTGTGTGCCTTCATCAAAAGCAAGGCGTTGTGCCAATTCGTTGGTAATAAACATATTGCCCTCGCTAACTTTTCGTATAGCGCTTATTATGTAATCTATTTCCGATGTTTTGGATAAGTAGCCAAAAGCTCCTGCACGGATAGTACTTAGGGCATAAACATCTTCAGACTGACCGCTATAGATCAAAACCCGTATATTGGGGTATTCCTTTTTTATTTTTCTAAGGGTTGCAATGCCATTAATTTCGGGGATGTCCATTTCCAGAAGAATTACGTCCGGGGTAAAAAGTTCCAGTTTGTTGAATAATTCCGTGGTGGTAGATGCATCGGCGATAACTTGAATATCGGAAACCGAATCCAAGACTTGTTTTACGCCCATCCGTACTATAGGATGATTATCAGCAATTAAAATTTTGATCATTTTAGGTTATTTTTCTAGATTTCAACATCAATAATCATGTCTAAAAATACTGACATGCAATGTAGGGTTAAAATATCTAATTCGATAAGCAAAGCTTCACTTTTTTATCCAAAACGGAAAATTTTCACATGTTTTTTCGATTTAATCACTTGGTTCTTAGGTGAGAGGTTCATTTTAACGAATTTGGTATTTCACAAACAGGAATTGGAACCATCTTATGTCTGTTTGCGCGGTTAAATCTTTTGTATATCTGAAAAACCTCTTTTTGCCTATCAGAAAAATCCGTCTCCGCTTTTCCTTCTTCGTCCATTTGCATGGCCCATTCCAATTCTGGATAGGATGCTCCTATTTGGTCTTCGTCCGTTCTGTCGTCGCCCCATAGTCCATCGGTGGGTGCGGCCTTAATAATGTCCTCGTTAACGCCAAGGACCTTGGCAATTTCGTAGACTTCGGTTTTTAGTAGATCGGCAATCGGACTTAAGTCTACACCGCCATCTCCATATTTGGTGTAGAAGCCTACGCCGAAATCTTCCACCTTGTTCCCGGTACCAGCTACCAGCAGTTTGTTTAGGGCAGCAAAGTAATATAAGGTGGTCATTCTTAATCTGGCCCTGGTATTGGCCAAGGACATAAACCTATCCTCTTCATTGTCAACGGCGGGCAATGCATCTACCAAACTATCAAAAGTGGGTGTAAGGTTTACCTGTAGTCTTTCAACATTGTTATAGTTCTTTTTTAGCCATTTTATATGTTCGGATGCACGGGTAACTTGGCTTTCGGCCTGGTGTATGGGCATTTCCAAACATAAAAGTTGTAGTCCTGTTCTCGCGCATAGGGTAGAGGTTACCGCGGAATCTATACCTCCGGAAATTCCGATTACAAATCCCTTTATATTTGCGTTGTTGGCATATTCCTGTAACCATGTTACAATGTGGTCTATAACTTTTTCGGTCTGCATATGAACAATTTATAAGGTTTAAAAACTTAACTTTGCACCGTAAAAATAAAGCCTAGAGTTTAATATTTAAAACATTAACCGAATTACTTTAGAATGCGAAAGGCCATATTCCTTGTTTTAATCCCAATTATTATTTTTTGCAGTTGTGATCGCAGCGATAAATTGGCCGATGAGGTCTCTAAAATAAACGTAGATTTAAAGGTTTACAGATTTGATAGGGAGTTTGCAGAAGCTAAACCTTTGGATATTCCTATTCTAAAAGAAAAGTACCCCTATCTTTTCCCTGCCAATTATCCGGATAGCATTTGGGTGGCCAAATTACAGGATACCCTACAAGTAGAAGTTATGGATGAAGTAGGAAAATCTTTCCCCGACTTTGAAAGTGAAAAGGAAGATATGGAGTGGTTGTTTAAGTATATAAAATATTATTTTCCTAATTATACAATACCAAAGGTTGTTACGGTTACCTCGGAGGTAGATTATAATAATAGAATTATTCTAACGGATAGCTTGCTTCTTGTTGGTCTTGATAACTACTTAGGAAGTTCCCATAAATTTTATCAAGGTATTTCCAAATATATCGCTAACGATTTGGATAAACAATACATGACCCGCGACGTGGCAAGTGCATTTGCCAAAGCTGTTGTGGCACCACCGCGCGACCGTACTTTTTTATCGCAACTTGTTTATTACGGTAAAGAACTGTATTTAATGCAGCAGCTTATGCCCCAAAAAAATGAAGCTGTTATTATAGGCTATACACCGGATGAGTTGGATTGGGCAGCAGTGAACGAAGAGCAGGTTTGGCGCTATTTTATTGAACGCGAATTGTTGTACAGCACCAATAGTAAATTGGGACCAAGATTTTTGGATCCAGCTCCTTTTTCCAAGTTTGAATTGGAATTGGACAACGAGTCACCTGGTAAAATAGGGCGATATTTAGGTTGGCAAATAGTCAAGGCCTTTATGGATAACAATAATATTACTTTACAGGAAATGTTGACCCTACCTGAGGAAGAACTTTTCAAAAGGTCGGGGTATAAGCCAAGAAAGCTGTAAGAGTTAATACAAATCAAAAAACAAAGCAATGGCAAAACTACATACATCAGAAATTACGTTACGAGTTGGATTGGACGAAAATAGGGTCCCTGAAGAGCTATGGTGGTCCGCCCAGGATGGGGGTATAGACAATGAAAAAGCCAAGGCAATGCTATTGTCCGTATGGGATAGTAAGAACCAGGAATCTTTAAAGATTGATCTATGGACCAAGGATATGCCGGTAGATGAAATGAAAGTTTTTTTTCATCAAACCCTGGTTTCCTTGTCCGACACTTTTATGAAGGCTACCCAGGATGAAAAAATGACGGCAACCATGAAGGATTTTTGCGATTATTTTGCAGAAAAATTGGAGTTAAAAAAATAGGCACCGATCAAGTTTCTTGCCTGTATCTTGGTTTTAGAGCTATTCCTTTAAGTAGTTTCGGTGTTTACCGACTAAATTGCTGATAGAGATTCTTAATTTGTAATGATGGATGGTACCCTAACAAAGCCTCTTGTGTTTGTATACAATGCCAATTCCGGCTTGGGTAATGCCCTTTTGGACAGTATACATAAAATCTTGGACCCCAACACTTACAATTGTAACCTATGTGCCATAACCTTTGGCTTTTTTTCTGAACATAAGAAATGGAAGGAGTTTAGGAAAGGATCTGGTCTGGAAATGGAATTTCTACATCTGGACGAGTTTAAAAAGCGCTATCCTAACGAAAAACAGGATAGGGAGTCCTTTCCACAGGTCTTCATTTTAAAAGAGGGTAAGCTTCAAGTGTTTCTCCGCAAAGGAGAGATAAATGACATGAAAAGTCAAGAAGATCTAATTTTGGCCATACGGGCAAAGTTATCCTAGATCAAATTTCTGGTAATCAGAAAGTTACTTTAGGTCAATGCCTTGAAGAAATTGGTGTTTAATTCGTCAATAAAGCTTAGTAATTCTTCTTGACCCATACCGTTGGTAGAGGAGGTAACGAAATAATTGGGAGCCTCTTCCCAAACTCCTTCCAATAATTCCTTGATATAGGCATTGACATGGTTTTCTATGGCTTTAGGTTTCAATTTATCCGCTTTGGTGAAAATCATGCAGAACGGAATCTGGTTTTCTCCCATCCATTCCAAAAATTCCATGTCCACTTTTTGAGGTTCATGTCTTATATCGATCAAAATAAATGCACATACCAATTGCTGGCGCTCTATAAAGTAGTCGGTGATATATTTTTGAAAGGTTTTTTTATCTTTTTTGGATACACGGGCATAACCATAACCGGGTAGATCTACCAAAAACCAGTTTTCGTTTATTTTAAAGTGATTTATAAGTTGTGTCTTTCCTGGCCTACCAGATGTTTTGGCCAAACTTTTTCTTTGGGTGAGCATGTTGATCAAGGAGGACTTTCCTACATTGGAGCGACCAATAAATGCGTATTCCGGCAAATGTTCCTTAGGGCAATTTGCTACGTTGGAATTACTCATAACAAAGTCGGCCGACTTAATTTTCATTTGTTCGCTTTTAGAGGTTTATAACTTAACTCTAGTTTAGAAATTTCTTTTTTCCAGCCAGGCGTCAAGTACAGTGTTAAATTCCTGTGGATGTTCCATCATTGGGGCATGCCCGCACTTTTCGATCCAGTATAGATCGGAATCAGGAAGTAGTTCATGGAATTCTTCTGCCACATTGGGAGGGGTAACACTGTCATTTTTGCCCCATATGATACAGGTAGGGGTCAACATATGTGGTAAATCTTTGGACATGTTGTGTCTAATGGCACTTTTTGCGATGGCCAGAGTTTTTACCAGTTTAATTCGGTCGTTTACCGTAGCAAAGACTTCGTCTACAATTTCCTTGGTGGCAACTTCGGGATCATAAAATACGTCTTGAGCTTTTTTCTTTATAAATTCATAGTCGCCACGCTTGGGATAACCATCACCCATTGCGCTTTCATAAAGTCCGGAACTACCTGTAATTACAAGCGCCTTTACCTTTTTTGGGTATAACTTGGTATGCAGTAGGCCAATATGTCCGCCAAGTGAATTGCCTAGAAGAATTACATCTTTAAGATCCTTGTGTTCTATAAATCCTTCCAAAAATTTAGCAAAGCTCTTTACATTGGTCTTGAGCAATGGCATATCGTATATAGGAAGCTCGGGTACCAATACCTTGTAACCTTTAGGTGGAAAATGATTCATAACCCCATGAAAATTACTCAAACCACCCATAAGACCGTGTAGTATTATAATAGGTGTTCCTTCACCCATTTCAATATATCGGTATTTTCCCTCTTTAATTATCTTTTTTTCCATTAAGGACAGCTTCTAATCTTAGTTGGCAAATATAGGCATTTCATTATTATGCAAGTATAGACAAGTTTTTGGAACGGTGATATTTAATGATAATTTTTTGTTGAAAGATTTTTTGTTGCATTGGTCCGGTGAAATTTTTGAGACGCATTTGAGGTGTCGTTTGTCGATAAAGTAGGCAATTTATTAACAAAGTGGTATTTTGTGGTAAATTGTGGTAATAATTTCTATATATTTGAGTTATTAAATTAAAAACCAGCTACTTTAAGTGATTAATTTCATTGGAACATATGATTGTAAGGCCGATTCTAAGGGAAGGGTAATGCTTCCTGTGGCGCTTAAAAATCAAATGTCTCCCGTAATAAATGATGGTTTTGTGGTTAAACGTTCTGTTTTTCAACCCTGTTTGGAACTGTATCCTATGGCGGAGTGGAATCTGTTGATGCAGAAAATGAACAAAAAGAACCGATTCAAGAAAAAGAACAACGATTTCATAAGAAGATTTTCTGCAGGAGTAAAGGTGGTGGAAATAGATGCTACCGGTAGGTTGTTGATTCCAAAAAATTTGGTGGATGTGGCAGGGATTACTAAAGAGGTGGTGTTGAGTTCGGCAATTAACATTGTTGAAATTTGGGATAAGGACAACTATGAAAAGGTTTTGGAGGAAACGGCCGAGGACTTTGCAAGTTTGGCCGAGGAAGTAATGGGAGATGACGACGATGACTTATCATAATCCGGTATTGCTGACAGAGTCTATTGAGGGGCTCAATATAAAACCCGATGGGGTTTATGTGGACGTAACATTTGGTGGCGGAGGACATTCCAGGGAGATATTGAAAAGGCTGGGAGAGAATGGAAGGCTGTTGGCCTTTGATCAGGACGAGGATGCTTTGCCCAATGCTATTGATGATGATCGATTTCAGTTGATCAATGAAAACTTTAGGTATATAAAACAATTTTTGAAGTTCTATGGCATAAGGAAGGTGGACGGGATTTTGGCCGATTTTGGAGTTTCATCCCATCAATTCGATCAGGCCGAGAGGGGGTTTTCTACCCGTTTTGATGCTGATCTGGATATGAGAATGAGCAAAAAGAATCAGATTTCAGCCTTTGATGTGGTAAATGTGTACGACTATGATGAGTTGAGGAGGGTGCTTTTTCAATATGGTGACCTGAGGAACGCGAATGCCATGGCAAAAACCATTGTAGAGCAGCGGGAAAACGCACCAATAAAAACAACCGATCAGTTGAAGGAGGTCCTTGGCCAGTATCTGCCGAAACATAGGGAGCATAAGATTTTGGCTCAGATCTACCAAGCTATAAGGATAGAGGTGAACCAAGAAATACAAGTGATAAAGGAGTTTTTGTTGCAGGTGCCTGAATTGTTGAATGATGGAGGTAGGCTTAGTGTTATAAGTTATCATTCCTTGGAAGACAGACTGGTTAAAAGGTTTATTAGGGCTGGCCAGTTTGAAGGAGAGCCGGAAAAGGATTTTTACGGGAACATAGAAGTTCCTATGAAAAAGGTTGGAGGTTTGGTGGTCCCTTCCAAGGAGGAAATAAAGTTGAACAATAGGGCAAGAAGTGCCAAGCTCAGGATAGCGGAGCGGGTTTAAGATTAAAAAACGCAAATATTGGACTGTCCTTAGTGGCGTCCATAGTAGTGCAAGAGTATTATATAATAAGGTATAAGTAGGGTAATTTTTAAGGAATGAGAAAAGGGATATTGGACATATTAAAAGGAAAGTTTTTGGTGAGTGGAGGCGCTCCCAAAAACTGGATGTTTATCATTTATGTTTCCTTTTTGGCAACGGTCATGATTGCCAGTTCCCATAGTGCTGATGGAAAAGTCCATAAAATTGCTGCCCTTGATGAACAGGTCAAGGAATTGAGGAGCGAGTTTGTAGACGTCCGTTCCGATATGCAGGAGTTAAAATTGGAGTCCACTGTATTGAGAATTTTGGAGCATGATGGTTTGTTTCCATCCGAAACTCCGCCAAAAAAAATAAAAGTTAAATCCGAAACCGAATAATAGTGCCTGTAACAGAAAAAAACATATTGACCAGATTATATATTGTGGCGGGATTCCTATTTCTGTTCGCAATTGCCGTTTTGGTCAAATTGGTCAGTATACAGATGGTGGAAGGCGACAAGTATCGGAAACTGGCCATGGACCGCACTGAAAAAATGTTCACCATTGCCCCTAAAAGAGGTAATCTATATTCGGATGACGGCAGTTTGTTGGCAACCTCGGTCTCTAGGTACACTATACGATTTGATGCTGAAACCGTTGGGAAAAGGGATTTTGAGGATAATGTAAAGCCTTTGTCCGAAGCCTTGGCGAAATTGTTGGGCAATTCGTCCTCCCACTATCAGCAATTGTTGAGAAAAGCAAAGGTGAATAAGAATCGATATGCCCTGATTGCTAGAAATTTGGATTATTCGGATTACGTTGCCGTAAAACAGTTTCCACTTTTTAACAAGGGGCCGTATAAAGGCGGTCTCATTATAGAGCAAAAAATTGTACGTGAACATCCCTTGGGGAAGATCGCAGAGCGTAGCGTTGGGTATGAAAGGGTTGATGAGGATGGATATTACACCAGGGTTGGGCTGGAAGGGGCTTTTGGTCAATATCTAAGGGGGGTGGAAGGTAAGAGGCTTAAACAAAAAATTGCCAAAGGGCAATGGAAGCCTATTGGTTGGGATAATATTGTTGAGCCCAAGGATGGTTATGATGTGGTTTCCACTATCGATATCAATATACAGGATATAGCGCATCATGCCTTGTTGGGTCAGTTGGAAAAATATAATGCGGAACATGGCTGCGTAATTGTAATGGAAACCAAGACCGGAGAGGTAAAGGCCATATCCAATTTGGGAAGGACCAGTGAAGGCAAGTATTATGAGCGACTTAATTATGCTATTGGGGAGTCTCATGAGCCTGGATCTACTTTTAAGCTAATGTCCATGGTCGTAGCCTTGGAAGATAAGGTGATAGATACCAATACCGTTATTGACACCGAAAAGGGCACGTTTAAAGTCTATAACAGAACGGTTAGGGATTCCAAGCACGGAGGTTACGGTAAAATAAGCGCCGCCAAGGCATTTGAGGTTTCCTCCAATACCGCTTTTGCCAAAATCATAAATAACAATTATAAGGACAATCCAGAAAAATTCGTCAACCGTCTCATGAACATGAACCTTCATAGGGAATTGGGATTGCCGGTTAATGGGGAGGGTACCCCGGTAATCCGTTATCCGGGGGATAAAGGTTGGTCCGGTGTATCCTTGGCATGGATGTCTCATGGGTATGAAGTTTCCCTAACACCATTGCAGACCCTAACTTTCTATAATGCCATTGCAAATGATGGGGAGATGTTGAAGCCTAGGCTTATAAAAGCGGTGAAGGAGTGGGATAAAACTATTTTAAAATTTGAAAAGGAGGTCATCAATCCGTCTATCTGTTCCAAGGAAACAGCGCACAAGGTGCAGCAATTGTTGAAAGATGTTGTGGAGAAAAAGCATGGTACCGGACATGGGCTGTATTCGCCCAATTTTTCTATGGCGGGAAAAACCGGGACCACACAAAAGAATTATGTTTCCAAGGATCCAGAGGTGATGAAGTACATTTCCACCTTTGCAGGTTATTTTCCTGCGGACGACCCAAAATATTCCTGTATTGTGGTAATTCATGAGCCAGATAAAAGCGTAGGCTATTATGGTGCCGATGTGTCGGGTCCTGTATTCAAATCGGTGGCCCAAAAGATTTATGCAAGTTCTCCTTTAGTGGATGAGGTGGATGTAAACGATGCCGAGACCAAGAACCTGGAGGAGGATTATCAAAGATATTTTGCTGCTTCCAATAAAAAATATAACGAAGTCCCTAATGTTGAGGGGATGAGTGGTATGGATGCGGTATCTATCCTCGAAAATTTAGGGATCCAAGTTGAGGTGAAGGGGAATGGAAAGGTTAAGAAGCAATCAATTGCAAAGGGAACAGATCTGAAAAAGGTTAATAAAATCATTTTGGTACTATCATGAAGACGCTAAAGGACATATTGTACGGTGTTGGCCTTTCTGCAGTTAGTGGATCTACATCCATTATGGTGAACCAGATATGCTTTGATTCCAGAAAGGTTGGAAAGGATGATGTTTTTGTGGCTATAAAAGGGCTTGTTGCTGATGGTCATCAGTTCATTG
Organism: Arenibacter algicola; assembly: GCF_000733925.1. Lineage (NCBI taxonomy): Bacteria > Pseudomonadati > Bacteroidota > Flavobacteriia > Flavobacteriales > Flavobacteriaceae > Arenibacter > Arenibacter algicola. The sequence continues at coordinate 991,349 of NZ_JPOO01000001.1, forward strand.
AAAAGGCCATTGCTTCGGGTGCAAAATCCATAGTCTGTGAAGAATTGCCTGTAAAGTTGGATACTGGAATAACCTATGTGGAGGTGGATAATGGCAATAAAGCTTTGGCCATTATGGCGTCCAACTATTATGATAATCCTTCCAAAAACCTAAGATTGGTGGGGGTAACTGGAACCAACGGCAAGACTACTGTTAGTAGTTTGCTTTATCAATTGTTTAAGAAAGCTGGTTATAAGGTGGGATTGATATCTACCATCAAGATAATGGTAGATAATAAAGAGTATGCTACAACCCATACTACTCCGGACGCCTTAACGATCAATAAGCACCTGCAATTAATGAATGATGAGGGGGTCGAGTATTGTTTTATGGAGGTCAGTTCCCATGGAATACATCAAAAAAGAACGGAAGGATTGGTGTTTGAAGGTGCTATTTTCACCAATCTGTCCCATGACCATTTGGATTACCACAAAACCTTTGCCGAGTATAGGGATACTAAGAAGAAGTTGTTCGATCAATTGTCCAAAAAGGCCTTTGCGCTTACCAATATCGATGATAAGAACGGCTTGGTAATGTTGCAGAACACAAATGCAAGAAAGTACACCTATGCCCTAAAATCCTATGCCAATTATAGGGCCCAAATATTGGAAAATCAATTTAATGGCCAGTTGTTAAAAGTCGATGACAATGAGGTTTGGTCTAAATTGATCGGGGATTTTAATGCCTATAATATGTTGGCAATTTACGCCACGGCGGATTTATTGGGATTGGAAAAACTTGAAATTCTTCGGCTACTAAGTGAGTTGGAAAATGTAGATGGAAGATTTCAACATTATATATCAAAAAAAAGAATTACAGCTATTGTTGATTATGCCCATACACCGGATGCCTTGAAAAATGTACTTGATACTATCAATACATTGAGGACTGGAAATGAAAATGTCATCACCGTCGTGGGGTGTGGTGGTGACAGAGATAAGTCTAAGCGTCCGGTTATGGGTCATATCGCAACAGCATTGAGCAATAAAGTCATTTTCACTTCGGACAACCCCAGGTCGGAGTCTCCCACAGTTATAATAGAGGAGATGGAAGCTGGTGTGGAACCGCAAAATGCCAACAAAACACTGTCTATCGTTAACCGTAAGCAGGCTATTAAAACAGCTTGTCAATTGGCCGTCGCCCATGATATTATTCTGGTTGCAGGCAAAGGCCACGAGACCTATCAGGAAACTAATGGTGTTAGGGAGGATTTCGATGATTATAAAATAGTGAAGGAATTGCTGGCCAACTTAAATAAATAGAATATTAGGCAGGCAAGATTAAAGTGAATAACAATAAACAATAAACCCAGGAATGCTATACTATTTGTTTGAATATTTGGAAAAACACTATCAACTGCCAGGGGCGGGGCTTTTCCAATTTATAACGTTTAGGGCGGCAATGGCGGTAATGCTTTCGTTGCTACTGGCTACGGTCTATGGGAAAAGAATTATTAATTATTTACGACATAAGCAGATTGGGGAAACTGTAAGGGACCTAGGTCTGGAAGGCCAAAAACAAAAAGCGGGTACTCCAACGATGGGCGGGTTGATCATTATTATGTCCACCTTGATCCCTGTTTTGTTGTTTGCGCGTTTCTTGGATAATATTTATGTGATCCTCTTGATAGTTACTACCGTTTGGATGGGGATCATAGGTTTTGTGGATGATTATATCAAAATTTTCAAAAAGGATAAAGAAGGATTAAAAGGAAGGTTCAAGGTAATCGGCCAGGTTGTTTTAGGTCTTATGGTGGGTGCTACTTTGTATTTTCATCCAGACGTAACCATGAAGGAACATTCCAGAACTGAAATTACTCAGGATTATACCGTACAGCAAGTGCCGGGCAAGGAGATTAAGTCAACTATGACCACCTTGCCATTTATCAAAAATAATGAGTTGGATTATGCTCGTTTTATTTCTTGGATGGGAGATGGGATGGAGAAATATGCTTGGTTGGTTTTTATTCCCATTATCATAATCATTGTCACGGCGGTCTCCAATGGTGCAAATCTTACCGATGGCATAGATGGATTGGCAGCAGGGACTTCTGCAATTATAGTATTTACATTGGGCATCTTTACCCTAGTTTCGGGTAACATCATCTTTTCCGATTATTTGGATATCATGTTTATTCCAAGGGTCGGGGAATTGGTAGTATTTATCGCGGCCTTTGTAGGGGCCTTGGTTGGATTTCTATGGTATAACGCCTATCCAGCCACCGTTTTTATGGGGGATACCGGTAGTTTGACCATTGGAGGAATAATTGCGGTTATAGCCATCATTATCCGAAAGGAACTATTAATACCCGTTTTGTGCGGAATTTTCTTTGCAGAGTCAATTTCCGTGATGTTGCAGGTGGGTTATTTCAAGTACACAAAAAAGAGATCTGGAGAGGGAAAAAGGATTTTTCTAATGGCACCTTTACATCATCATTATCAGAAAAAGGGGTACCACGAAAGTAAAATCGTGACCAGGTTCTGGGTTGTAGGAATTCTGTTGGCGGTAATTACCATTGTAACCTTAAAGGTGCGATAGAATGAAGCGTTTGGTTGTTTTGGGAGGCGGAGAAAGTGGTGTTGGAACGGCTATTTTGGGTAAAAAAGAAGGTTTTGAAGTTTTTGTCTCCGATAAGGGGATTATAAAAGAGGAATATAGAAAAGTTCTTGAACATTTTGAGATTGATTGGGAAGAACAACAACATTCTGAAGAAAAGATTTTGAATGCCGATCTGGTCATGAAAAGTCCCGGAATCCCTGATAAAGTTCCTTTGGTGGCAAAGCTCAAGGAAGTGGGGGTGCCTATTATTTCGGAAATCGAGTTTGCTTCAAGGTATACCAAGGCAACCATTATAGGGATTACCGGTAGCAACGGAAAGACCACCACGACTATGTTGACGAACCACATATTAAAAGAAGGTGGGTTGAACGTGGGAATGGCAGGGAATATTGGTGACAGTTATGCCAAAATGGTGGCAGAAAAAGACTTTGATTACTATGTACTGGAGATCAGTAGTTTTCAATTGGACGGGATAGTGGATTTTAAGCCGTATATAGCCATCCTTACCAATATAACTCCGGATCATTTGGATAGATATGAATACAAATTTGAAAATTATATAGCGTCCAAGTTTAGAATTGCAAAAAACCAGACGAAAGAGGATTATTTAATATATGATGCCGATGATGAAGTAATAGTACAGTGGTTGCAAAAGAACCCGGTCCAATCAAAATTATTGCCCTTTTCCATTAATAAGAAATTGGACGAAGGGGCATATTTAGAGAATGATAAAATAATTATTAAGACACATAATAACACTATAGAAATGAGTACAGACGCTTTGGCTTTGGAAGGAAAACACAATGTAAAGAATACCATGGCTGCCACTACGGCGGCTAAACTAATTAGTATTAGAAAGGAGACGATACGCAGAAGTATAGAAAACTTTCAGGGGGCGGAGCATAGGTTGGAAAAAGTACTTAAAATTCATCATGTACAGTATATCAACGATTCCAAGGCTACAAATGTAAATGCTACCTACTACGCATTGGATAGTATGAAAACGCCAACTGTGTGGATTGTTGGTGGGGTGGACAAAGGGAATGACTACAAGGAATTAATGCCTTTGGTGCGAGAAAAGGTAAAGGCGATTATATGTTTGGGAACTGATAATTCCAAAATCAAGGATGCCTTTGGCAATGTAGTGGACCTCGTAGTGGAAACATTTGCAATGGACGAGGCCGTAAAGGTGGCCTATAAGATAGCGGAACGGGGAGATACCGTATTGTTATCACCGGCATGTGCCAGTTTCGACTTGTTCAAGAATTATGAAGATAGGGGAAATCAGTTTAAGGAAGCAATAAAAAAATTATAAAGAGTGTTCGGATTTTTAAACAAAATGAATGGAGATAAAGCTATTTGGGCAGTGGTTGCCCTTTTGGCCTTATTTTCATTTTTGCCTGTTTATAGTGCCAGCAGTAACCTGGTTTACGTGGTGGGCAATGGAACCACAATTGGTTACCTGGTAAAACATGCTATACTTCTTTTAATGGGGTTTGGTATTATTTACGGCGTGCACCGCATCCCCACCCACTTTTTTAAAGGTCTGTCCTTGATTGCAATGCCGGTGGTATTGCTTTTGTTGCTTTATACACTCGCTCAAGGGCAGGTCATAGATGGGGCCAATGCCAGTAGATGGATTCGTATTCCTATTGTTGGTTTTACATTTCAGACGTCCAATCTGGCGGCGGTAGTGCTAATGATCTATGTGGCCAGGTACTTGACAAAAATAAAGGATAAGACTATAACCTTTAAAGAGAGTATTCTTCCCCTTTGGTTGCCGGTTTTTTTAGTGATAGTGCTCATACTACCTGCCAATTTTTCAACGGCTGCTATTATATTCTCTATGGTGTTGTTGCTATGTTTTATAGGGGGATATCCATTTAAGTACCTGTTGGGAATCGTTGGTGCGGGATTATTGAGCCTAACGCTATTTATTTTAACGGCCAAGGCAGTGCCGGATTTATTTCCGAATAGGGTGGATACTTGGATGAGTAGAATAGAAAGCTTTTCCAATCCTGAGGATACGGAGGCCGATTATCAAATTGAAAAGGCAAAAATAGCCATTGCAACAGGAGGATTAGTGGGCAATGGAGCGGGAAAGAGTGTAATGAAGAATTTTTTGCCACAAAGCTCCTCGGATTTTATTTACGCCATTATTGTTGAGGAGTACGGACTGCTGGGAGGTTTTGTATTAATGTTCTTCTATTTGTTGTTGCTTTTTAGGATCGTGGTAGTGGCCAATAGCAATGGAACTGTATTTGGAAAACTATTGGTTTTGGGAGTTGGACTTCCTATAGTATTTCAGGCATTGATCAATATGGCGGTGGCCGTGGAGCTTTTCCCTGTTACCGGTCAGACCTTGCCTTTGATTAGTAGTGGTGGAACCTCTAGTTGGATGACCTGTTTGGCCATAGGCATTATTTTGAGTGCAAGTAATAAGCATGTCCAATCCGAACCGGAGGAAATAGATGAGACCAACCCTTTAGAAGTGTTAAGTGGTCAGTTATAGATTTATATTATCGGGGGGAGGCACTGGGGGACATATTTATCCTGCCATTGCCATTGCAAATGAGTTGAAAGTTAGGTATCCCGATGCAGAATTTTTGTTCGTAGGGGCAAAAGATAGGATGGAAATGGAAAAAGTGCCCCAGGCAGGGTACAAAATTGAAGGTTTGTGGATAAGTGGGTTGCAAAGGAAGCTCACTTTTAAAAATTTAATGTTTCCTTTTAAAGTAATAAGTAGTTTGATAAAAGCAGCAAAAATAGTGCGGAATTTTAAACCTCATGCCGTTGTGGGTACCGGTGGCTTTGCCAGTGGTCCCCTCTTGAAGGTGGCATCGGGAAAGGGAATTGCATGTGTGTTGCAGGAACAGAACTCCTTTGCAGGGATCACCAATAAGTTATTGGCGAACAAAGTGGCCAAAATATGTGTGGCATATGATGGTATGGAGAAATTTTTTCCAAAAGATAAAATCATAAAGACGGGTAATCCTGTACGTGGGGATTTGGTCTCGATGGTTGAGAATAAAGAGGAGGCGTTGAGCTTCTTTGGCCTGCAGCCAGGTAAAACTACCTTGTTGGTCTTGGGTGGTAGTCTGGGGGCAAGACGTGTAAATATTCTTATAGAAAAGAATCTTCCTTTTTTTAAGGAGCAGGGAATTCAGGTAGTATGGCAAAGTGGCAAGCTCTATTATGAGGAGTATAAAAAATATGATAGTGGGGATGTAAAGGTAGTGGCATTTTTAAATAGGATGGATTTGGCTTATGGGGCTGCGGATATCATTATTTCCAGAGCAGGAGCAGGTTCGGTTTCTGAATTATGCATAGTTGGCAAGCCTGTAATTTTTATTCCCTCTCCAAACGTGGCGGAGGACCATCAAACTAAAAACGCCCAATCCTTGGTGGACAAGAATGCGGCTATAATGGTGAAAGAAACGGAATTGGATGAAAAGTTCGGAACAGTGTTTTCGGATTTGGTCAATAACGAGCCCTTGAGTAGAAAGTTGGGTGTCAATATCAAGAAATTGGCCATGCCCAATGCTACCAAAGAGATTGTAGATGAAATAGAAAAATTATTAGTGCAACAATAAGAAAATGGGTATAAAAGATATACATAACGTCTACTTTATAGGTATTGGAGGTATTGGTATGTCTGCCCTTGCGCGATATTTTAAATTTATAGGTAAGAATGTTGCGGGCTATGACAAGACCGAGACACCGCTTACAAAGGATTTGGTGGATTTGGGTATCCAAGTGCACTATAGCGATGATTTGGAATTGGTATCCAAGACGTACCTGGATCCTAACAATACCCTCGTTGTATATACTCCCGCTGTACCCAATGATCACGGGGAGTATAATTATTTTATGGCCCATGACTTTCAGGTGAAAAAGCGCTCCGAAGTATTGGGGTTGATTACAAAGGATACTTTTTGTTTCGCGGTTGCTGGGACCCATGGCAAGACGACCACTTCTTGTATACTGGCTCATTTATTGAAAGAGACCGGGACTCCGATTACGGCATTCCTAGGGGGGATTTCGGAAGATTTCAACAGTAATTTTTTATTGGAAGGTTCGGAATATTCTGTGGTAGAGGCAGATGAATTTGACCGTTCCTTTCTTCGGTTATCGCCTAATGTGGCCTGTATTACTTCTATGGATGCGGATCATTTGGATATTTATGGCAACAGTGAGGAACTACAAAAGTCGTTTAACGATTTTGTAAAGCGGATAAAGCCGAATGGTAAGCTGTTTGTTCGCAATGGTTTGCCTTTGGATGGTACCACCTATGGTATTGAGGATGGTTCCGATTATTGTATTAGGAATATTAAAATAGACCAGGGAAGCTATATTTTTGATTTGGACTCCCCGGAAGCCAATCTTAAATCGGTCAGGTTCAATAAACCGGGGAGGCATAACCTGCTCAATGGCTTGGTGGCGTATGCCATGGCCATTCAAGCCGGTTCATCTCCAACAAGTTTGGCGGGGGCTTTGGCCACTTTCAAAGGGGTGCAAAGACGTTTTTCCTACCAGATAAAGAATGCCAATTTTGTGTTTATAGACGATTATGCACATCACCCTACGGAAATAGATGCTGCATTCCAGGCAGTTTCCGAAATGCATCCCGGTAAAAATATATTGGCCGTTTTTCAGCCACATTTGTTTTCTAGAACGAGGGATTTTGTGGATGAATTTGCAAAAAGTCTGTCCAATTTTCCGAGTTTGTTACTGTTGGAAATTTACCCGGCCAGGGAAAAACCAATTGAAGGGGTTACCTCTCAATGGTTGTTGGATAAAATTACAAGCCCAAGGAAAAAATTAATTGAAAAGTCAGAGTTGATTTCAGAAATAATGGCCCAAAACCCCGATGTTTTAATAACCCTGGGGGCGGGAGATATTGGATTGGAAGTCCCAAAAATTAAAAAAGAGTTAAGTCTTGTCCATAAAAAACAATAAAAATATAAAAATGAAAATTAATTGGAATTTCATAAAATTCGGGGCCTTGTTGCTGGTAGTTACGGGTCTTTATGCATTTTCCAGTGCTAGGAACAAGCATAAAAAAATAGACAATATCGAAATTGAGTTTGTCGGGGATCAAAATCTTTACATGACCCAAGAGACGGTTAATAAATTGTTAATACAAAATTCCGGAGACCTTAGAAACCTGCCCAAAGAAGATATAGTTTTGAATACTATAGAAAAAGCTATCGAAGCTAATGAAATGGTGAAAAATGCCCAAGTTTACCTTACGGTAAACGGGGACCTAGTGGCTAAAGTCATACAGCGAAAACCAATCGGAAGAGTTGAGGGAGTTGCAAAGTTTTATATCGATGAGGATGGGAAACCTATGCCATTTTCCAAATATCATTCTGCGCGGGTACCTATAATTACAGGAATAGTAACCAATAAAAGTACGGAGGGAGTGTACGAGATTTTGACTTATGTAAATTCTGATGAATTCTTAAAAAAGAACATAATAGGAGTTCATATTACCGAGGAGCAAAAGTATCAGTTGAAGTTTAGGATGGAGAATTTTGTAGTGGATTTGGGTCATTTGGGAGAATTGGAGAAAAAGTTCAGCAATTTTAAAGCTTTTTATACCAAAGCAAATAAGGACAAAACGTTGAACGACTATAAGAGGGTGAGTTTAGAATTTAATAACCAAGTAGTGTGCACCAAAATTTAAGATATGGAACAAGGTAATTATTCAGTTGGGTTGGATATTGGAACCACCAAAATTGTAGCCATCATTGGTAAGGAAAATGAGTATGGCAAGATTGAAATCTTGGGTATTGGCAGATCTAAAAGTTTGGGAGTACACCGTGGAGTGGTCAATAATATTACGCAAACTATCAAGTCCATTCAACAAGCTGTTGAACTTGCCGAAGGTAATTCGGGGCTAAAGATCAGCTCGGTGGTAGTAGGTATTGCGGGACAGCATATTAGAAGTTTACAGCATAGCGATTATATAACTAGGGCGAAATCCGAAGAAGTTATCAATGAAGATGATGTGGAAAAGCTTTGTAATCAAGTTTATAAATTGGTTATGCTTCCTGGAGAGGAGATCATCCATGTCTTACCACAGGAATTTAAGGTAGACGGACAAGCGGAGATAAAGCAACCAATGGGGATGTACGGGGGAAGGCTCGAGGCCAATTTCCACGTAGTTGTAGGGCAGGTTTCTTCTATCCGTAATGTAGGAAGATGTATAAAGAGTGCCGGTCTGGATCTGGGAAATATAACCTTGGAACCCTTGGCATCGGCAAATGCAGTTTTAAGTCAGGAAGAAAAAGAGGCCGGTGTAGCGCTGATCGATATAGGTGGTGGTACCACGGATTTGGCCATTTTTAAGGATGGAATTATCCGCCATACCGCAGTAATACCTTTTGGAGGTAATGTAATTACCGAAGATATCAAGGAAGGTTGTTCCATTATTGAAAAACAGGCAGAGCTTCTAAAGATAAAGTTTGGTTCGGCTTGGCCGGGAGAAAACAAGGACAATGAAATTGTTTCCATCCCTGGGTTGAGAGGACGTGAACCCAAAGAAATCACCCTGAAAAACCTTTCCAAGATTATACATGCCAGAGTGGTGGAAATCGTGGAGCAGGTTTATGTGGAGATTAAAAATTATGGGCACGACGAGCAAAAGAAAAAATTGATTGCGGGAATTGTATTGACAGGAGGTGGAAGCCAGTTAAAGCATTTGAAGCAATTAGTAGAGTATATAACTGGAATGGACACTAGGATCGGCTACCCCAATGAGCATTTGGCGGGCGATTCCGATGAGGAAATAGCCAGTCCGTTATATGCAACTGCAGTGGGACTGTTGATGAATGCAGTTCAGAACAAGGCTAAAGTAAGGGAGGCTCGACAGGAAGCTGTAGAGAAAGAAGAGGATAATGGGGTTTTTACGGGCGAAGAGCATATCCAGACCAAAACGGCCCTAAAAAAGGAGCGTAAATCTATTTTTGATAAATGGTCCGAGAAATTGAAGGATTTCTTGGATAATGCGGAATAGATTATAAAATAAGAACAGTATAGTAAACCAGTAAAATAAAAAATATGAGCAAGAACACTGAATTTGAAAGTATATCCTTTGATTTGCCCAAAAATCAGAGTAACGTAATTAAAGTCATAGGTGTTGGTGGTGGCGGTAGCAACGCCATAAATCACATGTTCCAGGCCGGTATCAATGGTGTGGATTTTGTGATTTGCAATACCGATTCCCAAGCACTTCAAAATAGTCCCGTGCCCAATAAGATACAATTGGGGGTTTCGTTGACGGAAGGATTGGGCGCTGGTGCCAATCCTGAAGTAGGGGAGCAGGCCGCTATTGAAAGTATGGAAGAGATCAAGCAAATGCTTGATACTACCACAAAGATGATCTTTATTACTGCCGGTATGGGCGGGGGAACAGGTACTGGTGCTGCCCCTGTCATTGCTAAAATGGCAAAGGAAATGGATGTTCTTACGGTGGGGATCGTTACTATGCCTTTTCAATTTGAAGGTAAAATGCGTTGCCAACAGGCTCAGTTGGGAATAGAAAAATTACGTGCCAATGTAGACTCCTTGATTGTTATCAATAACAATAAATTAAGGGAGGTATATGGCAATTTGGGTTTCAAAGCTGGTTTTTCCAAAGCGGATGAAGTATTGGCTACTGCCGCTCGTGGTATTGCAGAAGTTATTACACATCACTATACTCAGAACATAGATTTACGTGACGCCAAGACTGTATTGAGCAGTAGTGGGACGGCTATAATGGGATCGGCCATATCTTCGGGTTCTTCAAGGGCACATGAGGCCATAATGAAGGCTTTGGATTCCCCCTTACTGAACGACAACAAGATTACTGGGGCAAAGAATGTACTGTTACTTATCGTTTCCGGTGCTCAGGAAATTACGATAGATGAAATAGGTGAGATTAATGACCATATTCAAAATGAGGCTGGTTTTGGGGCCAACATCATTATGGGGGTCGGTGAAGATGAGGGACTGGGCGAGGCAATCGCAGTTACGGTTATTGCCACGGGTTTTAATATAGATCAACAGGATGATATAGTAAATACGGAGTCCAAAAAAATCATTCATACGTTAGAAGATGAGCAACGCGCGGAGCATAACCTTACTCCAAAGAATGTTGTTCATCAGTTGGTCGAAGAAGAGGAAATTAAGATGACTCCGGTGAAGCGCAACCCCGTGCAGGAGGAGCCAAAAATGGATTTGATACCTACTACTAATTTCATCAGGAATTTTAATGTGTTCTATGAAGAAGTAGTTGCAGAAAATGTTCAGGACGATTTTATTATTATCAATGCTTCCGATGAGATCAAGGATATAGAAGTTGTTGATCCACGGGTAGTATCCAACAAGGTGGAGGAAGAAGATCAGTTCGAGTTCAGTTTTGATATGCCTTTGGCGAAAAAGCCTGTAGAAGAGGAAGAAGAGGCGCAACATATTATAACCTTCGATCTGGATGAAGAGGTAAGGGATTTTGAGGTGAAAGACCACGTAGAAGTAATTCCTGTCCTAGAGTACAACAAGAACGGTGAAAAGCGTTATAGTTTGGACGATTATATGGAGTTGGAAAAGAAACTTACCGGAGCCAAATCCAAGGCTGAGGAGTTTGAGCCCCGTATTGTTGAGGACGAATTGATATTTGAAAAGCGTACCATTGCAAAACAGGAATCGAACCCGCAGAGGGTGAATGTGGAGGACGAAGATCCCATTAATACCCCAATTGAAATCCTGTTAAAGGAACGCGCGGACGAACGCAGAAGGAAACTGAAGGACTTTAATTATAAATTCCAGAATAGCCTTAGTAATTTGGACGAAATATCCAAGCAACCGGCTTACAAAAGACAAGGGATAAACTTAAATGAGAACCCTAAGGAAAGCAAAGTTTCCAGAACAAGCTTAAGTGAGGATAGTAATGACGATATTCAATTGCGTTCCAACAACTCTTATTTACATGACAATGTAGATTAGTACTGTTCACGGAACTATAAATCCTAAAGTTTAGACCCGAAAATAGCTTTTATTTTCGGGTTTATTTTTATCTTCGCAGGGCTAAAAAAAAGATATGGGTTTACAGCAGAGGGTAATGGAAGATATGAAGGCGGCAATGAAGGCCAAGGATACGGTGGCATTGGAGTCGTTGCGAGCTATAAAATCGGCCTTATTGTTGGCACAGACCGAAACAGGCCCGGGAACGGAACTGTCCGAGGAAGATGAAGTAAAGTTGGTTCAAAAATTAGTAAAGCAGCGCAAGGATAGCGCGGCCATCTATAAGGAGCAGGGACGTGAGGATTTGGCAGAGCCTGAATTGGCGCAGGCAGTGATCATCGAAAAGTTCCTTCCGGAGCAATTGACAGAGGAAGAGATAGAAAAGGTAGTGGTGCAGACCATAGATGCCGTTGGGGCATCAGGGATGAAGGATATGGGCAAGGTAATGGGGATTGTTTCCCAGGAATTGGCCGGACAGGCAGATGGGAAGACGATATCTACTATTGTAAAAAAGAATTTAATGTAAATGTAGTCAGTTGCAGTGCATAGTGTATTTGTTTATAAAACTGCCTACTGTTACTGCCCACTGATAACTAAATAATGGCCCCGTGGCGCAACTGAATACCCGCCCGTGCCCGAACGTGGTAGGGTAGTTGTAATTGAATAATCATTGGCACGTTCGGGCGGGGCGCATCAGATTTTATAGAGAATGTATAAGGTCTATGTAATATATAGTAGTAGTTTTGAAAGATATTATGTTGGGATTACGGATAATATAGAAGTTCGAATCAAACAGCATAATTCAGGAAAGACAAAATCGACCAAGGCTTATGTACCTTGGGAGGTAATCCTGACGGAGGATTACGAAAACAGGTTGGCAGCTAGAGAGCGAGAAAAGTATCTAAAATCGGCTGCAGGTAGACGTTGGAGAAAATTAAATATAAGGCCCCGTGGCGCAACTGAATACCCGCCCGTGCCCGAACTTGGTAGGGTAGGTGTGTTGGATATTGGTTGGCACGTTCGGGCGGGGCGCATCGGATTTTATAGGAAATGTATAAGGTCTATGTAATATATAGTAGTAGTTTTGAAAGATATTATGTTGGGATTACGGATAACATTGAAGTTCGTTTAAAACAGCATAATTCTGGAAAGACAAAATCGACCAAAGCCTATGTCCCTTGGGAAGTAGTCCTGACGGAGGATTACGAAACTAGGCTAGCGGCAAGAAATAGAGAAAAGTATCTAAAATCTGCTGCGGGAAGGCGATGGAGAAATATAAACGTGAGGCCCCGTGGCGCAACTGAATAGCGCATCAGATTTCGGCTCTGAGGGTTGGGGGTTTGAATCCCTCCGGGGTCACGGATAAACCACAAAAAAGTGGTTGTGCTAGCGAGTTTCAAAAATGAAGCTCGCTTTTTTTTTGAAGTATAGCGAAGTGCAACTTTTTGTGGTTTTCAAAGCGGAGCTTTGAGGGATGGGCGCAGCCAATCCCTAGTCTTTCATATGGGTCTGGAAAATTGTTGGATCTAGTTGAAGCTCGCTTCTTTTTTGAAGTATAGCGAAGTGCAACTTTTTGTGGTTTTCAAAGCGGAGCTTTGAGGGATGGGCGCAGCCAATCCCGATTTGGTTACCTGTTCAATTTTCGCCTTTTCTTGATTAGTTGAGCGAGGCACAATTTTATGTATCACTTTTTCTTCTGATGTATTCTAGCTTATAGATATATTGTGAAAATACCTAATCAATCAGGGAGACAGATTACGGCTAGCTCCGTTTAAATTCCCTTTCTTCTTTGAAGGTGGGTCTCACGTCTTTATAATAAGGAGGAAAGCACCAAAACTATATTTTTAAATAAAAATATTCCTAAGTACTTTGTTTTTTAACGGTTTCTCAATTTTCTTAACTATGGTAGCATATAAAATGCAGAACTATAATGCTGCCTCGTAAATGCCAAACGATTCAATGCCATTTTCATCTGCTCCACCGTAAATAATATATAAGGTTTTGTTCAGAACTGTTAACTGGTGAATTGTTTTATTGCCTGACATGTCCAAGTTTGTGGGTATTTCAGAAAATGTATTATCCGTAGTGTTAAAAACTCCAAAGAATATATCATATTCGGTATTGTCAATTTGGCCGGCGACGTAAATCAGGTTGTCTTTTCTCGCTGCATAGGTTCTGTCAACAGTCCTAGGTAAGTTGAAAATTTTGGTTGATGCAGTATCAAAATCATAAACATAAATTATATCTTCCGAAGGAGTGTTTGAAAATTGCGCCTGACCACCAAAAACATAGAGCTTTGAATCCACAATTTCACCATTGGCCCATGACTTTTGTGATGGTAGAGTGCCAATGACTGTAAGACTCTTATTAACATCATCATACTTATAGATCTTATCTGAATTGGTCTCATTAAGGTCTCCCCCGAATATGTAAAGGCTGTTGTCCAGTACCGCACTACCAAACCTACTTAGCCTGAGACCGTGTTCATAGGAATCGGGAGAACAACTGGGGTCTGCACCCGCAGGATTTAAATCAGTAGGATAGGTATTGACGTGAAGCCCACTGATTACCTTTATTTCGCCTTCGATAATATGCAGCTGCTTGGAAACAAATGAATTTATGTCAGACGAACAGGTTTCTATCTCCCTATTACCAAGATTGTAGCTTTTTAATATTTCCAATAGGTTATTATCATTCGTTCTGTAGGACCAATATAATTTGTTTGTGGCTAGGGAAGATGTGAAACCGGGAGCACCAAATAATAGATCACTTCCATCTATGGCAACCAATTGAGAAAACTGCATAGATGTAGGGATGCTATTTACAGTATTTTCTATGGGAATCGGTGTTAATTGATAATTCATATAACAGGTATAGCACCATGGACGCCACCCACTCCATCTAGAATGGAATTTTGGTTTACCCGAGAGATTGGTGCTATTTTCTTTTCTGCGCACCTGTAAATTTACTTCAACTTCAGAAATTACCTCTACTACAATTTCTCCATCTTCATCCTCGAATTTCAGTATTTTAGGACTGGTATTATCTAATTCTGTAGTAAGTTCTATCGGGGGCGCATAAAAGTCAAGCAAAGCTCCATCTTGTGAAGTTGCATTGATATTGACATGGTTACGAGGTTTCCATATAATTTTCACCTCCCCATCCTGGCTTCCAAGTAAGAAAATAAATTCGTCATCTTCTATATTTGGGGTATTACTAACATCAATTTTTCCTGATTCATTTGTAAGTTGTGCACTAGAGGGTTTCCATATGGTTCTTATTTCGTTATCGGAATTTCCAGAGATAAGAATTTGTTTTACTTCTTCCTTCATTAAGGCTGCTGTGGGACTTGTATCTGGGTTTTCATGTTTTGAGATGGGGTCGTCTTCGGCACAATTAAGTAAGGTAAAAGACAATAGAAGGATGGTTAAAGGTTTCATTTAGACAGGTTTTGTTTTGGTATCACAAATAAAATTTAAAAAAACAATCATCTTAAAAGAAATAGCCAGTAAATGGCGTCTTTTTAAGATGATTATGAATCAATAAGAGCAGCCAACTTTCATTTATTTTAATACCATTTCTAGGTTGATATTAATTTGTATATAAATTGAACACTATCCTTTAAATCTGGATTTAATCTTTCACCATCATTCCTCCATTATTAATATTTGATATTTTTTGGCGATAAATTCTCCCTCCCCCATTTCCAAAATTAATGTGGTATCCTGATTCTATATCTCCACTAAGTACATATTGAGTTGTCATAGAAAATACCTGAACAGTACCATCATCATGCGTCCATTCGGTTATGGTACCTGGACCATATTGAGTAGAGCCCTGTGCTGGGTAAGGACTTTCTAAGGTAACTTTGTACTGTTCAATTCGGCCATCCTGATAGTATAAGGTATTTGTCCAATTTCCTGGAATATAATTCTTGTAGTATTCCAGAGAATCCAGTTGCATGCGAATTTCCTTCGGATATTGGCCTAGAACTGGTTCTTTTTTCTTTTTTGCAAAGGAAGGTTCAATTAAAAAATAGGAATCTGGATTGTTATCATTGCCGTTAATGTGACTACTGCCATTTATAAAAGTAAAACTTAGCCAGCCTTCACTGTTGGTGGTCACCTTGCTTGCATCCACGGTTGCATCTCCAAACTCTTTCCTAATATCAAATGTGAGGTCCTTTATAGGGGTATAAGAGGTTTGTTTCTCTATGGTGGTTAAACTGGGTTCACGAAGTATATTCCATTTTTGTATGGTTTCTTTTATGGTGTCATTGACTGTATAAGGTGAGTTGGCCACGCCATAGTACCAACCAAGATAGGGGTCATTTCCGTAAGTGGAGACAAGTTCACCAAAGGTCATTTGATCAAAATAATTAAGTCTTAAATAGTTGTCTGACCTATTAAAGGCATTATAATCTTTTAATATATGATATAGTTCCAATGAATATTCATCTATATTTAAGTTGGTAGCTATTAAACGTATGGCGTTAAAGTAATTCCATTTTGCCTCTGGCATGCAATTTTGGATCCCACTGTATAAGTTATCGTGACGGGATATTATATAATTGGAGAAATTGGTCTCATCAGTTAGGGAATAATAATTGGATTTGGTCAAATCTTTGATAAGGTTCCCGCACTCTCCATTTAAAAGGGATTTTAAACCAATGGGAAAGGAAGTTACAAGTAAGTTGATGTTCAAGTTTGCCAAGTTTTTGGCATAGGCTTTATTTATTGTTTCAGATATTCCGTAATTATTGCCAACGGAGAAGTGTAGATGATAATAACCTTCATCAATAAGCTGAACCGAATTTATATTATTTCGGTATCCATCGAAAAATGTGTCATAAATATATCCAGTTAATGAAGTAGGGTTGTCTATCATTCCTTTGGAGTTGATCATATAAGGACCAAGTTCGTTGTCTTGATTATCTATATTTTTAACTCCAACAACCAATGAGGTATAGATGGGTAGACTAATTGGCCATTCTATTTTACCTGTCCTGGTGTAAGAGAATTTAAATTCTAAGGGTGTTTCACTATTTTTAGAAGTTTTTTTGTTGGTAACCATTGTATTGCCAGATTCCTTTAAGAGGTCCACAAATGCCATATTTTTTAAGGGGGGTGTATTGGCGTTTAGGGAAGTGGTCAAAAGGTCTTTTAATTCAACATACTTTGGGTTACTTTTTATTAAACTTAAAAGTACTTCATGGGTGTGACCGTATTTGGATATTTCTGGATTTAAGGAGAAATAGAACAACAGAATTTCATCAATATTAGTGACATTATTGGTTGGCGATTTCGGATAATACCCCAACATTATTTCGCCTTCTTTCATAAAGATCAACGGTAAAATCTCTATTTCATTGGCTTCCTGTACCACTTGAAAACTCCCATCAGCGTTGACTTTGGATGTTCCGCCTATGGTTATGGCAGTCAACTTTGAAAAATCTAGATTGGATGTGCCATTAATTGTGAGCGTTGTACTTGTAGTAACAGGGGGTAGTTCCGGATTTTTAACAATAATTTCATCTGGTATTTCATTTGATTCTTCTATTTCTTCACGACAATCCGTACAACATGAATATAAGCTAAGAGCTACAAGAGCCAATATAATAGCCGAAAGGTAGTTTTTCATAAATTAGAGTTTAATTGTATTAATAATTTAATTTACAGTACCTGGAGTAAGAGTGTCATTTTCCAATTTTGACTTTCTTTTTTGATAGATTGGAACCTTTAAACCGGCATAAATGTTGGCCGACTTGGCATTATCTGAAAAGAGTGTAGATAGGATTGTGCCAGAGCCAATTACCAGTGGCCCCAATCTGAAACCCGTACCAATGGCCGTACCGCCCAATTCACTGAAACTTACAGGGAGATACAGACTAAAGAACCTAGTTTCATATCTTGGAGAAATACTAAGGATATTCTGTCCTATGTTATTATAAGGTTTATCGGCCTCCAATAAGGAGGTATTGTAGTTAACACTAGCGTATACACGATGGGTTATCCTGTAATCTATGTTTATTTGTAAAGCGGTAGGCAGGCTGACCTTTATGTCTTTTACGGTGGTTGTTCCCGGATAATTATCTTCCAAGGCTTGCCCTATGTCGTTCTCCCCTTCCTCGGCCGTAACCGAGCCATTTAGGGTATAATCTGTTTGTTCTTGGTCTTTGTAGGTGATATGGCCGATATCTAAAATAGCCACTCCTATTTTCAATTTATACTTGTTAAAACCTTTACCATTTCTGTCTTCTGCTATTGTTCTTGTCGATTCTGGACGGTATTCATAAATTAGTCCTATATCGGTTCCAAAGCCTGGTGTAATGGAACTAAATGGGTCTTCATCTTCATTATAGCTCATCATATAGGAAAGATCGCCACTAAGATTGATCAAGGATTGAGGAGGGTCATTTTCATTATATACATAATCTCCAGAAAAAGAATTGGAAGTGGCTTGAACCACGCCTCCCCCCAAGAGATATTTAAGTGTTATTCCTGCCTTTAAGAAATTATTATCCTTGTCAGTTAAAATCCTGCCATACGTAAGACCGATTTCTCCCCAAGCATGTAATGTTTGGTCTAAATTCTTCATGTTAAAATCAAAATCCTCATCATCAAAACCCGATGTTAAATCCTCATATAATTTAGCATTTAAATTTCTTGAGTTGTTGTAAATACGGACCCTTGACAGCAAACCTATACTGCTTTTTTTGGTAAGGTTAAACATAAAGGAAGGGCCGAACAATTCCAGATTTAAAAGTAATTCATTATCGTCCTTGGGGAATACGGTAAAGGAATCTTCGTTTATAATATTAATAAAGTTATCCGGTGTTAGTGGGGTATAATCTGTTCCAATTTGGATTTGAGTTGAAAAGATATTGATCTCTGATTTGATCCTAGAATCAACAATATTGGCTGGGTTTATTAGGACACCATGAAGTCCGTTAAAATTATCATTTTCAAATCCTTGATAATATTGGGACAATACTGTAAGTGTTGTAGCCGAGAATAGAACTAAACTTAATATAATCTTTTTCATGTCAAATGTATTAATGGTTTTTATAATTTGGCGCTATTCTGAAATGGGGGTTTAGGTTGGTTTTGTATTTGATTTTTCTTCTCTTTATTTGTTTTTTAAATGTTAAGGAAAATACTTTGTTAGCTCAATTGTTACAAAAGGTCAGTTGAAAGTCATGGGTTATTTTGAATTGTGGATTGAAATTTTTTTTTCAACGAAGATATTTACTAAAACATCGATGTGAAATACCTAAGATTGGGTATTTTAACATATCTTTAATACAGCGTTATCCCCCGATAATATGTTAGAAAAAGATATTGAACAGGTATTAAGAGTATGGGAATCTCAAAACAAAATATTGAGTCCAAACAAAAAAGTACTAATCTCAGAAATAATAGATCAAATCTCGTTCCTGTTTTCCGTTGGACCCTTCTATTACTACATTCTAAACTTTGAAAGTTTAAAAATGGAACTCGTAAATGAAGGGACAAGGGAGGTTTTGGGAATAGCCCCAGAGGATTTTACCATGGAAAAGGTGTTTGCCTTAATGCATCCCGAGGACCTCTCTAAAATGCATGAAAAGGAAGCTTTGGCGTTCGATTTTGCCCTCAATAGAATTTCAAAAGAAGATATCTTATTATATAAGATAGTCTATATGTTTAGGATGATACATAAGGACGGATCTTATAGGACCATTTTGCATCAGGTTAAGGCTATTAGTGCTACTGAGGACGGTAAAATTCTGCAAGTATTGGGCATACATACAGATATATCTTATCTGAATATACCATTCCACCAAAAAGTGTCCTTTATTGGGATTAATAGGCCGTCTTTTTACAACATCTGTCCAAAAAGTATTTTTAATCCCAGTAGCAAGGTTAAACAGACATTATATTCCAAACGTGAAATAGAAATCATAAAAAAATTGGCAGAGGGCAAAAAGTTTGTAGAGATAGCTCAACAACTCTTCGTTTCGCCCCACACTATTAATACACACAAAAAAAATATCCTAAGAAAATCTGGTTGTAAGAATACCCCTGAACTAATTGCAAAGTGTTTAATGGATGGGGTTATTTGACCTAGTGATATGTAACAGAAATTATAGGTATCTTATAAGGTTATTCTTCATTTTGGCTTTTGTTCTTAGATGTTCCATTAGGGTGTGAAAATCAGTTGCAGGCTGGTGTGCATTATATGCTGGCGGAACTTTGGGGAATGATGCAGCCCGTCCAATAATCCTGTATTATATTGTTCCTAGATTTCTCCTTGGTTTTTAGGCCCTCCATGCTACTTGGGCAAACAGCTAGGTTATAGAAATACTTCCTGCAGATTATTCCCTGTTATCCTTTTTAAAAATATTGCCAATGCCCTTGCCAATCTTCTGTATGGTTTCTATTCCTTTGTGGATTGGTTCAGGGTTGATCTGATCATAGCGCTTGCTCCCAAGTTGTTGTACGAACTGCTGAGGGTATATAATAAGCCGACTATTATTAGGGAAATGTTTTTCCATTTTGGACGGAAGGTTTTCGAGCATAACCATATAAGATGCCGCACCTTCACGGGCAGAAACCAAAACAAATAAATCATTTTCCCTTACGCTTTTGGAGAGATCCGGGAAATCTTCCCAATCACTAAATTGACTGGTTGTAACTGAAGCTGACAATTTAGAATCCTTGATCAGTTTTTTAATGGATTTCGAGGTGGATTCATTGCAGTATAGTTGAATTGGGATACTTAATTCTTGAGCCAATTTTGCCATTTTTGTAAACCAAAGTTCAAAGCCGTTCTCATGTTCGGTTAAGGGAGGGGCCGCAATTACAATTCTTCTATGGGACACCAATGGCTTTTTAAAATGGCATATAATCGTAGTTTTATCGGTGTTGCTTATTATACTGTCCACTTTTTCCCCTATAAGTTTCTCTATAAATCCAGTGCGTTTTGGCCAGCCCAAAACAATGATGTCTGCCATTATTTCTTTAGCAATACGGGATATTCCACTGGCGGCGTTATGGTCGATTGTGGTAATGATACTTACTTTTGTTTCCGTTGCTGATGCCTGTTCTACGAATTCTTCCAGTTTTTTTCTGGCTTTTAGAATATTGTTTTCAGCTTCCTCATTATTGGATACCACGGAGAGAACCGATAAGGGGTTGGCCGATTTTTTCCCTTTGATAAAAATCGAAAATTCGAGCAATTTTTCCATGCTCCCAATATTGGCAATGGGCAATAAAATGTGCTCGTTATTCAATCCATTTACTTTCATTGGTCCTGAGCTATCGTCCTCTGTCTCAATCACAAGTTTTTTAGCGGCTTTTTCCGTAGCAAAGGAGGCAACAACACAGGTAATTAGGATAAGTATAATGGTTCCGTTCAGGATATTTTCATCTAGAATTTGCGCTTTATATCCTACTAAAATTACCGCAAGTGTGGCAGCGGCATGGGAACTGCTCAATCCAAAAATAAGCTGACGTTGGGTTTTGGTGTATTTAAAAGCAAGTTGAGTTACCAAAGCTGCAAACCATTTGCCAAAAAGTGCTACAATTGAAAGTGTTGCGGCTACAATAAGTGCGGTTTGCCCATTTAGAATTACACTAATATCGACCAACATTCCTACACTTATCAAGAAAAAAGGAATAAATAAGGAATTGCCTATAAATTGTATCCTATTCATCAAGGCAGAAGAATGGGGAATGAGTTTATTAAGGGCCAATCCTGCGACAAATGCTCCGATAATCGGCTCAACCCCTGCTAATTCGGCCAAGAATGCAGCAAAAAATACCATGGAAAGTACAAAGATATAGTGGGAGTGTTTTTCACTTTCCAGTTTACGAAAAAACCAATTGGCAATCCTTGGAATTATTAGGAACATAATAGCGGAAAAAATAGATAAAGAAATTCCCAAGCGAATCCAAAAGGCCATATTCAGATTCCCCTGGCTGTTTCCCATAATAACCGCCAGAATGATTAGTACGGCCGTGTCCGTTAATATGGTGCCACCCACGGTAATGGCTACAGCCTGGTTTTTCGACACTCCTAATTTGCTTACTATAGGATATGCCACCAGTGTATGGGTAGCGAACATACTGGAAGTAAGGAAACTGGCATTAAAGTCGTATTCCAGAAAGAAATAGCAGACCGGGAAACCGATGGCCAACGGAAAAATGAAGGTAAAAACTCCAAACACAAGACTTTTGTTTTTATTGGACTTAAACTCGTTCATGTCCAGTTCCAGACCTGCAATGAACATGATATATAAGAGGCCAATGGTTGAAAATAGATCAATGGCCGAATTTTTTTCGAGAATATTTAGTCCAAATGGCCCGATTACCACACCGGAAATAATTAAACCTATTATTCCGGGAATATTTAGTTTTCTTAGCAGAATGGGCGATAACAGAATAATAAAAAGGATTAAAGAGAATATCAGCACCGGATTTTCCAATGGCAATTCAAATTCGTGTCTGAGGTGTTCAAAGAAATCTTTCATCCTGTTGATATACCCTTTTTAGGTGAGCTCTAAATTCAACTATTTTTGGTTAATAATATTCGTTTAGTGAAAGAATTCTTTCACTAAACGATCCCTTGATTTGGCTAATGCAAAGTCTCGAAATTTACGCGCGGTCCAAATGGCCTTAAGTATGGAATCAATGAAAATATTGGGAAATCCTTTCAAATTCAGGTTAAAAGGGAATTTATATATAAATTGATTGGATTCCTTATCTTATACTTCCAAAATCCAACCAATTAAATAACTACCAAATGAAGAATATTTTAGTGAAGTGTTTGGTCCTGGCCATATTGGGATTATCACTTTCTTGTAAAGAAAAGACAGAACCTGAATCCACTTCCAATGCCCCGCGCAACGAAAAACCCAATATTGTTCTCATCTTGGCCGATGACCAAGGCTGGGGAGATCTTGGGATTTCCGGGAATACCAATTTGGCAACCCCGAATATAGATGCCATTGCCAATAACGGGGTCACTTTTGATCATTTTTACGTAAGCCCGGTATGTTCTCCCACTAGGGCCGAACTTTTGACCGGCCGTTATTTTCCGATGGTAGGGGTCTATTCCACTTCTTCAGGTGGTGAACGTCTAAATTTGGATGAAACCACCCTTGCGGAAGTTTTTAAACAGGCTGGATATGCCACAGCTGCTTACGGAAAATGGCATAATGGCATGCAACCTCCTTACCATCCCAATGCCAGGGGATTTGATGATTTTTATGGCTTTTGTTCCGGACATTGGGGCAATTATTTCAGTCCCATGTTGGAGCACAATGGGGAAATTGTAAAGGGAGACGGCTTTATCATTGACGATCTTACCAACAAAGGCTTGGATTTTATGGACAGGAATAAGGAGAGACCCTTTTTCTTGTACCTTCCATATAACACGCCCCATAGCCCCATGCAGGTGCCGGATGAATATTGGAATAGGTTTAAGGACAGGGAACTTGCTTTGAAATATCATGGGGAGGAAGAGGAGAACGAGAACTTTACCAGGGCGGCCCTGGCCATGGTGGAAAATATTGATTACAATGTGGGCAGGGTTATCGATAGACTAAGGGACTTGGAACTGGAAGAAAATACGCTGGTAATATACTTGTCGGACAACGGGCCTAACGGATGGCGTTGGAATGCCGGAATGCGTGGCAGAAAGGGATCTACCGATGAGGGTGGGGTACGATCCCCCTTGGTCATGCAATGGAAGGACAAACTACCTAAAGGAAAGCATATTTCAGAAATAGCAAGTTCCATAGATATATTGCCCACCTTATCCGATTTGGCCCAAATTGAGGAGAATACAATGAAACCTTTGGACGGTAAAAGCTTAAAGCCGCTATTGATGGACAATAGCCCGTCCTGGGATGCTAGGGTGGTCTATAACCATTGGAATAGTGGTACAAGTATAAGAACGCAAAAATATCGCTTGGACAGTAAAGACAGTCTCTATGATATGGAGATGGACGGGGGACAGACCACAGACCTTTCAGGGAAACTGCCACAACTCACAGATTCTTTGAAACAATTAAAAAGAGACTGGCTGCAAGAAGTAATGCCAAAATCCAAAGCGACAGAGGATCGGCCTTTTACTTTGGGCCATCCTGATTATGTGTACACCCAGATTCCTGCCAGGGACGGGGTTGCTCATGGTAATATAGACCGGAGTAACAGGCATCCCAACGATACCTTTTTTACAAATTGGATAAGTACAAAGGATAGCATCAGCTGGGATGTGGAGGTTTTGGCCGATGGGGAATTTGAAGTAGAACTTTATTATACAGTTAAAGAACAGGACTTAGGATCCGAATTTGAATTGCGCTTAGGGGAAAGTTCCTTAAAGGCAACCATAACCACAGCACATGATCCACCACTAGTTGGGGCAGAACGGGATCGTGACCCCAGAATTGAATCCTATACCAAGGACTTTATTCCAATGGACCTGGGGAAAATAACCTTGAAAAAGGGTAGGGGCAACTTAGTACTCAAAGCGCTAAAAATACCTGGGGAGGAAGTTATGGATGTGCGATTATTATTGTTTAAGCGGGTAAACTGATTTGGTAAAGGCAAATCATTCTAAGTTCCCGTCCTTACCCACTTAGCCTATAACTTTAGGTGCAAAATAGGTTCATTGAGTAACTTCAATGCGGCCACCTCACAAATTTCTATTGGCGTCAAATAAGTTTTTGGCAGTGATTGAGAAAAGTTATTTTTCAATTTTATATACGAGCAATTCTTCATCATTGTTAGGAAGTATTGTTGTTCCCGCTAATGCCAGACCAAGTTTTTCCAAAAGTCTTTGGGAGGAAACATTGTGTTTGGAGGTGATGGCACTAATGGCATGGAGACCTAATTCGTTGAAGGCAACATTTTTTAATTTGTCGGCAGCTTCATAAGCATAACCTTTTCCTTCATATTCCGGTAAAAAGGCAAAACCAATATCGATGCCTTCCAATCCCTCCCTATCATATAATCCACAACATCCAATTTTTACCTTGTCCGTTTTTCTTATGAGGGTATAATTGGAAAATCCAAGTCGTTCCAGTTGTGGCTGCATTTTAGTTAGGATATACTCTTTTGCCATGTCTGGTGAGGTGATATTTCTGTCTCCAATGTTCCTAAGCCATTTGGGACTATTGAACAGCTCAAAAATAAATGCAGCGTCCTCTTCTAAGGTGGGTTTTATGATTAACCTTTCTGTTTCAAACGTTTTATACGGCCCCATATTTAAAATTACTTTACCTGATTAATGTTTATCCAGGTCTAATAATCTAAGATAGTTATTTTCCACATTTTTCAATGTCATTTTGAACAAAGGTGTAAGTACCATGAAGCGCAAAAGGGGAGGTCGGGATTGGAAACAAATAGCCTTAGCTCATCTTCATTGCTATAGCTATAGCAGACCATAGCCGTTAAGTACTACTTTTGGTCAGGTTTTTCAAGGTTTTTTTTTAATTCGATCTGCTCATCAGCTACCTCAATTGTTACGGCGTCTCCATAGTTCAATCCATCAATTTTTGGAAGTATTAGCTCCAATATGGTTGGGTTTTGAAAATGTTCTGCCTTGGTGGCAGGATCTGGCATATAGATTAAACCTTTATAGCTATTTTCATTTATATGGAGGGAAACATCAAAAAAATAAAAATTTTCCGGTGGGATAAATCGGGACCAATTTATATTCTCAAAAAAATGTTTTGGATGTAATATTTTAAAAGAAAAAGGTGCAATGTCCAAATTAATGGTCCCTAAAAAGTATGGACTTAAGTCCAAACCCTTTTGTGAAAAATGTTGGGATTGGGCTTTTAAGGTTCCTTTGGGATAGCGAGGGTCTTTTGCCTTCCAAGAGGCAACTCCATGACCTTGTTTTATAACGGCCTCTACTTTCATGGTACCTTATTTTAATGATTTTTAACTGTTAAATATATTTGATGAATATAGGTATTTAGGAAATAGTAGTACAGCCATGCTCGGGGTAATCAGAAATACATATTTACATAATAAACTGCTAAGTCACGCCAGTGGTGGTATTAGTCAATATCATGGTATAAAATCAAAACTATTATTTTGACTGTTCATATAGCTGTTCATTTTCTAATTTTATGTCCACTCCATTTTGAAAGATTTTTTCAAACACTGCTGCGGCTGTAGCAACTGCCAGAGAAACAAAAGTTGTTGCAATACATATGGCAAGAAAACCCGCAGGGTCGTCATCTTTATTATGAAATATCTTTATATATACACCTGCCATTACAATTGCGAGGCCTAGTATGATTGCGCAATATTTAATACTCCTTAAAGTCCTCACCGAGTTTATTGTGAATGCTTTATTTTGTCGGATATATCCGAATAATTTGAACGCCTTATACAGCGCAATAAAAAAAGGGATAGACGCGGCAAAGCCAAATAGGATAAACGGATCAGAGTATATGCTGAACAGATCTAAGTTTGCGGCCCTACCCTCGGTCAGGGGAATCCGAATCATAATGGCCAATGCCGCAATCCCAAAGAGCGCAATGACTCCCTGAAGGAATAATGTTGAGCTATGTTTCATAATTGAGTTTTGTTAATGGTTACTGTTATCTGATTCTATTATTGTCGTTAAACGGTTGCTGATGAGAGGTTTTTGTATGATTGGTTGCTTGGTTAACCACCTAAATTTAGCGAATACATACCGAACTTAGCTGCCGGCTAGGCTGGATGGCGCCAGGTGCTATTTACAATTTGGATATTAAACTGCTTTAACACGAGCGTGACGCTCGCGCCAGCGGGGGACTGGTTGTTGTAAGTAGTGTTTTATGCGACAAGCAGTTCCTTATTACTTCTAGTGTCCCTCTCTGACCATAAAATATAATTCGCATTTTTTGATTTTAGGGCGTCCAAAAATTCATTTTTCACATTCTTTTCAGAATCATTTATAACTGCTATAGCTCGAACATCTTTTTTAGTAGACTTTTCGCGAACAGGTTTAATGTCTTCCCAGGAGAATAGAAAAGTAGATAAATTCTGTTTGTTAACTGTATTAAATGATTTAATTACAATTTCTTTATTCTTCTGAGCTATCTGAAAATCAAAATTAAATTCTAATCCGGTTGCTCCTTTTGAAATGAAATCGGGGGTGTAAATAATATCCTGTGAATCAAGATAATTTCTTACATCTTCTTTAAAAATAGATGCAACATTATTATTGGACAAAACATAAAGGTCATTTACCTCAATAATTGCTGACAAAAAATTATGCTTCGACTGTGAAAATTTTTCAAGATTTGTTTCTATCAGAAGTTCATTGTTTATTGATTGTAGACCATAATTAAGGAGTATTGAGTCCAACAAATCCCTTCTCCTTTTTGACCCTTGAATATGAAGTCCTTGTAATTCAAGGTTAGCCATTGTTTCTCCATTATCACTTAGAGTTAATTGGTCCCCATTTCTTTTTGCATATATTTCTATTGAGTCGTTAAAAGCACCCATAAAAGGGGTGCTAATAAGAAACCAATCCGTAGTAGCGCCTTGTTGGATAAAAGTTTTTTCTCTTAACCAATTGTAATATTCATCTACGTATGTATTTACCCAATTCACAATATTGCCTGTTGAACGTTAATCAGAGTTTTGAGATTTATTAGTCTTGCGAAATTAGTTATTAAATCAGACAAGTCTGATGAATCATTTATTTCTTTAACTGGAAAATCAATATCAGCCAATGGTATAGCCCATGCCAGAGGTTTATAACCTTCAACAAACACGTGCATGTGGTGTTCATCGAGAGAGAACCACTTTCCAGCATAAGGTTTTAGATATTCAGGTAGCGTGTCCTTAATCCCTTCTGGATTTTGATGAGTGCCTTTGTAATCTATTCGTAAAAGCCCAACAAAAGTGTTGCTCTCAAGGTGATGAATAGATGTTTTTAGGATTATTTTTTGATTAGAAGTCAATTCTACCCAAAAATTTCTCTCAGAATCCTGATATGAAATCAAGTCCAATCTATTTTTCTTATTTCCTAGGTCAATTATTTGATTTGGGTCGGACAAGACTTTTTCCAATTTCATCAAATATTCTGCTTCTTGATTGGTCAAACTGTTATTTTTAATATTACTTACAACATTCGGATATGGCAACAAGTACTTATATCCCCATTATATCAGTCTAATATAGCAAATCTTTTCTTTCAAATGCTTCCGTGTTGTAGTGGGAAATTTATTGGTATTACAAATGAAATTTCCCCTAGGCTGACATGTATTGGCAGTGGATATTTGCAATTTGGATATATAGCTGATAAGGCTATCGCCAACGGGGGAGTCCAAATCCATATTCCGATTGAGTCAGTTCCACCAACCATTTCTTTTCCTAATGTAAACAATTTGACCTGTATGATAGGCGGTGTGGGATGCCATATTTGCTATTTCCGCACTCCATTCCATAATTTGTTCCTCCGTTGCGTTTTCGGTCAATCGTTCCCATTCGGTTTGAATACTATCCAATTTTTTTATGGCATATTGCCAGTCCTGCCCATTGTTTATTTTGAATGTTTCTTTGTTGTTGTCATTAAATTCGGAGACTTTTTCTCCTTTAAATGCTTTAAGGTTCATCTCGTTCCAAAAAATCAAATGGGAAGTTAATTCTCCTATTGAATGGTTTTCCGTGCTGTCTCTCCAATTGGATTGCTCAAGGTTAAGTCCTTCAATTGCCTTTTTTGTTGACACAAACCATTCTTCATTTGTATGTGTACTTTTAAGTTGTTGGATGAGTAATGTTTTTACGTTTGGTACATCGTTAACTTTATCTGTACAACTCGAAATTGTAAATACAAGTCCAATTGATATTAATATTCGATTCATTTTTTCAGTATAGAGTACAACATACGGATATAGTAACTTGTTAATTTATACGTAATTATATCAGTCTAATATAACAAATTTTTTCCTTCAAATGTTTCCGTTTAGCAGTTGGAAATTCATAAGAACCACTACTTCATCGGAAAATCTTTATGGATATTCTTAAGTCCCGTTTTGGCTACTTTTAGCGCCCTTAGTGTGTTTTTGGATTTTTGGGAATGGGCTTCCATTCTTTCCAGTACATTTTTTAGGGTTTTGGTGGCCTCCACTATAAAAGGCCCCTTGTTGAGCATTACACATTCCGCCTGGGC
The DNA here is from genome assembly GCF_000733925.1 of Arenibacter algicola. Taxonomy (NCBI): domain Bacteria; kingdom Pseudomonadati; phylum Bacteroidota; class Flavobacteriia; order Flavobacteriales; family Flavobacteriaceae; genus Arenibacter; species Arenibacter algicola. The sequence goes on from NZ_JPOO01000001.1 coordinate 1,020,119, forward strand.
ACTGATGGTGGCATCCGAAATTTCCGCTCTGGTAGCCATGCCCTTTTTGGCCATGGTATCCAACACCTGAGTGGCCCAGATGACGGGTATCTGAGCCGCCTCGCATAACCATAGTATTTGGTTCTGTACTTCGGAAATACGTTCAAAACCAATCTCCACTGCCAAATCGCCCCTAGCGATCATAACGCCTATTTTTGGTCTTTTCATTGCGCTGAAGAGTATGGAGGGTAAATTCTCGAACGCAGCCCTGTTCTCTATCTTAAAAACAACCCCGGTATCCATATCCCCCAATTTGTCCAATTCCTCATAGAGGATGGCCACATCTTTGGCATTTCGTACAAAGGAATAGCCCATAAGGTCCGCATGGGCACTTATGAAGGGCAAGAGTTGTACATCTTCCGGAGTTAGGGAGGGCAGGTTGAGATGGGTAGTCGGTAAATTGATGCCTTTTCCTGGCCTCAATTTTTTCTTATGGGATTTTCTTACCAGCAGTGATGCGGTTTCCTCATCGAGGCTAACTACTTTGGCCTCTATGGCACCATCATCAAAAAACACGGCTTGTCCCTTTTTAAGATCATCAATAATCTGCGAAAGGGAAACTTCCACCAGGATGGTTTCCTCAGGAAGCGATATCTTTTTATGTTTCCCTGAAAGATAGGGGGAGTTGTGTTTTATCAGCAATAATTTGTCCCCTTTGCCAATTTTTACAGACGATACGGTGTCCAAGGTTTTTTGCGAAACCTTTTTAAGGTAGATATTGCTGATTCTAATTTTTGGCCCTGGTAGGTCCATATAAATATGGATAGGGGCCGCACTATCTTTGGAAACGGCTTTTATTTTACCTAGGATTTTTTTCCAAAGCGCTTCACTCCCATGACTGAGATTTAAACGGGCAGTGCCCATACCTGCAGAATGCAATTTTTTAAGTAGTTTTTTGTCGGTAGCAGCTTCATCGGGCATAGTGACCATTATTTCGGTGTCCCTTTCCCCACGATCGGAGGCAAAGAGGTCATTGGCATGATCCATCAATAAATGCTTGCTTCCTGTATACCCAAGGGCTTCGAGGTCGGTATCCCTTTCCCAAGTTTTTCCGTTCAGTAATTTGACCAATTTAAGGGCGTTGGAGATATTTTCATAAACGTATCCGGCCCCTGTGCCCAATGAGGATATCCCCAATTCGGATAGGTCGCTCTGTAATTTGCGGATGTCCACACTGCGGAGCAGTAAATAGCGATATAGGTTCTTGGCACTTGACCTATATTGTGGATGAACCGAAGCGGCTATGCTATCCGCGGTGGACTCCTGTTTTAAAAGTGATTCGTAAATTGTTTCGAGTTCCCGTTCCAGTTTTTGAAGGTCCATACCGCAGCTTTTGTTTTATAAATTTACGCATATAAACCAGGGATATTTCTGATGGAAAACACAAATTGAAGTTAAAATTTGGACTAAAAAAAGGCAATACCCCAAGGCATTGCTATGCACATGGGGGTATTGCCCAATAGAATATATGTCAAATGCCAGTCCCTATGGAGTTATGCTAACTTCCAAGGGGTTATGGATCTGTTCGGAAAAGGCGTTTAAATAGTGCTCCCATTCCTCTTTGGAATTAAATTGCCCACTTTTTTTCCATCCAAAGCCTGCGTAGTAGCTTACTTGCTTGTTTTTAACTTTCAAATGGGCGTAGGCATTGCTTAGGTCCTTTGTTTCAACATCGTACTTTTCAAAATCGATAAAAGTATCCGTAGGGGCAAGGATGGCCGTGCCCAATTTCGAATCCCCATGGGGCTGCCAGTAGCTTACCCATCCCTTTTCGGTATTCCCGCTAACTTCGCCGTCTTTTTCGTGCAGGGTGAGTCCGGCGTAAATATCATCTACACCCTCTAAGGTTATATTGAATTTGGATAAATTTTGCCCTAGGTCCAAGCTTATAACTCTGGATTCTTTGATGGTTTGTCCGTTAGCGTCCCAGGCTGCATATTCCAAATAAAAGCTGGTCCTTAATGGGCCGGTGGTAATGGTGCGCCATTTAGTATAGTTTTTGGAATAGTAGTAGGTAGAGTCAACTTTGGCAGCAATACCTCCTACACCACGACTGGCACCTACGTGAAAATCGTCCAAGCCTTCGCCGGTATCCTTGTGGTAACTACTTTGGCCACTTAATTCCTCTTTGTACCATTTGTCAATTATGGGGTATTCTACCCGTTTTAACCAGGCATCGACACCGCTGGATAAGGTGCCGCCGGGAACCTTGTCCTCTATCATTTTCTGTGCAGTGGGTCCATAGACCCTAAAGGCAACTTTATTATTTTCCCAAGTGTAATCATCGGTACGTTCTGGAACAAACCTGGAATAGCACAACACCTCGGCTGTGGGGTTTTCTCCCGTTGTTACTGTAACTACTTCAAACTTACTTTCCCCTTTCGCCGGTATTTTGGGTTGAAAAAGGATCATATCCATAGCGCCATCGCCATCATTATCTACCGTTTGGACAATTTCAAGGGTATTGGTTTCCTTGTTCTTAATGCCAACAGAGGATAGATCTTCCACCTTCAACATATCCTTGGTGAGCTCTACGGTCTCCGTTGTCCTCTCTTGGTCCAGAACATTTTTTACCGTAATAATGGTGGGTGTTTCCTTTTCGGAACAGGAAACGGACAGCATTGCCAATGCGGAAAATAGAACTAATTTATAAAGTGATTTCATAACCGCTTTTTTAATTTTCATTGGCTGGTTTTCCAATGGTGGCCAATATGCCTCCATCCACATAAACTATTTGTCCGTTTACGAAATTGCTGGCCTTGGAACTTAGGAATATGGCCGCTCCTTGTAGGTCATCCGGGTCTCCCCATTTACCTGCAGGGGTTCTGCCCACTATAAAATCATTGAAGGGATGCCCGTCTACCCTTATAGGGGCGGTCTGTGCAGTGGCGAAATAACCTGGTCCAATACCATTGACCTGGATATTGTGTTTGGCCCATTCGGTAGCCATGTTCCGGGTAAGCATTTTTAATCCTCCTTTAGCAGCTGCATATGCGCCTACGGTGTTTCTGCCCAATTCGCTCATCATGGAACAAATGTTGATGATCTTGCCTTCCTTTCTGGAAATCATGCCCTTAACCACATGTTTGGATACTATAAACGGACTCACCAAATCAACTTTTACTACTGCTTCAAAATCGGCGACCTCCATTTCCTCCAAGGGAATTCTTTTGATAATCCCGGCATTGTTTACCAATATATCTATATGCCCTACCTCTTTTTCAATTTTGGAAATATTTTCCATGACCTTGGCTTCATTGGTTACATCAAAGAGGTAGCCATGGGCGTTTAGCCCCAAAGCTTTGTATTCGGCAACGGCATTGTCCAATTTTTCTTGGGAGGAAGCCCCATTAATTACCAAGGTGGCACCGGCATTGCCCAGGCCAATGGCCATGGCTTTTCCAAGACCGTGTGTAGCCCCCGTAATCAGGGCTGTTTTTCCTGTTAAATCAAATAGATTCAATGACATATTTGTGTTTTCTAAGAGTTATTTTAAGTCTTTTATTTTGCAGTGGTCCATATCGCCATAATCCAGGTTTTCGCCTGCCATTCCCCAGATAAAGGTATAATTGCTGGTTCCGGATCCGGAGTGTATGGACCACGGTGGGGAGATTACCGCTTCATTGTTGGCCATCCAGATATGCCTAGTTTCTTGAGGTTGACCCATAAAATGGCAAACGGCCTGCTCTTCGGGAACCTCAAAATAGAAATAGACTTCCATTCTTCTGTCGTGTACATGTGCTGGCATAGTATTCCAAACACTGCCCGGTTTTAATTCTGTCATTCCCATCTGAACCTGACAGGTCTCTACCAGACTGTTTACGATCAATTTTCTGATGGTTCTGGCATTGGCCGTTTCCATAGATCCCATTTCCACGATCTCTGCATTGGCCCTACTTATTTTTTTGGTAGGGAATACCTTGTGGGCAGGGGTGGAATTCAAATAAAATTTGGCAGGCTTATCGGCACTGTCACTGCTGAAGCTTACCTCCTTGTTTTCCTTGCCAATATACAGGGCCTCTTTATAGTCCAAATCATATTTCTGACCATTAACGGTTACAGAACCAGCTCCCCCGACATTGATGATGCCGATCTCCCTTCGCTCCAAAAAATAATCCGATTTTAATGGGTCTATAGTGGCTAGTTTTAAAGGGGTTTTAAGGGGCACGGCCCCTCCAACGATATATCTGTCAAAATGGGTGTATACCAAATTGATGGTATCCGCTTCCATTAAGTTTTGGATTAGGAATTCCTTTCTCAGTCCTTCTGTGGTCAATGCTTTGGTCTCCTTGGGAGAGCAGGCATATCTAACCTCGTAATTGTTTTTCATGATTATAAATATCTAATTATTAGTGTCTTAAATAGTGGTTGTTATAGAAGTGTTTCTATAGTTGTTCGTAAATATATTAAAAATTTATCAAAATACAATCGATTGTATTTGTAAATATCTATCTTTGATAAAGTCAAGATACCCATTATTTGTGGAAAATAAAACAACTATACACGATATTGCCAAGGCTTTGAAGGTAGATGCCTCTACCGTTTCAAGGGCGTTGAACAATAGCCCAAGGGTGAGCCAGAAGACCAAGGATAGGATAACGGCCAAGGCAAATGAATTGGGCTATCAACGCAATTTACTGGCTTCAAATCTTCGTAAAAGCGTAACCAATACCATTGGGGTAATTGTGCCAAGAATATCCCGTCACTTCTTTTCATCCGTAATTTCGGGTATAGAGGAAACCGCCTATGATGCTGGCTATAATGTAATTATTTGTCAATCCTTGGAACAGTTGAAACGGGAACGCAAACTTGTAGAGACCCTTTTGGCCAATAGGGTAGACGGGGTATTGTTATCCGTATCCATGGAAACGGATAAATTCGACCATTTGTTGAACATGAAGAACAATGGTACCCCATTTCTATTTTTTGACAGGCATTGTGAGATTGAGGGTATCAGCAGTGTACTGATCGATGACTTTCAAGGTGGGTTCGATGCCACGGAGCATTTAATTTTAAACGGATGCAAAAATATAGGGCATTTTTCGGGGCCCCAAGAATTGGCCATTTACAGGAATAGGACTGCTGGGTATAGAAAGGCCTTGGAAAAATATAAAATTCCATTTAGACCGGAACTGCTAATACGTTCCAGTCTCATGGAAAATGATGGGGCAGAAGGAGCAAAAACCTTACTTTCCTTGCCCTACAAGGTAGATGGGTTGTTTTCTGCCAATGATATTGCTGCCATAGGTGCCATGAAATATTTTAAGAATGAAGGCGTAAAAGTACCGGATGAGATAGCTATTGTAGGGTTCAGTAACGAGCCCGTTTCCGGGATAATAGATCCCTCCTTGACCACTGTTGATCAGCCGGGTTTTCAAATTGGGCAAATAGCCACAAAGTTATTGTTGGATGAAATAAGCAAGGCACCCAATGTCAATACCACCATGGCCAAAACAACAATTTTAAAGTCTTCTTTAATTGAACGTGATTCCTCAAAAAAATAAAATAATAATCCAATGAAACTAATTCTCGTCTCTTTTCTTATCTGTTTGGCAAGCTGCAAAAGTTTAACAAAGAACAAAAATTCTGTAGTCGATAATATGGCCGTGGCCAATATAGTTTCCTTTGACCTTGAAAGTGAAATTAATAACTGTGAAGCACAATTAAACAAATCGGTCCCCAAGCTTACGGATCTCACCAAACACCCAAGATTGATCGAAACCAATGCAACCGAATGGAAGGAAATTCCCAACGGTCGATTGGTCTGGACCTCCGGATTTTATCCAGGAATCCTATGGTATATGTACGACCTTACCAAGGACGATAAATGGAAAAGGGAAGCCATAAAAAGAACGGAGGTCTTTGAGAGTTTTAAAACGATTAACGAACATCATGATATTGGGTTTATGATGTTTCCGGCCTATGGTAATGGCTATTTGTTTGGAGACAAAATGGAGTATAAGGACGTTCTTCTAACTTCTGCCAAATCCTTGGCCAGCAGGTATAATCCAAAGGTGGGAACTATTAGGTCCTGGTCCAATAAAATGCACCCGCGTTGGCAACAGCATATTACCATAATCGACAATATGTTGAATTTGGAGCTTTTGTTCTGGGCATCCAAAATTGGGGGCGATCAAAATTATTATGATATTGCCGTAAAACATGCAGAAACCACTATGGCCAATCATTTTAGGCCAGATTACACTTCATGGCATGTTATTGAATATGACAGTATCTCGGGAGATGTACTTAACAGGCATACCAAACAAGGCTACGCCGATGATAGTAGATGGTCCCGCGGACAGGCATGGGGGATATATGGTTACACCATGGTGTACAGGGAGACGGGAGATAAAAAATTCTTGGATTTTGCCGTAAAACTCACGGATAAATATCTGGAGCTACTTCCTGAGGATTATATTCCCCATTGGGATTTTGATGTGCCCAATAAAGAAAAAGAGGAGAGGGATGCCTCTGCAGCAGCTGTTGTGGCTTCCGGTCTTTTGGAGTTAAGTACTTTGGTGGAGGATAGAAACAAACAGCAACAATATTACGATGCAGCCCTGCGGATGCTGGAATCTTTAAGTTCCGATGAATATTCAGGAGTAGGGAAGGCCGATTCCTTTTTATTGCATTCAACTGGAGCTAAATCCTTGGGACATGAAATTGATGTGGCCCTGATCTATGCAGATTACTATTATATTGAGGCTTTAGCCAGACTAAAGAGAATGGGGCAGTCCAATTAACACATTTATGACCACAAGAAGGGGAGGGCCAATTTGATACATTTGGGCCTTCCTTTTTTTATGTGGACATGCCAAGCTTGTTAAACTTACTTGTCCTGATAGGAATTGACGGATTTGTTTTTCTTTACAATATCGTCCATGATCATATGGGCATGTATCCTAGAGTTTTCTATAAACCATTTATGGGTTTCCATTCCGCCGCAAATTACTCCGGCCAAATATAAATTATCAATATTGGTTTCCATGGTTTCAGGATCGTACTGGGGAAGTCTTTTCTCGTCATCGGACAATTGGATGCCTATTTTTTCCAAGAATTCAAAATTGGGCATGTACCCGGTCAGGGCAAGTACATAATCATTCTTTAAGCTTGTGGTTCCAGAGGGAGAATTAAGGATAATTTCATCTTCCTTAATTTCCTTAACTGTACTATTGTAAAAGACTTTTATGCTGCCTTCCTCAATTCTATTTATAATATCGGGCCTTACCCAATATTTTACACGTTGGCCAACTTCCGGCCCCCTAATGATCAAGGATACATCGGCCCCTTTTCTATAACATTCCAAAGCAGCGTCTATGGCCGAATTACTGGCCCCAATGACCGCTACTTTCTGACTGGAGTAAAAGTGGGGGTCCTTGTAGTAATGGGAGACTTTTTTTAAATCTTCTCCGGGTACGTTCATTCTGTTCGGAATATCGTAGAATCCTGTGGCAATGATTACATTGGTGGAGGTATAGGTATTCTTATCGGAGACAATGTTGAAGTGCCCATCAATTTTTGAAATGGAGTTTACTTTTTCAAAAAGGGAAATATTCAAATGATTGGAGGTCACTATACGTCTATAATATTCCAGTGCCTCATTTCTTTTAGGTTTCGCCTCTATGCTAATAAAAGGAATTTCATCGATTTCCAATTTTTCGGAAGATGAAAAGAACTGCATGTTCAAGGGATAATTATAGAGCGAATTAACAATACATCCCTTTTCAAGAATTATATAGGACAATCCCTTTTTTTGGGCTTCCAAGCCACAGGCAATACCTATAGGCCCTCCTCCAACAATTACTATATCCCAAATCTTCATTATCCTATTATTTTTTTGAGTTCCTTTATGGTCTTGGTCGGATTATCACTCTTAAATATAAAACTACCTGCCACTAAAATATCCGCCCCTGCATCAATTAATTGCTTGGCATTTTCAGAGGTAACTCCGCCATCGACCTCAATAAGTGTATGGGCACTTTTCCTATTAATGAGTTCTTTTAGCGCCTTTATTTTTTCATAGGTGTTTTCAATAAACGACTGTCCCCCAAATCCTGGATTCACACTCATAACACAAATTAGATCAATATCATTTATGGTATCCTCCAACAAATTAATGTTCGTATGCGGGTTTAATGCCACACCAGCTGCCATTCCTTCGGCTTTTATGGCTTGTAGCGTTCTGTGTAAATGTGGACAGGCTTCGTAATGGACGGTTAGGTTATTGGCACCCAATTCGGCAAAGGTTTTAATATAGCGGTCCGGATCCACGATCATTAGATGAACGTCCAATGTTTTTGTGGCATGGGCCGCAATTGCTTTTAGGACTGGCATTCCAAAAGAGATGTTTGGTACAAAAACACCATCCATAATATCAATGTGGTGCCAATCGGCCTCACTGTGGTTTACCATTTCAATATCGAGCTGTAGATTGGCAAAATCGGCGGCCAAGAGGGAAGGGGCAATAATCTTTTTGTCCATTATTATTTACAATAAGTGTTTGTACAAAGGTAGTGAATTGATATTTTTACAGGGCATGCTCCGCAAGCTTATGAACTTTGTTCAACTCTTAACCATCCCGATCAATACCAACGCTTTTTTTTCTTTTTGGAGGCAACGGACTTCCGGCCTTTTTTATGTTTGCTACCTTGTTTTTTATGTACTTGCGGTTTGGCCTTGGGATCTAAGGGATACGGATGGTCCTCAACAACCTCGATGTGTTTTTGCATCAGTTTTTGAATAGTGGACAAATACCCTTTTTCATCCGCGGAACAAAAGGCATAGGATGTCCCTGTATTTCCGGCTCTTCCGGTCCTTCCTATACGGTGCACATAGGTTTCCGGTACATTGGGCAGGTCAAAGTTGATAACGGCGTCCAGCTCGTCTATATCCAACCCACGGGCAGCAACATCAGTGGCCACCAGAATGTTCGTTACTCCCTGCTTAAATTTCCCCAATGCTGCTTGGCGCTCGTCCTGCGACTTGTCTCCGTGCAGGCTATCAACCTTGAAATTGTTGTTGCGGAGGGTTTTTTCCAGTTTGTCCACTCCGTATTTGGTACGCCTAAAAATTAGGATATTGCCCTTTATGGTATTTCTTAGCAGGTAAAGGCAGAGTTCTATTTTATTGGGCTTTGGCGTGTAATACAACAACTGATGAACTGTGGCCGCAGCCGAGGAGGTTGGGGTAACGGCTACTTTCTTGGGGTCTTTTAAAATGGTATCTGCCAATTGCACTACTTTAAAAGGCATAGTGGCAGAAAAAAGGAGTGTCTGTTTTTCACTGGGGCATAGACGCTCTATTTTTTTAACGTCATCTATGAATCCCATATCCAACATCAGATCGGCCTCGTCCAGCACCAATGTTTCCACATAGTCCAAATTCACCATATCCTGTTTGTGAAGGTCCAATAACCTGCCAGGGGTGGCCACCAGGATATCCACTCCCTTTCTTAGAGTGGCTATTTGCGGTTCTATCTTTGTGCCACCATAAATAACTGCTGAGGTTAAATGGGTGTATTTGCCATAGTCCGAAAAACTCTCATGAATCTGCGATGCTAATTCACGGGTTGGACTTATAATCAATGCTTTAATTTTTCTGCCTTTTTCCGAAGTTTCCTGCTTGTCAAATAAGAGCTGCAGTATGGGAAGTGCAAAAGCGGCCGTTTTTCCTGTTCCTGTTTCGGCAGAGGCTATAATGTCGTTTTTCTGTAAAACCAAGGGGATGGCAATTTCCTGAATGGCAGTTGGGTCGTCATAATTTTTTTCTGCGACTGCTCTTAAAAGATGTTTATTTAGCTTTAATTCTTTAAAATTCATAGGGATACCATTTTTTTGCCGGAAATTTTTACAAAGGTACGGTAAATTCGGGCGTAACCAGAGGTGTAGTGTTCATAACGGGTTATCTGTTGTAAGATTCAATAAATCAGTTATATAGGAAAGTAGATTTTTAAGAATTTGTCATATAAAAAAGTTTAAAATTGGCTTAATCTTAACGCCCCGATTTTAAATATAATTCCAATATTCATTAAATTAGGGCTGCTTTAGTTTTATCCATTGCCCAACTTGAGCATTGGATCGTATTTTAAAATGGTCTTCCGAAAATGCCATTTGTCAAATTGGTTGTTTTGGAATGACAGAAATTTCCCCCTTGTTAGTATATTTTTATTAGTGAAACTCAATTTTGAGAAGTCAATAAGACGCACTGAAAATTGTAAGTTGAACTAATCCCGCCTTTTTCGGCGGGATCTAGGTTCAATACCTCGACCCTTGGGTCGATTCCTTTTAGTGGGTTCAGGGCCTGCCTTTGTCGGCAGACAGGCTTGCCCTGAGGTTTAATACCTTTTATTGTTGGCGATTAGAATTATCACAGTATTGATACGGAAAGAATTGTAATACTGTGATTGATGACAAATTCAAAAGTCCATTGGAATTATTTTTCGGATAATCCAGGACGCGAAAATTGTAATTCGCTTCTAGATATACTTCAATAGGATCGATTAATCTAAAATGTTATTTATTATGGAAAATAGAAAAATTATAGCTGTTGTAGGGTCCACTGGGGCCCAAGGAGGAGGATTGGTCCGCTCAATCCTAAATGAAGGAAAAAAGGAATTTGCGGTTAGGGCCATTACCCGAGACGCAAATTCCCCAAAAGCCAAGGAGTTAAAGCAATTGGGTGCCGAGGTGGTGCAGGCCAATGTAGACGATAAGGATAGTATTGTCAAGGCATTTAAAGGTGCTTACGGAGCTTATTGCGTAACATTTTTTTGGGAACATTTTTCACCGGAAAAAGAGATGGAGCATGCAATAAATATGGCTTTGGCGGCCAAGGAAGCGGGGTTGGAACACGTAATATGGTCAACGCTTGAGGATACCCGTAAATGGATTCCTTTAGATGATAAGCGGATGCCGACCCTGATGGAGAAGTACAAAGTTCCGCATTTTGATGCCAAGGGCGCTTCCAATGCCTACTTTGAAAAAAGTGGAGTTCCTTATACTTTGCTGTTAACATCGTTCTATTGGGACAATTTTATTTATTTTGGGCTTGGCCCCACAAGGGGAATGGACGGAAAATTGAGGATTACAATGCCAATTGGCAATGCCAAGCTTCCGGGAATTGCCGCAGAGGATATAGGTAAATCTGTCTTGGGGATCTTTAAAGCAGGAAAAAAATATCAAAATAAGACAGTGGGGATTGCTAGTGAGCAGCTTACTGGAAAACAAATGGCCGAAGCTATTACTAAAGTGATAGGGGTGGAAATCGGATTCAACGATATTGCTGCCGATGACTACAGGAAACTTGGTTTTCCCGGAGCCGATGACCTTGGGAATATGTTCCAGTTTAATAAGGAGTTCGAAGATAATTTTTGCAAATCACGGGACGTGAAATTGACAAAAGAATTAAATCCACAATTAATGTCTTTTGACACCTGGTTGTCCAAAAATAAAAGAAAATTGGAATCTGTCATTAAGGGAGAAGCCGCTACTGCTTAAGGAAGAACTATTATTTTTTGTGGAGTTTTAAAAAGAAGAAGCATTGATTTTTCAATGCTTCTTTTGCTGTAAACCGATTCACTTTTAATGTTTTTTAATGAAGTGGTTCATGAAATCTTTTCTTAATGAACTACCAAATTGCCATTGTATTCATAATGCAATGGAAAAATGCTAGGCTTTGTTTTTGGGATTTTTAATTTCTCCAAAATGGGCATAAGTGTTTTTCCAAAGGCTTCAAAACGTTCTGCCGATTCCCAGATATCAAAAATCAACATTCCATTAGGTGTTTTGGCAGCATGGTGGTGCAGCAATCCTTTGGGGCTGGTCTGACCAGCTTTTCTTATTTCATCCCAACATTGGTCAAACTGTTTTGTGGTCATGCCACGGAAATCGAATTGAACCATAACTTTTTTCATAGTATAGAATTTATTTCCTACTCGTGTGGCTTTTCGGTTACGCCCCGTTTTTTTAAGGGGTTGCTGGACTCCTCTTAGTTGTAAATAATTCCAATAAATGCAGTACTTGAAACTTAACATGAGGGGAGGTGATGGACTGTAAAAAAGGTTTGATAAGTAATTATCTTGAATTTATAATAAATTCATTATCAGTCGATTAAATTGAAATAACAACTAAAGTTACTGATTAGATTTAAGGGCAGTCTGTTAATTGTGATATCGTTAACGTAATTGTGAACGGGAATTTTTGGGTTTACAAGGTCAGTAAACCGTAATTTCTTAAAGTCTGTAAAGCTTTGGAATACCAGAACAGCTCAAAATTTTCAAACTGCAATTCAAAGTCGGTTTTAAGCTGGCCATAGGTAGATATTTTTCCATTTGCGATCAACATATTGGCTAAAGTGTCCCTTAGCCATTCCCCATGTTCGTAATCTACAGTTATGCTCATGGAGCTGGACTTGTCATGAAAAGTCATTTTACGCAGTTTCCAGCTATGTCCTTTTTTGGATTTTGTTATGGTCTCCATGAGGGGTGTGTTTCCCAACCACACTATTTTGGCATTGGGTTTGGTGTTTAGAACAGGCTCTTCGGCAAGCGCATTTTCTATATAGTTTGGTGCTATGGCGGTTTTCGGGATTTTAAAATCGAACCATTCTTGCAAGGGATGGTCTAAACAAATGCCATGCATAAAGTTAAAGAGGGATTTTTTTAATCCATAACTAAACTGCTCGTGATCAATTCCCGTGGTATCCGTGAACTGGATGTCATTATTTGCAAAAGTTATATGCTGATAGTCCGGTATAATGTGATATTTTTCGGGATTGAGACCTACTGGGCTATGGGCGGTAAGGGCAAATTGATGCCAGAATCCAGATTGTAATATCCCCAATTGAAACATTTGTCGCACCATTTCCAAACTATCTACCGTTTCTTGGACCGTCTGGGTAGGGTAGCCGTACATAAGATAACAATGGACCATAATACCCGCTTCCGTAAAATTGCGGTTTACCCTGGCTACCTGCTCCACGGTAACCCCTTTTTGGATCAACGCCAACAATCGGTCCGAAGCCACCTCCAAGCCTCCGGAAACGGCAATACAGCCCGACGCCTTTAGTAATTTGCAGAGATCCTGGCCAAAGCTCTTTTCGAACCTAATATTGGTCCACCAGCTAACGGTTAGATTTCGTTTTATGATTTCCAGTGCCAAGGCCCTCATTAAGGCTGGGGGTGCGGCTTCATCCACAAAATGAAATCCTGTTTCACCGGTTTGTGCAATGAGCTCCTCCATACGGTCTACCAATAGTTTGGCCGCAATGGGTTCGTAGATTTTTATATAGTCCAAGGAGATATCGCAAAAGGTACATTTGCCCCAATAGCAACCGTGTGCCATGGTAAGTTTGTTCCAACGGCCATCGCTCCACAAACTGTGCATCGGATTTGCAATTTCTATGACGGAGATGTACTTGTCCAGTAACAAGTCCGAATAATCCGGGGTACCTATCTCACTTTGTTTGTAATCTGATTTTGTGGAGAGATTGTTGTAAAATACTGCGTCCTCCTTTATTAGAAAGGTTCTTTTTAGAAGGGTGGTACTTTCGGTGGATCTGGATTCCAAGCAATGGGCCGTTAACAGTTCCAAAGGCAGTTCCCCGTCATCTAGCGTGATATAATCAAAGAACTTAAAAACCCTAGTATCTGTAAGGGACCTGAGTTCCGTATTGGGGAATCCCCCGCCCATACTTACTTTAATTTTGGGATAGTTTCGCTTTATAAATTGGGCACATCTAAACGCACTGTAAAGGTTGCCAGGGAAGGGAACGGAAAAACAGACCAACTTGGGCTTAACCGTAATGAGTCTCTCGGCCAAAATGTCCAAGGTCAATTGGTCTATATAGGTGATGTTATTTTGTAAATGCTGGTAGAGTTCATCAAAGGAATTGGCGCTCCTTCCCAATCGCTCTGCGTAACGACTAAAACCAAAATTTTCATCAATACATTCCACAATAAAATCGGACAGGTCTTCCAGATATAGGGTGGCCAAGTGTTTTGCCTTATCCTGATGTCCCATACTGCCAAAGGCCCATTCCAAATCATCCAATTGGTCAAATCTTACTGCCTGAGGCAAAAAGTTGGGAGTACATATTTGCCTGGCAAAGGTGGCATTATGTCCCTGTAAAAAAGAAACAACGGAATCTATGGTCTTTAAATAATCTTCCTTCAAGGCGTAAATTCTATGGCAGTTGTCCGAGCTAATGGAATTGTTGGCCTGGGCACGGTCAAAAATATCCCGGAGTCCGTCCTTGGAGAAAATTTTTAATATAACCTCAATACCTAAATCCATTTGAAAAGCACTGATGCCCTTGGTGTTTAAAAAGCCTTTTAAATAGGCCGTTGCCGGATAAGGGGTGTTCAACTGGGTAAAGGGAGGTGTTATTAAGAGGAGGTCTTTCGCCATGGAATAATTGTGTACAATGATGCAAAGATAGGGGTGTTTGGGGTAATGGGAATATTTAATTTATTTGGTATAGAATCAATTTTTCTAGAAATGGTACGGTCTTGGCCACGAATATAAATTGAAGGAACAAAAAAAACTCCGGTAATCAGCCGGAGTTTATTCATCAATCAAAAAACGAACAGTCATGATAACTGTTGTTACTGTGTACAATTTACAATTTTTGCAATAGCTTTCCTATGGGGACAAGCGATTGGGCAAAAATTTTAATTGTTTGGATTAACCAAGATATGTTTTTAGGATTTTGCTTCTTGAAGTGTGTTTTAGCCTTCTAATAGCTTTTTCCTTTATTTGACGGACCCTTTCCCTTGTAAGGTCAAAAGTCTCTCCAATTTCCTCTAAGGTCATGGAATGTTGTCCTGCCAAGCCAAAGTACAAACGAATTACATCCGCTTCCCTTGGAGTCAAGGTTTCCAAAGCTCTTTCTATTTCGGTTCTAAGCGATTCGTGCAACAATTCCCTGTCCGGATTTGGTGATTCACCACTACGCAATACATCGTAAAGGTTGGAATCTTCACCGTCTATTAAAGGAGCATCCATGGATACGTGGCGCCCGGAATTTTTAAGTGATTGTTTTACATCCTCCACGGTCATGTCCAATTCCTTGGCAATCTCTTCCGCAGAAGGTTGTCTTTCATGGGCTTGCTCCAAGAAAGCAAAGGTCTTGTTGATCTTATTGATAGACCCGATCTTGTTCAAAGGTAGTCTTACAATACGGGATTGTTCCGCCAAAGCCTGTAATATGGACTGGCGAATCCACCATACCGCATAGGATATGAATTTAAAACCACGTGTTTCATCAAAACGTTGTGCAGCTTTTATCAAGCCAAGGTTACCTTCGTTGATCAAATCCGGAAGGGTCAAACCTTGGTTTTGGTATTGCTTTGCAACGGAAACCACAAATCGTAAATTGGCCTTGGTCAATTTCTCAAGTGCACGTTGATCACCTGCCTTGATCCGTTGTGCCAATTCTACTTCTTCATCTGCCGTAATCAAATCAACCTTACCAATTTCCTGTAAGTATTTATCCAAAGAAGCAGTTTCTCTATTGGTAACCTGTTTTGTAATTTTAAGCTGTCTCATCGAAATTTTTTCTATCTAAATTATGTGCATTAAGCATAAGCTGCATTAGGTTATACGTACAAAAGTTGGAAATGTTACAATTGGTCCGTTTTATTTTGGTTTTTTAGACAAAATGCATAAAAAAAGCCACGCTCTCCCTTAAAAAAGGTGAAAACGTGGCTTTGGTATTGTGACCGTTATTTAAAAACTAGTCCCTTCTTGGCTTACGATCCCTATCTCTATTTCTATCGTTGCCTCTGTCATTTCTACCGCGATCTTCCCGTGGTGGTCTTTCCTTAAAGCCTTCAGGTTTTGGCAATAAAGCCTTACGTGAAACTTTTTCTTTTCTTGTCCTTGGGTCTACACCAAAGTATTTAACATCAAAAACATCTCCCATATTTACCACATCGGAAACATTTTCTGTTCTTTCCCAGGCCAATTCGGATACGTGAAGCAATACTTCGTTACCAGGAGCATCGGTATATTCCACAACGGCACCAAAATCCAACATTTTGATGACCTTCACTTCGTAAGCGCTACCAACCTCTGGTTTAAACAATAATGAATCGATTTTGGCAAGAACCATATCAATACCTTCTTGTGAGGTACCCAATATTTCAACTATACCTTCTTCGGTAACCGGATCTTCATTGATAACGATAGTTGTTTTGGAAGCTTTTTGTAATTCTTGGATTACTTTTCCTCCAGGTCCTATCAATGCCCCAATAAATTCACCAGGTATAACCCTGGTAACCATCTTAGGTGCATGTGGTTTAACATCGGCATTAGGTGCTGCAATGGTATCTACCAATTTGCTTAGGATGTGCAAACGTCCCGCTCCGGCCTGCTTTAGTGCATTGACCAAAATTTCATAGGATAATCCCTTTACTTTAATGTCCATTTGGCAAGCGGTGATTCCGTCTGCAGTACCTGTTACTTTAAAGTCCATATCCCCAAGATGATCTTCATCACCAAGTATATCGGACAATACAGCGTATTTTCCTGAGTCGCTATCGGAAATCAATCCCATGGCAATACCGGATACCGGTTTCTTTAATTGTACCCCAGCGTCCATCAATGCCATAGTTCCGGCACAGACCGTTGCCATGGAAGACGAACCGTTGGATTCCAATACCTCGGATACCACACGTACTGTATAAGGACAATCCTCAGGGACCATACCTTTTAAGGCACGTTGGGCCAAGTTACCATGTCCAACCTCTCTACGGGAAGTACCTCTAATAGGTCTTGCTTCTCCAGTTGAGAATGGAGGGAAGTTATAATGTAGATAGAAAGTTTCCTCTCCTTCAAACGATGGCATGTCTATTTGGTTGGCTTCCCTTGAAGTACCCAAAGTAACCGTTGCCAAAGCTTGGGTCTCTCCACGAGTAAAAATTGCGGAACCGTGGGTTGATGGTAAATAATCAACTTCACACCAGATTGGTCTAATTTCATCTGTTTTTCTACCGTCCAAACGTAGTCCGTCATTTAAGGTAAGATCCCTAACCGCAGCTTTTTCAGCTTTATAGTAATATCTGGAAACCAAATCCCCGAAATCTGCCAATTCCTCTTCAGAAAAAGTAGCTTTTATTTCTTCTTTTATGGCGTCGAATGCTGCACTTCTTTCGTGCTTTGCTGAACCAGCTTTTGCAATGGCATAAACCTTGTCATAAGCCATGTCGTGGATTTTCTTGGCCAAATCCTCATCTTCCCTTTCTGCCTCGTATTCACGAACTTCTTTTCTGCCAAATGCTTCTGCCAACCTAAGTTGGGCAGCACATTGTACCTTAATGGCATCATGGGCAAATTTAATGGCTTCCACCATTTCCTCCTCGGAAATCTCCTTCATTTCACCTTCAACCATCATAACAGAATCTGCTGAAGCACCGATTACCATATCGATATCCGATACCAATAATTGGGCCCTGGTTGGATTGATTATGAATTCACCATCAATACGACCAACACGCACCTCTGAAATAGCACATTCAAATGGGAAATCTGAAAGTTGGATAGCTGCAGAAGCGGCCAATCCCGCCATAGCATCTGGCATAACATCCTCATCATGGGACATTAGTTGGATCATCACCTGGGTTTCAGCATGGTAATCCTTAGGGAAAAGCGGACGTAAAACACGATCCACCAATCTCATTGTCAATACTTCACCGTCACTTGGTCTTGCTTCTCTCTTGAAGAAACCTCCTGGGTAACGACCTGAAGCTGCAAATTTTTCACGGTAATCTACCGTTAGTGGAAGGAAATCCACATCACTTTGTTTGTAATTGGAAACTACTGTACATAACAACATACATTTTCCAGACTGAACAACAACAGAACCATGGGCCTGTTTTGCCAATTTTCCGGTTTCGATAGAAATTTCCCTACCGTCGCCAAGGTCAATGACCTCTCTAAATACTTTTGGTATCATAAATACGAATTAAAACCTGTCTCATTACAGGTTTGTTAAACAATGGTCTTTCGTCTGTTATAGACGCGTTGTTGTGTTGTAGTTGTGTGTTGTTGACCAATGAAAAACTATGTGCAAGCTTTTTGTTTGTGCCTTAAGGTAAACCTCCGGGACTTTACAATAGTATTGAAAAACAATAATATTGATATTGTAAAAAAGGGGAAAGTAACACTTTCCCCTTTTGGTAAATTATTTTCTAATTCCTAATTCTTTAATTATAGCACGATATCTAATGATATCTTTTTTAATCAAGTAATCTAGAAGAGATCTTCTCTTACCTACCAACTTTACCAAAGAACGCTCCGTGTTAAAATCCTTACGGTTCTTTTTTAAATGCTCTGTTAAGTGGTTGATTCTGTGGGTAAACAAGGCAATCTGCCCTTCAGCAGAACCTGTGTTTTTTTCTTCCCCGCCGTGTTTCTTAAAAATCTCGGCCTTTACTTCTTTAGTTAAATACATTCCAATATTATTTTAATGATTTTTATGTACATGATTGATTTTCAATCAGGGCGCAAAGATAGACTTTTTTTTAGAAACCTTGTGCAATCCTAATATTTTTTGAAAGGTGTATTAAACTTTTTTAATTATCCGGCGTCCTATTATAAAACGTTAAAGAAATGTTATTGCAAATGGGCAGTAACGGATCTTAATGCTGGCCAGCGACAGAATTGAAATTTTTCTTATTGTAAACATTTAAATCAAAACAGATGAAAAAAAGTCTCAAAAAATCGAACTTAACAGGATGGTTGCTAATGGTCTTATTGGTAATGGGTTCCTGTAACAATGAAGAGTCAAACAGTGTGGAAGAGGATACCACTTTTGAAATTGCTGAACTTGTGGCTAGCGATGAAGCCGATTTAATTTCGGAGGAAATTGCCAACATAGGAGAAGATGTTTATTCCACTGAAGAGATCAGGGCTACCTCAAAATCGTTCTTTCTTTCCAATTATTTGCCAGAATGTGTCGTAATAACAACAGTGGTTACCAATGACACAAAAGATACTTCCATTGATTTTGGTGGAGGTTGCGAGATGCCCAATGGCAATCTATTAAGTGGAATTATACATTTAAGTTATGCCAAGGACATGGATGCGGCAACCAAGACCATTGTTCTTTCCTTGGAGAATTTCACCTTTAATGAGGTGGCTGTAACAGGGGGAGCCACTTTGGTGCGAAATCGTGCCAACGACAACGGTAACCCCCAATCTGATGCCGTTGCCAGTTATAACGGGGTATGGCCAGACGGAAGTGTTGCCAGTTTTACAGGAAATAGGACACGGGAATGGGTAGAGGGTTATGGTTCCGGATTTTGGGCCGATAATGTTTTTCTTATTTCCGGTGAAGGTACCTATACCAATAAAGCGGGTGATGTTTATTCCAGGGAAACTATAAGCTCCCTGCGCAGGGAATTGTCCTGCCGGTTTATTGTTAGCGGGGTCTTGGAGATTTCTAAAAATGATACCACAGCGAGTCTCGATTTTGGAGACGGCACTTGTGATGCCAAGGGAACCTTGACCCTTCCAAATGGGGAAACCACGGAAATTTTTCTAAAAAGGTTTAATAAGTAGGAATGCTTAAATAAAAAAGGCCCTGATCATGATCAGGGCCTTTAATTTTTATACTCTAACAGGGTTATTTTCTATTAAATCTATATAAAGATTAATTTTCTTCTTAAGGTCCCTGCGATGGACAATAAAATCTAAAAATCCATGTTCCTGTAGGAATTCGGCAGTCTGAAACCCTTCCGGTAATTCTTTACCGGTAGCTTCTTTCACCACACGCGGACCAGCAAAGCCGATCAAGGCCCCAGGTTCGGAAATATTTATATCCCCAAGCATAGCATATGAAGCTGTTGTTCCTCCAGTGGTGGGATCCGTGCACAAGGAAATATAAGGGATGCCGGCATCCGCAAGCTGTGCCAATTTAGCCGATGTCTTGGCCAATTGCATAAGGGACAATGCTGCTTCCATCATACGTGCACCTCCAGATTTGGAAATCATGACAAAGGGGATTTTCTTTTTGATGGAATGATCGATACCCCTTGCTATTTTTTCTCCTACCACACTTCCCATAGAACCACCAATAAAGCTGAAGTCCATACAGCAAATAACTACATCCTTTCCAAGGGATTTGCCCACTCCGGTCCTAACGGCATCCTTAAGGCCTGTTTTTGCTTCGGCCGCCTTTAATCTTTCCACATACTTTTTGGTGTCCTCAAATTTCAAGGGATCCTTGGAAGTAAGTTTTGCATCCAACTCGGTAAACTTGTTGTTGTCGAAAAGAATTTCGAAATATTCCTTACTACCTATTCGTACATGATAATCATCCTCTGGGCTAACATAAAAATTCTTTGCCAACTCATCGGATTCTACAATTTTTCCGGTAGGTGATTTGTACCAAAGGCCCCTTGGGGTATCCTTTTTCTGGTCCGTTGCAGTTTGTATTCCTTTTTCCTTTCTTTTAAACCAAGACGACATAAGCTTTCTTTTTGGGTTGGGGGATTATAGGGTATTCACATTATTAAGGTCCTCAAAAGCCTTTTTAAGACGTGTAACAAACGTTTTTTCTCCTTCTCTTAACCAAACACGTGGGTCGTAATGCTTTTTGTTTGGCTCGTCGGCACCGTTTGGATTACCGATCTGGGATTGTAAATAGTCCTTTTTACCTTGGATATAGTCCCTGATCCCTTCAAGGAATGCATACTGTAAGTCGGTATCAATATTCATTTTAATAACACCATATCCTATAGCCTCACGTATTTCCTCAACGGTAGATCCCGATCCACCATGGAATACGAAATCGATATGGTTGTGTTCAACACCGTATTTCTCCGTGACAAATTCCTGCGAATTTTTAAGGATCTTTGGGGTCAATTTTACGTTTCCAGGCTTGTAAACACCGTGTACATTACCAAATGCGGCGGCAATGGTAAATTTAGGGCTCACTTTGGAAAGCTCTTCGTAGGCATAGGCAACCTCTTCCGGTTGTGTATATAGTTTGGAATCGTCCACATCCGTGTTGTCCACACCATCCTCTTCACCTCCTGTGATTCCCAATTCTATTTCCAGGGTCATTCCCATCTTGCTCATTCTGGCAAGATATTTTTTGCAAATTTCAATATTCTCTTCTATTGGCTCCTCCGATAGGTCTATCATGTGTGAGCTGTATAACGGTTTTCCCGTTTCCTTAAAATGTTTTTCACTTGCATCCAACAAACCATCTATCCAAGGCAATAATTTTTTGGCACAATGGTCTGTGTGCAATATAACGGTTGCACCATAGGCTTCGGCCAATTGATGAACGTGCTTTGCTCCTGCAACGGCACCCAAAATAGCGGCTTGCTGACCGTCATTGGATAAGCCTTTTCCGGCATTGAACTGTGCTCCTCCGTTCGAGAACTGTATAATTACTGGAGCATTTAAACTGGCAGCAGTTTCCAAAACTCCGTTTATAGTGTTCGATCCTATAACATTAACAGCAGGTAGGGCAAATCCTTTTTCTTTAGCATAATTGAAAATTTTCTGTACCTCATCTCCGGTTGCAACTCCTGGTTTAATATTGTGTGCCATATTCTTGTTTTAGTGTAGTTAATTAAAAAGATGGGACAAAAGTAATAAAATAATCAGCTTTAAAAAGGATAATTTATACCTATGTTGAATACTGCGTTGGATAGATTGTAGTCCCTAAACCATCTTTTTGAAGATTCTTCAGCGGGATTATAAGTTTTAAGACCCATATCCAACCTGAATACAAAATACGTAAAATCGTAACGAATTCCAAGACCGGTTCCCAAAGCGATGTCTGCCAAGGAGCCCAAATTTTCGAAGGTGGCCTTCTCATCGGTAACATTGTCCAGGGCATTCCAGATGTTACCGGCATCGGCAAATAGAGCCCCTTTAATATCACCAACTATTGGAAACCTATATTCCAAATTGAAGGCGATTTTTAAATTTGCTTCGTTAAAGTCGTTTACGTCTTCAGTTCTGCCTGGTCCCAGGGAATAAGGCAGCCAGGCGCGGTTGTCGTTGGAACCGCCGGCAAAATAACTTCTTACGAAGGGTATGTTGTCCGAATTTCCATAGGGTATCGCAATACCAAAGAAACTCCTAAAGGCCAATACATTTGTCCTTGAAGTGCTCCAATGTTTTATGTAGTCGAATTCGGTTTTTATATATTGGGAAAAGGGGACGTTAAATACCAAGAGCTTGTCGTCATCACTAGTGTAGAATGGAATTATTTTGGATATTCCGGACAATAGGTTCCCTGCACTTTCCAATTTGAACCTAAACTGATAGAAATCGTTATCAGCTGTGCCAGTTTTATTGTTTTTGGTAAAAGTGTAATTGCTTGCGAAAATTAAGTTGTTTTCAGTAAGCCTTATTCGCCTTTCCTCAATACTGCTCACATCCTCAAAATCCGTGTCGCTGGAAGTGACATCTCCATTTAGAATGGCGTTGGTAAAGCCCGTAGTACCTTCAGGAATAATCAACTGGAGATCCGTACTGCCATCAACGGTCTCAAAATATTCGGCCAGTGCGGGATCGGTTTCATAATTGTCGGCAATTTCATCCAAATTTTCATAGGTGCTCTCATATACTGCAAAGAACCGGTCTGGGTTTACATTG
This sequence comes from Arenibacter algicola, assembly GCF_000733925.1. Lineage (NCBI taxonomy): Bacteria > Pseudomonadati > Bacteroidota > Flavobacteriia > Flavobacteriales > Flavobacteriaceae > Arenibacter > Arenibacter algicola. The sequence goes on from NZ_JPOO01000001.1 coordinate 1,042,777, forward strand.
CGAACAAATTGGACATTTAGCAGCTCGGCAGCATTCTTTTTGAAATCTGTTGGGGACCAATTATATCCAAAAACTGTATTCAAGGTTTGCTTATCCAAGCCAATATTCTGTTGAAAACTCGTTCCAATAGATAATTTGGTCTTGGGAAGCATATAGTTGGGTATAATTCTGGATGTATTTACAAAGGGGAACCAAATTCGAGGTAAATTAAGGTTGATATCGGCTCCCGTTTCCAATATGTTGAAAAAGCGGTTGTCCGCTATGTCCGGATCACTGGAAGCCCCAATGCTTATCCTTCCTGAAATGCTCAGGTTTTCTGCACCTTTGAACAAATTTCTGGCTTGTAAGGATGGACTAAACCCTATTCCTAAAAATTGAATATTGGAATGGGTTACATCAAAATCGGTACCCAATGAATATCTAGGACGCGGCGACAGATAGATATTGGCCGTTAATTCTGAAGCCGTACTATCAGCAACGAATTCAATATTGGGATATTTAAAAGTGTTAAGGTTGGTAATTTGTCTGTAGGTTCTAATCCTGTTAATTTCCCTGTAGATACTGTCCTTTTTTAAGAAAACGGCATCTGTAAGGGTTTTTGGCTTGTATCTCAGTTTTCCTTGGTAATAGATCGTGAAATCTTTATAATCCACCTTTTTTAGGCTATCCAACCCATTGTTGAAGGTGTAGTTGGTGTAAATATTTATTTTCTTGAAGGTATGTACCTTGTATTCCGAAGTGGAAAGTGCGTTATCTGTCCTGGTTTTCAGATCTTCAATATTTAAAAGGATATCCATTTTTTGATTGTTCCCCAGTTTGGTGGTGTCTCCAATTAAATCGTAGGAAATGGAACTCTCTTGAAAGTTATGGATTCCGGTGTTTCTAAAAAGATTGGTCAATCGTTCCCTTTCACTATTAAAATTGTCGAGGTCTATCCGTTGCCCTGATTTTATAAAGGAATTACTCTTGTTTGCCTTGTTGATGGAGTCTAGGGCAGTGGAAGTAATATTCGTGGATACCGAGTCTATAAGATAAGGTGTGCCCAGATCTAACCTGTAGTTCATAATGGCCCGTTGCTTTCTAGCGCTGGAATCTATTTTATAGGTAGTGGAGTTATTAAAATATCCCTTACTTTTATAATAGGCGTTAAGTCTTTGCAACGACCTTCTTGTTCTTGAGGTGTCTATTATGGTTGGAGGTTCTCCAATATTCTTTAACCATACACTGGCTCCTTTGACCAAAAAGGACTCTCCCAATCTTTCCACCTGTTTTTTAGATAGTATATTGATTAGGCGCTGCTCTCTTTTTTCTTTTTTGTGCAACCAGACCTGATAGGAAGAATCTGGGTTTTTCTTGGCAAGGTTGTAAAGATTTAATCTTAGGGGGTATCCCAATAAGGTGCTGTTGGGTTTTTGAAAAATAAGGCTATGTATGTCTTCGTCGGTAACTTTTACACTATCGGCATAAATTAGGTTTTTGGTCAATAGGAGTTCGTCATCGCCAACTCTTTTTATTGCATTGCAGGAGGTAATTGCAATTACTAGCAATAATAATCCTATTTTCGTAATGTTTAAATGCATACACGGCCGTGTCCTCATAGAAGTCAAAAATACATTATTTGTATGGTTGTTAAAAGCCAAATAAAATTTATAAAAAATTTACAGCAAAAAAAGTACCGAACGCAAAACAAGTTGTTTGTGGTGGAGGGGATAAAGACAGTTCGGGAACTACTTGATTCTTCCCTGAAGGTATATAAAATATATGTTACGGACAGCAAAGTGCTTGGCAGGGAGGCCGATTTTGTTGAGTTGATAAGTGAAGGGGAATTGAAAAAAATGAGCGGATTGTCCACTCCAAATAAGGTCTTGGGCGTATTTCATTTTCCGGTACCCGAGCCATTGGATTTTTCTGATTGGATCATTGCTTTGGACGATGTTCGGGACCCTGGAAATATGGGTACAATTATTCGCCTTTGCGATTGGTTTGGGATCAAGAGCCTACTATGTTCATCCAATTCCGTGGATTGCTATAATCCTAAAGTTCTTCAGGCAACTATGGGATCCATAACCAGGGTAAATATTGTGTACGGAGATTTGAAAAGGATTTTCAGCAATTCCGAGGTTGCAGTGTACGGCGCGTTTATGGATGGTGTAGAGGTTTATAAGGAGAAATTTCCCAAAAGGGGAATATTGGTAATGGGGAATGAGGCCAATGGGGTGTCGGAAGCCATTGAGGCCTTGGTTGAGAAAAAAATTAGTATTCCACAGTTCGGGCCCAAAACTACTGAAAGTTTAAATGTGGCGACAGCCACTGCCATTTTGTTGAACGAAATTAGAAGGGGATAATTCTCTACTCAAAGGTAAAATTGATAAAAAGTCCCCTGGTCATCATTGCTTCAACATTACCAGTCCATGGGCTATTGGGGTCATTATCACGTACCAATTCATCATTAATGGCAAAAACTCCGCGGATAGAGGGAGTGAACTTGAAATATTCCAAATAGAAATCAATCCCAAAACCCATTTCGTAATAATAGGTGGTCTTTTTCATTCGGAAAGTAGCGCTGCTGTTGTCGTCCAAACTTTGTTCATTACTGCCCAGGTTTAATGAGGTAGACGCCCCGCCAACCAGAAATGGTTTCCAATTCCCCAGTCTTAGGGTGCTGACCTTTAGGAGCAAGGGAAAATTTATATAGGTCGATTTTACCTCCCTTATGGCATCCCTTTCGTTATCAAACCCTGGAAAGCCCAAATTTCTCTGGTTGTAGTGCAATCCAGGTTCGAAGCGAAGATCCAAAAATTTGTTAAGTCGCAGTTCCCCGATCAGCCCTACGTTAAATCCAAATGATTTGTCCACCAGAATATCGGGTAGATCGTCTTTGTATTCAAATTTAAAGTCATATTGATTGAAGCCTAAAAAATATCCCCAATTTAGTAATGGCTTGTCCTCATTTTCAAGGTTCATTACGGGTTTTTCATTAAACTGGGCCATGGCCGTGTTGCCCAGAGTACAAAAAGCAATAAAAAGAACAAAAATATTTTTCATATTTTACTTTGTAGCTACGTAAATAGAGGCAACCCCAAATGTTTGGGGTCTATTGTCTATACCTATAAACCCAATTTTTGCCAAAATATTGTTGAACTGTTTTCCATGGGGGAAGGCAGCTGCGGATTCGGATAAATAGGCATAGGCACTGCGATCTTTGGAAAATAATTTTCCAATGGCCGGCAGTATGAATTTGGTGTAGAATTTATAACCTTGTTTGAAGGGCGTTTTTGTGGGAATGGAGGTTTCAAGAACTACAAATGAGCCTCCTGGCTTTAGGACCCGATATATTTCCTTGAGTCCTTTTTCAAGATTTTCAAAATTCCGTACTCCAAATGCAACTGTAATGGCATCAAAGGAATTGTTTTCAAAAGGCAGATTTTCACTATCACCAACAATCATTTTGATAGTTTCCCCCAGTTTTTTTTCCAAAATTTTTCTTTTGCCAACTTCCAACATTCCTGGAGAGATATCCAAGCCGATAATCTCTTTGGCCCCTGTTTTGGTCATGTTAATGGCCAAGTCGCCCGTTCCGGTAGCAATGTCCAAAATTTTCGCAGGTTTTTTTTCGGAGACTATGGATACTACGCGCTTTCGCCATCTAATATCAATTCCAAAGGATATAACCCTGTTAAGTCCATCGTAATTTCCAGAAATGGTATCAAACATTTTTGTAACCTGTTCCTTTTTGCCTAGCGTTGAATCTTTATAAGGGGTCACCTTTTTATCCATAATCATTAAATTTTTGGTAAAGATACTATATAGACCTAAAGATTTACTTCTAATTTTTACAATAAGAGATGACCTCTATCTGCTTAACTGGTGTATTTTAGAATACAACCCAATTTAATTATGTAATTTTGTCGCGCTTACAGTCAGATTTTAATTGAAATATGATTTAGCAAGCTTCTTTCCTATATGGGAAAAATGGATTGATTCGGAATTCGAAAAGGAGTTGTACAAAGGAAATAGATTTGGTTTATAATTAAATTTAGGATACTTGGGGTGTAAAACTATAACAACACAGGATTAACCATTAAATATTGTGTACTTCGATTGATGAAAAACAATTTATATAACAGATGAAAATTATTATTGCAGGGGCTGGTGAAGTAGGTTTTCATTTGGCCAAATTACTGTCCTACGAATCCCAGGATATTACTCTGATAGATAGTAATAAGGATAGTTTATCTTATGCAGACAGTCATTTGGATATTAGGGTGCTTAGGGGAGACGCTACTTCCATTGCCATTTTAAAGGATGCTCAGGTAGAGAGATCCGATCTGGTTATTGGAGTAACCTCTTCGGAGACCACTAATATTACTTTGTGCATGTTGGCAAAACAATTGGGATGTAAGCGTACCATAGCCCGTATCTCCAACGCTGAATTTATTCATAACAAGGAAGCCATTAGGTTTCCGGACTTGGGTATAGATGAGCTTATTTCTCCTGAGGCTTTGGCAGCTACCGAAATTCAACTATTGTTGAATCAATCCGCATTTAATAATACTTACGAATTTGAGGAAGGTCTTCTGATCATGGTGGGTGTATCCTTGCCGAGTACCGCACCTTTTGTAGGAAAGACGGTAAAGGAGGCAGCCCAGATTTTTTCTGAACTACATTTTATGCCCATCGCCATTCAAAGGATGGGTACCCAATACACAATAGTGCCAAGGGGCGATACTGTTTTTAAGGATAATGATCAGGTGTATTTTATAACTTCCAGAGAGGGCTTGGATGAACTGTACAAACTCACTGGGAAGGAGAAGAAGGAAATCAAAAACGTGATGATACTTGGTGGTAGTAAGGTAGGCTTTAAAACCGCCCGTGATCTTTGCAGAAATAAGTTTAACGTAAAGCTTATTGAGAAAAGTAAGGAAAAGGCTTTCGATTTGGCAGATGAGCTGCCCAATGCCCTCATCATTAATGGTGATGGTAGAAATGTAGAGCTTTTGGAAGAGGAAAATTTGGAGGCCATGGATGCTTTCGTGGCTGTTACAGGAAATTCTGAAACGAATATAATGTCTTGCTTGGTTGCCAAATCCAAAAATGTTAAAAAGACAATTGCCCTAGTGGAGAATATGGATTATTTTCAATTATCACACTCCATAGGAATAGATACCCTGCTAAATAAAAAGCTATTGGCTGCGAATAATATCTTCAGGCATATCCGTAAAGGCGAAATTGTAGCGATGACCAGGCTGAATAATTTAAATGCAGAGATTTTAGAATTCATTGTTAAGCCAACATCGCAGGTAAACGGACAAATAATTAGGGAGCTGGAATTTCCTGAGGAAGCTACCATTGGAGGGGTAATCCGCGATAATCAAGGGATTATTGCCTTAGGGGGATTTAGAATTACAGAAGGCGATAGGGTAGTGGTGTGTTGTTTGCCAAGTGCCATTCCGAAAATTGAAAAGCTATTCCTTTAGTATGGGCTTAAATTCGAAAATTATCTTTCACCTCATGGGATTGCTATTACTTTGTAATGGTTTTTTTATGATTTTGGCTGCAGTGGTAAGTGGAGTCTATGATGATGGGGCTACCTTGGATATTACCCTTGCGGCAGTGGTTACGATGCTTGTTGGTGTTTTGGCCATGTTCTATACGCGAAACCACAAAAAAGAGGTTAAGCGAAAGGAAGGATACATCATTGTTACTTTTGGTTGGTTGGTCATGTCCGCCTCGGGGATGTTGCCCTATCTTTTTTCAGGGGCCATTCCAGACGTCACCAATGCCTTTTTTGAGACTATGTCCGGGTATACCACTACTGGTGCTTCGGTGGTGGACGATATAGAGGTTTTACCGGAAGGGATCCTATTGTGGAGGAGTTTAACCCATTGGATAGGTGGGATGGGGATTATAGTTCTTGCAATTGCTATTTTGCCTTTATTGGGTATTGGGGGAATGCAATTGTTTGCCGCTGAGGCTCCTGGGCCAAGTGGGGACAAATTACATCCAAGGATTACGGATACAGCCAAGCGACTTTGGTTGATTTACTTTAGCTATACCGTGGCCGAGACCCTATTGTTGAAATTGGCCGGAATGTCCTTTTTTGATGCAGTAAACCATTCTTTGGCAACCCTTTCCACTGGAGGTTTTTCTACCAAAAACGCCAGTATGGCTTATTGGAACGATCAACCTTTAATACAATATATTGTTATTTTGTTCATGTTTTTAGCCGGTAGCAACTTCGTATTAAGCTATTATGCCTTTAAGGGCAAGGTGCAAAAAGTGATAATGGATGAGGAATTTAAATTCTATTCCATTTTTATTTTTTGCTTTACCATAGTGGCCAGTTTGGTTGTTTATTTTCAGGCCAATGTACCGATGTCCAATTTTCATCCTATGGTTTTGGGAGAGGGGGAAAGTGCCTTTAGACATACCTTGTTTCAAGTGGTCTCGGTTATTACGACAACAGGCTTTGTTACTGCCGATTTTACTTCCTGGACGCCTTTTTTGACCATATTCTTTTTTGGACTGTTTTTCCTTGGGGGTTCTGCTGGTTCAACCGCAGGGGGCATCAAGGTGATGAGGCATTTGCTAATTATCAAAAATGGCCTGTTGGAATTTAAGCGTACACTGCATACCAATGCCGTTATTCCTGTTCGCTATAATAACAAGACGGTACCCGAACACATCGTGTACAATATAATTGCATTTTTTGTACTCTATATGTTGTTATTTATCATTGGATCCTTGGTGCTTGGTGCACTGGGGTTGGACTTTGAAAGTGCCATTGGGGGGGCAGCCTCCTCACTGGGGAATGTAGGTCCGGCCTTGGGTACTTTAAATCCGTTGGTCAATTTTAATAGCCTTCCGGCCCTGGGGAAATGGTGGTGTGGTTTTCTAATGCTCTTGGGTAGGTTGGAGCTATTCACAGTATTGATTCTGTTTTCTCCCTATTTTTGGAAGCGTACTTAGAATATTAAAAAAAATGGACGTCGGTTAGGACGTCCATTTTTTTTAAGACTAAAGTCTGTATTATAAGACTGCCTTTATTCTGGCCATTGCTTCCCTTAGTTCCTTCTCTGAAGCCGCGTAGGAAATACGTATGCAATTATCATTTCCAAAAGCTTCACCGGTTACTGTAGCTACATTTGCCTTTTCCAAAAGGTAAAGCGCAAAATCGGAAGCATTATTGATCAATGTACCGTTAATTGTTTTTCCAAAGAAGCTGGAGATATCGGGAAATACATAAAATGCTCCCTCAGGGACATTAAGGTTAAATCCTTTTATTTCTCCCAATAGTTCCAAGACAAGATCGCGTCTCTTATGGAATTCGTCGATCATAAATTTAATGGAGGAAATTGGGGCATTGAGAGCAGCTATGGTTGCACGTTGGGCAATAGAATTGGCACCACTGGTAATCTGGCCCTGAAATTTGGTACAGGCCTTGGCAATCCAATCCGGACCTCCTATATATCCAATACGCCATCCGGTCATAGCAAATGCCTTGGAAACACCGTTTACCGTAATGGTTCGATCGTACATGCCTTCTATATTGGCAATACTTACATGTCCTCCTCTAAAATTGATATGTTCATATATTTCATCCGATACCACAAAAATGTTGGGATGCTTTCTCAATACTTTGGCCAAACCTTCCAACTCTTCCTGGTTGTAAACAGATCCACTTGGATTACATGGAGAGCTGAACCACATCATTTTGGTCTTAGGCGTAATGGCCTTCTCCAATTGTTCCGGAGTCATCTTAAAATCGGTGTCAATGCTTGTAGGTACTTCTACGGGCACACCTTGGGCCAATTTCACAATATCGCTATAACTTACCCAATAAGGAGCTGGTAGAATAACCTCGTCACCATCATTGAGCATAACCATGGCAATATTTGCCAAGGATTGTTTAGCTCCTGTAGAGACTACAATCTGGTTAAGGCCGTAAGTAAGTCCATTGTCCCGTTTAAATTTATTGGCAATGGCTTGCTTTAAATCGGCATAGCCATCCACAGGGGAATAACTGCTGTAATTTTGGTCTATGGCCTCTTTGGCGGCTTCCTTGATGAAATCAGGGATATTAAAGTCAGGTTCCCCAAGACTTAAGCCAATGATGTCTTTACCTTCATTTTTTAATTCTCTGGCTTTAGCGGCCATAGCCAATGTGGCCGAGGTGGACATGGAATTGATCCTATCGGATAAATGGTTCTTCATTTGTATATTATAATTTACTGATATTGAAATTTGGGTTTTTTGCCCAGTTCCTTTAGATGTTTGAAGTGCGAAATTATAGCTTTTCTTGTAGTTTTATATTCGTTGTATGGCAAATTAAACTCATTTGCAGTCTCTTTAACAATTTTGGCAATTTTTGTGTAATGTATATGACTAATATTTGGGAAAATATGATGCTCCACCTGATGATTTAAACCTCCTGTAAACCAGTTTACTATACGGTTTTTGGTACCAAAGTTTACGGTAGTGAACAATTGATGGATGGCCCAAGTATTTTTCATGGTACCGTCCTTCTCTGGAAGTGGCGTTTCCGCTTCGTCCACAACATGTGCCAATTGAAAAACTACGCTCAGAATTACTCCTGCAACATAATGCATTATGAAAAAACCTAAAAGAATTTTCCACCAGGCAATATCTAGAAATACCATGGGTAACACGATCCAGATGGTTAGATATATAAGCTTGGTTACTACCAGCATACTCCAGTTCATAAACGGATTAGGGAACTTGCCATAGGCCAATTTTCTTTTGGTATAGCGGTACATCTGTTGAAAATCCGTTGTTATGGCCCAGTTAAATGTAAGAAGGCCATAAAGGAAGATGGAGTAAAAATGTTGAAATTTATGGAATCTGTGCCACTTGGCATGCTTTGAAAACCTCAGGATCCTTCCTGCTTCCAAATCCTCATCGTGTTCGTGGATATTGGTGTAGGTGTGGTGCAATACGTTGTGTTGAACCTGCCAGTTGTATACGTTACCAGCCAGGATGTAGATACTTCCGCCCATGAGTTTGTTTACCCATTTTTTATTGGAATAGGAACCGTGATTTCCATCGTGCATTACATTCATCCCAACTCCGGCCATGCCCACTCCCATAGTAATGGTGAGCAATAAATTCGCCCAATTTGGAAGCCCTAGGGTCAGGATTAGAAAATAGGGGGCCAAAAATAAGGCAAACATTACTGCGGTTTTTAAGTGCAATTTCCAGTTCCCTGTTTTTTTAAGGTTGTTTTCCTTGAAATAATCATTAACGCGCTTATTTAGGGTTTTGAAAAACTGTGCTGAGTCTTTTCTTGAAAATCTTATGGGTTTATTGTCCATGATTTAATTTTTTGTAAATATAAGGCAAATACAGCCCAAATTATGTATAACTGCTTTGTTAAAACGTAGGCCATGCCCATTAAAGTGCTATTTTTGCAAAAATTTAACGAATCATAATGGACTACACAATCATTTATAAATATTTTCCAGATTTAACGGATTTGCAGAAACAGCAAATTGAAAAATTGCAACATTTGTACCAGGATTGGAACGTAAAGATAAATGTAGTCTCCAGAAAGGATATAGATGAGCTGTATTTGCGACATGTGCTCCATTCATTGGCAATTGCCAAGTTTCAAAAATTTAATCCCGGGGCGGAAGTTTTGGATGTAGGAACCGGAGGTGGGTTTCCTGGGATTCCCTTGGCCATTTTATATCCCGAGACCCATTTTACACTGGTTGATGCCATTGGAAAAAAGATCAAAGTAGTTCAGGAAGTTGTTGCGGGATTGGAAATTGAAAATGTCACCGCGGTTAATTCGAGAGTTGAAGAGATTAAGGGGCAGTTCGATTTTATTGTTAGTAGGGCAGTAGCGGCAATGCCGACATTTACACATTGGGTGAAAGGGAAAATAAAAAAGAAATCCGAACACGAACGTAAGAATGGAATCCTCTATTTAAAAGGAGGGGATCTTGAAGAAGAATTAAAGGAATACCGTACCGTTGAAGTCTATGATCTTTCGGCAATATTTGAAGAGGAATTCTTTGAAACCAAAAAATTGGTTTACTTACCCGTAAAATTTAAGGGCTAATTTTATAGACTTAACATGTGGTAATAAGACTCCCTACAAGTTTTGGCGTATGCCTTAATGTAATTGGGGATATTCCTAAATGAAAAACTTTTCGATTTTTTCGGAGTTTTGTTTTCGATACTTTCTTTCATGACTTTGGGCTTTAGAGTTAACTTTAAATTCACTGTAAATTTACAATAAGTTAACGTTAAATTTACATTATAATTGTGTGAAAGCTGGTTTAATTTATGTTAAATCTATCCTTTTGCCCGGTATTATTCCGAAATAGATGGCTTTAGTCTGCCCAAATTAAGGGCTTTAGGAGTAAAATGACTGTTAAGAGCGAGTGGATTTATATAATAGGCAAGGCCCGTATCTGCACTAAGCAAATACGGGCCTTGTTTATTTATTTGTATTCCCTTATCCCAGGAATGGATATCTATAATCTACTGGAGTAACAAAAGTTTCCTTTATAAGCCTAGGGGAAACCCAACGCAAAAGGTTTTGTGCGGAACCAGCCTTGTCATTGGTGCCGGAAGCTCGTGCACCACCAAATGGTTGCTGTCCTACAACGGCACCTGTAGGTTTGTCATTAATATAAAAGTTGCCGGCACAGTTCTGTAATGCTTTGGTTGCTTCAGCAATAGAATAACGATCCCCAGAGAGTACGGCACCCGTAAGGGCGTATTCGGATGTGCTATCTACCAAGGTAAGCGTTTTGGACCAATCCTTGTCCTCATACACGTAAATAGTGACTACAGGGCCGAAAAGTTCGGTTTCCATAGTGGTATATTTTGGGTCGGTGGTTACTATCACGGTAGGCTCTATAAAGTAGCCCTTGGATTTGTCATAATTTCCGCCCACATAAATTTCGGCATTCTTGTCCTTTTTGGCCTGGTCAATGTACTTTGCCAATTTGTCAAAAGAAGCTTCATGGATAACCGCCGTAATAAAGTTGCCCATATCCTCGGGAGAACCAGGTTTGTTGAATGATTCTACATCAGCCTTTACGTATTCCAATATTTCCTTGGATGTGGATTTTGGAAGATAAACCCTGGAGGCCGCACTACATTTCTGGCCTTGGAATTCAAAAGCTCCCCTCACAATGGCAGTTGCAACCTGTTTTGTGTTGGCGGTAGGGTGTGCAATTATAAAATCCTTGCCCCCAGTTTCACCTACAATCCTAGGATAGGTTTTGTATTTGTGGATATTGTTTCCAATTTGTTTCCACAATTCCTTAAATACATGGGTGGATCCTGTGTAGTGGATTCCGGCGAAATCCGGACTGTCCAAAGCTACTTTTGTAATCATTACAGGATCTCCGTAAACCACATTGATAACGCCATCGGGTAGTCCGGCTTCCTTAAAGATATCCACGATTACCTTGGCAGAAAACACCTGACTATCACTAGGTTTCCATAATACCACATTTCCCATCATTGCCGCACTTGCTGGAAGGTTTCCAGCAATTGCAGTGAAATTAAATGGGGTTATGGCGTAGATGAAGCCTTCCAAAGGTCGGTATTCCACCCTGTTCCAAATACCTTCCGCAGAATCTGGCTGTTCCTCGTAGATCTGCGACATATATTCAACGTTGAAACGAAGGAAATCTATAAGTTCACAGGCAGAATCAATTTCGGCCTGATGTATATTTTTTGACTGCGCAATCATAGTTGCGGCATTGATCTTTGCCCTATATGGTCCCGAAATCAATTCAGCGGCCTTTAGGAATATGGCAGCGCGTTGTTCCCACTCCAAATCTGCCCATTTTTTCCTAGCTTCCAAAGCGTTGGATACAGCATTGGATACATCTTCCTTGCTGGCAGTATGGTACTGGCCAACTATGTGCTGATGGTCGTGGGGAGGGGAAATAGTTCTGGTGTTTCCAGTTTTAATATCTTTTCCGCCAATGTACATTGGAATGTCTGCGTTGCCATTGAAATAGACACTGTATTGCTTTAGTACTTCTTCCCGCTCTGGAGTGCCCGGGGCATAACTTTTAATAGGTTCGTTGTATGCCGTGGGGACTTGAAAAAATCCTTTGCCCATGATATTCTTTTTTAAGTTCAAATTCACGGTAAAGGTACTAAATGCGTCAGCGAAAATAAAACTAAGAGCTAGGTGAATTTTAGGATTCGGGGAAAGAATGGCAATAAAAGGAAATACCGTAATTGTTGTTAAAACAGTGCACAGCGTTTTCCATAAAAAAGCATCATGGAAATATTAATAAAAAAAGAAGGGTTTGAAATTTAATTTAGTGCAAATGGAGCACTAAACTTAAATGTGGGAATGTACACCCTGAATTTCTCGGGATTATTTATGCCTACCATATTGTAATGGCCCTTCATGGCCCCAATAGTGGAAGCCAAAAGGCATCCGGAACTGTAGGTATGGGATTCACCGGGTTTGATAACCGGCTTTTTGCCAATTACCCCTTCGCCGTCCAATACTTCCAATTCATTCAAGGAATCATAAATCTGCCAATGACGTGATGTCAATTGTACCGAATCCTTGCTTTGGTTTTCTATGGTTATGGTATAGCCGAAAGCAAAATGCATTTTGTAGTTCTTGAAGAAAGTTCCTTCAAAACTGGTGTTTACCGAAATTTTAATGCCTTTTGTTACCTGTGTTATCATAAGATCGGATTCTAAATATGTAAATAAACTTCCGGTTGTAAGCATTAAAATCTATAATGCCATCAAAACAAAAAATACAGTATTTTTTAGATATGTATTTAATGCGGTTATCAATCTACCTTGCTCAAAGGAAATCCACATTGTTTTACAAAGATAAAGCGCAAATGTTACAATTTATCTTAAAATTATAATTCTTTTAAAACGAATTTGGGACCTCTAAAAAGCAATTAGTCAGCAAGATAAAGAACAACTGTAAATTATAAAAGTTAATGTGGATATATTCGGTGTAATTATGTTTATTTCTGATATAAGTCAATACAATCTGTTTTTGCAGCAAGGTCCAAGTCCATTGATAAATATTTGTGCCCTTTCCCTGTCCAATTTATAATCTTCTGTATTACATGGATAATGACTTTAGAACTTTCGGTTTTCGTTACAATTATTTTCTGCAATCACACTGTAATTTATTTAAGGTGAAAAAGAGAGCTGATAATGAATATTGGATTGTTTTTATTTGTAATCGCATTTAAATTGCGGAAATTTGTTAAAAGGTATTATGATAATTAAAGGCATAAAAAATGTTTTGGCGCAAACCTGGTCAAGGTTCCGTAGATTAATGATCTATGTTAGGCAACATCCCTTTAAATCATTGCTATTTGCAGCTATTGCGGGATTTTGTAGTCTGTTTTTATTTTTCCTGGTTATTTACCTAGGTGCTTTTGGGAAATTACCGACCAAAGCTTATTTAAAAAGCCTAAAAAACCCTGTTACCTCTACAATCTATGCCTCCAATAAAGAGCCAATAGGGTATTATTATCTTCAAAACAGATCAAATGCCGATAGTTCGCAAATAAAACCCCCTTTAATACAGGCACTTGTAGCCACGGAGGATTCAAGGTTCTATGAGCATAGGGGAATAGACTACAAAAGTTATGCACGGGTATTGATAAAATCCATCATTTTGCAACAAAATGCAGGAGGAGGTAGTACCATTACCCAACAGGTGGCCAAAAATTTGTTTGGGAGGGAGCAACAGTTCTTTCTTTCTACACCAATCAATAAAATTAGGGAGATATTCATTGCAAGAAGACTGGAAAGTATTTACGATAAGGAGGATATTATATTGCTGTACTTCAACACAGTTTCCTTTGGCGAAAATATCTACGGTATTGAAAAGGCGGCATTTCGTTTTTTTAATAAGGCGCCAGAGGAATTAACCTTGCACGAAAGCGCTACCTTGGTTGGCCTACTAAAGGCCCCATCCTATTATAATCCAAGAAATTTTCCGGAACGGGCCGAACAGAGACGGAATGTGGTTCTGTCGCAAATGCTTAAATACGATTATATCACCCCTGAAACTTTTGAAGAGGCCCAGACTCCCTTAAAATTAAATTATCAAACACCAAAGAAAGTGTCTTCTTTTTCTGCATACTTCAAGGATTATGTAGCAACGGAGTTTGCTTTGTGGGCTGAGGACAACCCTGCGCCGGATGGTCATATCTATGATTTGGAGGCGGACGGGTTAAACATTTATACCACCTTAAATACCAACATACAGAAATATGCCGAAGCTGCCCTGCATAGACAGGCGGACAATCTTCAGAAACTTATGGATACCTATTGGGCGGCAGCAACCACCGAGGGAGGTAGGGAAGTGCTTCTTCAAAAGTTGGTGGATCAAAATAGGGAGGTACAGCAAATGCGACAAAGTGGTAGGACCGAGGCGGAAATAGCAGCCTTTGTCAAGGAAAAGCGGAAGAGAAAATACTGGGTAATCGGCAAGGGATTTGAAGAGCAAATGCAATCTTTGGAAGATTCTATCGCAAAAAGTATCAATAGATTACATGCTGGGGTTATAGCTGTTAGCAGTGCTTCTGGGCGGATATTGGGCTATGTAGGTGGTATCGATTACGGATTTAGCCAAATAGACAATGTTGTTACGCCTAGACAGGTCGGATCTACTTTTAAGCCTATTACCTATTTGGCTGCTTTGCAGGCAGGGGAGGACCCTTGTAACTATTATGACAATAATCTAATCACATATTCCAAATACGAGGATTGGAGACCCCGAAATTCCAATAATAAGTACGGTGGCAGTTATTCTATGCATGGTGCATTGGCAAATTCCATTAATACGGTTTCGGTAACCCTGCAACTAAGAACGGGAACGGAGAGGGTCTTGGACCAGGCAAAGAAAATGGGTATAGGATCGGAACTTCCGAATGTCCCATCCATCGTATTGGGTACGGCCGATATCAGTTTGTTGGAAATGGTAACAGCATATGCCAGTATTTCCAATGGTGGAAACAATGTAAAACCTTATGCTATTGATCGTATAGAAGATGAACAGGGCAATGTTTTGTTTGAAGCAAAACCGAGGTACGAAGGAAGGGTGGCGAGCACCGAAAATATTAAGGCCTTGCAGAAAATGATGGAAGGTGTTATTAGGGAAGGCACTGGGTCGCGTTTATTGGGTTATGAGATTCCTTTTAATATTATTGGAAAGACCGGAACTACCCAGAATAATGGCGATGGCTGGTTTATTGCTTGTTCACCAGAGCTGGTTGTCGGTTCTTGGGTGGGCACCTTTGACAAACGGGTGCAATTTGCGTCTACCAGTATGGGGTCTGGTGCCAATACTGCCCTGCCAATTGTAGCCTCTATATTAAAGAATTTGAGTTATTGGAAAAGACCTTTGCTCACTAATTTTAAGTACGATTTTGATTATTTTCCCTGCAGGCCTTTTGTGGAATCCAATGCAGCCGAGGCTTATGAGTTTGCTCAAACCGATTCTACCTATTTACAGGAATTGCGAATTAAGGATACCCTTGCCATTCTACAAGATAAACCCATAGAAATTGACAGCATTCAGGGAATATTTCCAGGAGAGATGCCCCTGGATTCTATTGTAAAGGACAGCCTTGCTATCGACATCGATATTTCCAAAACAAATATTGAATAAAGATGTTGCTACTATCAAGGATTTGTTTTTAGCAATGGTAATAGGTAATCTTTTAAATCATAAATGGTTTTCAATTTGATAGATACAATTTTTAATATCGGTCATTGTTTAAAGAAAAATGGACGTGGATTTTTTCTCTTTCTATTACTAACTTTAGTACTTGGCTGTTCCCAAAGTTCAAAAACCAGTTTCGGTACGAATTATTTGAAAATAAGTATCGATAACCAAGGCCTTATTTATAGCATAAAAGACCTTACAAAGCCTCAGCCAAGGGAGTTGAGTCCATCCGATAGGCCCTCTCCATTGTTGACTTTGTACAATAGTAAGCTAGACACCTTGTACCGGCCACTGAGTGCCGAATTTAACGAGCCGCAAAATATAATTGAGCTGGCCTATCCCAACAATTCCAAGGCTGAAATCAGAGTTGAGCCGAAGGATAAATATCTGAAATTTACCCTTGTTTCCTTGACCAACCGGGAAGATATTGAAGGTGTGCAATGGGGTTCTATCCATACCAATATTACCAATCTTTTTGGGGAAATCATTGGAGTGGCCCGCGATACCAGTGAAACCGTTAATTATGCCATCGGTATGCTGGCCCTGGACGATAATACTTTGGGCGGAAAGTCCAGGACCATAGGAGACGCCGCACCTTTTCAATATGTTATCCATTCTCCTGATACTATTCAATTTCCATTGCCGGAAGACCTATATGAGGGGCAAATTTTCACCTTGGGGGGCAATGGAATCAGTGATGTAGCCTTTTATGCCCACAAGGAACCTTATTATAGGATTTTGTACGGCAATGCTGCTGAAATTGATAATAAGGGAAGGATCTCTATCACTTATAATTCCAGGGACAGAACAAAAAAAAGAGAGGTTTATTTTTCCCTGATACCCAATATGCAGGCAAATACACCCAACCATTTGCAAGTTGAACCTGTGCCCGGTATTGATTATATTGGGTCTTCGGTAGCTTTATGGGGTAGTCCGGATAGCACTGCCTTGATGGATGTGATTCAGGATATTGTTTTGTCGGAAGGACTTCCATATCCCAAGATAGACGGAAAATGGGTGAAAGACCCTACCGCATATGTTCCGGATGCTATTACCAGTGGAGGCCTTTACGATAGTATTGTATCCTATACCTCCAGATTGGGCTTTAAAGCGATCAGTTTGTACGATCAGAGCTTTTTGCGTCCGGATCGGGCTAACGAGGGATATATAGATGGAAAGGATTTCGAAAAGAAACCATTGAAGCTGACTTCTGGTAATTTGTCGCATAAGGAGTTTGCCAATATGGCTGCAAAATACGGGCTTACCATTGGGAGGACCCCTATAACCACTTCTTTGGCGCCTGGTACCAAGGACGCGAGTCCAATTCCCAGTGATAGTCTTTGTTGCCAACAAAAACGCTTGTTGGTAAATAATATTAGCACAACAGATACCTTAATAATTGTGGATGACCCCAAGTATTTGGACGAGATTGCCAGTTGGGAGGGTCATGCGGAGAACTTAAATATGGTAAAAATAGGGAAGGAGCTTATCCATTATCTAGGAATCTCGGAAGTGGAACCCTATCGCCTGTTAAATGTAGAACGGGGATATTGGGGAACCACGCCCACAGAGCACAGCACCAATGATACTATATGTAAATTGCAGGTTACAATTAATTATGGCTATGACGGATTGATACCCAATATGAAGCTTCAGGATAAAATTGCGGAGTACTATGCCGATGTAAGTTTTATTAATGGCCTGGGCTATTACGATTTTGACGGGCAGGAGTTTTTGTTTAATAATGGACACGGATATTATTCTGCCAAACGCTTTTTTAGAAAAATGTTCGACAGGGCCGCTATGCATGGAATTCCTTCTATCCGATTTACGGGCGCTACCTTATCCGAAGGTTCTTGGCATTATCAAAGTATTTGGAACGTAGGAGGGGGAAAGAATTTATATGATGTGGAAACTAGGGAATGGGGAAGCGCTACTAGCCAGGGAAAGGATCTTAGGGATGTAACATTTGCCAATTATTTTCCCGTGGGAATGGGTGGAAATTTTCCTATCAATGCCAATTCCACAGTTGAGCAATATGAACATATACAGGCAATTTCGGTAGGTCTTGGTACTACCTATAGTCTTTATTTAAATCAGAAAGATGTGGAAAGCTGTCCGCAAAAGGAGGCCATTTTTAAAGTGATCAGAACTTGGGAAAATGCAAGGGCAGCCAATGCCTTTCCGAGAGATATAAAAAAACTTTTAACAAAACCTGAAAAGAATTGGAGATTGCTCGATGGCGAAAATAAGGATACCTGGATATTGAACGAATTAAAGGATGGTAAAAAAGTTAAAAGCTATATATTGAATAGGGCTTAGGGGTATGGATCCATAAAAATAATGTAGGAGCAAGAGCGATTGGTGTTGTGGCAAATCTGATTTTTTGCAACTCTTCTGGCCATGTGGGTGATTGTCCTTAAACAACCTCTGTAGGAGTCCTATGCAAATTATTAAATACCTCCCGCAGGCAAATCGTGTGAACTATTATATAAAATGCAGCTTTATCCGTTGAAATGCAGGTGTTTGCACTAAAATACACCATTTTGGTTTCTATTTTTTACCTACATTTGTAAAAACAAGATTTATAGGAAAAATATTACATTATAAAAATTTAGACTTACCCAACTAAGGAGCATCAAATCCTTGGCATTATTTCTCAGATTATTGTAGCTTAAAAATAACCCACTGTAATTAATTGGAAAGGACAATGCCTTAGTGATTTGAATGGGCCTTTTTTACACTTTTTAAGGTTATGAAGATAGAGACAGTATGCATTATTGATGATGATCCCATTTTTGTTTATGGAACCAAAGTTTTATTAAACTACAACAGTTGTTTTGGTTCCTCTGTTATAGTACATGAGGATGGAAAGGAAGCCCTGGAAAATCTCACTTCAATGGCCAAATCCGGTGAAAAACTACCCGATGTTATCTTTTTGGATCTCAATATGCCCATTATGGATGGATGGGAATTTTTGGATGAGTTTGTAAAATTGCCCATTGAGAACAAGCCAAGAGTGTATATAGTGAGCTCTTCAATAGATAATCAGGACATTGAAAGGGCCAAAACCTATGATATAGTAAAAGACTTTATAGTAAAACCATTGTCGGATTCCATTCTTTCCGATCTGTTCAAGACTATAGAGACAGAGGGCCTGCATAACACTTCACTTTAAAATTATTCACCCTGTTTATTTTGTGGAATAGCGCAATTTAGTTAATTGCTTTGCTTTTTTTGCAAGAATATAAAGCTCCTGCTTGATACAACTATATAGTTAATGTTCGTGTGTCTAACCTTTGTTGGAAATACATGTCTTTAAGGGAGTAGATAAAACTTTTATTTCATTTATATTTTTATGCGTTCAGGAATGAATTGAGGATATTTTATTTATCCACCAGTACACTGTTTTCAGGGGCTTTGGTTTTAGATACATCCATTTGCCTTACCGTTCTACCTTTTTCCATCATCAGCCGTATATCCTCTAGCGTTAAATATAAGCAGGGCACAATGACCAAAATGATGGCAGTGGCAAATACGATACCGAATCCTAAGGAAATTGCCATAGGGATTAAATAATAGGCCTGACTCGAAGTTTCAAGGATTATAGGGGCCAAACCTCCAAAGGTGGTCATGGTTGTGAGCATTATAGGTCTAAACCTTCTAAGGCCCGCTTCGTGTATGGAAGTGTATATGGGGTTGCCTTCCTTCCGCCGTTTGTTGGCATAGTCTATCATGATCAAAGAATCATTGACTACCACTCCCGATAATGCTATAACGCCCATTAAACTTACCAATGAGAGGTCATAGCCAAGCAAGATGTGGCCTATAACGGCACCTACTATACCAAATGGAATGGCGGTCATTACAATTAAGGGTTGCGCATAACTGTGAAAGGCTATGGCCAGCAATACATAAATTAAGCCCATGGCAATGGCGAAGCCTGCCCTAAGGGTGTTGGTGCTTTCCCTCATATCTGCCTGACTACCTTCAAAGCTCCAAGTGATTCCAGGAAAATCGGCACGTAATTGGGGTAGTGTTTCTTCCTGCACCATATTGATGACCCTGGTAACTGCATTGGCGGGTTCAACGTCCATACCAACATTCACTATTCTGCGTCCGTCCCTGCGATTGATACTGCTAAAGGCTTCCCTTTGCTCAACTTCCACAACATCCATCAACGGAACTTCTATCCCCCCTGGAGTACGGATCAAGAAATTTTCCAAGTTTTGAATATCCTTACGTTCTTCAATCGGCAGTTTTACCCGTACTTCAATTTCGTTCATTCCCCGCAGCTGTCTCATTGCCAAAGCTCCAAAGAAACCATCGCGCACCTGGCGCCCTACCTCGTCCGAAGTGAGTCCAAGGCTTCTGCCTTGTGGCAATAGCTTAAAGTCGAACTGCATTTTTCCCTTATTATAGTTGTCCGTGACATCACGCGTATTGGAAAAAGCTTTCATCCTTTCCACAAAAGCACCACTAGCTTTTTCCAGCACATTGATGTCCGAATGGCTGAGGTCTATGCTAATGGCCTGCCTTGCGCCACCAGGGCCTCTTTCTGCCTCAAAGGTAATTTGGTCTACCCCTTCAATGTCTCCAATATTATCGCGCCATAGGGCAATGATCTCGGCAGCTGTAATATCGCGTTGGTCTGGTGGCAACATCACGATTTCAACGTCTATAAAATTCTGCCCACGAACATTGGTTTTTATTCCTTCAGCTACTTCATAAAGATTGTGTTCCTCGAACATACGTTGGGTGGAGTTGGAGATAGCATGCGCTACTTTGGCCGCCTGATCCGGGGTTGTGCCCACCGGTAAGCGAACCCCAGCTTCTATTTCATCGGCCGCAACTTCTGGCATCATGATCAGTCCCATATGCCCACTATAGCCATAGCCTCCCACAATAAGCAATAGTGCAACGGCAGCAGTTAGGGTAATATATCTGTATTGTAAACATTTGTCCAATAGCGGGCGATATTTATTTTCTATAAAACGGTCAAATGCATTGGCAAAAGTGCGCTGCCAGCCTTCCAGCTTTTTTACCCATTTATTCTTATTTGTTTCCTTTTTTAGTTGAGCCAAATGGGATGGTAAAATAAATAGCGCTTCAAGTAGTGAAACCCCTAAAATAACGATCACAACCGCAGGTAAGGGCTGCCAGAATTTTCCCGTTTCACTGGGCATAAATAGGAGGGGTACAAAAGCTATAATGGTTGTTACAATGCTAAAGACTACCGGCAAGGAAACATCTTTGGTCCCCGCAATGGCGGCCTTAATGGGGCTAAATCCCTTCTGACGGTATTCATAGACATTTTCACCCACCACAATGGCATCATCTACTACAATACCAAGCACTACCAAAAATCCGAACATGGAAATCATATTTACGCTGATACCGATGAGTGGTAGGAATATCATTCCGCCCACAAAGGAAACGGTCATGCCCATCATTACCCAGAAGGCTAGGCGATACTCCAAAAATAGGGTCAGTATAATCAGCACAATGATAATGGCGAGAATTCCATTTTCTGTCAGTAGTGATAGTCGTTCCCTATAATCCGCAGCGCGATTGCTATCCGTACGATATTTGATTCCAGGCGGCAGTTGGAAATCTTCCATGATACCCTCAACGGCATCGGCAATCTCCAGAGGAGACTGGTTCCCAATTCGGAAAATTCGAAGTTCTACATAGTTTTCTTGATTGAATTGTCCGTGAAATCCGGTTTCCTCAAAACCATCGGTTATTGTGGCAATATCATCCAAGGTTACTTTGGCCCCAGAGTCAGAGGAAATCACAGTAATATTTCCATATTCCTTGGCCCATTGTTTCCGCTCCTGCATCCGAAGCAATATTTCTCCGCTTTGAGTCTGTACAGCCCCGGCAGGTACGTCATTACTGCTTTGTTGAATTATGTCCGCTACCTGACCTAGGGTCAGGTTGTATTTTTGTAGGTTGTGGCGAGGTATCTCGATCCGGGTTTCATAATCGGGCACATTTCCAAGTTCCACTTGTGTAATCTTGGGATTGCTGAGAAGGATATTGCGCAGGCGTTCGGCCAATTGGCGCAAGGTCCATATATCTGCCTTGCCATATAATCCAATTTGAAGTACATCCCGTTGACGGGATTGTAGACTTACAATGGGCTGTTCAATATCATCGGGAAAGGTACGTATGCGATTGATGGCCTGATCAATATCTTGGAAGGCTTTCATGCGTTCCGATCCCGCAACAAGTTCTATAAGAATCTGTCCCGAGCCTTCATTGGCTTCGGAAGCAATTTCCTTGATTCCCTGAACTGCCCTAACGGCTTCCTCCACGGGTTGCAGAATACCTTGTTCCACCTCTGCCGGGGAGGCACCTGGATAGGCCACTGAAACTTCAACAAAATCTAACTGAAATTCCGGAAATACCTCCTTTTGTATTTTGAACATGGTAAATATTCCACCGCCGAGAAGCACTAACATAAGTAGGTTGGTGGCAATGGAGTTTTTGGCCATATAGGCAATAGCACCTTCTTTCCTAGGAGTTTTATTTTCTTTCTTTTCCTTTTTGTCCATGGTCTATCTATTGTGTCGGTTCTTTTTCGGAGCCTTCAGACCTTGTTCTTAATCCAATACCATTGCTTACGGTACTTAAATCTGTGATAACAATCTGTTCTCCCTCTTCTAATCCCTTACGGATGTAGGCGTAGTCATTATCTGTGAGAACGATATCAACCTCACGAATTTCCAATTTGCCCTCTTTCATCACCCAGACCGTTTCGATACTTCTAATATAATCCCTACTTAGGCGAACTACATTGTCCAATTTATTGGCCTGAATATCCACTTCAACAAAGGTGCCTATCATTAATTTGGGCTTCCCTTCTAAATCGGTATTTTTAGCAAGTGGATCTGCCACTTTTACCAGCACCCTAGCCAGGCGGGTCTGCCCGTCCAAGGCACCAATTTCTTTGTCCAGATAACCTTCCCGATACTGCTCTTCGGGCCAGGCCGTAGAATTCTTGATAAGTACTTCGGAACCCCTGTCTTTATCATTTTCGGGAAAGTGCAGCCATTGTAGTTTGGAAACCGGTACGGTTGCTGTAACCCAGTAATACTCTGTGCCAACGAGCCTACCTAAGTCATCCCCTGGACCAACTTGGGAACCAGCTGTGACGTTCTGGCTAAGAATATGCGCATCAAAAGGAGCACGAATAGTAGTTCTTTCCAAGTTTAATTGCGCTTGGTCCACAGAGGCCTTGGCGCCTACAATGGTAGCCTTAACGGCATTTAGCTGGGGCTGCCGTAATATTAGTTGTCGCTCATCTGCGGATAGCGGATTGTCTTTAAAAAGGGAATCGTTGGTTATTAGCATTAAATCTTGTTCCGCTATTTGCTGTCTGCCCATTTCGGTATCCAAGGTAGTCTTGGACTGTAGTAGTTCGCTCTTTCTAAGTTCTAGGGTGTTCCTATAATCCGAGGGGTCTATTTGGAGCAGCGGTTGATTCTTTTTTACGAATCCCCCGGGCGTAAAAGCTGGATCCCTATTTATTATCTGTCCGGATACCAACGGACTTAAGGTAATATCCTCCACCGGTTGCACTGTGCCCGTTGCTGATATGGTGGGTTCATAGGAACCTACTTTTACGGTAATCACATCCACTAACATAGCAGTTTCTATGCTTGCCCCTTCGGTCTTTGCTTCCGGTTCCGTAGAAAATATAAGGGTGGTAATAGCAATCCCGGCAATGAGTATTGCCAAACATATCCACAGTATTTTTTTATTGCTCATAAATTTTATTTTCTATTGATTGTCGATCTCTCTTTCGGTTTCAAATCCGCCAGCCAATGCTCTGTACAGTGCAATTCGTATTAGGATTAATTGCCGTTGGGACACTATGTAATCCCTACGGAGTTGTTGTTCGGCATCCAAACCTATAAGTACATCCAAGTAGGGGCTAAATCCGTTAAGGAATTCTACCCGCAGTTGCCTGTTGCTTTTTTGTGCCAATTCCAATTGTCTGCCAATATTATCTACCCTTTGCTTTTGTTTTATTTCCTGAATCAAGCCATTTTCCACCTCTTGAAAGGCCTCCAAAGTGGTCTGTCCGTATTCCAAAAGTCGTTGTTGCTTAATGGCCTGGGTCCTGTCCACTTCAGCACTAAGCTGTCCGCCATAGAATAAGGGAGCCAATATGTTTCCGGCTAAGGTATAGGCCCAATTGTCAAACAGATTTTGAAAACTATTGGATCGCAGTTGTCCCCTGGCACTTACTGATAATCTAGGATATTTACTGCGCACTGCCGACGCCATATCCCTATCGGCTGCTAATAATACGGCGTAGGATTGTTGTATGTCCGGTCTACGCCTGATGAGTTCCAGAGGCATACCTGCCTCTGGTAGTTCTGGCAATGTAGGTAGATCGGTGGTTTCAAAAGTAACGTTTATTTGAGGCTGTTTGCCCATTAATACCGCCAATTGATTTTCCAAAAGGGCTACATTGGTTTCAAAAATAATCTGCTGCTCTTTGGTACTTTCCAATAACTGCGCCTGTCTCAGAATGTCCACTGCCCTAATCTGACCGCCAACAAACCTCGTTCTTATAAGTTTAATTATATCCTCGTTTGTAGATATTTGGTCTTTTGTAATTTGAAGTTGTTTTTTTGCCGCTATTAATTGGTACCAAGTGGTTGCAATTTCAGCAGAAAGGGATATAGCTGCAGTTCGGTAATCGTACAAACTGGCTTCGGACCTGAATTTTTCTGCCTGTACCGAACTTCGTATCCTGCCCCATAAATCCAGTTCGTAATTGGCGGAAAGGCCCAGTTGAGTATTTTCCCCACCCACAAAATCGGGTTCAGGTAAATTTATGGCCGATTGTGCGCTAGCTGCAATTTGCGGCCATTTATCCCCGGCTTCACGTGCTACTATGGCTCTTGAAGCCAAAAATTGCTGCCATGTAGCGGCAAGGTCCAAGTTGGACTGTAACGCGGAATCGATGAGAATATTAAGTTGCTCATCGTTGAAGGCGGTCCACCATTTGTCTTCCAAGATACTTGGGCCGCTATAAGAGAATTCCTTTAAGTCATCTATAGGTAACGCTACATTTGAAAATTTAGGGGAACAGCCAAAGAAGAGCAAGACGAAGATCAAAAAACAAAATGCAAAGTTTTTTTGAACACCTAATGGTTTGAATTGCGTTTTTAATCTTAGGAAAGTGCTTTTAGTCTGCAATGGTAGGGTTATATTTAGGTTTTCCCTAAGATACTTTTTTTAGCGGTATTACTGTATTAACAAAATCTTAATTGTTAAGAATGTCTTAAGGAAATGGGTTTGGATTTTACCAATACCGATTGCGTTTGTATTGATTTTTTGCCGCGTTTAATAAAGTAGTAATTTGGATAAACTGTTAGTTATCGGAACATACTAGGTTCAGATGATAAACGAATGAGGATATTAAATGTAACCTGTAATAACCCTTTTTAATAAGGTTATCTATAATTATTCGGTTGCATTGGAAGCCTGAATAAAATGGGCTTTCAAATCCGGTTGGGGCATAGTACTGTCCAATGGAAACATAGGTCTCTTGATACGTTCGTAACCAAGTCGGTTTAGATCCTGGTCAACCCCACCAGGGGTCAATGCCATAACCCAATCCCCTCGCATATCATATAGATCTGGGACCAAGTAACCTATTTTGACCACAATAATATCCGTTTCTTTAGGATGTAAACCTAAATTGGTGAAGTCGCTTAAATAATGGTATGGCTTTCTTTTTTTGGTAACGATTACCTGTATACTTCCAATTTTAACCACAACCTCCACTTCTGCGTTCACATCTCCCGACTTGATTGCTTCTATGGTTCCTTCCAGTTCCAAGGGACCGGCAAATCGGTCATCCACTGCAGCACCTGCCGTTGCCTTAATTTTTCCGCCGACACCTATTTCAAGGGCCTTTTCAACAAATTCCGGGCCTGGTATTGAAGCATAGATCAAGGAAGGGCCTTTGTCCGATTTAAATTCCGGTCTGGCCAATAGCTGTTGTAGCGTCCAGGTGACGTCACCTGCACCACCAGCAGTTGGGTTGTCTCCCATATCACTGATCATAAATGGATGTTTTTGGCTGGACAGTGCCATTTCTAAACTTTCTTCCAAGCTTGTAGTTGGGGCAACAAAATCAAATTGATTTCGAACATCCCAAAAGCTTTGCGCCAATGTTTCTGCCCCTTTTTCAACTTTTTCCTTATCATCGCCTGTAACCATAACCACGGCATGGTTGCGGGGTTCATCTGCCCAGGCATATCCGATCCATATAGCGGCATCAATAACACCTTCTTCATTGGCTATATCAGGAACTTTTGCATATAAACTTTTGCCAGGTTCAATTCGGGTGCTGGTTTTTTCACCTGGTAATAATATGGGTACTGGGATCCAGGCCTTGTATTGGGGCTTGCCTGTTCCATTTTCAAGTCGATCCAGAAGATTGGTGACCGCCCTTTTTTTGGATTGGATGGCATCCTCGTGGGGAGCCATTCTATAACAGGTTATCAGATCGGTATGTTTTGCCAATTTTTCGGACACGTTTCCGTGAAGGTCCATGGAGGTAGATATAAGTACCTCGGTACCGATTACTTCCCTAATACGTTCTATTAGGTCACCTTCTGGGTCATCTAACCCAACCACACTCATGGCACCGTGGATATCAAAAAATAGTCCGTCATAAGGCCCATTTTCCTTCAATAAGTATAAAGTTTTGGTTACCAGGGATTCGTAAGCCTCTCGGGTGACCGTCCCGCCTGGTAATGATTTTCCCACCAAGGTAGGCACCCAATGCGCCCTAGTTCTATTTAACGAATCGACTTGTAGAAATGGGTATTTTGCGAATATAGAATCTCCTACTTTGGCATGAAAGGCTTCTTCATGGGTTAAGGTAGGTGAAAAGGTGCTGCTTTCTATTCCTAGACCGGCAATCGCAATTTTGGGCAGTTTTTGATTTTCACCTTGTTGACAGGAAGTCATTATAAGCAGGAGTAGGATATAGCAGGTGTAAAGCGGTTTCAATATGTTTTAGTTTTAGGTTCGTTATAGGTTTTGATATAAGGAAAGTAGTAATAGATTTTCCTTTAAAATCTAATTATAAGCATCGAATATAAGAATTTAATACAATGTTTTTTGAATAGGAATCGAACAAAATTCAATGTTCCAGAGACAAAGTCAACTGTTTAATTCAACCTCAGGGCAAATAAAAACTCGAGAATTGGGGATATGTTATTTTGGGTCAAGAATTTTAAAAATCATGTAAATTTTCAGGGAACTGGCTGATGATTTTATATAAATGGCCAACCGACTTTTTGTAAACATTTTAATAAGGGTATGGAAAAATTTTCTTTTATGTACGACCCCGATTGTCTTTCTTTTAAAACCCTAAAGGCTTCCTAGATTGAGTTGATTTCTTAATCATCATAGCTTATCCGGTCTCGTATACCGCCACTCTCTCGATGAATAATTACATCGGCCTTGTATTTTTTGGCTAAACTTTTGGCCTTGCGTATGGCCGTGCTCTGTTTTCGATGTTTACTGGTTATACGTTGGTTGCCTTCGCGACGTACGGCCCAACCTTCCTCATAGGGCACCACATGCTGGTGCCAGGTTCTGCCTCGTTTGCTTTGTTGCGAGCTGTTAAAAAAGACTTCCAAAAGGTCAATGAGGGTTCGTAACCAAGATTTGACGTTCGACATATTCGCTTATTGTTGTTCCGAAGATACCATTATTTCTAGTTTTCCGATTGATGAAAATGAAACGGTTCAGCTCACGGAAAAAGTTAAAGTGTATATTTTGATGAAGGCGCGCTGGCCTTCCAATCCCGGAGGCATAACGAAACCGACGTTAAGAGGTTCACGAATACCGATAAAGAATTAATATATAAAATAATGAGTAAAAAACCAGTCGTAGGTGGTTTTAGAAGTGGAGCCGGAGGATTACCTTCGGTTTTCCCTAATGGTTCCCGTCCCGTAAATGCAACTGGCTGTCCTTGCAGTCCAGGCGCTTTAAAACAACAAAGCCCGATCAAGTAAACTTGTCGGGCTTTTAATGTTGTAAATCGCAAACCAGTTGCGCTTAATCGTGGAGCCGGAGGGACCAGAACCTGCGGTTGGAATGCCCTGTAAACAGTCGTTTTCAGAGAGTAGCTTTTTTGTGCTCACCGAATAGGTGACTTTTAATTTGAAGAGGTTTTTTTGAAACCTTATACAGGCTCAAATAACAGTAAATTAAAAAGAACTTCGAATATATAGCCGTTATATAAATTGAGCTATGGAATGCTAAAGATATTTGTTAGGATGCAAGATCGTAATCCTTGATCAAGACATCCGCAGGAATTTTAAGGTATTCGGTAAGTTTACGGATATGAGAAATACTCAATTTTCTCTTTTTGTTAAGTATTTCCGAAGCCCTACTTCTACTGTTTAAAATTTTGCCTAGATCATTATCATCCAAACCCATTTGATCCATCATGAAGCGTATGGCCTCTATCGGGTTGGGAGCTTCGATCGGATAATGCTCATCTTCATATTTTTCCACTACAAGTGCCAATACGTCCAGCTCCTCGCCTTCAGGTATACCTTCGTCTGCATGCAAAATTTCATTCATACGATTTAGATATGCTTTGTATTGTTCTTCGGATTTTATAACCTTGACTTCCATAATTGTAATTTTAGAAGGAAACAGATTGTAACTCCCTACCCAATTCATGAATAGCTTTTTCAATAAGTTTTACCCTTCCCTCAGAAGCGGCAGCTTTACCAGTAACATACTGACGCATTAGAGATTCATTGATTTTTGCTTTTTTTCCAATAGCTGAAATCTTAACCTCCGGAATCAGATAAAAGAAGGCTTGTAAATCCATCTGATAATCCCAATCGGTTATTTTTTTCACATCCCTTACCCAATCTTCTTTTTCTTCTTCAGCTACTTCAATATAGTCGTCAAAAGCAACTTTTAAGTTGTCTTTTAATTCTTTCAATGAATTTCCATAAGCGGTTACTACGCCAGGGATATTTTGTGTAGTTCCCCAATACGTACCGTCTTCTGCCTTCTCTACAAATACTTTAATTACTTTTCTCTTGCTCATTACCTTTATGTTATGATTTTTACTAATCTTATCCCTTATAGGAAACATTTGTGGCTATAAAAGCCCCGCTTGCCTTAATATTGATTTGACCGTTCCCATAGGAATATCCTTTTTGGGATGCGGTATGGTTACGAGACCTTTCTTCTTTGGATGCTTAAAATGGTGATGGCTACCTTTAGTTCTTACGATGTACCAGCCATCTTTTTCTACCATCCGTATAAGAGCACTCGATTTCATATAACAAATATATAACAAAAATGTTATATAACAAAATAGTTATATAAATAAAAATACATTCTTTTTATATAATAAACGCTATATTTAAAATTTTTCAATTTCCTTTACGGAAGGATGATGATATGTAAAGGATTTGAATATTTCTATGCACAGAGACAAACCATGTACATTACCCTTCATTGCATTCCGGCCAAAGCGCATCTTAAAAAAGTCTTGGACTCAATCCGTATTTGAAAAAGAAAACGGCTTAAGTCCGCTTTAGTTTTTATGACAAAGCAAATGGCAATGGCAACTCAGCTAAATCAAAACCTTTCTCTTGGGTCATTATGTATAGTTTTTTAAGTTTTCTATACAGAGAAAGTTTATTATGTATATAGAATGGATTTTTCTTTACAAAGGGAAGGCTTATGTATAGATTCTATGAATTGGTATATATTTTACAAGAGACTGATTCACAAATCATAAACTGAGATTAAGTATAACCTCCGCCCATTGCCCTCCATTTTATTCCGGTCAAAGCGCATCGTAAAAAAATCTTGGACACAAGCCGTTTTGAAAAGGAAAACGCCTTAAGTCCGCTTTAGTTTTCGAGTGATATTTTTTTCTTTTCAATAGCTTATTTATGACAGAAATATTGAAAACACCAATTGATAGCAAATGATATCATTTGGTTTTAACGTGTTGTTAATCAGGTAAATATGAATTTTAAAAGCTTCTAACGACTCAAATATGGATGAGATGAACTCTGCTATTTCCCAAAGGAGAAAAGCGCTAGAATCATGCTTAAAATTCCAAATAAGACTATGTCTGAAAATTGGAAATAATGGAATCAAATATTAGATCTGGGCGTTTTTTTAAAGTGTCCCCTCTATAGGTTTTATTATGTTTATTAATGTTTAATATAGTTTATATTTTGATACCAGGACTTGTTCACCGCTTGTTCACCGCTTGTCCAGTAGTTGTCCCAGATTTGGTTATGTTGTTGGTGGTATATCAAATTTAATCAAATAACATCAAATGGTTTTTGCTTAAAAATGTAGCCTATATTCTCCTTTTTCCGATACCAAAGTTGTCTGATTTCGTCTTAATCGGATTGCATAACCGGGCTCGTTCCTCGCTCCTTTTATAAATCCTCTATAAGCCTAAATCGAGTAGGAGGGGGTATCGAAAAGTAAAATATTAGTTGGGGAAGCCAGGGGAAAAATATGATAGTTTTGGTTATTGATCTATTATGAAATATAGGTTGTACCTTTGGACGTATACGTTATGAAACGAACCTTGGTGAGTGAAATACGTATAGCAAGAGGGTAACACGCCAAGGCGGTGTTACGGTTTATAAAGTGCTGAATTTTAGAACTATATTTACATGTCAAGTTTGGGACACTGTCCTATTCTTAATGTAAATCCGCTCGAAACCCCTATAATCATTGAAGTTTTTACTGTAAATTATATCCTATTAATGTATTGTAATCTTAAAGGACCTGACTATGAAAAGACCAATAAATTTTAGTCATTTGGGTCAAATTGTCTTCTAATGCTTATAATCATTTATATAATATGACCCAAATAATCTGCGTAATAAAATATTCTAAAGATTACGGATAGTTTTCATGATACTGTTTGGACTTTTAGCTTTGCACTCCCTTAAGATTATGGTTAAGTCCTGGATTTCTGTGCAGCTGAACGGTTTATATATGTCTATAGAAACGAAGGCACGTCTTGAAGTTATTGCATTTGCGGCAAATGGGCCGTAAACCAACATAAAACAGTAATTATTTGCGGCAAAGCCTAAATATTTGTGGTGTATTGGTACTTTGAGCTTATGTCAATCCTTCCCTCAATTTCTCTTCCCTATAATAAAGGTTAAGCTCGTCTAGGAGCGCCTCTTCGCCTTGCGGCAATAACCTATTGGCAATGGTCAGTGACTGACGAATATATTCCTTTTCGTACCTGTCATTTATATCATCAGATATTTCAGGGTCAATTGCCTTCATGGCCAAGTAAAGTAGGGCGCGAACTGTTAATACTAAGTCTACATGATTGTCCACGTAAAAGAGACTGACCTCAAACTTGTTTTTAAAGAAGGAGTGGGGCTTTAGGGTAGGGTGATGGTCCAAGGCATGGTACCTTAAACTATTGATCAATTTTTCTTCGTTAGGGTTCATAGTTCTCGATTATTCAGATGATTATGTTTTGGCATTTTCCAAACCGTTCAGCTTTTCTGTCACATAGTCCATAAAATCCATTTGACTATGGGGTAGCATATTTAGGACCAATTCCAATACCCTGCACACGCTGTCGTGTTTGGCTATATTTTGATTGTTTGGAGACAAGAGCATTCCGTTGCCGTCCAATGCAAACACACATACCTCGAGTAGGCTGCCAATGTTCAGCAATAATTCGTTGTTACTACTGACTTCAAGGGAGATCTGGTAGCACCTTGTTGGACTATCTGCTTGCTGCTTCAAAAGGCCCATAAGATTTTGGTGCAGTTTATGAATATCGTTTAGGGCCTTTAGTTTTCTTGTTTGTTTTCATACCCAATATTTTAACTGTTAAACATGTTTCTCCTGATCCTGTAGTAAATGCCTTAACTTATCAAGGAATTCCATTTCTTCATAGGGTATCATATTAAGTACATATCAAGAACTTCCTTAATGTTCTGGTCGGGTTCCGGGACAATTCTATTTGGGGTGCGTTCAGCATCCAATGCTGTGATGCATACCTTTAACAAATTGGAAATCATAAAGGAAGTTTCCAGGTAACCCTCTGTTATAAGATTAACGGTATAGAGTTCTTTTTTGGAGGGGTAGCGTTTTAAAGTATGGAAATGTTCCATGGTTAATTCCCTTATTTTATCCAGGAAGTTTATTTCCTCCAATCCCGCTCTTTCCTCTTGAGAAGTACCCTCTTTAACAAAATGGGATCCTTTAAATGGTTCTTGATTTTCAAAGTAATTTTCGTATTGTGTATCATTTATGTTTTGTCCTGATTCACTCCTTACATGGCCCATAATGTAGAATGTGTTAGATTTATTAATAATTCTTTAGAATTTCTAATCAAATCTATAGATAATCTATTAAAAATCCAAACAAAATTATAGAAATTCTAAAGTGTTCATTAAGAAAAGTATATTTATGTAATCAATTTCAAAAGATATATGACTCCATTAGGATTGTTTTTAACCAAGAAATCGGTAAATCGAGCCATGGTCTCAAGACGGACAGGTATTAGTCAGGCTAGGCTTTCCCAATTAAGTTCTAATGAATCTACCAAACTTCGCGTGGATGAACTTTATTTGATCGCTTTGGCAATCGATGTAGAGCCTAGTGAATTGTTAAATGAGGTGTGTAAGGGGCTTAAATTACCAAAAGAATAGTAAGCAAAGGTTAACGACTTTTCAAACTTTTTCAATTGTTCATTTACAATAAACCGAAATCAGCAATAAACAGTAGCTGCCTGCATAAATTTATAAATTGAATCTAGCTTTTGTAGATAATTCCTTAAACTACTCTATTCGTAACATGTTTGCTTATTCGACCCTTATAAGTAAACTAATTGGGGTATTTGGAAAGTTCAATTATGGGTGGGTTTAACTTATTCAACCATGCTAATGAACTTTTTAGAAACGACCGAAATTACTTATCATGAAGTTTTATTTGACATTTACTTTAACTTATTAATTTAATTATTTGCATTGATTTTAGCTATGAAATAATAGTAACGGGGTACCAAACACAGGAATAAGACATTAATCATAATTTAATAAAAAGAAGAACCCTTTGAAACCGGACTAACATTTGTGACATTTCTTAATTTTTTAATTGTCGTAAAAATGTCATAGGATAGTCGCTATCAAATTTTTATAAAGTGTTTACTTTTAAAGTGAATTTAAAAATATGGCTAAATGGACTTTATAGGGGGGAAAATAAGCGAAGCAAGAAAAACAAAAGGGATTACTCAAGAAGAATTGGCAGAGCTATCCAACGTTAATTTGGGGACAATTCAGCGAATAGAAAATAATGAAAATGAACCGAGGGGAAAAACCTTGAACTTGATTTGCGAGGTTCTTCAAATTAACACACAGGAATTACTAAGAAACAATGCTGGTGAAGCCAAAAATAGTATTGCAACTACAGTTGTCAACGGAATATTCCTTCTGGCCCTGAATTTATTGTTGGCCACAATAATTGGATATTTGAGCTCCGCTTCTGGCTCAAATTTTAATAGTCGGGTGGGGGCATTTCTTTTGAGTTTCTTCATACCTATTTTCATTGTCAACATGACACTTAAAATGAATGGTTTGGAAAGAATGCTGAAATTTGGAACAGGTTTTATATCCTACCTCACAATGATTTTAGTTTTGGGTATAATCAGAGGTCTTGAAACTTTTATGATCCCTTGTCTTGTAATGTCACTGGCAATTTTGTTTTTTGGGCATAAACTATTTAGAAAAGAGGTCTGATTAAGTTGTCAATTAGTAAATATCATACGGCATGAAAAACATTATAACTAGTTTAATCATCCTCATCTCACAATGGACGTTTGGACAAATAACTGGAATTGTTAAGGATAAGGTGGATGGAAAACCAATCCCTTATGTAAATGTTTGGATCAAAAACACTTTAGTTGGAGCTACTACAGGAGAAGATGGAAAGTTCTCTATAGAAAATGTAAAAATTGGGGATACAATCCATATTTCCAGCTTAGGTTACAATACAATTGAATTTCTAGCCGAGAAGGATATTAATGCAGTACTACAACCGAAAATCAATGAACTTGATGAAGTTGTTGTATTCCCTATGAAGAATTCGACCGAATATTTAATCGAATCTTATCAGAAAATCAAAAAAAATAGAGTTTGGTACAATAATGGTTTTTACTCCCTTGCAAGGTTCTACAAATACAGGACTATATATGAAAATACTCGCTTTGTGAGCCAAATAGGCTTGATTACGTTTAACGCAAAAAATGAAAATGTGATTTTTCGTATTCGCTTATTAAAGGTTAATCCAGGCGGTGAACCTTCTGAATATGGATTGACAGAGAACATTATTCTGGAATCAAAAAAAGGAATTGATGAAATAGTTCTTGACTTAAGTAAGGAAAAAATTCTTTTCCCTAAAAATGGATTTTTTATTGTAGTGGATAGGCTAAACATCGAAGAAAATAAATTTTTCAATAAAACTGCCAAAATGGATATACTACAGCCGGCTATTGGAATGGAGAGAACAGACCAAGAAAAAAATACTTGGCTTGGATATGGAGGAAGATGGATGCCGCCATTGAAAATGAAAGATTTTCTCGGGACTAACGGAAATATCGCGATCAATATCAAACTTACGAACTAAATGCCGTGTGACATTCATACAATAAAAAGGGTACCAGTCCAATTTGTTGTTTAGTGTCAGCAAAAAATGAGTTTTATTTGACGAAATACATAGAATGCAAAAGCTTTCAGTTCAAGTTGAGGGCTTTTTTGTATTATAAAAGGTGGGATTTACTATACCATATATTTGCGCGATTATAGTTTGAAGTGAAATTGTGAGCAGTACGGCCAATGGAATTAAAAAAGCTGCACTGATTTTGGTAACTTAGCAAAAGTTGTCAGTTGGCAATACACCGCCTCAATTCATTTTTATGCAAGCTCCAGAACCCAATACACAAATTCAGCAAGAACTCGTAAACAGTATCGTACATGGTTTTGGAATTATTTTTGGCATCGTGGGTATTCCCGTTCTAATAGCCTTTGCAATAAAAAGTGATAATACACCAGGTGTTATCGCCGCAGCTATATATGGATTTTGTTTTTTACAACTTTTTACTTTTTCCACGCTCTACCACGGATTTCAACATGCTCGAGCAAAGCACGTATTTCAAATCCTTGACCACATCAGTATTTATTTCCTGATATCCGGCACCTACACTCCATTTTTATTGATTTATATGAATAATGCTTTTGGCATTTCGTTGCTATCGGTATTGTGGGGCCTGACTGCATTGGGAATTGTTTTTAAGATTTTTTTTACCGGTAAATGGAATATTATTTCGACGCTTGTTTACATAGCAATGGGATGCATTATGATAGTGGGCGGACGGACTTTCTTTGAAAGTATTCCCACTGGGATATTGACCATGATCATTATTGGAGGCGTACTTTACCTTTTTGGCGTTGTCTTTTATCTATGGAAAAAATATCCTTACAACCATGCTGTCTGGCATTTTTTTGTGCTGGCAGCCGCTGTCTGTCATTACGTAGCCATTTTATTGGCAGTATAACAAGTAGACATTTTTTTGACCTACCATCCTCGTATTAGGTTTGAAATGGAACAGGCAATAAAAATTCTTGAATAGAACGAAATCCTTCTTAGAATAATAGTATTCCATAAAACGCTCCGTTTTATGGAATGATTAAAATGCCTTTACAAAATATTGGCTTCTTGTTCTATTCGTCGTTCTTCTTAATAGTTTAGACAATTACCTTATAATGGCACTTGGAGTACATTTAAACAACCGTTTTATTGAGTTTTTCACGAATACGATTTTTTATTGCTCCAAATATTCTTTAGAAACCCCCACCACCTTAATTAGTTGACCCTTAAAAAAGGAGATTATGACCAATTTGATATACCTAAATGCCATTGGATTCCTGGATAGGTTTAGATCTAACATATTCTTGGGGTACGAATATAGCCAAAGAACCTTTTCCTTGAGTTTTACCATCAATTTTTTGAAGTTGAACCCTGCCGCTGCCATCATAAAGTTGATACTGTCTCCCATTTGCCCCTTGAGGAAGTTCATTGCCGCCCGGTGATCTGATTTTAGATGCCCGATGACCGGTTCTATTGCCGCCCTTCTTCTAAAGTGTTTCCTCTTTTTTCCGTTTTTGGTAGGCATTGTCCCTTTTCAACGGGGTTTGGGAATGTTGATATGTGTCTCCTCTACGGTCCGATTTCCCTTATATCCCCTGTCCACGCTGGCGGTCTTGGGCGTTTTCCCGGTAAGTTCCCGGGTCTGGGCCAGTACATCTTCCAAGGTGTGGCCATCGTAAACATTGGTCTTGAAGGTCATGGCCCCTACGATTATACCCGTCTTTTGGGTAAGAACCACAGAGGCCCTGTTGCCGTATTCATATTTTTTATGTGCCTTGCCCTTGCTCATACAATACACTTCCGGTTCGTGCAGACTGTAGATTTTCCCCTTCCTGTTCCTGTCTTAGGCAAGTACTTTTTTAAAGATTTCCAATTCCGTGGCACAGGAACCATTTGGCAACTTACGCTCCAGCTCCCTTACCAAACGCCCAGCTATGGTCTTGATCTTTCGTTTGGCCGCACTGGCCTTTTTCCTGCGCTTGGGATGCGTGCCGTTATGGGTGTCCCTGACCAATTGCTTCGAGGTTCGCTTGTAGCTCCTGCGCGGGACTATGCCAATCTTTACACATTTGTCGATGATCTTTTTGTGCAGCTTGGTATCCGTGGGATAGGTAATGTTCTTCTCCTGTGCCGTGGTATCGATACTTACGTTCGGGTCCTGGCCGTCCTTCCCGTGCCTGTCTATGGAATGTTTGAATATCCTCTCCACCCCCTTTTCCCCTATACGTTGTCTGAAATGTACCAGGTCACTCGCCGCACAGGGCGAGCCCCACTGTTGGAGAACCATTCCGCCGAAGTATTGGAAATAGACGTTCATCTCCCAGTGCCGTTCCACTAGCATCTCATCTCAAAGATCGTAAACGGCCTTCAGGATCAACAGGGAGGCCATCAACCTTATCGGATGGGCGGGACGGCCCTTGTCGGAATACAATGGGGCGAATTCCTTTTCGAAATAATGCCAATCGACAACATCGGCAAGAAGATAGAGTTCGTTCTTGGGATTGAGCTGCTCCTTAAGGGTCGGGGCAAGAAAATTGAGTTGTCCGGCAGGCTTCTTTTTTGAACGCATTTGACAAGGTTTTATACCAGAAGTTACGAAAAACTTGTCATTTGTACAAGCGATTCCAATGGAGTGTATAGTACAAAATATTGACAATCAATCGATTATATTATTCCTAAAGCTCGACTAATTAATGTCATAATGTTGTAGAAAAGAACAATACGGTTATTATATTTTTTCAAGTTCGAGGTTGATAAAATAAAGTTCATCGGGACTCAGATCAAATGTTGTGGCCACTGCATTTTGTATGGATTGGGTTTCATTTCGAGCCCCCACCAGTGCAATAGTGATCCCTGGCCTTTCCAAGGTCCATTTTAGGACCAGTTGGGCCAAGGTAGCTCCTTTGTCATTGGCAATTGGCCTAATTTTTTCAAGAAAAGCATTTGTTTTTACAATGCTCTGTTGGGAAAAAAACGGGTTGTTTGCCCTATGGTCACCTTGATCGAAGGATTGCCCCGGTCTCATTTTTCCTGTCAAAAGCCCTCTTTCCAAAGGGCTATAGGCAAGTATTGATTTATTGTTCTTTATGCAATAGGGTACAATTTCATTTTCAATGCCTTTGTTGACCATACTGAAGGGCAGTTGATTGGAGGCAAGGTTTACATATTTTTCAGCTTCCTTCATCTGATCAATATTGTAGTTGCACACCCCTGCAAAGCGTACTTTTCCATCCTCAATTAATTGGGCGACGGCCTCAAAGGTCTCTTGGATTCGGGTGGAGGTGTCGGGCCAATGTATTTGGTACAGGTCTATATAATCTGTTCTTAACCTTTTAAGGGAATCCTCTACTTCCTTTATTATACTTTTTTTACTGGCGTATTTATAGATATCTATATCATTGCCCAGGTTGTCCTTGCTGTGAAAATGAAAATCACCATTTGCAATGTCCCACCGCAGTCCGAATTTGGTCAGGATTTGCACCTTGTCTCGGGGAAGATCCTTTATCGCCTCCCCAACAATCTCTTCGCTGGCACCCTGCCCATACACAGGTGCGGTGTCGATAGAGGTTACCCCTTGGTCATATGCGCTTCTGATTGCCTGAATAGCATCGTTCGTATCGCTACCGCCCCACATCCATCCTCCGGCGGCCCAGGCACCGAATGTAATGCTCGAGACCTCAAGGTCCGTACTCCCTAATTTTCTATATTCCATATTTTTTATTTATTAGTATTTAATCGAAAGGCCACAACATCTTCTACAGTTATGGGTTCGGCTGAATTTCCAAAGCTATTTCTAATATAGGATGCCACTTTCGAAATTGCTGTATCGTTCAGTGGGCCAAATGATGGCATTGCATTGGAGTAAGTCGATCCTTTGACGACCAGCCCGACGTCAGAGCCATTGATCAGGATATCTAACAACTTACCTTTGTCGCCCAAGACATATAACGTATTGGTCAAAGGGGGATTCAGACCAGGAACCCCTTCCCCGGTAGATTGGTGACAGACCAGGCAATTTTTAAGGAATATCTTTTTTCCTTCTTCCATATAGTCGGGAACAGTAGTTCTTATAGGCTCCGCAGATAACCTTGAACCGGAACCGGTCTGTGTCATTGTTCCTGGATCTTTCTCTGTCTCTTTCTTGGAGCGGCTAGTGCAGCTGCTGAGAACAAATATGGACAAAATGGTTAAAAATAGTTTTTTCAGTACCTCCCTACACCGATTATAGATTTGCATAACGGTTTATTTCTTGATATGGACTATTCTATACAAGGTTCCCCCCGAATCATCGGAAACATATAGGGATCCATCGGGGCCTTGTGCTAAACCGGTGGGTCTGTGTTCTGCATCGCTAGGGGAGAGGATGTCCCCTGGACCGGCAAATCCATCGGCAAACACTTCCCAGTCACCACTTGGCATTCCATTTTTAAAAGGGACGAATGCCACTAAATAACCAGCTTGTCTTTCAGGGGCTCTGTTCCAAGAACCATGGAATGCTATAAAGGCCCCATTTTTATATTTTTCAGGGAACATGTCCCCAGTGTAAAAAAGCAGGGCATTGGGGGCTAGATGTCCTGGAAAGGCGGCTACGGGGTCTAATGCGTTTTCCCCTCCGATCTTTTTGCCGTCCCCTCCATATTCGGGTGCCAATATCTTCTTTTTCTGCACCTGGTCATAATATATATAAGGCCATCCTGCATCATCTCCTTCATTAATCCTATACAGGGTCTCTGCAGGAAGTATGGCCGAGGTTTTCTGGTCGTATAGGTCGGGATAGAGTGTATGCAACATGTCCCTTCCGTGCTGGGTCACAAACAATTGGTCAATCTCTTTGTTCCAGTCCAGGCCGACCACATTCCGAAGGCCCGTGGCAAACCTTGCGCCATCTCCATAGGATTGTTTGAGTTTATCTGCCCTGAAACGCCAGATGCCACCAGCAGAATCAAGAATGGTACAGGGTATAATACCTGGGGAACCTACAGTCCTGTCCTTTTCTTGGCAGGCATTTGAATAGGCACCGATATTCACATAAATATTACCTTTTTGGTCTAAGGTTATCGATTTTGATGCGTGCTGTCTGCGGTCGATCAATTGCGTTACAATGGTGTCGGGGGCCGATGCATTCACCACCTTTTTGTCCCCATCCATTTTATATCTAAAAATTTCCTCGTCAGAGGAGGCGTACAAATAGTCCCTGTCAAGGTAAATCCCGGTACCGCCATAATCGCCAAAACCCTCTATAGTATCCGCGATTCCATCATTATCATCGTCCTCGAGGAATAGGACCCCCTTTCCATCAATTGCCTGCCTTAACTTTATATAGATTCCACCTTTAGTGGTGACCGCGATATGGCGTGGTTTCCCGAGCGAATCGGCTACTTTTATCACCCCGAAACCCTCTGGTACGGAAAGACCGGCATTATTTGGGCTTATTTGCAGATTAGATAAAGTATCAGTCTCTTTGTTTTCCAGCCTACAGGCAGAGAAAATAAGTAGTACCGATCCTAAAAGCAGATTTAGGACCTTGGTGTATCGATGAGTTTTGATCTTGGTCATCATATGTGAAATTTGGTTAATGAATAATACATACAGCTGTAAAAATGGTTATATATTATTTTTTAATGTCCTGTAAATCTTATATAATGTAAGGGATTCTCCCTATTCTAATTTATTTGGTGTAAAGGATTTTACTTCACCTTTTCTTCAGCCTCCCTCTTCATATGTACCTGAGCTGTAAAAAAAATCCTTAATTATTATGGTTCTTCAGACA
Source organism: Arenibacter algicola (assembly GCF_000733925.1). Lineage (NCBI taxonomy): Bacteria > Pseudomonadati > Bacteroidota > Flavobacteriia > Flavobacteriales > Flavobacteriaceae > Arenibacter > Arenibacter algicola. The sequence goes on from NZ_JPOO01000001.1 coordinate 1,082,988, forward strand.
ATAATTGTTTACAAAGGTTTCAAAAACACCTTTCGTATGTTCGATACAGAATTGGCATATTCTTTTTTTGCACTCATAACCTTCCACTCCGGATGGTTGACAAAAGCTTTCCAGCTGGCATCATGTTCATTCATATCCTTAAAGTTCAGCATATAGGTTAGACAGGGTCTATGTGGTCCTATAATCATTTCTCCAAAAAATACAGGATGTAGGTTTGTTTTTAAAAAAAGGTCTATTTCCTCAATGTTGAACATGTCTATTTTACGTCTTACGGCATCTTCACTATACCCCTCATACGTCCTTAATTCAAACAATGAGGCTCCAATAATGGGGTCCAACATATTGGGCATACCATCAAATGCAAGCAATAAGGAGGAAGTAAACCTGTTATAAACACTATCATCTTGAGAAATGGCATTATAGCTTGCTGCCTCTTTATTATATAGAGGGTCCACGTCCAAGTTTTGGGAGTCGATATATATTTGGCTATTGGGATAACTAATGATTGCCCAAATTTTAGTCGGGTTGGAATCTCCCAGTTCATTGAAGAGCATAAAATGGTTTACGCCAATACGCTTTAAGGTTGGTTGTAGCACGTTCTTCAAATAGTCTATTAGAATTTGTTGATCTCCCCCAAATTTAATTTCATAAGTACGGATTTCGTAAAGTTCTTTTTCGCCTTTATTTATTGGCATTCCTGAATCGTAACCAAAGCTTGTCATTGACAAGAGGATTGCTGCCAGTGCAGCGTACATTAATTTTCTTGTTTTCATATTGTAATTTGATTTTTAGTGCTTTATTTTTCTAATTACCTAATCAATTATAAGTTAATAAGTTAACTATTTTACCGGACTTTACCGCTAAATAGATGGCGTCAGTAATTTTAAATTCTTTTATAGCTTATTCACCATTATTATGCCTCTTTGGATCGTAGGGGTCAAACTGCATTTGGGTAGGTAAGGCCTTAAAGTTTATTTTAATAATTTCCACGTATATTTTGGTGAATTTCATTCGTGTAAAATTCCGATAGTGCTTTATGAATATGGGGTGGCAAAGCTCCTAAATATGACGCCTCAACATTGGATCTGACTTGTGAAGGGGAACTTGCACCAGGGATAATACAGCTTACCGCCTCATGATCCAAAATCCACCTTAATGCCAATTGTACCATGGTCATGTCTTTTGGTAAAATGTTGTTCTCGATCAGGTTGGTCAGTTCAACACCTTTTTCGAAGGGTAGGCCCGCAAAAGTCTCACCAACATTAAAGGATTCCCCATTCTGATTGTAACACCTATGGTCATTATCGGGAAATTGAGTCTCTTTTGTGAATTTCCCGGTTAATAAACCACTTGCCAATGGCAACCTTACAATAATGCCTACACCTAAATTTTTTGCTTTTGGCAATAATTCTGCAATAGGTTTTTGTCTAAAAATATTTAGGATTACTTGTAAAGAAAGAAGTCCTTCTTGTTCAAAACAAATTAGGCCTTCTTCCACAGTTTCAACACTGGCTCCAAAATTCTTGATTAGACCTTCGTCTTTTAAGGTCCGAAGCCAGTTGAAGATTTCTCCCTTCTTGAGGATATTGATTGGAATACAGTGGAGTTGCAATAGATCAAGTGACTCCAATCCAAGTCGATTAATGGAGGCCTTGACTGAATTACGAACGGCTGCTTCCGTGTAGTTATTTGGAAAGATTTCACTATCTCTTCCGAATTTGGTCGCAATCTTTAAGGTAGCACGTTTATCTTTAATAAACTCCCCAATGATTTCTTCGCTTTTGCCATTACCATAGACGTCGGCCGTGTCAAAAAAATTCACACCATTGTCTACGGCTTCTTTTAAAATTGAAAACGCAGAGTCCTTTGTTAAAGGATGGCCCCAATCTGCTCCAAGTTGCCAACACCCTAATCCCACTTCGCTAACACTAAATCCGGTTTTACCAAGTGTTCTTTTATTCATAAAGTTAACTTCATTTTAATTATTCCCATTTGCTAATCTAATTCTTGACTTTCAACTATCTTGGGTTTATAATATTCTAAAGGAAAGCGATTTTGAAAAACTGAGGTTCCTTTCCCTACTTTGGAATCTATGACCCACAAATTGACGAATACCTTGGCTCCCTGAAAGCTACTATTGTAAAGGAAACAAATTAGGTAGTTGAGGGGCTAATAAATGTAAACGTATACTAAACAGTCAAATTAATTACATCGTGTTTTGATTTAGGCTAAAAAAGTACTAATTAAAAGTTAGAAAGCAATATAAATGTAAAAATCTAAGAATTTGGTGCAAATATGTTTAATTCCTTAAATGAAATAGCATTTATAGCTGTTATGGGTAAGGCTACAAACCGACTTTACCTATTTCAGGATATATGGCTGGGGTTGGTATTACTTGTCAACTATTTTAAATGGGTACAGACGTTATATCGTAACCTGGAAACTATGCTCCACCATGAAAGCAGAAGATGTCAAAGACACCTTGGATGAAGCTTTACTGGCTTCAAATGTGCCTGAGAAAAGCAGATCAAAACTACTATCTGACAATAGTTCATGTTACCTATAAGTTAGGACACAATGTCGGCACATAAAATATAATTTAAATTCAAATTAAAGAATGCAGCATAAAACCTATTTAAATTTTAAATAACCTGCATCTCATTATTTCTCTTATAATCGTAGTTCCTACAGCTATTATTTATGGTTGGTCTTGCAACAAAAAAGAGGACAATTAGATAAGAGTCATACTTCTATTCAGATTTATACTTAAAACTATAAATTCCCGTTATACTCTTTTGGAACTAAGTGTATTTCATCGAATAAAAGTAGGGTCTAACCTCGCTTGGTTGTTCCATAACAATAAACCTCAAATATTAAATATCTGTAATTATGAAACTATTAAATCAACTTATCGGACTCGCAGTGTTGAGTGTATTTACCTTAATTTCATGCTCTAAGGATGAATCTGGTTCGGATTTCGGAAAACTAGCGTTGAGCGCAAAAAGCACCACCACGGCAACATCGTCTTCTAAACAGGCTACCTCTTCCAAGAGTGTGGCTGAAGGTATAGAGGTCACAGACTTTATGATCAATCTTGTGGAATTTGAACTGGAGCTGGATGTAGAGGAACTAGAAATGGAAAATGAGTCGAACGAAGATTGGGACGATGATGGTGCTTTTGATTTCGAAGATGAGATTGAGCTTGATGGGCCTTTTACACTGGACCTTATGGCGGGTCAGATCAGCTTCCTCAATGTAACGGTTCCCAATGGGAACTATGAGGAACTGGAATTCAAGATCAACAAAAATAATGATGAAAACAGCGAAATGTTTGGTAAATCGGTACTTATTAGAGGTACGGTCAATGACGTTCCCTTTGTATTTTGGCACAACTTTATGGACGAAGTGGAGGTAGATTTTGAGGATCCAACCGTGGATGTTTCCATTGCTGGTAACACCGAAAGTCTTGTAATAGATTTTAACCTTTCTATATTGTTCAATACCGTTGACGGAATAGATCTTAGTCAGGCCACAGACAACAACAACGATGGAACCATAGAGATATCACCAAGTGATGAAGATGGAAACAACGATTTGGCACAAGTCATGCGAAATAGAATGAAAGATATTATCGACTTGATTGATGATTAATGTTGAAAGACAAAAAAGTATTGAAAACCCGGCCATTAAGCAGGGTTTTTACTATTAATAGGGCCTATGTTACTAAAGAATAAAATGAGGCTGCATTTTTGGACAGACCCATATGTTGTGTATGATTCGAAATTTTCCCGATTTTTAATATTTGGGGTAAACCTACTAAAATGTGTAAAAACTCCTCAATATCACTTGGGAATTATTTTGAGGAAGTTAAGTCTCAAACTATTTATTAAAGAATTGGGAAAAGAACCTCGTAGTAGCCAAAGTACTGCACCAAAAAGGTATCAATCAAAATTAGAATAAGTAAGAAGAAAAGTTCAAATAAATAAACGATGAAAGACCAAAAGGCCATATTGATAAAATGCATCAAAAATGATGTCCCGGCGTTCGTTATTGCCGGTCACGATTTTTTTGCCGTGCCGACCTTGGAGGCCTATTATCAGGTTGCAAAGGAAAACGGGGCGGATGCCGAGTTTTTAAAGGATATGAATCTGGTCATACAAGAAATGAAGGATTTTCAACAGCAAGAACCGGATAGACTACGTATACCGAGGCTAAAAGCGTTCGAGATCGAAAAATGAAAGGCAATCTAATAAAAGGATGAAAAAAGAAGAAATAGATAAAATCAATCCTATACTAAAGGAAACGTTTCAACCGTTATTTGAAAAAGGATTTATTAGCAAAGAAGAATATGATGAAATAATTACTTCTGAGATATCTAGTCGAGATACTTACTTGGTTAACTTATTCGGTCAATCTAGAACAAACGAGATTGAAACAGCAATGAGATTGGATTATTTAAAGTCTAAATAAAGGAAGGCAAATGACTGTAATAAAAGATTCAAAATATAAAAAAGCCTTGTTGGTCGAACTAATTGAGGTTTATGTGTCGAAAGGACATTCAATCCATATGTTAGTGGGCAAAGATTTACATGATTTTGACCATAACGAACTAGAAGTTCGTCTAAGAGCTGAGGGAGTAGATACTGGTATGATCAAATCAAAGTTTAAATAAAGGATTAACCAAATTGTAAATTAATCTGAAAAGTGTCTTATATATCCAAAGTAAGTATTGATTGTCCCCGGGAACAACCGTTTCCTTTTGATATATCTGCGGTTAAATATGCCAAGGGATTGGATTTTTCGAATCCGATCACTTTTATTATAGGAGATAATGGAACAGGTAAATCGACTCTATTGGAGACAATTGCATTTAGACTTCAACTACCGAACATGGACGGTTCTTCTTATAGTAAGAGGGGCTTCGAAGCTGCTAGAATATTAATGGAATACTTATCTATTGAGTGGGCGATAGATAGACCGCGCGGATTCTTTTTGAGGGCGGAGGATTTTGGAAATTTATTGAACGGCATACAAAATGAAGATAACAGACTTTCTACCTTTTTCGAAGATATTAAAGGAGATGTCCCAGACCATGTTCTTAGATCAATGCGCGATAATTCGAACTATCAGATACACAATATGTACAAGAACTATGGTCAAGATCTGCAAGGTTTCTCTCATGGAGAGGCCTACTTCAAAATAATGAACGATAAAATCAATCAACGAGGAATATATTTATTGGACGAACCTGAAGCTGCACTGTCCCCGTCCAAGCAGCTTTCGTTGCTATACTTCATCAAGGAACATCTTGGGCACAACATATCACAGTTCATTGTAGCCACTCATTCCCCTATGCTAATGGCCTATCCAGGGGCGACAATTTACCAAATTTCTGATAATGGTATGAAAAAAGTTGATTTTGAGGATACTGATCATTATTCAATAACAAGGTCATTTTTAAATAATCCCGATGCCTATCTTAGACATCTAGAATGATTTACCAAAGTTCACTTGAAGGATACATTTGCTAATCATTTAAGAAGTGTCAAAATCACGGACTATTCCAAAGTAAGGAAAGTGTATATTGTATACATAGTATATTTATTGTATATTTGTATTATAAAATGTTGATCATGAAAAAAAACATAGACATAGACGAAACAATTTTGACTAAACTTAAAATCTTATCGGCATTTGAGAATATGAGCGTAAAGGCTCTAATGGAAAAAGCAGTATCATTTTTCGTGGAACAAAAGGAGAAAGAACGCTTGAATGCTCTTTCGGATGAAGAAAAAGAAGATTTAGGACTTCTCCTACTAATGCAACAAGTAGATAGGACTGAAACAGTAAGTAGAGAAGATGTTATGAATGCCTTAGACGAATGAAAGTTATATTCCTAAAGAGTTTTCTTAGTGACATTAAGAAAGTCAAGGACAAGGGGTTAAAATCAAGAATAAAGAAATTGATTCTTGAAATTGAAGCTGCCAAAAGTTTAGAAGAAATAACTGGCGTAAAAAAAATGAGGGGCTACTCCATTGCTTACCGAATAAGAATGGGCGATTATAGATTAGGACTCTATAAAGAAACCGATTGTGTCGAATTGGCAAGGTTTCTGAAACGCAATGATATTTATAAAGTTTTTCCTAAGTAATATTCTATTTGAAGTTTAAATATAGGACATGTTAGAAGAGGGTTTTAGGTCGCATAGATATAGCGATATATTGGGTAACTTAAGAGAGAATGGTTTTCTGAACGCTGAGGATGTTGGTAAGCTGTAAAAGAATTTACAAGCACAAAAAAAATTACTTTTGCTGGCATAAGTGATGAAAAGGCCCAAATCGTGTCTGAAGCATTAATTGATAATTATCAACGATCAAAGTCTAATTAAAGGGTGACATAATGAAAGTAATTATATTTTTAATTTTGGCCAATACAATGGCGTTTGCTCAAATTGAAGCGGACAATGGTCAGGTCGTTTGGAGGACAGTCAAAGAATATGAGGGTAATTCTGAATCATTACTTAAACGGCTTAAATTCTCAGGAAAATTCTCTAACCTGGAATTGCTTGAAGATACAATTATTGGAAAGTTCACTAATGCTCCAATTAACTTTCAAGGTTTTGCTAGCATGTACCTCATGGCCTCAAATATGATGGGTAGTTTTATAATTCAATTCAAGGAAGGTCGGTATCGAATTACCGTTAAGAACTTACAGTTGAAAAGTCAGACCAGTGTAGGAGTGTTCGACGAAGGAAGTATCGAAGCCATAGAGAAATATGCCCTTAATGCAAATGGTGAATTTAGAAAACGCTTTAAGTCCAGGGACTTACCTATATTAGAAGATAATTTATCCAAGCTTTTCGAATTTTCCCAAAAAGATGATTGGTAAAAACTAAAAAAGTCAGTTGTTATTGTTATGAAAGTTTTAATAAACGATAATTTTGGCGCGGACTTAAACGGTAAAGTGAATTTAAAAATTTAAGTTAAGCTTACAGAGGCATCCGAGATCCAAGATGTTTTAGTAAAAAGTATCTTGTGTGGTCTATGTAGAAAACTGACCCAGTTTCTCCCTTAAAACCTTCATATCCTCCTCCACCTTGGAATCGATAATTTTGGCATAGTGCTGGGTGGTCCTTAAATTTTTATGCCCTAGCATTTTACCTACGGTCTCAATTGGAACCCCATTGGTCAAGGTAACCGTAGTGGCAAAAGTATGGCGGGCTAAGTGGGTGGTAAGGTTTTTTTTGATATTACAACGGTCGGCAATTTCTTTTAAATAGGAGTTGGACTTCTGATTGCTCAATACCGGGATTACGCAATCTTTGTTCACCACCTTTGGATGGTCTTTATATTTTTCTATGATAGCCACTGCGGTCGGCAATAGGGGTATGGTAAATCCGGTATCGGTTTTGGTGCGTTTGGATTTTATGTAAAAACCACCCTCCTCATTTTGATAAATCTCATCTGGGCGCAAAGATTGGATATCTACATAGGCCAAACCTGTGAAACAACAGAGTACAAACATGTCCCGAACCACATTTAGCCTATCTCCTTCAATTTTTTTATCAATAAGGGCCTGGAGTTCTTCTTTGGAGAGAAACTCGCGCTCCACAATCTTAAATTGCACCTTGTAGTTGTAGAAGGGGTCTTTGGAGATCCAATCGTTCCCAACGGCAATTCGAACGATCTTCTTAAAGTTATTTACGTATTTCAGGGCAGAATTGTGGTTGCACTCTTTCGTTACTTTTAAAAAGTATTCGAAACCCTTTATAAACTTGAGGTCCACATCCCGGACCGGAATATCATTTTTTCGGTATTCGGTCTTGATATAATCCGCAACATGGCTACGGGTGGTATGGTATCTTTTGTAGGTGCCCAGTGCGAATTCTATCCCGACCAGTTTTTCCATTTGTTGATTGTGCTCGTCAAAGAGTTGGATCAACATTTTTAGCTTGGCATCTTTGCCCAAGTATTTATCCTTAACATCATGAACGGTAAAAGGCTGCCCTTCCTCAATTAAGTCGTGTTGAATTTTATTAACCTTATGCCTAATAGTAGCCATAAAGCGATTCAATTCCTCTGCTTCATAACCTTTTCCCTTCAATTTATTCATGCGGGAATCCCATTTGGACGGATCAATTTTTCGGTTTAGACTAATTGATGTTCTGCGCCCATCCACCGTAATTCTTAGGTATAGGCCCGCTTTTCCGTTCTTGTCACGACGCTCATCTTTAAGGTAAAAAAGTGTAGAAAATGAATTCATCAATTTTTAGGTGTCGATTATTGCGAAATAAAGATATAAAAAAGAATTTATATAATTTTGTAATTACCTAAAAAATAGATATTTACATGGATATCGACACCACTTTTTATTTTTTAAAATAGGTGTCGATTTGGTGACTTTTTATTTGATATTATTTGGTTTAAAATGATATGGAATAAAATAAAAAACCCTGTAAATCATACGATTACAGGGTTTTTGGTGTGAAATGGTATCATTTCAGTGGAGCCGGAGGGATTCGAACCCTCGTCCAAACAAGCAATTACAATGCCTTCTACATGCTTAGTTCCTAATTGATTTTCGATGTGCACCTGACTAGAAACAGCCTAATACACACTTATCTTCTTAAGTTTTGGTGATAGTGCCGAAGCTTCACTACCCTTGTGTTGACTTTGATGGTGCTTCTGAAAGGGACGCCGTCAACAAGGGCTTCCCAGAAACATCTCGCTTTCCCGCCTTGCGGGAACGAGGCTAAATCCTACTATGATTCGGATTAAGCGGCAAGAGCGTAATTATTTTCGCCAATTAAAAAGTGTGGAAAATGAGATTAACGAGCTGTAGCCCAGCGCTCGGCATGCTTACATTCCAATTGGTCTCGCTGTCAAAACCAGTCGGCCCCTTCAATGAGATAGGTACGCCTTGGCGTACCGTAATCGAACCTGCCTGCCGGCAGGCAGGTTGAATCCCGCCACCGGCGGGATATTTTATTCCAACCTGTCTAACCGTAAGAAATAGCCGGGTTGAATCCCGCCTTGGCGGAATCTTATTCTCTCATCTTTTTTTTCAATGAACTATTATAATCTTTTCTTGGGCGTTCCTTTTTTTTGTCCTGCAAGGTTTTCAAAACCTTGTAGATATAAAAAAGGTCGGGCTTTCGGCTATATTTTTTTGATTCTTTCCCGAACACGGTCCAGGGAAAATCAAAAAAGATGCCGCCTCTATCCCTAACGCGGTCGCCAAAGGTACTCCAAAAACTATTCCAAAAAAAGTTTTGCTAGTCAACTTGTCATGTGTTATATTTATAACTTTATTAGCACATATAGTTATAAAATTATATTTATGAAATTTGGGATTATAAGGGAACGAAAAAATCCACCCGATCGTAGAGTGGTCCTAACACCGGATGCCTGCAAAAAGATGCTTGCTAAATTCCCGGAAGCGGAAATTATGGTAGAGCCTTCCCCTATTAGGGTTTATACCGATGAAGAATATCGGGAACATGGGCTTAATGTAACGCAGGAAATGGAAAATTGCGACGTGCTTATTGGTGTAAAGGAAGTCCCTATAGAATATTTGATTCCCAATAAAAAATATTTCTTTTTTTCGCACACCATAAAAAAGCAATCCTATAATAGAAATCTGCTTAGGGCTGTATTGGAAAAGAATATTGAATTATATGATCATGAAGTCATTACAGGTGTCAAAGGTCAGCGCTTGGTGGCATTTGGTAGATATGCCGGAATAGTTGGCGCCTATAACGGTTTAAGGACGTATGGTCTTAAGTTGGGTTTGTTTCAATTGCCAAAGGCGGAAACTTTGGCCGACCAGCAGGCTTTGATATCCGAATTAAGAAAAGTGAAACTTCCCAATATCAAAATTATTTTGACCGGTAGGGGTAGGGTAGGCAATGGCGCAAAAGAAATGCTGGATGCCATGGACATCAAAAAAGTTGGAGTAGCCGATTATCTGAATAAAACCTTTCAGGAACCCGTATATTGTCAGATAGATGCCTCGGAATACAACAAGCGCAAAGATGGAGTTAGGGGAAATAAGTCCAACTTTTTTGCCCATCCGGAAGAATACAGATCCAATTTTTTTCGTTTTGCAAAAGTATCCGATTTGTATATCGCCGGTCATTTTTACGGTGACATGGCGCCTTATCTTTTTACAAGGGAAGATGCCAAAAGTCCCGATTTTAAAATAAAGGTCGTAGCTGATATCAGCTGCGATATAGACGGGCCTGTAGCTACAACCATAAGACCCAGTACTATAGCCGATCCCATTTATGGCTATGATGCCCTCACAGAAACGGAAGTGGATTATAAGAACCCCCATGCCATTGCAGTAATGGCTGTTGATAATTTGCCCTGCGAATTGCCCCGGGATGCCAGTATAGGTTTTGGCGAGGCCTTTGTAAAATATGTAATTCCTGCTTTTTTTAACGGGGATGAAGACGGAGTATTGGAACACGCAAGAATGACGAAGAACGGAAAACTTACCAAGAGATATTCCTATCTACAGGATTATGTGGACGGCCTAGGGGTGGTGAACAGTGAGTAGTAATCAGTAAACAGTGCCAGTATTCAGTAAGTAGTGATGTTCACATTAAAAGTGGGTAGTGGGCACAAAACTGACTACGGGGTAAATTGGACTTTTTTTATTCCACAATAATCTTCCATTCAATAGTAGGATGTACTTTGGGAGCGGTGTAAGCGCCCAAGGCTAGTAGTTGTAGTGTCAAGGTATTCAACTTTTCCAAAGTTTTTACTTTTAGAATTTTTGATTCCCCTGCCGGAATTTCAAATACAGGAGAGCTATCATAAAAAGTGTAGGGCATAGCATTCTCGAACAATAGATCACTACTTGATATATTCGTGAGCTCCACTTCCAAAACCTGTGTTTTTTCAATATACGCTGCTTTCACAATTTCAATGCTAGACTGCAACAATGGCTTAAGGTATTCGGCCTTCCCAACCAACAATTCGTTATAAGCGGCTACGGTTCTACCCGAAAAAAGAGCCTCCTTTAGACCTTCAATGCTCTTCTCCTTGGCAAATACCAAGGTAATGGGCCTATGGTTCCCTTTTTGGGTATAGCTCCAATCTATTAAGCCATGAATGTCGCTGGTGCCCATTATGGTTAAATTGTTCTCCAAGGCCAGGGCAAGCGATTCTTCGGAATAATCCACAGTATTAATGACCTCAATACCGTGCAATTCCCCTTTTTTTATGCGCTCCTTTTGGAAATCACTGAGTATAGGTGTTCCGGCCGGACTTTGGGCATACCAGGCAGGATGGTTCCAAAATACAAAGGCATTTTGTTTTTTGGCTGTGCTGAAGGCATCTTCGGCATCTTCATGTAATAATAGATTGGCATCAGTAATAAAAACGGCATTGTTGTGTCCAACAGGTGCGGAACGTGTTATTTCAGAACCTGGGATTATTAAAAGGTCATGTTCCTTGGCTTCCTCCATGGCCAAATGGTAGGCACGGTTACGATCCGGATGGGGAATATCTGCCTTGTGGGGCTGGTACTCCAAATGTTCTGTAAGGGATATGGCATCCAAGTTTTCCCGTAGTGCTTCCTCCACTCTAATTGTTGGCCAAACCTTGCCATCGGAAAATACACTGTGCATATGTAGATCGGTCTTCAAGGTAACATAACCCTCTATATCGGGATAGGATAAGGGCTGTGCCCCGGCATGTGAATGGGTTTGTGCGTTTATATTTAGGAAGGAGAAAAGCGAAGCTAGGGCTATAAAGGTAGTTTTCATTTCGGTTGTTTTTTCAAAAATAATGGATTGTATATCTTGAAAATAAAGAAAAATATGTTCATTTGGTTAAGAAAAGGTAAATTAAGTCCATCATGAATCCAGCTGAAGAATATATCCTAAATCAGCCTGAGCCCTACAGGGGAATTCTATTGTTCCTTCAATCGGTTATTGAAGGTGCCATTCCAGGCGTGGAAATAAAATATAAATATAAAATCCCGTTCTACTACATCAATGGTAGGCCCTATTGCTATTTAAACCAAAGCAGGGATTATGTGGATTTGGGGTTTTGGAATGCGGCCCATTTAAGTGTGCATTTGGATCAGATGAACACAGAAGGAAGAAAAATGATGAAATCCCTTCGTTACAGATCCCTCGAAGACATTGATACTAACGTTTTAAAGGAAGTCCTGGAGGATGCCTATAGCGTTAAGGATAAAAAATTTTGGTAATAGAAATCTGCTCTTAAAGTCAGTATTAGTCGTAAATAAGCCTGAAATTATGACAATTTTTTTTTTTTTTTTTTGCTACTGACCACTGACCACTGACCACTGACCACTGACCACTGACCACTGACCACTGACCACTGACCACTGACCACTGACCACTGACCACTGACTACTGACCACTGATTAATCCTCAATCAACCCCTTGTCCTTATAAAGCTGAATATATTGGTTGCCCAACGAATCGGAATCTTTATATTTTTTCCTTAATCCATTCAGTTTTTCCTTCAATTCAGATACCACTTGGGCATAATCCGGATCGCTAAATACATTGTTTAGTTCCTGAGAGTCTTTTTCGCGATCATAGAGTTCCCATACATCTACATCGTAATAAAAGTGTATCAATTTAAACTTCTTGGTGGCAATACCATAATGTCTTTTTACGGCATGTTCTGCCGGATATTCGTAATAATGATAGTAAACGGCATCCCTATCCCATTTTTCCTTTTCACCCTTTAGCAAAGGCACTAGGCTTTTGCCCTGCATATCCTCTGGAGCTATTACACCGGCAACTTCCAAAAAGGTCTGGGCAAAATCAAGATTTTGTACCATTTCATCTTCTGTAGTGCCAGGAGTGATTACATTTGGCCATTTTATAAGTAGCGGGGTTTTAAAAGATTCATTGTACATAAAGCGCTTGTCGAACCAGCCGTGCTCCCCTAAATAAAAGCCTTGATCGGAAGTGTATACCACCAAAGTATTTTCGGTAAGTCCCTCATCATCCAAATAGTTCAATACCCTCCCCACATTTTCATCAACTGCGGCAATGGTCCCTAAATAATCCTGCATATACCGCTGATATTTCCAAACCAACAGGGTAGAATCGTTCATGTTGCTGTACTCCTTTTTAAAGGCCTCGTTAATAGGGCCGTATACTTCATCCCATTCCGCTCTCTGTTCAGGATTAAATTTGTTTAGGCCTCCAATGCCCAAATGTTCCTCAATGTTTAATTCTGCCAGTACCTCATCCGTTATCTTTAGGTCATAACGCAGGGTCATATGCTTAAGGATGTTCATTTCAGCAGGTCCTGCAGTAGTTTCACGTGTAGCGTAATCGTCGAACAAAGTAGTAGGTAAAGGATAGGTTTTCTTTGTGAATTCTTTATAATGTCTTGGTGCTGGCATCCAGGACCTATGTGGAGCCTTGTGCAAATACATCAACATAAAAGGCTTCTTTGCATCCCTACGGTTTTGTAGCCAATCCAAGGTGAGGTCGGTGGTAATATCGGTAACATATCCCTTAACGATGGTATCCCCTGTAGCCGTAATAAAACGGGGGTTGTAATAATCTCCCTGTCCCGGTAATATCTTAAATTCATCGAAACCTTTTGGGTTGTTGCCAAAATGGAGCTTCCCGAACATTGCGGTCTGGTAACCTGCCTTTTGTAACAATTGCGGGAAGGTAACGTTGGTGGTGTCAAATGGGGAGATATTATCTATCTTCCCGTTAATGTGACTATGCTTTCCTGTCAGGATAACGGCACGCGATGGTGCACAAATGGAATTGGTAACACTGGCGTTGGTAAAGAGCATTCCTTCCTTGGCAATTCTGTCTATATTGGGGGTGTTGATAAGCTTGTCATCATAAGCACTAATGGCCTGATAAGCATGGTCATCGGACATGATAAAAACTATATTCGGTTTTTTTGAAATTTGTTCTTTTGCTTCCTGTTTGCAGGAGGTAAACAATAAAAAGGAGGATCCAAAAATTAGATAAAGAAATGCGTACTTCATATTAGGTGTTAAAATGCTTTAAAAATGTAAAAATAGGGCTTTGTTTCAATAAATCCAGAAGTGTGGATCTATTTGTATTGGTTTAAAATTCCTTTAAAAGTGGTTAGTACCTCCTTTTGTTCTTTGGGATAGTTATCCGGTGAAAATGGATGTTCCTCCTCAATATCCTGAGCCAAATTATACAGTTCGCCAGTATCGTATAATTTCCATTGTTTATTCTGTACATATCTTTTGGGTTCAAACTTCCCCCAATTAGGGGCGTAATGACAAAATATCCAATCCCTTTTTTGGGAATTATTACCCAAAAGTTGTTGGTAGAAGCTAATGCCGTCCAATGGCACGGGCGAAGTTGGCGTAGTTCCCGATATGTCCATCAACGTAGGCAGAAAATCTGTAAAATCTATTAGATTATTATTTATGCTTTTGGGGGCAATTTTCCCTTTCCAGTTTGCTATAAAGGGAACATGGGTTCCTGCATCCGTGGTATGGCCTTTGTCGCCTTTAATTGAAATACCGTTGAAGCTAGAGGTAACATCGCGGTCGGTTCCATTGTCCCCTACGAAGAGTATCAGTGTATTTTCACGAATACCCAATTCTTCCGTTTTTTTGATTATTTCCCCTATTATCCTATCCATATACTCCACCATTTCACCAAAATAGGTAGGATCATTAATCTTCGACTTGGTGTCAAAGCCTTTAAATTCCTTATTGTTGGGAGTGGGCACAAAGGGGTCATGGGTCAGTACCATAGGGTAGTAGACAAAAAACGGGGAGTCTTTGTGGTCTTCCATAAAGGAAGTGATATTCTTTAGAAAGACGTCGGGACCATATTGGCCCTGGTGAGTTATTGCCCCATTTTTCTTTGTACTCAGCAAGGGGTCTTTGTACCTAGATCCCAAATGATCAATTTGCCATAAACAATAGTCGTCAAATCCGGCTTTTTCAGGGGTTGTTCCAATTCGGTCACCAGCTAATTTTTGTTGATACGCATTTCCCAATAGCTGCCATTTTCCGGCGATATAAGTTTCGTAACCGGCTTCTTGCATATAATGCCCAAAGGTTTTTTCCCTTGGGTCCAGTAGACCAAAACCAATATAGTTTCGAAAGTTGTATTTGCCTGTCATAATCTGAACTCGAGAAGGGGTACACAGAGGGGTGGAATAGCAATGGTCAAATCGCATACCTTCATTGGCCAATTTGTCCAGGTTTGGAGTGGGATAACTACTGCCCCCATATGTGCCAATGGTCTCGTAGCCCAGATCATCGGCCATGATAAGAATTACATTCGGTTTTTTGACGGCAATCTGGTTTTTGCCATTCTTGCACGATACGATCAAAAAAGTGGAGACTATTAGAATAAGATAGAATTGCAAGCGAAGCATAGTTGGTTTTTAGGTAT
Organism: Arenibacter algicola; assembly: GCF_000733925.1. NCBI lineage: Bacteria > Pseudomonadati > Bacteroidota > Flavobacteriia > Flavobacteriales > Flavobacteriaceae > Arenibacter > Arenibacter algicola. The sequence goes on from NZ_JPOO01000001.1 coordinate 1,098,397, forward strand.
GGAATTAGATCCTTTTGCCTTAATTTTCTCAGAAAATGTAGGTTGAGGTACGAGCAAATTTATAGTATTTGCCCGCCAATGGCAAGAAGCAGTAATGTATGGGTTCTTTTGGATTGTGGACATTGTACTGACAAGCCCATTTGAAATCAATTTAAGGGAAAAGAGAATGCCGCATAAGAAAGTGCGGCATTCAAATAATATTTTGGTAAAAACCCTTTAGACTTTAATTTAAAGGGAGTTTACTGTTTTGCGTATGGCCACCAAATTGGTCAATAATTTTTCCAGATGATCCAAATGCAGCATATTGGCACCGTCGCTTTTGGCGTTCGCCGGGTCAAAATGGGTCTCCATAAAAATTCCGTCGGCCCCAGTAACAATACCGGCACGGGCAATAGTCTCTATCATATCCGGTCTTCCCCCGGTTACCCCTGAAGACTGATTGGGTTGCTGCAGGGAATGGGTAACGTCCAAGACTACCGGTGCATATTGCTTCATAGTTGGGATACCACGGAAATCCACGATCATATCCTGGTAGCCGAACATGGTGCCCCTGTCGGTCACCATCACCTGTTCATTGTTGGAATCCAAGACTTTTTGTACTGCGTGCTTCATGCTTTCAGGGCTCATAAATTGCCCCTTTTTTAGATTCACCACTTTTCCGGTCTCTGCCGCTGCTACCACCAAATCGGTCTGACGCACCAAAAATGCCGGTATCTGCAATACATCTACATATTCGGCGGCCATATGGGCATCCGATATTTCATGTATGTCCGTAATAGTAGGAACCTTAAAGGTTTCGGAGACTTTTTTTAAAATTTTCAAGGCCTTTTCATCCCCTATGCCCGTAAAGGAATCTACCCTACTGCGGTTGGCCTTTTTAAAACTTCCCTTAAAAACATATGGGATATTAAGTTTATCGGTAATGGTAACCACCTTTTCTGCAATGCGCATCGCCATTTCTTCCCCTTCAATGGCACATGGGCCACAGAGTAGGAAAAAGTTGTTGCTTTTGGTATGTTTAAGTTGAGGTATGAGTTCTAGATTCATCGATCTTAATTTTGGTGCAAAGATAGGAATTTGGAAGCAGCAAATTATTCATTGAGCATTCTTAAAGTGTTTTGGAAGTAGGTTAAAATTGTGATAATTCTAGTTTATAGAGGGGCTTGGATGATAACATAGTGGGATAATTGTTGTAAATTAAAGGGTTAATCAAAAAACAAGACATCATGGAAATTCAAAAATTACTTATTCCGGAATTGGAACACGAAGTAGCCCTTACAGAGAAGTTCTTAAGACGCATTCCTAAGGATAAATTGGACTGGCGCCCACATCCTAAATCCATGTCCATTAAGCAATTGGGGAGTCATTTGGCCGAACTGCCTAGTTGGGTGGTAGGTACCATGTCCCAAGATGAGATGATAATGGATGAATACAAACCTCCAATTAATGACAATGTGGACGACATGATCAAAACCCTGAAATCGGCTGCAAAGGAAGCGGCAGATTCTCTAAAAGTAGCCAATAGTAAATACGATAAGAAATGGAAAATGATTCAAGGAGGAAAGACTGTGATGGAAATGCCCAAGTATCAAGTGCTAAGGGGGATGGTACTAAATCAATTTCCACATCATAGAGCCCAATTGGGCGTATGCCTTCGGTTGTTGAACGAGTCGGTTCCTGCTACCTATGGTCCTTCTGCAGATGAACAATAAATCAATATGGTGCAAAATTGGGTTTCAATATGGAGGGTCAATACTACTTTTCCGTATTTATAGAGCATTGGCCCAAGCTTTGTAAAACTACTTCAATATCAATAAGATAAGAAAAATTAGGCTTTTGTAGTTGGCGTAAAAAAAATGAGTATCTTTGCGCCCGCATTTAGGGTGCTTAGATGCGTTTAAAATCAAATTATGGGAGTTACAAAAAACATAGCTATTATAGCCCACGTTGACCACGGTAAAACCACCTTGGTAGATAAAATAATGTATCACTGTCAATTATTTAGGGACAACCAGAATACTGGTGACCTAATTTTGGACAACAACGACTTGGAACGGGAAAGGGGTATTACAATTACCTCCAAGAACGTTTCCGTAGTTTACAAGGATACCAAGATCAATATTATAGATACCCCTGGTCACGCCGATTTTGGAGGTGAAGTAGAGCGTGTGTTAAACATGGCAGATGGCGTACTTTTGTTGGTGGATGCCTTTGAAGGCCCTATGCCGCAAACCCGTTTTGTACTCCAAAAGGCAATAGATCTAGGTCTTAAACCTTGTGTGGTTATCAATAAGGTAGACAAGGAAAACTGTACTCCGGAAGAGGTACATGAGAAAGTTTTTGACCTTATGTTCGAACTGGGTGCCGAAGAATGGCAATTGGATTTCCCAACTGTGTACGGTTCTGCAAAGAACAACTGGATGAGCGATGATTGGAAGAACCAAACAGAGAACATTGAGCCACTATTGGATATGGTAATTGAGCATATCCCAACTTTTGAGGCCAAGGAAGGAAATACGCAGATGCTGATAACTTCATTGGATTATTCTTCCTTTACCGGAAGAATTGCCATTGGAAGGTTGCAAAGGGGAGTCTTAAAAGAAAATCAGCAAGTTTCTTTGATAAAAAGAAATGGTACTATTGTTAAATCCAAAATTAAAGAGCTTTATACCTTCGAAGGAATGGGCCGATTAAAGGTTCCTGAGGTAGCCACCGGAGACATTTGTGCTTTGGTAGGTATCGAAGGATTCGAAATTGGTGATACCGTTGCCGATATTGAAAATCCTGAGCAATTGAAAACTATTGCGATTGATGAGCCTACCATGAGTATGTTGTTCACCATCAATGATAGTCCATTTTTTGGTAAGGATGGTAAATTTGTAACTTCAAGACATATCAACGACCGTCTAAAAAGGGAGTTGGAGAAGAATTTGGCCCTAAGGGTAAACGATACGGACAGTGCCGATAAGTTTTTGGTTTTTGGTCGTGGGGTACTGCATCTTTCTGTTTTGATCGAAACCATGAGAAGGGAAGGTTATGAATTGCAAATTGGACAACCACAGGTAATCATCAAGGAGATTGATGGGGTTAAATGTGAGCCAATTGAGCAATTGACCATAGATTTACCGGAGGAGGTTTCTGGTAGGGCTGTGGAAATGGTATCTATCCGTAAAGGGGAAATGACCAGTATGGAAGCCAAAGGAAACAGAATGGTTTGTGAATTCTTAATTCCTTCAAGGGGAATTATAGGTCTTAGAAACCAATTGTTGACAGCTACTGCGGGTGAGGCCATTATGGCGCACCGCTTTTTGGAATACCAACCTATGAAAGGGGATATTCCTCAAAGACAAAATGGTTCTTTGGTATCCATGGAAACAGGAAAATCTATTCCTTACTCCATTGATAAATTACAGGATAGAGGTAAGTTTTTTGTTGATCCGGGAGAGGATATTTACGAAGGCCAGGTAATTGGGGAAAACTCTAGAGGAGACGATATGACCATCAATATTACCAAGACCAAAAAATTGTCGAACGTTCGTTCCTCAGGAGCCGATGACAAAGCCAAGATTGTTCCTGCCATTAAGTTCTCTTTGGAGGAAGCATTGGAATATATCCAGAAAGACGAGTATGTTGAGGTTACTCCTAAACATTTGCGTCTAAGAAAGATACATTTAACGGAAAATGATCGTAAGCGTAATAAAATAGCATAAATAGAAAAGTCCCCTTAGAGGGACTTTTTTTTGCTCTATACCATACTACGGGCCACCTTTTTAGGTGGCTTTTTGTTTACCTCACTTTTGCTAGCTCAATTTTAAGTGTCAAGGCTCGGTAAAATCGGTCAATAAAATTCTCATTTTAACCTTTTGGATTAAGAATTCATTAAAATTTTGGCTTAGATTTTCCTACTTTCTGAATAATTTGAACTAAGCCTATTTTTCTTCACTTTGGATATGAATTTTAGCTATTTTAAAGTTGAATTACGACTTAATTCGGCCTAATCCAAATTAATAAAATATGCAACTAGAAGGAAAAAATGTACTCATCACTGGCGGTACTAGAGGAATCGGAAAATGTATGATAAAGGAATTGGTAAAAGGTGGTGTAAGCTATATTGCCGTAATAGCCCGCGACAAACAAAATTTAAAACAGTTATCCGAAGAATTCCAAGACGTTAAATTTATGCGCATTGCTGGCGATGTGGGAGACATAGAAGTTTTACGGGAGGCTGCTGCACGTATTGAGGACAAATGGGGGCATTTGGATATCTTGATCAACAATGCCGGTATAGTATCTGCAGGCCCTTTGGAGGATATACAGGACGAAGACCTTTATGATCAGGTAGCGGTAAATATTACTGCTGTGCTTTTACTTACTAAATATTGCATACCGCTTTTAAAATCTTCCAAAGAAGCTGCTATTTTAAACATATCTTCTGGTTTGGGTCTCATAGGAATGCCCTTTTATGCGGCCTATGGAAGCACTAAGGCTGCGGTACGCCAATTTTCAGATTCCATGCGAAGGGAACTTGCTCCATTCAATATAAGTGTTACCTGCTCCTTTCCAACCGCAACGGACACGGATATGATGGAGAAATTTAAAGGTAGGGTGATGGATTCTCCGGAATTTGTGGCCCAACGATCCATTGAAGGATTACTGAATAAAGAATTGTATGTAATTTTTGGAGGTGAGGACCGACTTAAAGAAAATGTCATGAATTTTGAAGCACCTGAAGAATTTGATAAAATGGTAGCACAGAATTATGAAGACCGAAAAAAAGCAAGTTTAGGCCATAAAGCCGTTTAATCCCAACGCTAGGACTAATAGTAAAATAGAATAATTCAATATGAAGTATACGCTTATCTATGCAGTAATAATAAGTAGCTCTTTGTTGTCCTGTAAGGAGACCGCCAAACCAAATCAGGAAGTTGCCGAGTCCCAATTGCTTCAAGACGCCAATCCTAGTTCAATTCCAAAATCTTGGGTGGATAATAGGGTTGAAAAGGCAAAAAAGAGACTTGATGGTTCCGAAGCGGGGAAAGTGGTTTGGAATGCCATGGAAGCAATGGGGGGCTTAAATAAATGGTATGGCAACGGCTATTTGTCCTTTAGGTTCAATTATCAACCATTGGATGGTTCAATGCCTCGGGATACCTACCAGACTATTGATACATGGAGCAATAAAGCAAGACACCGCAGTGTTACGGATAGTAATGCAATTTATGGATGGGATGGAAAAAATGCTTGGGTAAAGGCCAAGGACAGTACCACTTTTAAGTATAATCTGCGTTTTTGGGCCTTGACCCCTTTATATCTTGCTGCACAACCTCTAGTGTTGGATGGGGAAGGAGTTAATTTGGAATTGTTGCCACAGACCAATTATAAGGGTATGCCACAAGATGTGGTAAAAGTTACTTTCGATTCAGGGACAGGTGATGCTCCAGACGACTATTATATATTGTATTTGGATGCTAAAACCCACCTTTTATCGGCATTGCGGTATATTGTTTCCTACCCCGGATATTTTCCCAATGGAGGGAATAATCCCGAAAAGTTTATGGAATTGGTAAGTCGTACAACCGTTAACGGCATAAGTTTTCCTTTAAAATTCAATACCTATTGGTCTACAGACGACGGCCAGCCAAAAGGAGAACCTATTACGACCATTGAATTGAGCGATATAGAGTTCCAAAGCGAATTGGAGGAGAACTTCTTTGAGCAGCCTGAGGGAGCAAAACTTTTGGAGGGGCTGTGATATTTATAATAAAAAAAAGTGATTTTTCGATCCAAGGGAATCACCTTTTTTATTTGCCATTAAGCTAATATTGCTACTGATTTTTTGGTGCTGCATTTTTTAGGATGAAATTAGCAATCCTATTATGGGCAACTATTGTTAATGAAGTACCCCTTTTTTATTATATGCTGCGGCTGCAGCGCCAATAATGCCGGCATGATTTTGCAATTCCGCGGGAATTACCGGGGTTTCAATACTGATATAGTCCTTAAACTCGTCCCAATCCTTGGAGGTGCCTCCGCCTAGTATAATTAGATCCGGAGATACGATCAACTCCACAAACTCCAAGAAAATGTTAAATCGTTTGCCCCATTTCTTATAACTAAGTTCTTCTCTTTCCTTGGCAGAAGCGGCGGCCCAAAGTTCAATTTTATCATATTTTTTATAGGGAATCTGGCCCAATTCAAAATTTGGTATCAAATCCCCATTGTAAAAGGCACCACTGCCCAGGCCCGTTCCTATAGTGATCATGAGCACGAGGCCATCCTTGCCCCGGCCTACACCGAAATTCATAGATGCATATCCTGCGGCATCAGCGTCGTTTACCACAGTAACCGGTAATCCCGTTGCCTCACTGAACAATTCATCTACATTTACACCGGCCCATCTTTTATGAAGATTTCCTGGAGTCTTACAAACGCCATTTTTTATAACAGTTGGAAATCCACAGCCTATAGGTCCGCTATAATCAAAATGATTTACAATTTTGGCTACTACTTCGGCCATGGGTTTTGGTTTTCTCGACTTCGGTGTCGGTATCCTAAACCGCTCCGTTATCATTTCACCAGTTTCCATATTTACTAAAGCTCCTTTTATGCCCGAGCCACCGACATCTATTCCTAGGATTTCCATGTATTTTATTGATGTATTTGTAAGCAAAGTAACAAAAAACTTTTGGGAGTTGTAGTATGCATACTTCAAGGACAGACTTTTGTAGTCCAGTTGAGCCTTACTTATATAAAAGTACTACAATTGCCCTATTGGTTATTCATAATTCTCTAGTTTCTATCATATAGGCCCGTATTTCCCTTTTCCAACAAAGGCATAAGTGCCTTGACAATGTCTGTGTTTAATTGGGCAATATTTTTGGTTTCATGAGGGTCCGAGACATGATTGTATAGTTCAACCGTTGGTTCTTCCTTTCTAAAGTATTTGGTTAATCTGTATTTATCGGTCCTCAATGAAATGCCATTTCTATAGTAACTATAAGCTACTTGGTCGGTATTGGATTTATCCGAAATAAAACTGTGCCTAAAGCTTTCCCCGTCTGTCTTATGGTTAATATCAATATTACACATTTCCATTAGCGTTGGATAAATGTCCACGGTTTCCACAATGGTTTTTACTTTTTTATTTTGATGTTCTTCAAAGGGTGATCTAATGATCAAGGTGCTATTCAAAGCCTTTTCAAACAGGGTATGTTTGCCCCAGACCCGCTGATCACCCAGATGCCATCCGTGGTCCCCCCAAATCACAATAATGGTATTTTTATCCAACCCCAAAACTTTTAGCTCATCCCAAATCATTCCAATTTGTGCATCGATATAACTTATGGATGCTAAATAGGCATGTCCCAACTTTTTTGCATAATCAATGGAAACCGGCTCGGATAGGTTGGGATGTTCATCACCTAGGGCATACCCGTTAAATTCGCCGCTTTCATGTAAACTTTTCAAGTTTATATTTTCTGGAATATTGGGATTTGGAGAAACAGGTATCTGTTCCCGGTCATAAAGGTCCCAATACTTTTTGGGCGCATTAAACGGAAGGTGTGGTTTAAAAAAGCCAACTCCCATAAAGAAAGGACCTTTCTTGTCCTTTAGTTCCCTAAGTTTTGCAATAGCCAGCTCGGTAGTAAGTCCGTCAGGATACCCCTGATCGTTCACTTTTCCTTCTTCATATGGTTTTACCTGTCTCTTTAAGCTCTGTCGGTTTTCTCCATTCGCATAGGCAAAAAAGGCATTCCATCCCGTACCCCATTTACCGGGATTGAATAAGAGTTCGTCCCAGCTATGGGGCAGCTCTTTTTTTGCAGAGACCGGTTCTTCATAACCGTAGACCAAACCGTCGGCAGAATGGCTAATTTTACCTATGCCCACAGTGTGGTAGCCGTTTCTTTTAAGATGGTGGATAAAACTCTCGGGTACATCAGTTTCTTCCTTTCCGGATATTTCGTTTTCAATGGCACTGTTCTTTAAATGTTCGGGTTTAGAGGGGCGCATCCCTGTTAATAGGGCATATCGGGAAGCCCCGCAGGTGGGGACCTGTACAAAATGATTGCTAAAAACGGATCCTTCGTTAGCTATAGCGTCCATATTGGGCGACTTTACAACTGGATGACCATATACGCCCAATTCCGTTCTCAGGTCGTCCACGGAAATGAACAAAACATTGGGCTGTTTTTGCACCTCTTGGCATTGCAAATTGCTAGTCGGTAGAAATAAGGCTGTAAGGGCAATATATAGTTTTTTAAAAACAGTTGGCATAACAGAACTTGTTCAATGGTTAAAATTACTTCAAATATTACGGCTGTGGATTTATTAGATCAATAGGTCAGAGTCTTTAAGGAAATCGAAAATCAATTTATCAACTTCGGATGCGTTTTTCCTATCCTGATACTTCAGCCATACAATTTCCCCTAGTTCCGGGTCAATTGACATATCCCCAGAATATTCTGAAAAGTAACAGGTCTTTCTAACTAGAATTCCAGGCCCCTTGCCATCTACTCGTGCTTCAAAAACACCAATATATTCAAAGGATGAGATGTCCAGGGATATTTTCCAGCCTTCCTTTATTTCCTTGGTCAGCACCATTACATCTGATATATGCGGTTCCTTTTGTGCGCCCGGAAGTACATACCTGGTCTCTCCTATAGGTCTAGTGGCCAATAGCTTTTGGTCCACAATATGGATCCATACCAATTGATCCAAAATTTCTTTTGAAGGTTCTATGTAATAGTCAATTGAGTTTAAGGAGTGGTTCTTGTCCAAGAAATCAAGAAGCTTATCTATGGCCATTCCAAACTTGGTGAGTGTTCCCAGCTTATTGTTTCTTCCCAGTGCACTGGAAATGGTCTCGTCCCGATTTCCAAATTTATAGCCCCCTTTTTTGATCCACAGTACATTCAAAAGATGTTGCATGCCAACATTGCCCAATTGATCTATAGAGATGGCGATTTCTAGTAGATACTCTCCAAGTCCAACTACGCCCTTTTTGAATAGTCCATGAAAAATACCGTAAATGAAGCCCAATGGAAGGGTGAATATCAACAAAAAGATGGAGATGAAGAACAGGAGGATCCCGATAAGGGGATTCACCTTTTTGTCCACCTTATAGATCTGTTTTTTTAGAATCATGGGCTATGGTTGGTTGCTTAAAGATATAAATTAATTTTTGCCGGAGGGAAGGGTTTGGTTTGCGAAGTTGGAAGTTGTAGAAAATAAATTATTCTCAATAATTAAATATCCAACAGCAATAAAATCAAATAAATGCTATATTTGGGAAATTCAAAATTTTAGGATGGCTTAAAAAAAGAGTTGTGTCCCAATATTGTTTTACTTCCAAACATAGTTATGTATAATTTAAGTTTCTCCATTAATTCTAAATAATCTTCTTAATATCTTATTTTGATGAATAATTACATTTCGCTTATTCTTGGTGTGTTTGTTATTTTCTTTTCTTCCTGCACTAGTAATAAAAGGGAGGGTGAGCCACGAATTTTGGTTTTTTCCAAGACTATGGGCTATAAGCATGCTTCCATACCCATGGGCCTGCAAGCTATCCAAAAGTTGGGGGTGGAAAATAACTTTCTTGTGGATACCACTAAAAATGCCGAAGTCTTCAATGATGATGAATTAAAAAAGTATTCGGCTATAGTTTTTTTAAGTACTACGGGCAATATTTTGGACGCCAAACAGGAAGCTGCATTTGAAAGATATATTCAGGCCGGTGGAGGCTTTGTGGGTGTTCATGCAGCAACAGATACCGAATATGATTGGGGCTGGTATGGAAAATTGGTCGGGGCTTATTTTGACAGCCACCCGGCAGGCACACCCGAGGCCGACTTTATAATCAAGGATAATACTTTTGCCGCTACCAACATGTTTACCGACTCCGTTTGGCATCGTGCAGATGAACTCTATAATTTTAAGAAAATTAATCCCGAGGTTAAGGTTTTAATGACCGTAGATGAAAAGACCTACCAAGGGGGTAAAAATGGGGAACATCATCCAATGAGTTGGTATCACGAATACGATGGTGGCCGTGCCTTTTATACCGCTTTGGGCCATACAGATGAAAGTTTTTCCGAAGAGTTATATTTAAAACATCTACTTGGGGGTATTAAGTATGCCATTGGGAAGAATGAAATCTTGGATTATACAAAGGCTGCTACTCAGATTCCTCCAGATTCAGACCGCTTTACCAAAGTACCCTTAAAATTTGGGGAATTTTTTGAGCCAACGGAAATGGCCATTTTGCCGAATAATGATATTTTGATATCCCAAAGAAGGGGAGAGATCATGCTTTATAAAGATTCAACCCAAGAGTTGTCGCAAGTAGGATTACTGGATGTTTACCATAAAACATTGAATACCCCGGATGTAAATGCTGAAGAGGGGTTGATGGGGCTGCAAAAGGACCCCGATTTTGAAAAAAATCATTGGATTTATGTTTATTATAGTCCAACTGGTGATAAGTGGGTGAACCGTTTGTCCAGGTTTAAGTTTGAGAACGATGTTTTTGATATGGCTACTGAGCAAATTATTCTGGAAGTGGATAGTCAGCGCGAAATATGTTGCCATACAGCGGGTTCCATAGCTTTTGGTCCTGATAATATGTTGTATTTGTCCACGGGGGACAATAGTACTCCCTTTAACGAAAAAGGGGCTAAGTATACCAATAAGGGCTATGCGCCATTAAACGATTTACCGGGAAAGGAACAGTACGATGCCCGTAGATCCTCAGGGAATACCAATGACCTAAGAGGTAAGATATTGCGTATAATAGTAAATGAGGACGGTAGTTATAGTATCCCGGAAGGCAATTTGTTCCCTAAAGGTACCCCTAAGACCAGGCCGGAAATATTTACTATGGGCCATCGAAATCCTTATAGAATTTCGGTAGATCCCAAAAAAGGATATGTGTATTGGGGAGATGTGGGCCCGGATGCCAGAATTGATAGTATGGAAACTAGAGGGCCAAAGGGATATGATGAGATGAATCAGGCAAGGGAGGCCGGAAATTTTGGTTGGCCACTGTTCGTTGCCGATAACAAACCATACCGCAGCTATGATTATGCCACAGGGGAGAGTGGGGATGCTTTTGATCCTGATAAACCCATCAACAACTCTAAAAACAATACTGGGCTTAGGGAGCTTCCCAAGGCCATGCCGGCCTATGGTTTTTATCCTTATGTAGCATCCCAGGAATTTCCGCAGACCGGTACCGGTGGTAGGAATGCCATGGCCGGACCCGTTTATTATTCGGATCTTTATAATGGTCCCAATGCCTTGCCTGCATATTACGATGGTAAAGTATTGGTCTATGATTGGATTCGGGGTTGGATGATGGCCGTAACCCTATTTCCCAATGGGGAATTCAATAAGATGGAACCTTTTGCCGATCAGATCAAAGTAAATAATTTGATAGATATGGAGGTAGGTCCTGATGGTAGGGTATATCTTTTGGAATACGGTAGCGGTTGGTTCTCAAAGAATGACGATTCGTCCTTAAGTTATATTGAATATAATGGGGGTAATAGGCCTCCTGTTGTAGGCAATTTCACTGTAGATAAAACCTCTGGAAAATTACCCTTGACCATTACGGCCAATGTTGAGGCCAGCGATAGGGAAGAGGATACGATGACCTATGTTTGGGATTTGGGGAATGGGGAAACCAAGGAAACCACTAATCCGGAAATCACCTATACCTATGAGAATGAGGGGGACTATTTTATATCGGCTACCGTAGTGGATAACAAGGAAGCATCAGTTAAGAGCGAGGCTATTAATATTGTAGTAGGAAATTCCAGACCTGAGGTTGCCATCGATATTAGCGGAGGCATTACTACTTTTAAGCCTGGTATGGCTGTAGATTATAAGGTCTCTGTAAAAGATCCTGATGGTTCGGCCATTGATGAAAATAACATATTTGTTTCCGTAGATTATTTGGAAGGCATGGATGAGGCCTCACTTTCTTTGGGGCACCAAGAGGTTTCGGCGGCCGTTACGGGCAAGGCACTCACATTGGCCCTGGATTGTAAAACCTGCCATAAGGAGAAGGAAAAATCTGTTGGTCCAATGTACCGTGACATCGCTGAAAAATATAAGAATGATAAAAAAGGACTTAGCTATCTGCAGGGAAAGATAATTTCAGGAGGTAGCGGAGTTTGGGGAGAAGTAACCATGCCGGCACATCCCAACTTGACCAAGGATGAATCCAGACAGATAGGGTTGTATATTCAATCACTGGTAAGTACTGCGGTCAAGAAGAAATCCCTGCCCGCTGTGGGAACCATAATGCCAAATCCTGCAAAAGGGACTACGGTAATGGTAATAACGGCCAGCTATACGGATCAAGGTGGAAACAATGTGAAACCATTAACAGGGTCCAAGTCTGTAGTGTTGCAAATGGATGGCGATCCGGATAATACCGGAACCAAGTAATGGTGTTATTGGGTTGTTAGCTTTTTAAAGTTACAAGGAGTGTTGTTGACCTGGGGTTATTAATTATGAATGACTTTCAGGTCAATGATTCATCCAATTTTTAAACTCGGTGGCTTTTGCCTTGCTTACAATTACTTTCTCTTCATGGGGCGGCATAACGCTAATAATTAGCTTCCCGTTAAAATATTGTTTTATCCCCGCAATGGAATCTCTTTGGACAATGAACTGTCGATTTAGCCTGTGAAAGTCGGAAGGGTCCAGGTCGTTTTCAACATCCTCTAATTTCTGTTCGATTATATGGGTTTGTCTGTCTTTTGTTACCGCCTTGACTATTCCGTTTTCAATATATAAATAGGCGATTTTGTCTGTTTTCAATGGTATGAGTTCATCTCGATGATGCACCAAATACATGGATTTGTAGGTCTTTTTCTGATCCTGTAATAGGCTTAGGAGACCTTCAACTTGATTATTTATAAGCCCCTTGCCTTTTAACTGTCCTTTAAATTGCGCAAGGCTTACTTCCAACTCATCTTCGTCTATCGGTTTTAATAAATAATCAATACTATTTAGTTTAAAAGCCTTTAAGGCATATTGGTCATAAGCAGTGGTAAATATAATTGGAGCATCTATTTTAACGGCATCAAAAATTTCAAAAGAAAGTCCATCCGCTAAATGAATGTCCATAAAAACAAGGTCGGCTTCCTGATTTTTTGAAAAATAATCAATAGCAGTTTTTACCGAATCCAAAACAGCCAATACCTCAAGTTTATCCTGTAGGTTATTTAGCATATAGGCTAGATTTTCACTTGCCGCCAATTCATCTTCTACAATTACTACTTTCATGTCATTTTGTTCAAGGGTAGTTTTACTCTAAAAATATCACTTTGTTTGTCAATGATAATTTGTTGTTTGCGTATCATATAGTAACGTTTGTACAGGTTTAATAGTCCTGTCCCGGTACCTTCGGCCAGAGTAGTGCGGGTCCGTACTTTATTTTCTACATAAATACAATCCTCTTGGGAATATATATTGACTTTTAATGGGTGTGTTTCCGAAATTTCATTGTGTTTTACTGCATTTTCTACCAATAATTGTAAGGCCAAGGGAGGAATTTTTCTGTCCAGATAAGTTTCGTCAATGGCTATTTCAATTTGAAAACGGTTCCTGTATCTTGTCTTTATCAAATAAGTATAACTGTCCAGGAATTTTAGTTCTTCCTTCAGTGGTACCAAATCCCTGTCCCCGCTCTGCAATATATAACGGTACATAAAAGAGAGCTTTTTAACAAACATGGTAGCCTCCTTATTGTCTCGGATAAGGGAGTTTAGGGAGTTTAGGGAATTAAAGAGAAAATGGGGGTTTATTTGATTTTTAAGGGCTGAAAGTTCATTTTGAAGGTTCTGCTGTTTCAAATGTTCGTTTTCCAATATACTTTGGCGCTGAATGATTTGAAGCCTTAAAATTCTGGAAATAAAAATGATGATGATGAGGACAACGATGAATATAAATACTTGAAAGTCCTCCTCTCTATTGGAAACGTCCTTGTCTACCAAATAGGGGTATATGAAATCTAAAAGTAAAATTGTGGACACTAGGATTCCAATGTTACCAGAGAGTCTCAGTATCCAAACAACTAAGCTTTTCCTTTTGGGAATACGATAAATCCAATTGGTGTTGAATTGCAGAGTTGCCCAAGAAAAAAGGAAGAAAAACCAGAATTTTAAATCAAGATCTACAAACAGTTCACTGGAAAAAATCTCTTTGTTAAAACCAGTTGTCCTGAAAAGGGATATGGTTAGCGGTAATGTCACCAAAACAGCAATGAGCAGGGCAATCTTTATAATTTCGAGCTGTTTTACCGGTTTTGTAGTGTCCATATCAATTTAGCTGTTTTAAATATACTTCATTACACCTCCTTATCATAGTTCTCTGGATGTATTTTGTAAGTCTCCAATTTTGGAGTGAAAAAAAGCCCTTGAAAAGAGTCAAGGGCTTGTAATTAATTAACTCAAGAAGTTATTGTTATTTGGCATAGGCATCAAACCCTTTAGGCAAGTAGTTCATAACTTCAAAGCCAAGGTTGATCTCTTCCTCTATTTCTTCTACAACAATGTCGTTTAGGTCCAGTTCCATACCCTCATATGCATTGAAGCCAATTGGAAGGTATTGAGCAGTATCAAAACCAAGGACAATTTCTTCTTCCAAGTCCTCAAATACAAGATTGTCAAGATCCAATCCAATACCCTTATAGGCGTTAAAGCCAATTGGCAAGTAGGTAGCCGGATCAAAATTTAGTACGATTTCTTCTTCCTCATCTATAAGGTTAATGTCCTTTAGGCTTAAATTTCTTACTTCTTCATCCATACGCAATCCTTCTGCAAAGGGGTTGTGGGATTCTAAATAGCACTCAATATCTTCAGATTTTGAACATTTGTCCTTTCCTGAAAATGAGAACAATGAAAGGGATACTAGTATGGTGCTAAATAATAAAGCTGCGTTTTTCATATTATTTATTTTTATGAATATTTTGATTTATATTTTATTTCTGGTACAAATATAGTGGCCATTAAAGGGCGTTGCAGGTAGATATTAAGTGAAACGACTAAATTGGAAGGTGAAGTGTCTATGGGTAGGCCTGAAAGGATACAGATTTGTTCCAATAAGGTTTAATACAGGCCTTTTGTTGGGTTTAAGGAATGTTTTACAGGCAGGTAGGGTAACCCGAACACTCGTAAATTTTTAAGTTTTGGAAAGTTCCTAACTGGAAAAATATGTAGGTATCTTCTAGATGATGTCTAATCTTTAACTATACCGCACGCTGTATTACTTCAAACACCTTATTGCCATCGCATTTCAATGTTTTGGACGGATATTTAAGTATTAGGGCGTAGTCATGCGTGGCCATAAGAATGGTCCTTCCTGTTTTGTTTATATCCTGAAGTACCTTCATCACTTCCACGCTGGTTTGGGGGTCGAGATTCCCCGTTGGTTCATCTGCCAGGATAAGATCCGGATCATTGAGCAGTGCCCGGGCAATGGCGATCCGCTGCTGTTCCCCCCCGGAAAGTTCATGGGGAAATTTGAAGCCTTTAGTTTTCATGCCCACTTTATCCAGGACATCTTCAATCTTGGCGTTCATCTCGCTTTGGTCTTTCCAGCCGGTAGCTTTAAGTACAAAAAGGAGGTTGTTGTTTACGTTGCGATCTGGCAACAATTTAAAATCTTGAAAAACCACTCCCAATTTTCTTCTTAAATATGGAATTTCCTTTTCCTTCAAGGTGGTAAGATCGAAATCTACAATATGGCCGCTTCCTTGTTTTAATGGAAGATCGCCGTACAAAGTTTTCATAAAGCTGCTTTTCCCACTGCCCGTCTTTCCGATAAGGTATACGAATTCCCCTTTTTTAATTTCAAGGGAAATATCGTTCAATACTAAATTTTCACCCTGAAATACGGCTACATCCGTCAACCTCAATATGCTTTCGCCCATAGTTTTTATTGTTGATATAAAAGTAATAAGTTCCTTTGGAATTAAATCAAATCTTCTTTAAAAATCTTTTTCTTTATCATATACTTAGGGACAATATTTATCGTTATATAATTTAATTACGGTAATTCTTAACTACTAGAGAACACTATGCTAAGAAAAAAAACCGCTGTAATACTGTGTTTTGTTGGGTCTTTATTTTACGTGAATGCCCAAGAATCCGAAATCTATACTTTTGACCAAAAGGACTATCAGGAAGCTTTGGCCTTGTATAACAATAAACAGTATCAAGCAGCCCAGACTATCTTTGAAAAGGTAAAAAACAATACCAGGGATGAAGAGACCCAGGCTAACAGTGCTTATTATGCCGCTACTGCGGCAATTCGCCTAAATCAGTTGGGGGCCGACAGGTTAATGGAAGACTTTGTTGAAAAGTACCCAACTTCTACCAAACGCAATTCTGCTTATCTTGATGTTGCCGATTATTATTTTGCAACCGGAAAATATCCTTACGCCTTAAAATGGTATACCAAGGTAGACCAAAGTTCCATGTCCAGAAAGGACAAGGAACGCTTCAATTTTAACAATGGTTATGCCTTGTTCTCTTCGAACAAACCTAAAGAGGCCGAGCGTTATCTAAACCAGGTGACCACTTCCCCAACCTACGGCTCCCAGGCCAAGTATTACTTAGGGTATATTGCGTATCAGCAGGACGACTATGCACAGGCCAACCAGCGTTTCGATCAGATTACCGACCAAGAGTTGTTGGAGGAAAAGTTGTCCTATTATCAGGCGGATATGAACTTTAAATTGGGCAAGTTCGAAGAGGCTATTGCCTTGGCGAAAAAACAATTGCCAAAATCTGATAGAAATGAAGTTTCGGAGCTCAATAAAATTATTGGGGAGAGTTATTTCAATCTTAAGCAATACGCCAATGCAATTCCTTATTTAACCGAATACAAGGGAAAAAGAGGTAAGTGGAGCAATACGGATTATTATCTGTTGGGCTATTCCTACTATATGCAGGGAGATTATGCCAATGGGATACAGCAATTCAACAAAATAATTGATGGCAACAACGATGTTTCCCAGAATGCCTACTATCATTTGGCGGAATGCTATTTAAAACTGGACAAAAAACAAGAGGCATTGAACGCCTTTAGAAATGCTTCCCAAATGGATTTCAATCCGGAAATCCAAAAAGATGCCTATTTAAATTATGCCCGACTCAGTTATGAAATAGGGAATGCCTATGAGCCTGTACCCAAGGTGTTGACCAATTATTTGGAGAAATATCCCAATGATTCCAATAAAGCGGAGATGCAGGAGCTTTTGGTAGATTCTTATATTACTTCCAAGAATTTTGCCGGTGCCATGGAACTCTTGGAGAAAAACAAAAACTTTGCCAGTAAGGCCACTTACCAAAAGGTGGCGTTTTATCGTGGAGTGGAATTGTTCTTGGAGGGGAATTACGAGCAAGCATCGGCCGTGTTTAAAAAATCCTTGGACAATGCAGAAGACCAATATTTTAAGGCCAGGTCCAGCTACTGGAAAGCGGAATCGGATTATAATATGAATCATTTTGATGAGGCAGTGGCCGGATACCTTCAATTCAAATCAAATCCTAGTGCCAAGGCAACTCCGGAATTTAAAGACCTGAATTACAATCTGGCTTATACCTATTTCAAACTAAGAAATTATAATAATGCCATAACCTCGTTCTCCAGTTATGTGGAGACCGGTAGCGGCGATAGTGAAAAATTAAATGATGCCTATCTGCGCTTAGGGGATAGTTATTTTGTTAGTAGCAAGTATTGGCCTGCCATAGAAACCTATAATAAGGCAATAGCAAGAAATAGTGCCTCGAGCGACTATGCTGCCTACCAAAAGGCACTGAGCTATGGGTTTGTAGACAGGAGCGCTACCAAAATAGAGGAGCTTTCCAATTTTGTTTCCAGGTATCCCAACTCGTCGCTTAAGGACGACGCCATGTTTGAGCTGGCCAATTCCTATGTTAGAGCCAATAATACAGAAAGGGGGTTGCAGCTATACGATCAGCTCACCATGGATTATAAAGGCAGTTCTCTAGTGCCACAGGCTATGCTGCGTCAGGGATTGGTGCATTATAATGCCAACCGTAATGAACAGGCCTTGGCTAAATTCAAATCAGTGGTACGGGACCATCCAAACACTCAGGAAGCACTACAAGCCGTTACTACGGCCAAGCTTATTTATGTAGATCTGGGTAGGGTAAATGAATATGCCCAATGGGTAAAAGGTCTTGACTTTGTTGAGGTAACCGATACAGAACTGGACAATGCTACTTTTGAATCTGCGGACAAACAATATATTGAAGGCAATCAGGATGCGGCCATAAAGGGTTATGAGGCCTATGTTAATCAATTTCCAAACGGATTAAATGCCTTAAAGGCTAATTTTAATTTGGCAAAGTTGTACTTTGGCAAAGGTCAGAAGGACAGGGCATTGCCTTATTTTAAGAATGTGGCTGGCAAGGGAACCAACGAATATGCCGAGCAGGCACTTACAAGGGTGTGCGAGATCTATGTAGGCAAAAACGATTATGTTACGGCCATACCTTACTTGGAAGAATTGGAAACCAAGGCGGAAATTCAGCAGAATATCACCTTTGCCCAATCCAATTTAATGAAAGGCTATTATGAGCGGTCAGACTACAGTAAGACCATTCAATATGCCACTAAGGTGTTGTCCAATTCCAATATAGATAACCGTATAAAAAGTGATGCACAAATAATGATCGCCAGATCGGCCATTAAGACCAAGGATGAGAATAGGGCGGAAAAGGCGTATTCGGAAGTGCTTAAAATTGCAACTGGAGATTTAGCGGCCGAGGCGCTCTATTATGATGCTTATTTTAAAAATAAGGCCCAAAATTACGAGGCTTCCAACGCTTCTGTTCAAAAATTGGCCAAGGATTATGCGGGGTATAAGGAGTGGAGCGCGAAAGGCTTGATCATTATGGCCAAGAATTTCTATGCCTTGGGAGATGCTTTCCAAGCTACTTATATTTTGGATAGTGTTATTGCCAATTTCGGAGATTTTCCGGAAATAGTGTCCCAGGCCAAACAGGAGTCGTCCATTATTAAGGCAAAAGAAGCTCAAAGTAATTCCTCTATTAATCCAGAGGGTAATTAAAATTTCCTTGCAAAAAGAACACAATATGCAGCACAAGCACATTAAAATATCCATATTTGCTATTCTAGGTTTTTTACAGATCGGATTGGCACAGGATGATAAAAAAGATTTGGGAACGGAAACGGTAACAGTGGTAAAGGCCTATGCACCTACCATTTCGGATGCGTTTAAGGTGAAGTCGGTACCTACTTTGAACGATTCCATTGTTTTGCAAAAAAAGCCTATCAATTACAGCATATTTTCCGTACCCGTTGCCTCTACCTTTACACCTTCAAAGGGTAAGGCTTCCGGGGTGAAGAAACTACCTCCTGAAAAAATATACAACTCCTATGCATCAATAGGTCTGGGCAACTATAATAACGCCTTGGCCGATTTCTATACCAGTAGTGCATTGAACAGGGATGAACGATTGGATGTAAGCCTAAACCATCATTCCTCTAGGGGAGAAATAGACGGAACCGCTTTGGATAATATATTTTATAATACCAAATTGGACGCCAATTATACCAAAAGGGACAGGGATATAAGTTGGGGGGCAAATATAGGGGCACAACATCAATTATATAATTGGTACGGAATCCCCAATGGATATTATACAGAGGAACTAGTGAACGACATAGATGAAAAACAGAACTATTTTAATGCATTTGCAGGTGGTTTTGTGGAAATGGAGGATTCCTTCTTTAAAAGTGCCAATTTGTACTATAGACGGTTTTGGGATTCAACCAATTCAGGTGAAAATAGGGCAGTGCTAGAGCCTGCCTTCGAATTTCCCTTAGGCGATGAGCTATTGACACTTAAGGCCAAGGTAGATTATTTGGGCGGTAAGTTTAAAAATGGCCAGGTGGCCAATGATTCCAATGTTCCGGGAATAGACTATTCGCATTTGCAGGTGGGCATAAATCCCAATATTAATATTTTAGGGGACGATCTATCGCTTAATCTTGGCGTAAACCTAGTGTATGGTATGGATCTGGAAAACAGTGAGGGCAATTTCTATATTTATCCCACCATTACAGCTTCCTATCGTTTGTTGGATGAGGTAGCCATAGCTTACGGTGGTGTAGAAGGTGAGTTGAAGCAAAACTCGTTCTATGGATTTGTAGAAGAGAACCCCTATGTTTCCCCAACCTTGGATATGCAGCCTACAGATCGGCAATATGATGCCTACATTGGCTTAAAAGGGCAATTATTGCCTAATCTTAGCTATAATATTAAGGGGTCTTATATGGCGGAAAATAGGAAACCACTATTTTTGCTAAATCCCGAAAATACTTCTAGGACAGATGAAAAAGGGTATTTCTATGGTAATAGCTTCCAGGTGTTTTATGATGACGTAAAGACTTTAGGAGTTTTTGGGGAATTAAATGTAGATATAAACCGTAATTTTAGCCTAGGGATAAATGCCCAAGTATATGATTACGATACGGAAACCGATAATCCTGCCTGGAACCTGCCAGGTCTAACGGCCTCCATGTTTATGGATTATCAAATAGGGGAGAAGTGGTTCATGGGTGCCAACCTCTTTTATGTGGGTGAACGAGATGATCTTTATACTATAGCATCCCCAGGAACATTGCCGGAAGACTTTGATATGACTCCGGTTACCTTGGATAGCTATTTTGATGCCAATGCACATATTGGATATCGCATAAATGAGCAATTGTCCGTTTTTGCAAAGGCAAATAATATAGCCAACCAGAATTATATGCGTTGGAACAATTATCAAGTACAGGGATTCCAAGTTTTGGCCGGAGCCACGTACAAATTTGATCTGTAGTTAAAAGATAATTAGAATTAGCGGTTGGTCATGATTTGCCAAAAACCCCGTGGTATTTTATGGTCGCCGTAAATGTACCTTCTGCCTTTAGTCTTTTATTTTGGGAGGCCAAAAGGCAGTAAGGTATTTTTATTTTTAGTAGTGCTTGTCATTTTTGGGTTATACATCCTTGGGATATTTGGTCACATTTTAACATGTAAATCTGCCATATAGCCAACTAGGATTAGACATATTTTATCAATACCATGCTGACCGCTTTTAAACTAAGTTCCATTTGGGAAATAGTATCTTTTAAAACTGTCCCATTCGTCACACTTAGTGGACATTTGGTCACAGAATAGGAAAAAAGATTCCTTTTTGTTGTAGGTTAACTTTCTTTTGTTGTCTGGATAAATATTAATTTTAAAACTTTATAAGAATGAGAAATTTTGCAAAATTGTTTTACGCTTGTATTTTTTTTGTTTCCGGCAGTATGTCGCTTTTGGCAGAGAACCCAACCAATAGTACTTTTTGTTCCATTAATCCAACCACAACACTTGAAAAAGTGTATAAATCCCCAATCGGAACATGGGAATATACCGTGGAGGATGTTCCTTATGAATACAGTGCGGGTGTGTTGATCATTACCAAGGAAAAAGAGGAATATGAAGTAGTAGTTAAGGTAAATTATAATACTTTGACGGCTTCGGAAGTGGAGGTAAATGATAATACAATAAACTTTTCGGTTTATATTGAGGGTGGAAAAGTACAAGTTTCCTTGCAAGTGAAGGATGACCTTATACAGGGCACAGCCGATTCTACTGAAGGCTCCTTTTCGTTGAAGGGAAAAAAGAAGTAGACACTAGAAGTCTATAGATTAGACCATTGTATTTGACTGTAGGTATTACAAACATCCCTGAATATGGGGATGTTTTTTTATTTTTGATAAAATGTACTTAAACTTTTTGTCCGTTAGGCACTCCTTCTGCCAATAAGTTTTACATACAATTTGTTTAATATGAGGCAATTCACTGTAGGATGTAAATATTGGATAGGGATTTTGTCCATATTGTGCCTCGGAAGGGCCATGTCCCAAAACCTTGTGGAAAACCCCAGTTTTGAGGCATTTTTGGAATGCCCGGATCATTTAGGGAACTTCGGGGAAGACCTTAAATATTGGTCCGTACCCACTCAGGGAACTACGGATTATTTTAATTCCTGTAGTCTTAGTATGGGGGTGCCCGTTAATTTTATGGGAGAGCAAACGGCAAAATTTGGGGAAGCCTATTTGGGATTCTATATGTATGCCCCTGAGGATTACAGGGAGTAT
Source organism: Arenibacter algicola (assembly GCF_000733925.1). Taxonomy (NCBI): domain Bacteria; kingdom Pseudomonadati; phylum Bacteroidota; class Flavobacteriia; order Flavobacteriales; family Flavobacteriaceae; genus Arenibacter; species Arenibacter algicola. Next base: position 1,120,603 of record NZ_JPOO01000001.1, read on the forward strand.
ATTCAAGGTGAGCTCAAAGAGCCTTTAAAGAAAGGGGTTGTCTATACCCTGTCCTTTTATATAAGCCTAGCTGAGAATTCGGATCATGTTGTCCGTGATTTTGATGTTCTCTTCTCAACAAAACCAATAGGGATTAAAATAAAAAAGGGTCTCACCAAATGGCAACTTTCTAAAATTGAAGATAATATTTTTACCGCAGTCGAGATTTTGGGCAACGACTTTATAACTGATGACAATGCATGGACCAAGATTTCCACTACCTTTCTCGCTACAGGTGGCGAGAAGTTTATTACAATTGGTAATTTTAAGAACAATGCCTCTACAAGGCGACAGAGGTTGGTAAAGGAAAAAAATGTGAATGGGGCCTATTATTTCTTGGATATGGTATATGTTGGGGAAGGAATGCAGACCTATACCTTGGATGAGACCCATATTTTTGAGAATGTCCATTTTAATTTCGATGAGTTTCATTTAGGGGAAAAGGGAGAGCAAGAGTTAATGCGCGTTTACAATTATCTGCAATCCGACAGTACTTTGAACATTGTTATCAATGGATATACGGACAATTTGGGTACATCATCCTACAATATGGACCTTTCAGTTAAACGAGCCATGTCAGTAGCAAATAGGTTGATCCAATTGGGTTTGGCAGGTAAAAGAATTGCCTACAATGGGTTTGGAGCAGCGCAACCCCTTGTAAATAATGAGGATGAAGAAGGTAGGGCGCGGAATAGAAGGGTAGAGTTTATAATATCCAAAACCCTTGAAGAGTAAGCATTTAAAGGGGTTATCGAGTTTTTTTTTGGTACTTGTTAAAATTGTTGGCTATAAATGATTGTGGTTCAAACTTTTGGAACTATATTTGATCCACAATAAGTAATTAATTTAAATTTTAGTAATGAGTAGAGGAACAGTAAAATTTTTCAACGATGCCAAAGGATTTGGGTTCATCACAGAAGAAGGTTCTAACAAAGAACATTTTGTACACATCTCTGGTTTAATCGACGAAATTCGCGAAGGCGATGAAGTTGAGTTTGAACTAAAAGAAGGAAAAAAAGGATTAAACGCAGTAAACGTTAAAGTTATTTAATATATACTTTTTTAATTTCCTAAGACCTAAGGCCTATCGTTTGATAGGCTTTTTTTATGTTCGTGAGACCCGTATTTCAAAAGCCGTAGGCGCATTGAAATACGATGGACGAACGAACCCCGCCTTTTGGCGGGGTTTGAGGTTCAATGCCCCTGCCTTGGGGCGGTTCAATGCCCCTGCCTTGGGGCGGTTCAATGCCCCTGCCTTGGGGCGGTTCAATGCCCCTGCCTTGGGGCGGTTCAATGCCCCTGCCTTGGGGCGGTTCAATGCCCCTGCCTTGGGGCGGTTCAATACCCCTACCTTGGGGCGGTTCAATACCCCTACCTTGGGGTGGTTCAATACTCCGGCCTTCGGTTAAGTTGCTTGTAGAAGACAGTTTTTGGTTTAGGTTTAAATGCCATTTTTTAAATTAAAAAGTTGGAAATTGTTGCTCCACAATGTGCTTATGCGGCTTTATATTTTTAGACCTTGACTGGGCCTAGTTTTTATTCTTTATATTGGTCTACGGAAAGAATAATAGGCAATATTGAATTGCGGGCAAGTTTACCCCTATATTGATGTTGTTGGTTTCCTTCCCTAACTAAAATGCTATTGTCCCTATGTTCGAGTATTTGGATAAAATAAAATTACTGATCAATAAATTGTCCGTTGATCAACATGAGCAATTGGTCAGTGCCGCTAAAATTGTGGCAGATGTTATTAAGAACGATGGCATAATCCACACCATAGGTACTGGTCATTCCCAGATGATCGGCATGGAAATGTTTGGCAGGGCCTCTAATTTGGCCAATGTAAATGCCATTATGGACGATATGGTGCTTATGGCGGGCGGGGCAAGAAGATCGGCAGAAATGGAGAAGATTAGTGGTCTTGCCGAAATACTTTGGAACAACTATAAATTTAATAAAGGTGATGTATTGATCGTTGTTTCTAATTCCGGAAGAAATGCCTTGCCCTTGGAGATGGCTATGAAGGCAAAGCAGGAAGATATAACTACGATAGCCATCACTTCCTTAGAACAGTCCACAAGGTATGCTTCCAGACACGCGAGTGGAAAGAAATTATATCAGATTGCTGATCTGGTCATTGATAATTGTGTTCCCTCGGGGGATGGGGTTATCTCCATTAACGAACTGCTTATTGGACCTGCTTCCTCGGTGTTGGGAATGATCATTGTAAACATAATTTCGACCGAAGCCATCAAAATTAATTTGGACAGAGGTGTGGATGTCTCCGTTTTTCAAAGTCAGAACATAGATGAGGCGGACAATGAGGCGCTCTATCAAAAATATGAATCCCGGATAAAGCACCTATAGCATCTTTTCGAACTCTTTAAAAGAAGTCCAAGAGGGCCACAATTCCATTATAAGAGATAATAATTGAAAAAAGAAAGGCAGCATATAATCCTATATTCAGGAAGATACTTGCTTTGTATTTGCCCATCAGCTTTTTATTATTGATCAATAAAATAATCCCCAATATTACCAGAGGAAGTACAAATACATTAAATACTTGCGACAAAATCTGCATTTCTATAGGATTGGCGCCAAAAATTGGCACAATTAGGGCAAACAGACAGGCGACGGCGGTAATTATTTTAAACTGTTTGGAAGTGGTGTCCAATTCCCCGGATTGGTAATCGGCCAATAGGATAGGAGCAATTAAAAGACAGGGAAATATAGAGGACAGACCAGCACTTAAAGTTCCAAAGAAGAAAAGGGTCAAGGCGAATTTTCCAGCGACCGGTTCCAAGGTATTTACCATATCCAAAACTTTGGTTACCGGTTGACCTTGATGAAACAGGGCACCGCTGGCTACTGCCATAACCGACGCACTAATAACAAATACCAGACAGGCGGCTATTATGGAATCCTTTTTTTGTTGCTTTAGGTTGTTGATGTTCCAGCCTTTGCCCTTAACGAATAGAGGTCGGGATAAAAAGGTTGCAGCAGCCATGGTAGTACCTACAAAGGCGGCCACCATCATTTTACCTCCTTCCACTTTGGGGATTGAGGGGATTAATCCTTTAGCGACTTCAATAGGTAGCGGGTAGACCATAAAAAGGGATATAAAAAAGGAAAGTCCCATAATGGTAACGAAAATCACCAATATCTTTTCAAAGAAGGCATATTTTCCTACTAGGAGGAATCCATACATAACTATAATAACCACTATGGCAATAATCAAAACAGATTCATACTGGTAGCCCTGTAAATTGGGAAAATAGATAAGGAATATCTCGAAGATAATGTTGGCAGAGATCCCTAATATACCCATGAGGGAATTCCATTGACCAAACGAAATGCCAATGATTATCATTATGGCAATAAGCTTGCCCCATTTCAGATGCTTTTTAAAGGCAAATAGGGCGGTTTCTCCGGTAACCAGGGCGTAGTTGCCATAGGAGAACATTAAGATACCAGAGAATACACAGCTCAGCAATAAAACCCATAGCAATTGCATACCATAGGTGCTTCCCGCAACGATCATGGAGGTTACACTCCCTGTTCCTATGGTATAACCAATGGCAAAGATACCAGGTCCAAAGGCCAGTATTAGGGCCAATATTTTTTTTAGAAATGAATTCTTTTTGGTCGGGTTTTCCATCTATTTAGTTTCTTAGCTTTATAATAGACCCCAGTGTTGCGCGAACGGTGTTTTCAAGTCCATCGAAATCCCCATTGGTCAATATTTTTTTACTGATAAGTTGGGAACCCAGTCCTACACAGGTTACTCCGGCATCAAACCATGCCTTTAGGTTGGCAACTTCGGTTGTGACACCTCCAGTGGGCATAATACTTGTCCAAGGTTGTGGGCCTTTTATGGCCTTTACAAAGGAAGGGCCATAGGTGGATCCGGGAAATAATTTTACAATTTCGCAACCCAGTTCCTCGGCATTGTTAATTTCGGTGAGGGAACCACATCCGGGAGACCAAAGAACTTTTCTCCTATTACAGGCAATGGCAATATCTTCCCTTAGGGAGGGCGTTACTATGAAATTGGCACCCATCTGCATATATAAAGATGCTGCGGCTGCGTCGGTAATGGAACCTACCCCGAGAATCATGCCCGGAAGTTCTTTGACAGCGAATTTGTTGAGTGCAGAAAATACTTCGAAGGCGAAATTGCCCCTTGCGGTAAATTCCATCAATCTGGCACCACCGTCGTAGCAGGCCTGTAAAACCTTCTTTCCCAATGCTATGTCTGAATGGTAGAATAAAGGTACCATCCCGGTCTCCTTCATTATAGCTGCTACTTCTATTCTTGTATATTGTGCCATATAATTTTATTGATGTTGGGTAAGTAATCCAAGTTTTGTAATAAACTGTATTCTTTGGCGTAGAAAATCGAGTGTTTACACTGTTGGTCGTGCAGATTTTGGCTACGTATGCAATTTGTAATTACTAATAAATCCGGGAATAGCTTATTAGTGCATGAATTCCCGGATTTTAATTACTTATTACCTTTTTGTTTGTTTTTTAAATTCCTAAACCTTGTCCACCACCTATTTGGATAGTTTCGGCCGTAAGGAAAGCTGCATCCTTCCCAGCTAAAAATGAAATTACAGAGGCTACTTCCTCAGGTTGACCTAATCTTCCTAACAAAATATTGTTTTTCCAAGAAGCGAATACTTCTGGTTTGGTAGATTTGATTTCTGTATGGAAAGGGGTGTCAATGGTACCTGGAGATACTGCATTTACTCTAATCCCATATTCGGCAAGGTCTTTGGCCAGGGCCCTAGTAATGGCATGAACACCCGCTTTGGATGTTCCATAAATTCCTGCTCCAGGTCCTCCGGCATTCCAACCTGCAATGGAGGTATAGTTGATTATAGTAGGAAGATCTCCTTTTTTTAGATAAGGTATGGCCGCTCTAGAAGCGAAAAACACTGAATCCAGGTTTAATGCCATTACAAAACGGTAAAATTCTGTTGTCATTTCTTCAAATCTGGATCTTCCCCCAAGTCCACCTGCATTGTTTACAAGAACATCAATTTTTCCATATTTTTTCCCGATCTTATTAATGTTTGCAGTTACTTCGTCTTCCTTGGTAACATCAAATCCGTAATATTCGGCAGTGATGCCTTCAGCAGTGAGCTCTTTAATTCTTTTAGCTCCTCCTTCATCATCTATACCGTTCAATACTACTTTATATCCGTCTTTACCCAATCTTTTAGCTACTTCGAAACCTATGCCTCCGGTAGCTCCTGTTATAACTGCTACTTTTCCCTTTGAATTACTCATATTTCAATTTTTATAATATTAAATTTTAAATTATTCTACTGACTTTATATTCTTTGCGAAATAATAGATAGATCCTACTCCAAGCGGAACAAAGATGGCTATGGCCACAAAAATGGGGGTATAGGAAACTTTCGCAATTACGGGTACTAAAAAGTTCATGATGATTACAGAAAACACCCCTACCATACCACCTAGACCAGCTAAGGATCCTACAGATTTACCACTAAAAATGTCGCTCGGAAGGGTTTGGATATTGCCAATGGCAAACTGAAATCCGAACAGCACTATAAATACGATCGCAACGAATTTCTCTGGAGTGTCCGCAAATAATATTGTTGATATAAGACCTAGGACCATGATAAGACCTCCTATGAAAATGGTGGTTTTCCTACCTTTGTTTATTGAGTTGGTTTTTGCAATAATAACTCCGGAAACGTAGCCACCTGCAATACTCCCAATGGCTGCACCTACATAAGGAACCCACGCAAACATTCCCACTTCTTTTACGTTAAAGCCGTACACGTCAAATAAGTATATTGGCATCCAGCCTACAAATAGCCACCAGATAGGTTCTAAGAAGAATCTACTTGCAACAATGGCCCAAGATTCTTTATAGGAAAGTATTTCCTTAAGGCTTAGTCCTTTTTGATCGTCAGTGGCATTTTGATCGGCAATACTTTGCCCTTCGGAAATAAATTTTCGCTCTTCCTCTGTTATCCAAGGATGCTTTTTTGGTCCTGCTTTATTAATTAAAAGCCAAGGAATAATCCATAAAAGACCTATGGCCCCAACTATTATAAACGTCACCTCCCAACCATAGGCTACAAAAAGGAGTGCTATTAGAGGTGGTGCTATAACCGACCCAATGGAGGCCCCGGCATTAAATAAGCCTTGGGCTATGGCCCGTTCTTTTATTGGAAACCACTCGGCATTACTTTTTACTGCACCTGGCCAGTTTCCCGCCTCAGATAATCCTAAGGTAGTTCGGAAAAATGCCAAGGATAAAAAACCTCTTACGGTGGAATGCAATAAGGTGGACAAGCTCCAAATACCTATACTTATAACGTATCCAATCCTAGTACCAACTTTATCGAAGAGCTTGCCCGAGAATAATTGTCCCAGGGCGTAGGCAACCATAAAAATGTTTAGGATATAACTATAGTGATCTTTTGTGAGGCCCAAAGAATGGGATATGGAACCTTCAACATTTTCATTGCCCCACATAATGGACAAAGCACTTCTGTCTATATAATTAATAACAGTTGCCAAAAATATAAGACCGATAATGAACCAACGTAATCCTTTAATTTTCATAGTTTTTTGCTTTGGTTTGATATTATTGTTGCTATGTCATTTATAGGCTATAGCAGGTAAGCAGATAAATTATCCGTGCTCTTTTAATACTTGAATTAGGCTTGAAAATATTGGAAGTATTTAAATCGTAATTTAAATACTTCGCAAATTACGGTGTAATTTCAAGTATTATTTCCCTTCAGATTATTTTTTAAAAGCGATAAAAGTGTGCGATTTTATCCCTTGGTGATTTTTGTTAATCTTTAATATTGTAACAATATTGATATAGCATTTTAAAATGTACTTTCATTTTTTCCTTGGCCAATTGGGGATCCTGATTCTTGATGGCTTCATAAATGTCCCTATGCTCTTGAATTCCAATAAAAGCGATATTCTTGTCACAGACATGATATTTGGCAAAGTTGGTAATGATCTCTGGCGTAATTGTTAGCATAAATGTATTTATGGTACTATTCCCGCTTGCTTTTGCTATTGCCAAGTGAAACAAAAGATCTTCCTGTACTGCATCTTCACCATTCATTACCTTCTTTGAATAAGCCTCCAAAGCCTCCTCTATTTCTTTCAATTCCTCTTTGGTCCTTCGCAGCGCTGCCAATCTTACGGTTTTCAATTCCAATAGAATTCTTGTCTCTACCAAGGATTTGAAATCGGGTTTTTCAAGCCTTAGAATATCCGTGATCATACCATTTAATGCCACAGAACCTATATCGGCTACAAAGGTACCGCTCTGCGGCTTTGACTTTAATAGTCCATAGTATTCCAAAGTCTGAATTGCTTCCCTTACATTGCTTCTACTTACTTCAAAACTTTCTGAAAGCTTCCTTTCCGAGGGTAATTTGTCCCCTGGCTCCAGGTTCTTGTAATTTATGTAATCCCTAATCTTGGATATAATTTCTTTCTGAAGTGCGTCGTTTTCGTTTTTAGGGAGAATTTCTGTTTTCATGCTAATCTTATTAGTTCTACAACTGGTTAACCAGATTGGTTTGTTAAATTTAGGCATAAAACACAATCGAGAAAAATATTACTCACTTATAATTCCTGCCTTTTTACATTTAAGTTACTTTTAAAAAAAGTTCACTGGCCTGACATCAAGCCAGTAAACTTTAAAACAAAACTAACTAAACTACTAGTCCTTTAAGAGTGCGGTCCCATGTGTTCATATCCATTTATATATTCCATGCTTAAAGTTCTACCTCCTGCTCAGAGGAACGCAACCCTGCAAATTCTTTTTTGTCCCTAGTCTATAAATAATCAACGACCTTGTGATAATTTTATCAAGGTTTAGTAACCATCATTTTGGGTAATAACTCCGTCGCTCGCAAGAATTTCTGAGTTTGGTATTGGAAACACATAGTAATCACTGCTAATCGTTGCTCCCATTTCAGCATCTACTGTTCCTGTTCTAACCAAATCAAACCATCTATGTCCTTCAAGGGCCAACTCCACTCTTCTTTCGTCTGCAATTGCCTGTCTTACATCTGCTTGCGAGCTTACCGTTCCTGTTAAACTGTTTAAACCTGCCCTGGTTCTTATAGGATCCAATAGTGGAAGTACAGTGGTTGCAGCGGAGCCAGTTTCATTCAGAGCTTCTGCGTGCATTAGAATAACATCGGATAACCTGAGTTCGATATAGTCCTGATCAAGAGCTCCTGTATATTTCTTACTACCATTCTGATTATCAGTGTCAATAGTTAGCGCCTTTCTTAAATCCGTACCTCCTCCAGCGGCACTACTGGCGTCAAAAGCGGCAGTTAGGCGCGGGTCTAAAGGTGTAAGGGATTTTGTATCGGCCCCGCTAAACCATCCTACAAAGGTGGTGGCCGATCCATAGGCGTTTGGAACTGAAGTTGATAATTGGGTTGCAAAAATAATTTCTGAATTACCGTCTACTACAACGTTGGCAAAGTCGCTTTCCAAACTAATCCCGGCTGCAGCAGCACCGCTTACTACGGTTCCAAGCGTTGTTGCAGCTTCGGAAAAATTACCTCTGTATAGATATACTTTTCCCAGAAATGCCTGAGCCGCGATTCTAGATGCGCGTCCACTGGCCAATCCAGAATTATCCAAACCTGCTATTGCGGCCTGAAAGTCTGGAATGATTACGTTATTGTAAACGTCTGCAGCCGGTTGTCTTGTTAAAATGGACAAATCGGATGGGCTGGGTGAAGGAGATAAATTTACGGTGACATCACCAAAAACCATCACCAATTTAAAGTAGGACAAAGCTCTTAAGAATTTGGCCTCAGCTATCTCAGTGGGCTTCGTTGAATTTTCAATGACATTATTGGCACTTAAGATTGCCTTGTACAAATTGCTATAGAATGGCCGAAAGAATTGCTCTACCAAATCCAAGCCTGCTAAATCTGCATTGTAGGTGTCAAATGAGGTATATGGGCTTTCTAACATCAACATATTGTCGGCCCTAAAGTCGCCCATCACACCCATTGGGGTTGAACCCCCGGTCTGATAGTGATACGCTGCGTTCAAAACGGGTCCAAATTCTTCCAAAGCACTGGATTCAAGTAATAGAGGTGGCGTTTGATCCAAATCGTTATCACATCCTGTTAACAACAACAAGGAAACTAAAACTGTATAAATAGATTTCATTTTTTTCATGTTTTCTTTATTAAAAATTAACATTTAGACCCAAAGTGAAACTTCTTACAATAGGGCTTGCACCTTCTTGGTATCCGTATGTGGTTGGACCTGCATAACCTGTATTTTCTATCTCTACACCTTCAGGGTTGAATGAGGTATAATCATCTGCCATTATATACAACAAATTGGTAGCTGCAAGATATATTCTCATAGAACTTAGGCCAATTTTGTCCGTTAAATCCGAATTAAGGGTGTATCCTAAGGTTAGGTTTCTTAAGGCCGTAAATGAGGCATCTTGTATCCCTGAACCATGTGCATTTCTGGTCTCTTGATAGAACTTGCCGCTAGCATCGGCAATACCGTCACTATTGGCATCAAAACTGGACTTTAATCTACCGCCAAATTGTGATTTCCAGTAAATAGGGTCTATATTGTAGAGTTCTGCTCCTTGAGATCCTTGGAATTGGAACGAGAAATCAAAATTCTTAATATTCATTGAACTTGAAAGTCCCCAGTAGAAATCGGGAGTGGCGGATCCTAACTTTACATAATCCCCTTCATAGGTAATTTCGCCGTCACCGTTTTGGTCTACAACATAGTATTCTCCACTTCCAAATCCAACACCTCTGGAAGGATCTGACATATGTATTGTCTCAACCTCACCAGTTACTTCATAACCCCACATTTCACCGATTTCACCTCCTACATAGTTTCTAAACTCAGGACCTCTACCGCTGGGTCCACCGTAAATTTGCCTGGGCAGTTCGGTCAAATCACCAAGATTGGTAATTTCTGAATTGGCAGTTGATAAATTGGCGTTGACATTCCAAGAGAAGTTGGGATTGGTAATTATTTTTGTACTAAGTTCAAATTCCAAACCGGAACTAGTAACATCCCCGCGATTAAGTTTTATAGCTGGTGTCCCAAGAACCTCGGAAACACTTTGATTGATCAACATATCTTCAACATCAGACGTATAATAATCTACACTTAATCTAATACGGTTACTAGCAAAGCCTAAATCAACACCATAGTTGGTCTCTTTATTGGTCTGCCAAGTTAAATCTGGGTTGGCTATATCCTCTGGAATAAGAAATCCTGTCCCGAAAGCTGTAGGAGAGGTGCCCAAAATACTCAATGAGTTGTATGAGCCTAAAAAAGAAGCAGTTCCCAAAGACCCTGTACTAAACCTAAGTTTAAATAGGCTAAGAGCATCGGCATTTCCGAAAAAAGATTCATTGTGAATATTCCAACCTAAGGATAGTGCTGGGAATACTGCGTATTTTTCATTGGCTCCAAATCGTGAATCGCCATCCCTTCTAATTGATGCCGATAGTAGATAACGATCATCAAACGCATAGGCAATTCTCCCAAAAAAACCATTTCTGGACTGAGTCTCATCTATCTCGTTGGTAATCACATCTGCAGGATCGAAAAAATCATAATTCAATGGCAGACCATATGGTACGTTCGATCCATTATTTACCATGCCCTTATAATAGGTGTTTACAAATTCCATACCGGCCACCGCAGAGATGTCATGCTTCTCAGCAATTACTTTTGCATAACTCAAGGTAGTTGTGCTTAGGACGGTAGATTTTTTAATATTGGATATGTCCAATTCTGTTTGATTGGATCGTTGTTGGCCATCCGATAATATTCCATGATATACATAGGTCTGGGTATCTTCAAGATCTGCTCCGAAAACGGTTTTTAAATTTAAACCCTCTATGATTTCATATTGTAAATAAGAACTCACGTTTCCAAAATACGTCTTTTTCCATCTTCTCGAATTGTCAAATTTAGCCGCTACACCGGCATCTCCTGTTCCTCCAATTCCATTTTGATTTCTACCGTATTGCCAATCGTGAACTACATCGCCAGGTTGTAAATCATAGATGCTAGTAGGATCCAAACCTATACCTCTGTAATCTTGGTCAAATGACCTACCAATGTTATTTCCTGTAAATCCAGAATCGAATAAGGCCTGTCTATCTCGATCCAATTGTTGAACGAAATCTATTGAAGCTTGAGTATGGTATATAGGGCTAATACTATATGACCTCAAAAGATCCCTCATTTCCCAGGGTACAATATCTTGGTGGCCATAATAACCATTCATACTCAATCCGGCCTTTAATTTGGAGCCCAAGTTGGCATCTAGGTTCATACGTCCGTTGTACCTTTCATAACCTTGCCCTTTTACTATACCATCCGTTTTCAAGTAACCAAGTGAAGCAAAGGCCTTTAAGTTTTCAGAACCACCGCTAACACTAAAATCGTGATTGGTTGTACTACCATTTTTGAAAAGCCAATCTTCTATACTTACTACGTCGGGGGCATTAGCGTATGCATTTAGTCTGTAAGCCAATAGGCCTGGGTCGGTTTCGGAAAGATCATAAGCACTAGTTTGCAATTCTTTGGCCCATTCTCCTGCTGTCTTAAGCATTTCGATGTCCTTTATATACTTGCTTGAGGTACTTGCATAAGAATTATAATTAAAACTAACTTTTCCTGCCTTTCCTTTTTTGGTGGTTACCAAAATAACACCATTGGCACCTAGAGAACCATAAATAGCAGCTGAAGCGGCATCTTTTAGCACCTCTAAACTTTCAATATCGTTGGGGTTAACTGTGGCCAAATTACCTGAAATTGGGTAGCCATCCACAACAATTAACGGCCCAGAGTCGCCCGAAACAGATGAAGCTGCCCTGATTTGAATCTTAGGATCCGCACCAGGTTCTCCACTTTGATTTTGAATTCGTACCCCGGACAACTTACCTGCAAGGGCATCATCTACACGAGCCACTTGAACAGCAGCTACTTCATCTCCTCCTACTTTTGCGACCGCTCCGGTAAGATGTGATTTTTTTATAGTACCATATCCAACTACCACTACCTCATCAAGTTGACTTGCATCTTCCTGTAGGGTGATATTCAATTGCTCTTGATTTGTAATGGGGACTGATTGGCTAACAAATCCCAAGGAGGAGAACTGTAGTACGTCGCCGTTTTTTACCGTAATTTGGTAATTTCCATCAAAGTCGGTAGCCGTACCGGTAGTAGTATTGGCTATAATTACATTCACTCCAGGCACTGGTACCTGAGCAGCATCTGTTACCGTTCCGGTCAGAATACGGCCATCTTGGGCGAACAGTGCAATATTGAATAACAATACTACTGTTAGAATTAAATTGATTTTGAATTTCATTAGTGATTTAATTAAGTTAGTAACAAGTGATTAATAATGGCTTTTTGCCATTGGTTTCTATAATGTGATATTTTTCACATTTAATCCTTCATATTACTAAAACATGTGGCTGCACTAATATTGACTGAAATTGCTTATTTTTGCAGTAAATATGTATATAGTAATATTTGCATGTTTGGTATTACTTCCCTTCAGAATGAAGTAATCTTTTACAAAAGGATGGGTGTGCGCCCGTCCTTTTTTTTGTCAATTTCTAGGGTTTATTTTTAATCTTTTTTCTTTTAACATGGTTCTTGATTTTTTGAGTTATTTTGGTAAACCAAATTGGTTAACCAGTTTGGTTTACCAAATATATGTTATTTAATTGTTAATTAAAAATTTAATTGTAATTTTTGTTTGTTAAATTTTTGGAGGTGATAATTTAGGTGTGTATAAATTATCAATTTCGCATTGAAGCTATTTTATGAAAAGACAAGTCCGCCATTAATATCGATGTTTGCACCTGTAATAAATGATGTTTCGGATGAAGCCAAGCAGGCCACTGCATTTGCAATTTCTTCTGCCGAGCCTTCTCGACGTAGTGGAGTCATTCCCGCTACTTTCTCCCGTACCTCATCTGTAGTAAAGGTATCGTGAAAGGTGGTGGCGATCATACCGGGACAAAGGGCATTTACGCGAATATTTTTTGGGCCTACCTCCTTGGCCAGACCTCGTGTAAAGGTCATTACGGCTCCTTTGGAGGTTGCATAGGCTATAGATCCTCCGCCCCCACCGTCCCGACCGGCTTGGGAGGCTATATTTATTATAGAGGCCCCCGATTTCATATAGGGCAGCACTGCTTGTGTTACAAGAAAAGTAGAATTAAGATTTAATTTTATCACTTTGTCAAAAAAAGCTTCGTCCATCTCCTCTAATGTCTTTCTGGCCACCAGGCCACCGGCGTTGTTTACCAAAACGTCTATAGTTCCTCCATAGTTGCCAATGGTTTCTTTTATAAGTTTGTCTACTTCAGATTTCTTGGTCACATCCGCCTTGACAATTATTGCTTCGCCACCGGCCAATTTAATTGCGTTAAGAGTTTCTTGGGCATTTGCCTCGTTACTGTAGTAATTTACTACAACCTTGGCGCCTTCCTTGGCCAATTTAATGGAAATGGCTTTTCCAATATCTCTGGTTCCACCTGTAACAATGGCTATTTTTCCTTTTAAATTCATATGCATATTGTTTATGACATTAAGTCTTCCCCAAAAGGGATTTATTTCTATTATGATTGTTTATCTCCGAAATAAGATACTCCACCACCACTTAAGAAATCTTCCCGTACTGGACTAAATGTGTCAATTAGTATCCCTTCTTCCAAACAAACTGCACTATGCAATAGATTGGGTTCAATATAAACTCCATCTCCTGCTTCTACAATTTTCTTTTCTCCATCAATTTCAAATTCAAATTTACCTGAAGCGCAATAGGTAGCTTGCGTGTGAAAATGTTGATGTGGGGAACCTAATGCTCCTTTCTCAAATTTCACTTTTACCATCATGATTTGGTTATCGTACCCTAAAAACTGCCTTGATACTCCTCCTCCAAGTTCTTCCCATTCCATTTCTTTTGAGGTGATGTACTTTTCACTAAATCGTTTCATTTTTTTTATTTTAATTAGTCCTTACTCTTTTTTAATAACGATCAACTCTTTTATATGAATCAAATCGATTTACTTTGGGGGTGTGCCCTGACCAACGGTTGCTTCCCTAAACCATACTTCCGTATAACATCCGTTTTCGTATTGTTTCGCGATATCACCTCCGTAGGTTTCCGCACCTGAAAACCAAACCATGTTGGTTTCTGGACTTTTTCCATTGGTCTGGTTATATGCGCCTTGTTTAAAATAATTCAATTCTCCACTATAGGCAGTGGCACGTTCAATGGCGTCTTGCCCTATGGGGGCGAATAATTGCTTCATCTGTTCTGGGAAGTCCGACTTTTTTACATATTCTGATGAAATCAGATTTTTGGTAAATGTTTTGGTTTCGTGATTTTCACTTTTGAAGGTTAGATACATGATTCCCTTATAAACATTTACTTCATAACTAAATTCTTCACCTAATTCAATGCCATTTTTAGGTTCAGCAGGAAAGTCGTTCTTACCTTTCCCAATGACGGACATATCGTACCCCCATACGGCATAGGAATGTTCCCACCGGCCTGAATTATCATCACCTACTGGATTGATTTCATAATTCCAAAAAACGGAACCCTTGGTGTGACCAGGAAATTTCTTGTAGAATATTTTAAGAGGTTCATTTTCATGTCCTTCACCACTGTGAATTTGTCCCACAACAGTGGAATAAGATGCAGCTACTCTGGCGTCGCCAGAAATGGAGACCTGCATTACCTTGCAGGTGCCTTTTAGTTTGCCACCTTCTTCAGGAAGCCATTCTCTTTTTTCGTGTAGCTCGGTTCTTGTATTACTGGAGTTTTTAGAAGTGACACCAGAATTAGGAGTTTTGTAGACTATCCAACGCCTTGTACCGTCTATTACAGTGTAGAAATAATCTTTGTGTTCGAACTGCGTGATATCTTCCACCTCCTTACCGTCACCCAGCAATATTTTAAATTTATCCATAAATGGAATCACCTCATTGGGATAGACCGTTTTAGTACTTAGGCCATCATTTGCTTCGAAATAACCTGTATTTGAAATGGCATCATCGCTGATTGTAATATCTGCTGATTTAAACCATACCTCAGCGTAATTACCATCTGCATATTGTTTTTGTAAATCACCACCATGGGTTTCGGCACCAGAACACCAAACTTTATTGATTTTAGGGTCTTTTCCGTTGGTTTGATTGTACGTGCCCAATTTAAAAAATAGGCCCTCGCCGGTATACGCTTCTTTGCGCTCGAGGCCATCCTGCCCAATGGGTACAAATAATTTCTTGGTTTGCTCTGGCATGTCCGAAAGATTTGCATATTCTGAGGAAATAAGATTTTTAGTGAATTTTTTGATCTCATGGCCTTCACTCGTGAATGTTAGATACATCATACCTTCCTTAATAACTACTTCATAAGTGAATTCTTCACCTAAAGCAATTCCGTCAACTGGTTCAGGTGGATAGGTGTTTTCATCATTACCGACAACAGAAAAGTCATAGCCCCATATAGGATAGGAATAATCCCATCTTTTGGAATTATCATCACCTGCAGTATTTATTTCGTAATGCCAAAAGACAGAGCCTTTTTCATGCCCAGGAAATTTTTTATAAAAGATTTTAAGTGGTTCGTTTTCATGCCCATCTGCACTGTGAATCTGACCAACTACTACTGAATAAGTTGAAGCAACGCTGGCATCGCCGGTAGTTGACACGTTCATTACCTTTAGGGTAGCTTTCATAGTAGCTTCTGTCATTGGTGTCCACTTCTTTAATTGGGCTAATTCTGTTCTTGTGTTGTTCGAGGTACCATGGGTATTTCCTGCATTTGGAGTTTTGAATACTACCCAATCCCCTTGATTATCACTCGCAGTATAAAAGAAATTCTTGTGCTCATAGTCAATAGCTTGGCCTACATTAGAGCCATCACCGAGGATCAAATTCCAATGTTGAAAAAATGGTATGATGTCGTTTGGAATACGACCTATAGCTGCGTTTTCAGTATCGTCTGTAGATTTTTGTTTTTTGTTCTCGGCACAGCCAACAAATAGCAAAATGGTACCTATCATGAATAAATAATGTACGGAAGCCGAATGGAATACTTTAAAGTTCATATTATATGGGTTATGTTAACTATAAAAACCGTTTAAAGTCAAGTTTTTTGACTGTTTGGATAATTTCTTCACTATGTAAACGAAACCTACCATCAAATGGTTTTACCTGCAATTTTACGATAGCGAAAGCCACGAAAAAACAAAGCTAAAGTACATTTGTAAAATTGGTTTACCAGATTGGTTTACCAAAAATACACAAATTTATGGTACCACCAAATATTTAACATTAAATAGACCTATTTTATTCTTAATTAATAATATTCTATCCGTGAAATTAGTAATTCGGCAAATGTGAATTTTGCTCTGAGCGCAGATACTATAGGGGGCAACCAAAAAAGAATTTGGGATTAAGAGGTTCTTTATTCCAAAATACCGCTAAATAAGAGACCTTATAAGGTCCAATCAAATCGAAAACCCTGGTATTACATCACTTGGATAAATTGTGGCTTTTGAATCTTGATTACTAGACTTCTTAGCTGTATTAAGACAGCTATTTAATACTTTTATAAGAGCTGATACTAATAATTTTACAATTATGGCGGCCATTTTAATTTGTTTTTATTATTGTTTAATTCTTTTCAAGTTGAAATATTGGGGATAATGTTTGCTAAGGTGGCTTTTAATAGGGCGATTGCACTAGTAAAGTAATTTCATTTCTAAATTCTCTTCAACCCGAATTTCCCCCGAATTGTTGATTTGGTTATCCGAATGCGAATTGTTTTTTGCTCCCCAAAGTAAGGCCACCAGTTTTACGGTGTTGTTGTTAAAGGTATTATTGGAAATATCAACATTTACAATGCCGTGGGAGTTGATCAGAATTCCATTTTTTTCTTCTGATCCACAATTCGTGAAGGTGCTATTTGTAACCAGAAGATTTCCGCCAATGGTGGATTCGTCGTAACCCCCGCGATAGTAGTCGATTACATTACTTTTTACATTGTTGAACTTACAACTGTTTATCGTTAGATATTCAGTGTTATAATCTCCTAGATCATTAGTTTCTTCAGATAGTTCCAAACCATTTTCGCAGTTTGATATTGAAGTGTTTTCAAAAGTGATACGTTCTGCAAAGGACTCCTTATAGACCTTTAGTACATAATTAAAGTCACTGATATCGCAATCGGAAACCGTTAATCCAAAATGTGTAAACATATTTTCTTTTAAACTGGCAAAAGTATATTGGGAATTATTTCCTTTTAATGTTACATTTTTTAGGTTTAAAAAGCCTTTAGGTTGAAGTTGGAATAAGGGTGAATTCTCTGCTCCCGAATAATTTAGGGTAACTTTTGATTTATCGGAGGATTGAATAGTTAACTTTTTGTTGATTATCAAGGACTGCGGGATGTCATAATTTCCTGCTTCCAGCGAAATGATATCGCCATTTTCCGCCTCATTGATTTTAAATTGAAGATTTTCTGCTGTGGCAACAACTACTGTTTTAGGTTCCTTTTCTTCTGTTTCAGATGAATACCAACTTGGACCATATTTGGATCTGTCCAAAATATTGGGGTCTTTAAAATCCGTATTTGTGAAAGCTCCTATAGAATTGTTTTCAGCTCTGGAATTGCTGACCAAATCTTTGGATATATGTTCAAATTCGAATCCTTGGTAGGGTTCAATAGCTATCTTGGAGGAAGGGATCAGGATGTTTTCTCCAATTTCTTTAATGTCAAAATTTACAGCCTTCAATCCATCATAAGGTTTGAAATCCACAGCTTGATTATTTATTGCGTTGCTTTTAAAGGTCACTCCATCAGCCTTATCGTGTTCAACAATTGGCAAAGCATCACCCTTTTCATTATAAATTACGTTGTTTGCAACAATGGTCCTTATTGGTCTGGCCGAGCGAATTTCAGAGGAAGGAAGAACATCTTCCTGACTTAAATTTTGACCAACTCCGAATTGCCAGGGGGAATCACAATTGATGTAGGTATTGTATGCCACCACAACATCTGTAACCTGATTGTATCTGTTTAGGGGTGATTTTGGAATTCCGTTCATCACGGCCAAGGCACTTCTAAAATTCTTTCCTTTTATATTGTAGAAGTAATTGTTGGTTACCCAATGCCCTGTGTTGATTATTCTGATCCCCCCTATGTTTTCGTTCTTACCATCGCCAATGAAGTAATTGCCATCAATAGTGCAGTAATTGCCATGTCTTGTTACCAAAGAACCTTCGCTTTTATAAAAGACATTATTTCTGAACTCGTTGAAGTTAGTTTTGCTGGAAATAATTTCTACTTCACCGTTGCACTCTTCAAATAAGTTATTGGCAACCCTTGTATAACTTGGAGACATGGAAGAAAAGCTGTTGCCAATTTGAATGGTCTCGCCACTGGCACCTCCCTTAGGGGGTCTTGGCCCAAAATGGTTGTTAATGATTTGATGGTAATTATTTATGCTCTCATTGCCTTCCAAGTCTACCCTTATAGTTGGTCCACGATTTGTTTTTCCAGCAATATAACTGTTGCTCAAAGTATTGTGTCTTCCCCAGAATTGAACCCATAGATCAGTGTCATCTCGATGCATTTTGTTAAAATCCTCAATAACGCAATTGGTAATGGTGCAGTGATTTGCTACGGTATTCTCATCTATTCTAAATTCCAATACAGCTTCACTGCGCGAATAACCATTTCTAAAGTGCAGACCATCCACCACTAAGTATTCCCCTCCAAATTTTAGATCGGATACGCCTTCAATAAAAACTTTTCCAGGGGTTTCGGCCTTAATTGTAATTGGCTTGTCTTCCGTGCCTTCGCCTATAAATCTAATTTGGATATCCTTCCATATACCATTGGCCATCACAATGTTATCACCAGCTTGTACATTTTTTATGGCTTCTTGCAATTCTTCAGGAGTGCCTACTGTTTTGGTATTGAGATTGGTCTTTTCCCCACAAGCGCCGATAATAAACAAAAAGCAAAGTAATGTTACTAGTCTTGTCATAATTAATGAATTTTATGTAGCACTTATAATTAATAATTGGTTAACCAGATTGGTTAACCAAAAATACGTATATTTGTTGGACTAGCAAATTTTTAACATAAAAACTGTGTAATAATCTATAAAGCAACCTGTAAAATGAAGAAAAGGACAATTTATGAAAGAAGAGATTTTGTTAAACTTGCAGCAATGGCTGGTGCTGCCATACCATTGATGGGATTTGATGAATCCATTTTTAAACCTATTTCCAAATCGAGCGGGAATCTGGAAGTGCATTTATTTTCCAAACATCTGCAATTTCTAGATTACAATGGGATGTCCGAAGCTGCCGCAGAAATAGGTTTTGATGGATTGGATTTGACGGTAAGGCCAGAGGGGCATGTATTGCCAGATCGCGTATCTGAGGATTTGCCCAAGGCGGTCGAAGCCATGAAAAAATATGGTCTAAACCCTAGACTGATGACCACCAACGTAATTGATGTTGATAACGAGGAACATAGATCCGTACTGGAAACGGCCAGCAAAAGTGGGTTTTCCCATTATCGTACAGCGTGGCTTAGCTATCCCGAGAATAGGGCGATTACTGAAAGTCAGGCAATCTATGGCCAACAGTTGAAAAATTTGGAGGTTCTAAATACGCAGTTGGGTCTTATTGGCTGCTATCAAAATCATGCCGGTAATCATGTAGGGGCGCCCATTTGGGATTTGCCACCTATTCTTCAGGCCACCAAAAACACAAATATTGGTTGCCAATATGATATAAGACATGCCGTAGTGGAAGGGGGCAGTTGCTGGGAACTGGGATTGCGACTAATTAGACCCTTTATCAAATCCATCGTAACAAAAGATTTTAAATGGGGAACCGTGAATGGCCAATGGAAACCAATCAATACTCCGTTAGGGGAGGGGATGGTAGATTTTGACCGCTACTTTTCCTTGCTTAAAAAATACAACATAAACGTGCCGGTATCCCTGCACTTGGAGTATGGGCTGGGCGGTGCAGAACACGGGGCGACAAAGATTAGCATAGACAAAAAAGAAGTCTTTGCACAAATGAAAAAGGATCTAGCCTTCCTCAAGGAAGCTTGGCAAAAAGCGGAATAAATAGGGAAAACCAAAGTATAATAATATGGACCATACAGCAGCTTCTACTAAAGAAAAATTAAAAAAAGTCAGTACCGCCACCATTGCTACCTGCCTTTTTAAAAAAGGATTGAAAAAACAATTTATTCAGGATGTTAAACCCCTAAAACTGGGCAAGCCTACTATGGTAGGGGAGGCCTATACCCTGCGTTATATACCGGCCCGTGAAGATTTGAATACCATTGAAGTATTCAAGAACCCTAAACATTTGCAAAGGGTAGCGGTAGAGGAATGTCCAAAAGGAGCTATTTTGGTCATTGATAGCAGAAAGGATGCCCGAGCTGCTTCGGCAGGTTCCATTTTGGTTACGAGATTAATGGTAAGAGGGGTGTCGGGAATTGTCACCGATGGAGGTTTCAGGGATTCTGCAGAAATCGCCGAGTTGAATATTCCCTCATACCACAAAAGACCCTCGGCACCTACCAATCTCACCCTGCACCAGGCCATTGCCATTAACGAACCCATTGGATGTGGTGATGTGGCTGTTTTTCCAGGAGATATTTTAGTAGGGGATGATGACGGGGTTATGGTAATTCCGGCAGGAATTGCGGATGAGGTGGCCGATGAATGTATGCAAATGACCTTATTCGAGGAATTTGTGATGGAAAATGTTCAAAATGGGCGATCAATAATTGGGCTATACCCTTTGGTGGATAAAAAAATTGCTGAGGAGTTTGAAGTGTGGAAAGCCAAAAAATAAATTCTCTTCGGCTGGACCATCTATCTTTTATTGGATCCCGGCAAACTGCTATTGATGCATTATTTGTTCAAGATTTAACCTATTTTAAAGGGATTAAGAAATTGTTTTATCTTCCTATGACATTTGGGTTTTAATATTCACTGCCATACTATGGATACTTCTTGTATTGCAGTAGAGGAATTGAATGTTTTTTCTTTTTATTTAGCGCCTATATTTTATAATTTAGGAGGTTCAGGCAGCAGAATATTTTTCACAAGCTGATCACAGTAGAAATATTCTGAATAAAGTGACCATATGTGGGGAATCAAATTTGACAAACCAACATTTTAAACAAGGCGATATTAATCAAATCCGAACCCATAAAAATGAAAAAAGTAATAGTTGCTACCATATCCCTTTTAATCTTTTTTGTCGCTTTTAATGGCATTTCCCAGAGCCTGCCAGAAAGGATAAAAGTATCCAAGATATACTCCGATGAAAATTATAATGCCTTTACTTCTTTAATAAGGTTTAAAGGAGATTTTTATTGTGCTTTCCGTTCGGGGGAAAGGCATGTTTATGGAAAGGATGGTGTAATAAAAATTATAACCTCTAAAGATGGCAAGGCCTGGAAAGATGTTGATCAAATAGCTCTCAAAGGTTTTGATTTAAGGGATCCCAAATTATCGGTTACTCCGGAAGGGCTCATAATGGCCACTATGGGGGGGTCTATTTATGAAGGCAAGACCTTGTTGGGAGGAATACCCCATGTAGCCTTCTCTAATCCTAAGGGGACCAAGTTCTCCCCGCCAAAACCTATTAGATATGATGCCAATATAAAATCGAAATTCGATTGGCTCTGGAGCTTAACCTGGTATGAGGGTACTGGTTATGGAGGTATGTATTCGCGGATAGAAAATAAAGAGGGAGGAAATACAACGCTTATAAAATTAGTTAAAACTACCAATGGGTTAGATTATATAAAGGTTGCCGATTTGGAAGTCGAGGGTAATCCCAATGAATCCACAATCCGTTTTTTGCCCAATGGCGACATGTTAATGTTAATAAGACGTGAACAGGGTAACAAAAGGGCTTATTTGGGTCAAAGTAGTCCTCCTTATACGGACTGGAGTTTTACCGAGTCGCCATACTTTATTGGAGGTCCCGACTTTGTATCGATAGGAGAGGGCCAATATATTGGTGGGGGAAGGATTAACAGGGAGTATACCGGACTGGTTTCCTTTGGTAAAAATGGAGATTTTAGGGAGGTATTGAAATTGCCATCAAATTCCGATAGCAGCTATCCAGGTTTTGTTTTTGAAAATGATACCCTGTACATGAGCTACTATTCTTCCCATGAGACCGAAAAAACCTCTATTTATTTTGCCGAAATACCCTTGGTTGAACTTAAATGAATGCAATAGCGTAAGTTCAATTATTTAAAAGTCCAATAATGAGTTTAAAATTTCTTTTTAGTACAATGCTTCTCTGGGTGTTGCTGGGAATCGCCTTCTCCTGCAAGAGCAATAAAATAACCAACAAATTATCGGTATCCAAAGAACCTAAAACCGTTTTGAGCCTGCAGCCTTCTGCAGACAACCCCCGTAACAGTGAGGGGGATTTTATCAAGCTAAAAAATGGAAATCTGTTATTTGTGTATACCCATTATACCCAGGGCACTGGGTCCGACCATGACCCGGCACATCTGGCAAGTAGATATTCCGAGGATAATGGAAAAACATGGAGTATAAAGGATGAGGTGGTGCTGCCCAATGAAGGAGGAATGAATGTTATGTCGGTTTCCCTATTGCGACTGCATAATGGTTCCATAGCCTTATTTTACCTGAGGAAGAATAGTACAGTGGATTGTATTCCCATGATGAGAATATCCACGGATGAGGCAAAGAGTTGGGGTTCTCCAATTCCCTGTATCGCGGACAAGAAAGGGTATTTTGTTTTAAATAATGATAGGGTAGTTCAGTTTGAAGATGGGCGTTTAATGTTTGCAGTGGCGGAACACCCCACTACGCAAAAAGGTTTCGGTGCCAAGGGCAATTTATTTTCTTATTACTCCGATGATAATGGTGAAACATGGACTTCTAGCGAAATGGTGCCCAATAATACCGAAATTATTACCCAGGAACCAGGTCTCATTGAAATGAATGACGGGCGTATCATGATGTATATTCGGGCAAGCGGTGGAGTACAGCAGCTGTCTTTTTCAAAAGATCGTGGAGCAAGCTGGACTCACATTGAGGCAAGTTCTATTTATTCCCCTCTTTCGCCAGCTACCATAGAAAAAGTCCCCGGAACCGGGGATTGGGTCATGGTGTGGAACAATAATGATGGTTCGGATCCAGCTATAAAAGCTAAAAGAACCCCTTTTACGATTGCTATTTCCAAGGACGAGGGGAAAACATGGGGCAACATTAAAAATATTGCCACCGACCCAGATGGCTGGTATTGTTATACCGCCTTGTATTTTACACATCCACAAGAACTTATTTTGGGGTATTGTGCAGGCAACAGAGTACAGGGAACAGGCCTGGCAATAACCAATATAACTACTCTAAATTTGGATTGGCTAGTTAAACCTGGCGGATAAGGAATTACATTTCTTGCCTTTAAACAGGTATTTGATAAAGATTTATTGGAAATTAGGTACTTTGTATTCCAATTTCGTGTGTTTTAAAATATAATCATCAAAACCTTAAACCAAGAATTATGAACCTAATGTATAAACATTGTATTTTACTCTTTATGATTTTGGGGCTTACTTCTAGTGGCTATGCCCAGAAGAACCAACGTCCCAATGTAATCTTGGTGATTACGGATGATCAAGGGTACGGGGATTTAGGGTTTACTGGGAATCCCCATGTAAAAACACCCGTTATTGATGCCTTGGCACGTGAAAGTGTTAGGTTCAACAATTTTTACGTTTCTCCGGTTTGTGCACCAACCAGATCCAGTTTAATGACGGGGCGTTATTCATTGCGAACGGGTATGAGGGATACTTACAACGGAGGGGCAATTATGGCTTCCAACGAAGTTACCATAGCCGAGATGTTGAAGCAGGCAGATTATACGACGGGGGCATTTGGGAAATGGCATTTAGGGGATAATTATCCAAGTAGGCCCAGTGATCAAGGTTTTGATGAGTCTGTTATCCACCTTTCTGGAGGCATGGGGCAGGTAGGGGATATTACTACTTATTTTAAGGGGGATACAAGTTATTTTGATCCTGTACTTTGGCACAATAACCAACAGCAAGCCTATGAGGGGTATTGCTCCGATATTTTCACCGATCAGGCGATCAATTTTATTGATAAAAATAAGGAATCGCCCTTTTTCTGCTATTTGGCCTATAATGCCCCACATACCCCCTTGCAGGTGCCGGATTCCTATTATCAAAAGTATAGAGACATAGACCCTTCTGCAGGGTTTGGTAAGGACGGAAAGCCATTTTCAAAAATGAGCGAAAAGGATAAGGAAGATGCCAGAAAGGTATATGCCATGGTAAATAATATTGATGACAATCTCGGCAAACTCTTCAAAAAATTGGATGCCTTAGGATTATCGGAAAACACCCTTGTAATTTTTATGACCGATAATGGCCCGCAACAGACCAGATATGTAAGTGGTATGAGGGGACTTAAGGGAGATGTTTACAATGGGGGTGTACGAGTCCCATTTTATTTAAAATATCCAGCACTTTCCAAGGGTGACAAAGATGTGGAAACCATGACGGCGCATTTGGATGTCCTGCCTACGCTATCGGCAATTTGCGATGTGGAAATGCCAAAAGATAGGATTATAGATGGCAAAAGTTTAGTTCCCTTAATACAGGGCCAAAAAGTGGAATGGGCCGATCGTTCCCTATTTTTTTATTGGTCGCGCCGCTATCCTGAATTGTATAATAACATGGCCATTCAGAAAGCAGGGTACAAATTGGTAGGAAAAACAGACTATAATGCCACTATTGAAGATTTTGAATTGTTTCAACTTACCAAGGATCCATATGAGCAGCAAAATGTGCTAAAGGAGAACAAAGAATTGGCAATAGACCTTAAAAAGGAGTTGGATGAAATATACGGGGAGTTGATCATTTCTGAAAATCTTGTAAACCCTCCAAAAATTTCGGTGGGCACCCCCTACGAGAACCCGGTAATTTTGAATAGGAATGATGCCGGAGGGGAGCGCGGTATTTGGAATCAAGAGGAGATTTATGGTCATTGGGATACTGAAATTGAAGAGGGTTATTATGATATTACATTTAAGTTTGTTCAACCGGTAGTCGGTAATGGGAAAATGGTTTTGGAAGCCAATACGCTTGTAAGACAAATGGAAAATAAAAAGGGAGATACCGATATAATACAGATGGAGAAAGTTTATTTTCCAAAAATGTCGGGCAAGCTTTTGCCATTTTATGCCGTAGACAATAAGAATGTTTTTCCTTTTTGGATGGAAATGAAAAAAGTGGATTAGGATCCAATTCATTTGTTTCTTATTCATTTTCAAGTAAATAGATAGGTTTTTCAGGGTCGGAATGTTTCCAAAATGGCACATTAAATAATTGTTGAGTGATACCTTTATTAGCGTACATTCGCGCAAAATATTTATGTCCATGGAAAGTAGGGTAAAAGCAGTTGAGGCGTTGTTCGCGGTATTGGATCGGGAGATAGCTACTTTTCAATCCGAGTCGGGTCTTGGTTGTATAGCAGGTTGCGGTAAATGTTGCACCCATCCGGACATAGATGCTTCCCCTTTAGAATTTCTGCCATGGGCTTTTAATCTTTTTTTAAATGGAAAGGCAGAAACTACCTTGGAGGAATTAAAGGTCAGCGATAATTCCATTTGCCATTTATATCGGCCATTGTCCGTTTTGGATAGCAATAGTGGTAGATGTGGTGATTATAAGTTCCGGGGACTAATATGTCGCTTGTTTGGATATGGGGCAAGTAGGGACAAGTTAGGGCAACTGCGTTTGGCCACTTGTAAGATTATAAAGGAAAATCAGGCCGATCTTTATGAGAATTCCAAGGTGGCTATGAAAAACGGACTATACGTGCCTATTTTTACAGACTACTATATGAATCTTAATCAAATAGATTTCAGGATGGGAAATAGTATTCTTCCTATCAATATAGCAATGAAGGCGGCCATTGAGGAAGTGCTTCAGTATTATGCATACCGTCCCTTCCCGGAAGGGCATAAGGTTACTGCCTAGTAACTAGGGAGAACTTTCAAAGAAACTTGGTTATTACTTTTTTAAATCAGTGTATTTTACCCTAAATTCTTGTAAATCGACATCGGATTCATTTTGTGTTTTGTGTTTTTTGCCTAGTTTTGAAATTGGACTGTCCAGATATTTGTTTGGCAGGAGATAAAATGCATATTGTCTGAGAAATCAGTAGACATCTTCAAGCTAAAAAGTAGTTAGGGCTTAAAGGATAATTATAAAGTGATGAGACAACTATTGACTACATTGTTTGTTTTTTGTACCGTACTGAGTGTATTTGCATCACAGCTGGATACCCTAAAAGTTGCGAGTAAGTCTATGGGTAAATCCATTGCCAATCTGGTAATTTTGCCGGATAGTTATACTGCACAAAAAAAAGGATACCCGGTACTTTTTCTTTTACACGGAGCAGGAGGCGACCATACGGATTGGGTAACCAAGGTGGGATCCATAAGAGATTATGCTGACGCATATAACATGATTATAGTCTGTCCGGATGGTAGTAAGACCAGTTGGTATTTTGATAGTCCAGTAGATCCGGACATGCGTTATGAGACCTATGTTGCCAAAGAGTTGGTTCAGGCGGTGGATAAGAAATACAATACTCTGGCCAATAGGGAATCTAGGGCCATTACTGGCTTGAGTATGGGTGGACATGGGGCTTTTTATTTGGCTTTTAAGCACCAGGAGGTGTGGGGTGCTGCAGGAAGTATGAGCGGCGGTCTGGATATCCGACCCTTTCCCGAAAATTGGGACTTGTCCAAGCGACTGGGCGATTATGCGGAAAATAAAGGCCACTGGGAAGATAACACGGTAATCAACATGGTTTATTTGTTGAAAAAGGACAATTTAAAGCTCATTTTTGATTGCGGAGTTAATGACTTCTTCTATGATGCCAATAAAAGAATGCACCAAAAATTGTTGGAAAGAAATATTCCGCACGATTATATAGAACGCCCAGGAAGCCACAATTGGGATTATTGGGCCAATGCCATTCAGTACCAACTATTGTTTTTTGATAGTTTTTTTAAATCCTAAAGTTGGGTTATGCTTCTTGTTGATCTGGCTCAGGAGATCAATTCGTATTTAATACTTTGATAATTAGGCCTTTAAATCTATTTCTTTAAGGTTCTCTATTCTGTTGCGTACCAAGAAGGCATCTATGGTCTCGAAATGTTCTATGACGCGTTTGTCCTTAAATTCGAATACTTTTTGGGACAGTCCTTGCAGAAAATCCCGGTCGTGGGAGACCAATATTAAGGTGCCATCAAAGGCAAGCAGGGCTTCTTTAAGTACATCCTTGGATTTTAGGTCCAAATGGTTGGTAGGCTCATCCAGTATCAGAAGATTTACCGGTTCCAAAAGCAATTTCACCATTGCAAGACGGGTTTTTTCCCCTCCTGAAAGTACACTTACCTTTTTTTCCAGGTCATCACCGCTAAACATAAACCTGCCGAGAATATTTTTGATCTGTGTCCGTACGTCTCCTTCCGCTACTTCATCCACAGTCTGGAAGATGGTTAGTTCAGGATCTAACAAGGAGGCTTGGTTTTGGGCAAAATAACCAACTTTCACATTGTGCCCCAAACTACATTTTCCCTCAACTTCAATTTCGCCCAAAATGGCCTTGATCATTGTAGATTTTCCTTCGCCGTTCCTTCCAACAAAAGAAACCTTTTCGCCACGCGAAATAGAGAGATTGGCATCTTTGAAAACCACATGGTCGCCATAACTTTTGGAAAGCCCTTCAGCAGTAACCGGATAGTCGCCGGAGCGAATGGAAGGAGGGAACCTCAGTTTTAGGGCCGTGGTGTCTATTTCGTCAATTTCTATGATCTGAAGCTTTTCCAACATTCTTTCCCTGGAAGTTACCTGGTTGGTTTTGGAATAGGTACCCTTAAACCGGTCAATAAAGGCTTGATTGTCTGCAATAAACTTTTGCTGTTCCTGATAAGCTTTTATTTGGTGGCTTCGCCTGTCTTCCCTTAACTGAAGGTAGTGGGTGTAGTTGGCCTTGTAATCATAGATCCTGCCCATGGTTACTTCTATGGTTCTGTTGGTAATATTATCTATAAAGGTTTTGTCATGGGAGATTACGACAACTGCCTTGGCTTTGTTCAACAGGAAATCCTCCAGCCAAATAACTGATTCTATATCCACGTGGTTGGTGGGCTCATCCAAAAGGATTAGGTCCGGCTTTTGCAATAATATCTTGGCAAGTTCTATTCTCATTCGCCAACCACCACTGAATTCACTGGTAAGGCGATGAAAATCTTCGCGCTTAAACCCTAGTCCCCTAAGCGCCTTTTCTACCTCTGCCTCGTAATTTATTTCTTCAAGTGCATAGAATTTTTCACCCAGGTCCGAAACTTTTTCAATAATATTCATATAGGCGTCCGATTCATAATCGGTACGGGTTTCCAATTCCTTGTTGAGGCGTTCAATTTCATCCCGCATGCTAAAGATTTCCTTAAAGGCTTTGGAGGCTTCCTCGAAAACGGTACAACTGTCATCGGTCAATAAATGCTGGGGCAAATAGGCAATTACGGCGTCCTTGGGATAGCGAATATGCCCTCGGGTGGCTTTTTGCTCCCCTGCAATTATCTTCATCATGGTAGATTTTCCAGCCCCGTTTTTGCCCATTAGGGCAATCTTATCGTTCTCATTGATAACAAAGGAAACATCACTAAACAAGGTGTCACCACTAAATTCCACCGCTATTGCATCTACAGAAATCATATTCCAAATTTAAGTCTGCAAAACTATGAAAAAGCGGGATACCGATAGCATTTTATTGGAGTATTGAACCCAATGTTTTTTGTAGTTGCGATATGGAAGCTAATGTATAAGTCGGTTTAGCGACGAAACACCTTGTTTTGTTGGTTTTTTTGGTAAAAAAATCTAGATCGCGAATTGCATATGATTTTGTAGTGAAGCGGTATGGATTAATATTCACATATTGCCTTTTTTTTCGGGACCTTTAATAAATGAACATTTTATTTCGGATAACGATTATGTTCTAGTCCTCTTACGGAGTTTCATGAGTCGGTCCTTGTAGTAGGCCTTCAATTCGTCCAAAAAGCTCATTGGGTTTTCGTACTCCGTCAACACTTTGTAAGTATGTCTATTTTTGGCCGCCGCCAGTTCCTCCCGCAGTTTTTTTAGCTCCATTTTTAAATATGTAAGGTCGGGATCTTTTAAGGGCTCTTGTTTTTCGTGCGGCTTAATCAAGGTGTTGCCACTAAAAATATGTGCGTGATAGGCCTTTAGGGCCGGCAAATCTCCAAATCTGTAAATTTCTATAAGCTGGGTCGTGATCTCCGTGGCCAAGTCCAATTTATCGGTTTGCATAGAAAATTTATCGGGATGTACATATAGCATGGCCTCTCGGTACAGTTGCTTCCTTTGTTGTCGTTCCCTTGAATTCTTTTCTGGAATCGGTTTTGGTTGGTCTGAGGTCAGGATTCCGGTCTGGTCATAGTTCTTTCCGCGCTTTTTTTGTGCCAGGCGTTTATCCTTTTTTGCCTTTTTTTGTTGCTTATAGAGCAGTGAAAGTTCTTGTTCCTCAATTAATTCATCTTCGATTTTGGTGCGGAGAAGGTTTTCAAAAACGGATGTTTTTTGAATTGTTTCGTTGATTTCCAATTGCAGCCTATTAATCTCCGCCTGTAGGAGTTTAATTTGGGTAGGGAGTTCACTGGGAAGGTAATTTTCACTCATGGTTCCAGGGCAATGATAATCTTAATTTTAATGGCAATTTAAACAATAAAAACTGTCCAAACGGAGTTCTTATGGTGATGCGCTTTAAAAGGAAGTAAGTAATAAGGTTTTAATTGCATTCCATTGCGCATGATCTTTTATAAATTAAAACAATTCTGATTCAAAAAAAGAGAGATGGGAAATTTTAAAGCTATTGTCAAGTTGGCATTTGTAGTATACACCTTGCTATTGGGGTTTTCTTCCTTTGCTTCCAAAAATGTAGATCGATTAGCCTTTGTGGTAATTAAGACCCCCGCACTTTTTGGGGAAGAAAATTTTCTGGGAAATTGGAAGTATTCTGCAGAAAATGTGCCTTATGAGTATGCCAAGGGGATATTGTTTATATCTAAAAAAGAAGGTGTACTTACAGTTGTGGTTGCTTTACGAGGTAGGGAGAGCAAGGCACAGGACGTTAGGGTGGAAGATAATACTTTGACATTTGACCTTAATTTGGAAGGCCAAATAGTATCCGTGAGTATAAATGCGGAAGGTGATAAGATAAGTGGAAAGGCAAGTTCTCAGGACGGTGTTTTCCAATTAACAGGGGAAAGGCGTTTAGATCCTGAATAGGAATTGATTTTTAATCTTTTTAGGGCTGCTTAGAGTCCCTTAAGTCATAAAAAAAACCGAAGTTTTTAACTTCGGTTTTTTTCTTTTTAAAAATTGTTTCCCCTTAAAAGGTAATTGGTAGGGAAACTCTGGTGTTTCCCCATCCTAAAACCATATGGGTACCATTGTCTACATCTTTATAAGCAATGGAAAAGGCATCCAAAGATTCGGACGCATTGCTCACACCGGCGGGTACACGTAATACATCGGCACTTTCCTGGTAGGAATAGGCCCCCCACTGATTTAAATTTTTGTTCAGTATTATGGTCCATTCCTTATCACCTGGAATGGTAAATAGGGAATAAGTACCAGCGGCAACTGCTTTACCACCTACAGTAGCATCTTTATAAAAAATGATTTCAGCGGCCTCATTCGCTCCAGTTCTCCAAACCTTCCCTGCTGGGGCTAGTTCAGAAATTGAACGTCCTTTTAATTGTGGTCGACTATAAGTTACTCGAACCAATTTTTCCGAAACTTTATAATCAGTAGGGTAGGAGGCAATGTCCGCTGGACTCTTGTCCAATCCACTGAATTTCTGTGCCATAGCTTCAGAGCTAAAGGCCAAAGCAATAACCATAAGTGCAATCGTAAATAAATTTTTCATTTTTTTTAGTTTTAGTGATTGTCAAATTTAAGTAGTATTCCTATTAATTTGAATTAAAAGTCGGTAAATTTTGGTCACCTTACAAAATAGATGGTTGGTGTAAGCGATTTCATTTAAAATATAACAATATGTTAGTATTTATGTATTTATAGTTTTAAATTATAACTAATTTTAAGTTTTATATTTTATAATGTGTATATTAGGTCGATATTTGCTTTAAAATTGACATAAATATTATTGTATGTGTGGAATTGTATGTGCCTTTGATGTAAAAGAGAGTACCGAGGTTTTAAGGCCTCAATTGCTGGAAATGTCCAAGAAAATTAGACATAGAGGGCCAGATTGGAGTGGGATATTTGCCGATGATAAGGCTATTTTGGCTCATGAACGTTTGGCAATCGTTGATCCGGCATCGGGAAAACAACCTTTGTTCAGTCCGGATAAGAAATTGGTTTTGGCCGCTAATGGTGAAATATATAACCATAGGGAATTGCGTAAGCAATTTGCAGGAACCTATGATTTTCAGACCGAGTCTGACTGCGAGGTAATTTTGGCCCTATATCAGAAGAAAGGGGTGGACTTCTTGGATGAAATGAACGGTATTTTTGGTTTTGCCATCTATGACTCTGAAAAGGATGAGTATTTTATAGCAAGGGATCATATGGGGATTATTCCACTATATGTAGGTTGGGATATTAATGGTACTTTTTATGTAGCCTCAGAATTAAAAGCTTTGGAAGGGACCTGTACCAAGATACAGTTGTTTCCTCCAGGTCATTACTTGCATAGCAGCGATGGGGAATTTAAAAGATGGTATTCCCGAGATTGGATGGAATACGATGCGGTAAAGGACAATGAGACTAGTATTCAAGCTGTTAAAGAGGCCTTGGAAGCGGCAGTTCATAGACAATTAATGTCCGATGTACCCTATGGTGTATTGCTTTCGGGTGGATTGGACTCGTCGGTAACTTCTGCCATAGCAAAAAAATATGCCCAGAAGAGAATTGAGTCGGATGACACTACGGATGCCTGGTGGCCGCAATTGCATTCATTTTCAGTAGGATTGGAAGGTTCACCGGATTTGGCAGCGGCACAAAAAGTGGCAAAACATATCGGTACCGTGCACCACGAAATAAAATTCACCATTCAAGAAGGTTTGGATGCTATTAAAGATGTAGTATACAACCTGGAAACATATGATATAACTACGATAAGGGCTTCTACCCCAATGTATTTAATGGCCAGGGTTATAAAATCTATGGGTATTAAAATGGTTTTGTCGGGCGAAGGAGCGGATGAATTATTTGGGGGTTATTTATACTTTCATAAGGCGCCAAATGCGAAGGAATTCCATGAGGAAACAGTTCGTAAATTGGATAAGCTTCACATGTACGATTGTCTAAGGGCCAATAAATCCTTGGCTGCTTGGGGCATAGAGGGAAGGGTTCCATTTTTGGATAAGGAGTTTATGGACGTAGCCATGAGAATCAACCCTAAGGACAAGATGATCAACGGGGAACGCATGGAGAAATGGGTGGTTCGTAAGGCTTTTGAAGATATGTTGCCGGAAAGTGTTGCATGGAGACAAAAGGAACAATTTTCAGATGGAGTTGGTTATAGCTGGATAGATACCTTGAAGGAGGTTGTTAAGAACGAAGTTACGGATGATCAATTGGCAAATGCCAAATACAGATTTCCTTTGCAGACACCTACGTCTAAAGAAGAATTCTATTATCGCTCAATTTTTGAAGAGCATTTTCCATCCGATGCTGCGGCATTATGTGTTCCACAGGAACCTTCAGTGGCATGTAGTACCAGAATTGCCCTGGAATGGGATGAGGCCTTTAAAAACATGAACGATCCGTCCGGTAGGGCTGTATCAAAGGTGCATTCCGATGCTTATGTAAAGTAATGCTGCCGGAGTAGGCATTAAGAATTCAATAGATCAAGTTTATAGTTTATTAGTGTAAGAGGCATCCTGTAGGGGATGCCTCTTTTATTTTTAGGAGGTTATCTTGGTAATTAAATTTGCGAGTTCTGGCCATATCACTATAGAAACTCCAGCCGAATGGGTTAAAGTCCTGTACAGGGTTTATTCGGTATCCATGAAATAACCAAGTTCATGATTGTTTTGGTCTGGAGTGCGAAAAATAAGGAAAGATATTGTGGCAAAAGGCAATTCAATGTAGGGGTATATTTTACGATTTAGTCCATCTGTATTAGCTTGGTTGTTCCGTTACAACTTCTTGTTTATTTGGTAGATCCGCATGCTCGGAATTGGGTATGTAGAGGAGTAAAGAGCGCTCTTTGCCAACTTTTATATCGATTGGTATTTTTCCACAATTTTTGTTGATAACTTAGTGACTTATATTGGGCATCAGCCCTATATTTCATAGGGTATTGCGTATATTTGTAGGATTGCTAAAATTATAATGAAATAAGTATTTATTTATGAGCGAAGAAGCAAATAAAGACGAGCAAAAAAAGAACAATTATTCCGCGGATAGTATCCAGGCCCTTGAGGGTATGGAGCATGTGCGTATGAGGCCTTCCATGTATATTGGTGATGTAGGGGTACGTGGTTTGCATCATTTGGTTTATGAGGTAGTGGATAACTCCATTGATGAGGCAATGGGCGGCCATTGTGATGAGATTAGTGTAACGATAAATGAAGACAATTCCATTACTACCCAGGATAACGGTAGGGGTATCCCTGTAGACCTTCACAAGAAAGAAGGCGTTTCGGCTTTAGAGGTAGTTATGACCAAAATAGGTGCCGGAGGTAAATTTGACAAGGATTCCTACAAGGTATCAGGTGGTTTGCACGGTGTTGGGGTATCCTGTGTCAATGCACTCTCCAAGCACTTGAGAGCTACGGTGCATAGGGATGGAAAAATCTGGGAACAGGAGTACAGTAAGGGTAAAGCACTATATCCTGTGAAAAGTATTGGGGAAACCGATAAAAGGGGGACCATTGTAACTTTTACACCGGATGATACGATATTTACCCAGACTGTGGAATACAGTTATGAGACCTTGGCAAATAGAATGCGTGAGCTTTCATTCTTGAACAAGGGTGTATCCATCACCTTGATGGACAAGCGACAAAAGGATAAGGACAGCGAAAGTGGTTATGTAACCGAGCGCTTTTTTTCCGAAGAGGGACTAAAGGAATTTATCAAGTTCTTGGATGGAAATCGCGAACCTCTTATTCGTAGCGTAATTTCCATGGAAGGGGAGAAGAACGATATTCCTGTAGAAGTGGCCATGGTCTATAATACTTCTTATACAGAGAATCTGCATTCCTATGTCAATAATATCAATACCCATGAAGGCGGTACACATTTGGCCGGATTTAGAAGGGGTCTGACATCTACTTTGAAGAAGTATGCCGATGCATCGGGGATGTTGGAAAAATTAAAATTCGAGGTTCAAGGCGATGATTTTAGGGAAGGTTTAACCGCAATTATCTCTGTAAAGGTTGCGGAACCGCAATTTGAAGGGCAGACCAAAACCAAATTGGGTAACAGGGAAGTATCTGCGGCAGTAAGTCAGGCAGTTTCTGAAATGTTGACCAATTATTTGGAGGAAAATCCAGATGATGCCAAAACCATTGTCCAAAAAGTAATTTTGGCGGCCCAAGCCCGTCATGCGGCTACCAAGGCCCGTGAAATGGTTCAGCGTAAAACCGTGATGAGCATTGGTGGCCTGCCAGGAAAACTATCCGATTGTTCGGAACAGGATCCGGCATTGTGTGAGGTCTTCCTTGTTGAGGGTGATTCTGCGGGAGGTACTGCCAAGCAAGGGCGCGACAGGGCTTTTCAGGCTATTCTTCCATTAAGGGGTAAGATCCTGAACGTGGAGAAAGCTATGACCCATAAGGTCTTTGAAAATGAGGAGATCAAAAATATATATACTGCCTTGGGTGTTACCATTGGTACCGAGGAAGACAGCAAGGCTTTGAACTTGGATAAGTTGCGCTATCACAAAGTAGTGATTATGTGTGATGCGGATGTGGATGGTAGCCATATCGAGACCTTGATATTGACCTTTTTCTTTAGGTATATGCGCGAATTGATCGAGGGAGGTCACGTTTATATAGCAACCCCACCTCTGTATTTGGTAAAGAAAGGGTCTAAGAAAAGATACGCCTGGTCCGATAAGGAGAGGGATGAAATTGCCGAGAGTTTTAACGGTAGCGTGGGTATTCAGAGATATAAAGGTCTTGGGGAGATGAATGCGGAACAATTATGGGATACTACAATGAATCCTGAATTTAGGACCTTAAGGCAGATAACCATAGATAACGCCACAGAGACAGATAGAGTTTTCTCAATGTTGATGGGAGATGAAGTTCCACCTCGTAGGGAGTTTATTGAGAAAAATGCGGTCTATGCCAACATTGATGCATAAAAAATAGGGTTTACACAACAAAAACTCGCACCATTGGTGCGAGTTTTTTAGTTTTAGCAAAAATCTAAGTGTTATGAAATATTTATTTTTAATAGGAATTTTGTTTTTTAGTGTAGCGGGTTATTCGCAATCTAACGTTAATGAGCTATTTGCTGCGGGAATTAATGATGCTGAGAAATTTTCTGATAGTTATTTCGGGCCGGTGTCCGAGGGTGCTATTTATAGTTTGTCCAATGGATGGTACAACTCTGCCGATTCCAAACCCTTGGGGGGTTTTGAGATTTCCATAATTGGCAATATGACTTCTTTTAAAAATAAGGAAGACAAAAAGACTTTCGTTCTAAATACAGCTGATTATGAAAATCTGCAGTTCGTGGATGGAAGCACTTCCAAACCGGTTTCCACTGCTTTGGGAGATCTTGAGGGCATTCGGGTATTTGTAGAAGGTGAAGTAGGGCCTATTACAACCCGGGAGGAATTTGAATTGCCGACCGGACTTGCTTCGGAAAACATAAACTTTATTCCTTCCGCGTTTTTACAGGTAAGTGTAGGCTTGGTCAAGGGCTTGGAAGTGAAGGCCAGGTTTTTGCCTAAAATTAATACAGAGGACGTGGCCGTCGGATTATACGGGGTTGGTCTACAATATGACTTTTCCAAATTGTTGCCTGCAGATAAAATATTGCCCGTAGCACTTTCCGCTGTGGCAGGATATACGCATTTGAATGCTTCTTATGATTTTACGGACAGTAATATTGTAGATGGTAGCGATCAGCAGATAGAGGTGGACATGAATGTTTTAACGGTTCAGGCCGTTGCCTCCACTAAACTTCCCGTAATTAATTTTTATGGGGCTATAGGATATGTTTCAGGAAAATCCACAACAGACGTTTTAGGGACCTACCAGGTACAGTCTGGGCCATTTCAAGAAACCTATGTAGATCCTTTTTCCTTGACCAGAAAGGCCAGCGGGGTCTCGGGAACTTTGGGTGCCAAATTAAAACTTGGCTTCTTTAGGTTGCATGCCGATTATTCTCTGGCAGAATTTAATAACCTAACTGTAGGAGTAAATTTTGGATTTAGATAAATCCAAAATTTACCCTTTATTCCCTTATTGCCAATACGTTGCCTTCCTTATCGGCAAGGATAATCCCATGCTCGGTTTCTGTCATGAGTACTATATCCTCCTCTTTGTCAAGACCGGGATAAGAAATAACATATAGGCTATCCTTATGGACCCAACTAAAGTCCGAGATAACCGTTAAATTCTTGTTGTGATAGGTGTGGTATCTACCTAGATACGCATCATTAAATATCCACTCCTGTCTAACTGTAACATCCTGTTTTTGTGTGGTGCCTACATCTGTCGAGATGTGGGACCATATCCCAATTACCGGATCGTTGTTCTCTGTAATTTTGGTACAATTACTGGCCAGTAGGATGCCAATTATTGCCAAGAATGAAAATAATTTCTTCATTTTGTAGGAATTTTCTTTGATTTGGGTACTTACTATTGAACGTGCAGTTTCAACTTTCTATTATATTAATTCGACGTATGGAACAGTATTTTAACTTTTTTCGATAAAAGGTCTTTTTATTACGTTCAGTATAAAATAGGAGTGGGCTATAATAGCACTTACTTTTTTGAAAGGCCATAGAAAAAGTCAAATTCTTCTTCGCAATAAAATTTAGTTGGTTTCTATGGATAGGGTGGTATTGTTCTGTTAAAAATCAGTACTTTTGAAAGATAATTTTTAACTTAAAATAACCTTATAATGAAAGTTACCGTTGTTGGAGCAGGTGCTGTTGGCGCAAGTTGTGCAGAGTACATTGCTATAAAGAATTTTGCATCTGAAGTAGTTGTGTTGGATATAAAGGAAGGATTTGCTGAAGGCAAGGCCATGGATTTAATGCAAACAGCTTCATTGAATGGTTTTGATACCAAAATAACAGGAATTACAAATGATTATAGCAAAACTGCAGGAAGTGATGTGGCTATTATCACTTCTGGTATTCCACGTAAGCCGGGAATGACCCGTGAGGAGCTGATAGGGATAAATGCAGGAATTGTAAAAACGGTTTCTTTCAATTTATTGGAGCATTCCCCCAACGTAATTTTGATCGTGGTTAGTAATCCAATGGATACCATGACTTATTTGGTTCATAAAACTACTGGTTTGCCCAAGAACAGAATTATAGGAATGGGTGGAGCTTTGGATAGCGCAAGGTTTAAATACAGATTGGCCGAGGCATTGGAGGCTCCAATTTCCGATGTTGATGGTATGGTCATTGGAGGTCATAGCGATACAGGTATGGTACCTTTAACTGCACATGCAACCAGGAATAGTATTAAGGTATCCGAATTTTTGTCCGAAGAGCGTCTTGCGCAAGTTTCTGAGGATACCAAAGTGGGTGGTGCTACGCTTACAAAATTATTGGGTACCAGTGCTTGGTATGCACCAGGTGCCGCCGTTTCTTCCATGGTACAGGCAATTGCCTGCGATCAGAAGAAGATGTTCCCATGTTCTGCATTTCTGGAAGGCGAGTACGGTCTTAATGATATTTGTATTGGCGTGCCGGTACTTTTAGGTAAAAATGGGATCGAAAAAATTGTAAAAATAGATTTGGCCGAGGCAGAAAAAGCAAAAATGAAGGAAAGTGCTGAAGGCGTAAGAAAGACAAATAGCTTATTGACCCTATAGTTTATTGGGGTTGCCAAATATTTAGGGCATCCGTCCCATTTGCTTCCGACTACCATCGGAACGGGGCGGATGCCCTTATTTTATAAAACTGATAAATATATTGTTAGTTCCTATGGGAAATAATATATTTGCACGCTATTTAAGAATACCATTTTAAATTAATATATAACCAATGCAAAATAAAGGACTTATAAAGCTTTTCGCTTTTTTGTTTGGGCTAGTCAGTATTTATCAGCTATCCTATACATTTATTACCAATAAAGTAGAAAAGGATGCAACTGTCTTTGCTACCAATAAAATTTCAGAATCTGAAGAGGATTACCTTGCAAAAAGGGAAGCGCTGGAAGCAAGATATTTAGACTCTATAGGAGGGAATTCCATTTTAGGATTTACCAATTATGACGAAGCCAAGAAAAAGGAGCTTAATAAGGGTCTGGATTTAAAAGGGGGAATCAATGTTACCCTTCAGATTTCTGTAAAGGATATTCTAAAGGGCCTTGCCAATAATACCAAGAATCCGGTTTTCAACAAAGCCTTGGCCGATGCCGATGCCGCTTCTAAGAGTAGTGATGCTACTTATATAGATCTGTTCTTTGAATCTTTTGACAAAATAAAGGGAGATACCAAATTGGCCTCTCCGGATATTTTCGCAAACAAAGGTTTGAGTGATGTCATCAATTTTCAAATGACAGATGATCAGGTAAAACCGATTATTAGGACTAAGATTGATGAGTCCATCGTTTCTGCTTTTGAAGTACTTCGTGAGCGTATAGATGGCTTTGGTGTTACCCAGCCCAATATTCAACGGGAAGGTAATTCTGGTCGAATATTGGTCGAATTGCCTGGTGCAAGGGATATAGGACGTGCACAGGATCTTTTGTCCAGTACGGCCCAATTGGAATTTTGGGAAACTTATAAGCAAAGTAACCCTAGTTTAAGTACCTTTTTGCAGGCCGCCAACGAGAGGTTGAAGACTTTGGTTGAGGTTGAAAAGCCGGAAGAAGTTGTTAAACCGGAATCTGAACTGGATTCTTTGTTGTCTGATGTAGCACAAGATTCATTGGATTTTTCCCAAGATGTGAATCCACTTTTTAGCCTGCTTATCCCAGCAAATCCT
This sequence comes from Arenibacter algicola, assembly GCF_000733925.1. Taxonomy (NCBI): domain Bacteria; kingdom Pseudomonadati; phylum Bacteroidota; class Flavobacteriia; order Flavobacteriales; family Flavobacteriaceae; genus Arenibacter; species Arenibacter algicola. Next base: position 1,160,031 of record NZ_JPOO01000001.1, read on the forward strand.
AACGGAAATGCCTTGGTTAGTGCAGCTATTCAGGATACGGCAAAAATTGGGGAATACCTTAGAATGAAGGAAATTCGCAGATTGATTCCGGCGGATATTCAATTTGTTAAGTTTGTTTGGGAACGTCCAACCGAAGGTTCGGAAGTTGTTGAATTATATGCATTAAAATCCAATAGGGACAATACACCTAGAATTAGTGGGGATGTTGTTTCCGATGCTTCGGATACTTTTGATCAATATAACAAGCCTGCGGTTACCATGACCATGAATACCAAAGGTGCCAAGGAATGGGAAAAATTAACAGGGGATGCCTTTAACAATCAGACCGGTATTGCTATCGTTTTGGATAATAAGGTATATACTGCTCCTGGTGTTTCTTCCGGGCCTATATCCGGTGGTCGTTCAGAGATTACGGGGACTTTTACCATCAACGAGACCAAGGATATTGCCAACGTACTAAGGGCCGGTAAACTGCCTGCTTCTGCAGAAATAATTCAATCAGAAATTGTAGGACCATCATTGGGACAGGAAGCTATCAATAGTGGTTTCTTCTCCTTTATGATTGCCATGGCCATTGTATTGGTGTGGATGGTATTTTACTATGGAAAAGCGGGAATTTTTGCCGATATCGCCCTTCTGTTGAACATCTTGTTGATCTTTGGGGTATTGGTAAGTTTAAATGCGGTACTTACCCTTCCGGGAATAGCAGGTATTGTATTGACCATTGGTATGTCCGTGGATGCCAACGTACTTATTTTTGAACGTATTAAGGAAGAATTGGCAAAAGGAAAAGGACAGAGCCAAGCAATTGCGGATGGTTTTGGAAATGCTCTTTCTTCTATCTTGGATGCCAACATTACAACTGGTTTAACGGCTTTAATACTATTTGTATTTGGTTCAGGTCCTATTAAAGGATTTGCCACCACTCTATTGATCGGTATTGTTACCTCCTTGTTCACGGCCATATTCATCACTAGACTTTTGGTCGACTGGTATGTGAGTGGAAAAGGAAGAAAATTGGATTTCTCTACGGCCATGACAAAGAACCTGTTCAAGAATATCAACATCAATTTCTTGGCCAAAAGGAAGATAGCTTATATAGCCTCTTCCATTTTAGTGGCAATAGGACTATTTTCATTATTAACCCAAGGTTTACAACAAGGGGTGGATTTTGTTGGAGGACGTTCTTACACGGTAAGATTTGAGAAGATGGTAAATCCATCTGAAATCGCTTCGGAATTGAACACTGTTTTTGGAAGTGGTACCAATGTTAAGACTTACGGCGAGGCAAATCAGATAAAAATTACCACTCCTTATAAAGTGGATGTTGAGGGAATTGAGGTGGACAATGAAATTCAGAATAAACTGTACGCTTCCCTTCAAAAATATTTGCCGGACGGTACCAGTTTTGAAGACTTTACCATAGGTAGTGGCGAAAAATCCATAGGTATCCTTCAATCCGTGAAAGTGGGTCCAACCATTGCGGATGATATTAAAAAGAATGCCTTCTTGGCCATTATTGGTTCTTTGGCGGTAGTTTTCCTTTATATCTTATTTAGGTTCCGTAGATGGCAGTTCTCTTTGGGTGCAGTTGCGGCTGTATTCCATGATATTTTGATCGTGTTGGGTGTATTCTCCATCTTTGGTAAATTGATGCCTTTTAACATGGAAATCGATCAGGCCTTTATTGCAGCAATACTAACGGTTATTGGTTACTCCTTGAATGATACGGTGGTAGTATTTGACCGTATTAGGGAGATTATAGCTGAAAAAGGATGGAAAGCTGGTGAGAATACCAACTTGGCCCTTAACAGTACATTAAGTAGGACCTTGAATACCTCCATGACTACCTTGGTAGTGTTGTTGGCAATATTCATATTTGGTGGCGAATCCCTAAGAGGATTTATGTTTGCCATGATTATAGGTATCATTGTTGGTACTTATTCCTCTTTGTTCATTGCAACTCCAGTAATGTTCGATACTTTGAAGAAGAAAACTCAAATAGGTAAGGAAGAGTAGTGAACTCTAATCGACTATAATACAAAAGGCCGCTGATCAGCGGCCTTTTTTTATATTATTTTTCCATGGGATCCTTCGGGCGATGCTTGTAGCTCGTAGATAAATTGGGGTTCCAATCCCGGTTCTTTCCTATGGGATACAAAGACAATGGCCGACTTGCTTTCCTTGGCAATTTTATTGACAAGGGATATAAAAAGCGCTGCACTTTCATCATCCAACCCGGCCGTAGGTTCATCCAAAATCAGTAGGGGAGGATGCTTTATCATGGCTCTAGCGGTCATGACCATGCGCTGTTGCCCTGCAGACAGGTCGGCAAAAAGAACGTCCCTAAGGTGCCACATATCCAGAATTATCAGCCATTCTTTGGCTAGGGCCTTTTGGTTTTCCGTAGCCCTTAGATAGAGGCCAACAGAATCGTTCATCCCCGAGATAACCATGTTAATACAAGAGTGCAGGCCCGAAAATTTATCGGTCATAGCGGGGGTGTAGTATCCAATCCTTTTCTTGATGTCCCATACGCTTTCACCGCTGCCCTTGCGTTGGCCAAAAAGGTAAAGTTGCTGTCCGTAGCCTTTATGATTGTCGCCCGTAATCATGGACAGTAGTGTTGATTTCCCACTTCCGTTAAGACCTATAAGTTGCCAGAACTCCCCTTTTTTAATAGTCCAGTTAATTTTGTCCAGTACTTTTTTGTCCCCATAAATTACACTTATGTCCTTGCAATCTATTAAAACGGATTCTCCATAGTCGGTGGGAGTTATGGGCTTAGGGATTCTGCCGGTAAAGGAAGTAACTACGGATGGGTTATGTTTCTTAATTATTTTGGATCCACTTTCCAACGGTCTTATATTGGATCCTTCCAAAATCATCTCTTGGGTAATAAACGGTAGAATATCAGCTTTTCTGCTTATGAGCTGAATAATAAATGTATTTTTGGAAATGTGGTCAAGGGAGGCTTTTAAGTCCTTTTGGGCGTCCTTATCCAAATTGTCGAAGGGATTGTCCAAAACAATATAATCCGGCTTTAAATGAAAGATATATTTCAATAACGCCTTTTTTTGTTCCCCGCTAGACATCGTCTTAAGCAGTTGTTGTGAATTTTTATTAATTATCTGGATTCCATGCCTTTCCTCCTCGTCAATAAACTCGTTTAAGGTTATTTTGGAAAATAAGGCCCCGTTCAATTTCTCCAAGGCGTCAAATCCCTCCGGAAGGGGTCCTTCCAATACATTTTTTATGAACTGGTCCTTATGTGAGTTGTTGCTTATAAATACGGCCCAGTGCATTCTTTTGTGCATGATTAATGGCATTTTATTCAATTCAAAGGAAAATAAATTATCAATTTAATTATTACAATTTTTGACTTTATTTATTGAACCAATAAGTGAATTTTAATGTGAGAGCCCAATTTCTTCCTTCAAAGGGTTCAATAAGGTAGTTGTTGCTGTACACTAAAAATAAGTCGGACGCTGGCTTGTATCGCCATTGAAACCGCGAATTTAGATTAAAGTTTTTGGATTGCTCATTGTATTGGAACAAGGTGGCAAAGAATAATTTATTGGTAAAGGTTATATCTACTTCCGAGCCAATAAGCCAAAATTCTGTGTTGTTCCATGGCGCTGGTAGATTGATGTGGTTATAGCTTAAATTACTGCTTAGACTTACGAAGGGTTGAAAACGGTAACCCAATTCGCTAATAAGGCTTGTTCTGTTGCCTTCAGAATAATATCCTCCAAAACGCCCACCAAAGGAATACGTAAACATACTTTGGGGCTTGGAAATGAAATCGAAGGTATAGGCATTCCAATGGTGCTGGGTTCCAACGTCCAAGGATTCCTTGCCCGATCTTGTAGGGTCAAAAGGGGACAGTAGTTCCACGTATTCGTCGGATACGCCAAAGTTCAATTTGGAACGGTCCCGAAAGTCCAACAGGTACTCCAAAAGGTTAATATTGTCTGTACGCTCCAATTTTTCATTAAAAAAATAGCTTGCGCTTAGTTTTGGGCCATGACTCAAAATGGTACTCTTTTTGGGAAAGAATAGATGCCCTATATAGGAAGTAACGTTTACGTAGCCATTTCTTGGCACAAAACCAACTTCGGCAGTATAATCGTCCTCAACCGATTCTTCCTGTATTTTCCAATTCCATTTACGGCTTTTATATTCCAAATGGGCCGCTTGGGAAATTCCGTTGCCATTCTTGTTGGGGGCGAATGACTTCAGGAAAAAGGCTTTCCCTGTCCATTGGTTATTGGCGGAAGCTAAATTATATTCCAAACCCACATTTCTATTGAATTTTGGAAAAACTGTTCTTAGGGAATCCGTATCCTGTGGGTAATTAAAAGATTCCTTGTTTACCAACATAAGGCCTATGCTAGACCTTGCAAAGACTTTTCTTTGTAATGAGAGTACACCAAAATTTTGACTAGGCAGCCCAGTTTCATCTATGCTTGCCGTTTGCATATCCATAAGACCCAAGCGCCATTTTTTATTGAGGTTACCACTAACCCTTGCGCCAGCTCTTATGGGGACGCCCAATCCAATTCTCCTGGAGAAAAACGGACGTATGGTGGCATAACCAAAGTTGGCAAAGAGATCTCCGTTCTCCAAAAAGAACTGTCTTTTTTCTGGAAAAAAAAGTTCAAATCGGTCTAGATTGGTTACCTGTCGATCTACCTCTACCTGTGAGAAATCCGGATTTACCGTCAAGTCCAGATTTAAAGAAGTGCTAAGACTGAACTTGACATCGCCTCCAATTTTTTTATCATACTGGGTATCCGTGTTATTTTCCATATCTTCACCAATACCTCCCAATACATAAGGAATAATGGAAAAATTTGTTTTTGGGGAAGGAGGAGGGGAATCCCAGACCAAAGTTCCGGTATAGGCCAGTGAAGCCGTGGGAAATTGTCGGGGAATGGGAGTCCAACTCGATTTTTCGCCCGACTTTAAATCCAGTCGACTAAAGTTAATGCCCCATTCCATAACACCATCCTCATAACGTATGGATTTGAAGGGGATAGCCATTTCAAAGACCCATTTTTCATCATCGCTTGTTACTGCAGATACCCATTTGCTGTCCCAGTTGAGATCTACGCTTCCACCACTGTGCATGGTACCGTCCCATTGGGCGCCTGCAGCGTTGGAGCCAAAAGAATAACCGGTGGTTTGGTTGTTAAAGGGATCCATAAACAACAAAAAGTTGTCATTTTTTCCAAAACTAAAATCCCGGCGTAATGATTCTACGTAGTAAGGGCCTTTGGTGGCGTTGTAAAAAGTGGCCAAAAGGTAAAGATTGTTTTCGTCGTAGGTCATCCGGATCTCAGAGGGTTCATTGGCCATTCCGGTATCCATTGGCAATACCATATAAAAGTTGGTTGCCACATCGGTATCCTGCCAGGCCAAATCGTTCCCGATCCCATCTACTTCTATAGCTGCTGTTGTCTTGTGAATATGTAGTTGAAAGGACTGGTTTTTTTTCTGAGCCGCAAGCGGTAAGGCCAAAGCAAGGGCTAAAAGAGTTAGGGGAACTTTTTTATAGACTGACAAAGGAATGATTTTTTGTTGGTTGAACTCTCTAAAATAGGCATTTTATGAGTATTTGAGCCATTTAGAGTACCTTACTTTCTAAACTGAACCAAACAATCTTATTCGCCAGTTATGGTGTTTTTCTATATGCAATGGAATCCCCCACGGCTAAAGTCCATTTGTCCGACATGCCGGCATTTACTTCCAGAACATATTTTACGGGAACTTTAGAGGGCAAGCTATTTTCCTTATAGGGTTGTGCATTTTTTTGAAAACTGGCGATTTTCAATTGGTCGTCCACAAAGATGAGGTCTAAGGGAAATTCGGTGTTTTTCATATAGAAGTAATGCATGGCAACATCATCAAAAACAAAAAGCATTCCCTGGCCAGGCTCCATGGAACTGCGGTACATGAGGCCAGTTTCCCTTTCATAATCGGTATCCGCTATTTCTATATCCAGAGTGGTTAAAAGAGAATCCGACCCTTTCTTCAGTATGCGAAGATCCCCTTCCTTTTTGAAGGTGACCGGAGCTGTTTTTATAGCTTTTTTCGATTCTTCCTTACAGGAAAGCTGAATGATAAAACAAACAACAAAGAGTAGATAGATTTTATTATTTCCCATTTTACAATTTCTGTTTGGTGCAGTTGCCATTATTCTTCTGCAGCTTACTTTTTAGAGGTGCCCGATTTTGGTCTGAGGATATAATAGAATCCAACTAAAATAAATGGTATGCTCAACCATTGGCCGGTGGATAATAAACCAAGAGATTCCTCAAATCCGCCCTGACTTTTCTTTACGTATTCCACAAAGAACCGAACCGTCCATAAAAGCACTAGGAATACTCCAAAAAGGTACCCAAGTTTATCTTTTTTGTCTGTTTTCCAATATAGGTAATACAAAATGGCAAAGACAAAAATATAACAAAACCCTTCGTACAGTTGTGCGGGATGCCTGTAGGGAATAGCCTCAAGGTACTCGGCAAACCGAGGGTCTTTTTCAATAAGGTTATACGCGGCATTTACCGTTTTTTCTTGGGTAATGGATAATACTTTGTACGCAGGCATGTCGTCGGAATCCCGGATGAACCTAGTGGCAAGGGCAAAGGATTTTTCCACAGGTTTGCCGTTGATTTCCGAATTGAAGAAATTCCCTAAACGGACACAAAAAGCGCCAATAGAGACTGGAATAACAATGCGATCCAGAATCCATAGAATTTTGAATTCAGGATATTTTCTGGTGTAGAGGTACATGCCTATAATTATTCCTATAGCAGCCCCGTGGCTGGCCAAGCCAGTAAATCCTGTAAATTCGTAACCATTAATAAATCCAAAGAGTTGACTATCCGCACTTTCCCTTATTGGTAATAGTATTTCCAATAAATGGTTTTGATAATAGGGCCAATCATAAAAGAACACATGTCCCAATCTTGCCCCTAACATGGTAGCCAGAACGGTATAGATAAAAAGGGAGTCCAGCTGCTCCAGGGACTTTTTTTCTTTTAAAAAAATCTTTTTCATGAGATACCAGCCCAATGCGAAAGCAATTATCCAAAGAAGATTGTAATATTTTATTTGAATTACCCCAATTTTAAAAAGGGTATCGGCGGGATTCCAAGTAAAGCCTAAAAAGTACATCTACGATTTTTTTTAAGCGACTAAGATAAGTAAATACTGCAAAGAATAGTGGACGGAAATAGGTTAATTTGGAAATCTGCTATTGGATCAATTTGTAATTAAAACAATATATCAATGAATCACTATATGATTATGGAAGTGTACTCATATTACAATGGCTCAATGCAGATTTCAATAATTATTTAGGAGCAGGAAAACAGAACTGGAAACTAGAAAAGAGGTAATAAGGCAACTATGGAACGGGGTCATATCCACTTCCTCCCCAAGGGTGGCAACTAAAGATTCTCTTTAAGGCTAGCCATCCTCCTTTGAACAGTCCGTGTTTTTGCAGGGCCTCCAAAGTGTATTGTGAACAGGTGGGGGAATAGCGACAGGAGGCCGGGGTAAGGGGTGAGATAAAATTCTGATAAAATTTCACCAATAGTACAAATGGGGCAATTAATATTTTTTTTATAAATGCCATAGTATTAAAAATTGCAGCCTGGTTTAAGAAAGACTAAAGGTGGTGCCGTCTTTTCCATCATTCAATTGAATGCCCATCTCTGCCAGTTGGTCCCTTATTTTGTCCGATGTGGAGAAATCCTTATTGGCCCGTGCTTCATTTCGCAACTGTATAAGAAGACCAACTACACTGCTTAATTTATCAGAATTAAGCATAGCACTATTTTGATTTTCCAGGCCTAATATATCAAAAACAAAACTATGCATGGTCTCTATAAACAGTTCCTTGTCCTTTTGGGTTATGGTTTCCTTGCCCTCCTTGATTAAATTGATACGCTTTACGGCTTCAAATAAATTGGCCGTTAACATGGGGGTGTTGAAATCATCGTTCATGGCATCGTAACCTTTTTGCTTCCATTCCTCAACATTAAAGCTCGATGATTTACTAGTAGGTAGATTATCCATGCTGCCAATGGCATCCATCAATTTTTGAAACCCTTTTTCGGATGCGGATAGCGCTTCGTCGCTAAGGTCCAATATACTGGTATAGTGTGCCTGCATCATAAAGAAGCGCACCACAGATGGTGTATACGGTTTGCTTAAGATGTTATTTTCTCCAGAAAACATCTCATTGGGCAAGATGTTGTTTCCTGTGGATTTGGCCATTTTTTTACCGTTCAAGGTCAACATATTGGCATGCAACCAATATTTTACCGGGGCATGGCCGTTGCAGGCTTCGGCCTGGGCAATTTCACATTCATGATGAGGGAATTTTAGGTCCATACCGCCACCATGTATGTCAAAAGTTTCGCCTAGATATTTGGTGCTCATAGCTGTACATTCCAAGTGCCAACCAGGAAAACCATCGCCCCATGGCGAAGGCCAACGCATTATATGCTGGGCTTCCGCTTTTTTCCACAATGCAAAGTCCTGCGGACTCTTTTTTTCGTCCTGAGCTGCCAATTCACGGGTATTGGCAATCATATCCTCCAATTTTCGCCCGCTTAATTTACCGTACTCATTGGTCTTATTGAATTTTTCAACATCAAAATAAACAGACCCGTTAATTTCGTAAGCATATCCTTTTTCAAGAATATTCTTTATGATTTCAATTTGCTCAATAATGTGTCCAGTAGCGGTAGGTTCAATACTTGGAGGCAATAAATTGAATTTTTGCAGTATGCTGTGGAAATCCAGGGTATATTGTTGTACCACCTCCATGGGCTCCAATTGCTCCAATCTTGCTTTCTTGGCAATCTTATCCTCTCCGTCTTCCGCATCATTTTCCAAATGCCCGGCATCTGTAATATTCCGGACATATCTCACCTTGTAACCCAAATGCTTTAAATACCTGAAAATCATGTCGAAAGACATAAAGGTTCTGCAATTGCCCAAGTGTACATTGCTGTAAACGGTAGGTCCACAGACGTACATGCCCACGTGGCCCTCGCTTAAAGGTTCAAAAACTTCTTTTTCTCCCGTAAGGGAATTGTAAACTTTTAATTTTTGAGTTTGGTACAAAGACATTATTAAGCGGGACAATTAAAATTTAGTATCGATGTTTATATAGTCCAAAAATTCTCTTCTAACGGCCTCTTCCTTAAATTTTCCGCCGTATTCGGCCGTTACTGTACTGCTTTCAATATCGCGTATGCCTCGGGAATTTACACATAAATGTTTGGCGTCTATAACACAGGCAACATCTTCCGTGCCTAAAACCTGTTGAAGTTCCCTTACGATCTGAATGTTTAATCGTTCCTGGACCTGAGGTCTTTTGGCGTAATAATCTACAATCCTATTCATTTTGGACAAGCCAACAACGGTGCCTTTGGAAATATAGGCCACATGGGCTTTTCCCACAATAGGCAATAAATGATGCTCACAGGTAGAATATAAGGTGATGTTTTTTTCTACCAACATTTCTCCGTACTTGTATTTATTGTCGAAGGTGGATGATTTTGGTCTTTTTTTGGGATTTAGGCCTCCAAAAATTTCTTGTACAAACATTTTGGCCACTCTGTTTGGTGTTCCCTTTAAGCTATCATCATCAAGGTCAAGGCCTAAGGTCAGCATTATTTCATTTACACTGCCCCTTATACGTTCTATTTTTTCTTCATCACTTAGCACAAATGCATCCTTACGTAAAGGTGTGTCTTCAGCAGCGGAAACGTGATCGTCCCCTAACTCTTCAAAATGCTTTTCCAATGCGTTGTCGATTTTCATTTAAAATTGCTTTTTAAGGCAGCAAAGATATACATTATATGCCAGTTAATACCATATTTACCTCCTTACACAACATAAATTAGTGTTAACTAAACTAGGGTGTTAATTTTGAAATTCCCAAATTTTGTAGGTATTCATGAACAGGTTGGTCGTCGTTTTTGGTGTTATTTGGTGTCTCAGCAATACTTTGGCCGTGGCCCAAGTGGCTCCGGATTGTTCCAATGCAGTGCCTATTTGTAACAATACACCGGTTAACGGGGGTACCAATGGCTTTGGTGCGGATGACTTTAAAGGTGCAGGTAAATCCGGTTGTTTGGAAAAAACACCCTCCGGCGCAATTGAATCCAATGCTGCTTGGTATAGATTTAGGACTGGGGCTTCAGGGCAATTGGGATTTAATATTGGTTTTGATTCTAACGAAGATTGGGACTTTGCCCTATATAAGGCCAGTGATTGCAATTCCTTGGGAGAACCGATACGATGTAATTTTTTTGACAATAGGGATGCCAATAGTTTTATTGGTGTAGGGGAGGACCCTCAAGGGGCATCGGATAATGTTCAATATGAAGATTGGTTGGAGGTTTCGCCCGGTGAGGACTATTACTTGTTGGTGAATAACTTTAGTAATATAAATTCTGGATTTTCCATTCAGTTCACAGGTCAAATCTTTGTTACCAACCCCTATGATGCGCTGGATTGCGCAATAATCAACAATCTTTTGGGACCTCCAATTGCGGCATGTAACAATGAGAATATTGTTTTGGACGCTACTACTGCGGATGTGGTAAGTTACACCTGGTATAAGGATGTAGGTAATGGTTATGCTGTAATTCCTGGGGAAGTTTCTGCTACCTTAAATGTGCTGGAAGCTGCTTTTTTCCGAGTGGAGGTAATAACCCAATCCCAGAATAATATTATTAGTGATGTGCAAGTAGGATTTTCCCAGGCGCCTACAACTTCTCCTGTAGGTGAAGAACACCTTTGTTTGGATTCCGAATATTTTTATTTAAGTGATAAAGATCAAATGGCTTTGGGCGGGCAATCTGCGAACGAGGTAATTATATCCTATCATAAGAGTTCGGCCGATGCGGATGCAGGGGTAAATGCCCTGCCCTTGGAATATGGGTTACAGGCAGGGGAACAGCAGATATACATTAGGGCCACCTCCGTACAGAACCCAAGATGTTATGATGCTTCGGAGGATTTTAAATTAACGGTCCATGAACCTTTGACTCCTAATTTTCCCTTGGAGGTTTTTCTTTGCGAAGGGGAACTCAGTGCTGTGATAGGGGAGACGGTCCCAGATCCGGAATATAATTATCTCTGGAGCACTGGCCAGTCAACTTCCAGTATAACCGTTACCCAAGGCGGGGAATATTCCCTAACGATTACAGATAAGCTTGGTGTTTCAGCTTGTGACAATACCTTTATGATTAATGTTTATGCTTCAAAAACACCTCATATTGAGGAGGTGATAATAGAGGATCTGCAGGATAGCAATACGGTAACGATAATCCCAGATAGGGAGGGCGATTTTGAATATCGTTTGGATGAAGGTACATATCAGTCAGATAATAAATTTTATAATGTACTTCCTGGTAGGCATAGTGTTACATTGAGCGATTTGAATGGTTGTGGAACTGCTACTGAAACTATAGTCGTGGTAGGGTTTCCCAAGTTTTTCACTCCCAATGGGGACGGGGCGAACGATGTTTGGAATATTGTTGGTATTTCCAGTTTGGAAGAGCCTATATTAACGGTATATGACCGGTATGGAAAGTTGCTTAAACAATTGTCCCAAAATAGCATGGGTTGGGACGGTACCTATAATGGTGTAGCATTGCCATCGGATGACTATTGGTTCAAACTTAGTTTTAAAGATCTGGACGGTCAGCGAATAGTGGCCAAGTATATCAATAATCATTTCTCCCTTAAGCGTTAATGGCAAATTGGTGGGGGAAGGCAACTAAATCCTTTCCATCTAATCTTGATGAACTTTGTCTGTATATTCCATTTAATAATTACGTATAAACAATGGGTATCCAGGTCTGGCAAAACCATTATGAATACATGTGAAAAAGTCCAAGTTTTGTGATAAAATATACCTGTTTTATACTAAATCTTTTTCATGCGAGTTATTATACATGATTTAAGTATGTATTTAGCCCCAATTTTTATGCGGACATTTACCTGTTCTATTTGCATTATGTTGTTGTTTGTCAGCAATATAGTTGCGCAAAATTCACCTGATTGTAGGAGTGCCATTCCTGTTTGTGCAGATGGCCAGCCAATTATGCCATTTGTTGATGGTAGTGGTGATATAGACGATTTTGACCCTGATGAAATTCGGCAGACCGGTTGTTTGGAGAAAGGTAGTGTAAGTTCTGCGAATATCGAAAACAATACCTCTTGGTTCGTTTTTAGGGCAGGTACCGGAGGTCAGGTAGGTTTTGATATTGAGGCTTTGCCGGTATCGGGTACTACAATAACAGCGGAATGGGATTTTGCGGTTTATGGTCCTTATGACCAGACCAGTGGTCAAAATTTCTGTTCGATTATAGGAAGTGGTAACTCAGAACCTATCCGTTGTAATTATGAAGCCAATAATACGCGATTTACTGGAATAGGTATTAATCCGGAGAATGGGGATGTGGGAGCTCCTTTTCTTAAACAGAGTCAAAACACCTATGATGAATGGTTAGATGTGCTCCCAGGAGAAATCTACTATATTTACATTAATAATTTCAACACCAATTTCAATGATGATGCCGAGCAATTTTCATTGACTTTTACGGGTAGTTCGGTTGATGCCGATCAAGATAATGCGTTGGATTGTACTTTAAGGGACGAATTTTTGGGATTGGATATTATTGCCTGTGAGGGTGATCCGGACATCACCCTATCTGCACAAAATTCTCCTTTTGGACCTGATATTGCAACTGTTGTTTGGACTGTAGATTATGAGGACGATGGCGTTATTGATGCCACTCTGCCGGGATCCGGACCTTCCAATGCCGAATTGGTGGTTAGCAGCCCTAATTCTGGGCGCTATTTTGTTGAACTAACCAATAGTTTTGGAAATAACGTAGGTGATGATATATTGATTACCTTTTTTGGAACCCCGGTTTTACAGGAAGTTATCGTTAGGGATGACCTTTCGGATAACAATATTGTGGAAATAGTAGTGGCCAACCCGGACGGTAATTATGAATATGCTATAAACGGAGGGGAATTTCAAGATGACCCTGTGTTTAATAATGTTCCACCAGGGGTAAATACGGTGATTATAAATGACAAAAATGGATGTGGAACTACAGAGCCCATCGAGTTTTTGGTGGTAGGTTATCCAAAGTTCTTTACCCCCAATGCCGACGGTATCCATGACCGCTGGAATGTGTATGGAATCTCCACCTTGATAGATCCGGTGGTTTTTATATTTGATCGTTACGGCAAACTCCTTAAGCAGATTGATGAGACTACAATAGGGTGGGATGGTACCTTTAACGGAAGGCCAATGCCTTCTTCGGACTACTGGTTTAGAATGGACTATTCACGGGACGAAGACGGAATTATAGTGGCGCGCTCCGTTAGGACCCACTTTACCTTAAAGCGATAATCAAATTATTCTAAAATAAAAAAGACGGGTAAATCCCGTCTTTTTCGTTTCTAAAATATTGTGTTTGTTAGAAATTCAGTGTGTAGCCCAAACTTACGACGGAGTTTTTATTGGTTATACTGGCTGGTGTTGGAAGGCCAACATCAAACAGTTGTTTGTTTATGTCCTGGGTAGAGTAGTTGTAGGATAGGTCCAGTCTGCTTCCTCCAAAATTATATCCTATACCACCTGAATAGCCATTTAAATCCCCAATGGTGCCGCCATTGGCGTACGGACTCTGTTCAAACCTGTATCCCGCCCTTAAACTTAGGGCTTCAATGCGGTATTCACCACCTAATCTAAAAGTTGAAACGGTGCTTAATTTATCGGAGATAAAATCGTTTTCTGAGGCAAAACTGGGATCGGACCCCGGTCTTAACTCTGCTTTTGACATATCTTGATAGCTATAGTCGAAACTTAAAAGGCCATTCTTACCAAAAATCATAGCTAAACTTCCGGTTAGTTTGCCCGGTATTTTAATGGTGTAATCCTCATAAATATTTATGATATTAAAATTGATAAATGAAATATCACTATCGGCCAGATCCGAATATATTTTTTGAGAGGTTTCATCCGATAAATTGTACCAGGTTGGGGATTGATAACTACCACCAATTCTAAAATTTTCATTTAATTTCCCAATGGCTCCCAAACTAAAGGAAAAACCGTTTCCTTGGGTCCTAAGTAGATTATCGAAGGTTATAGTCTGAATTTCAGAATCGGTATCAAAACCCCTTTCGGACAATTGGGTGAGTTTGTCCAGGAATACACTGTGAATGTTCAGGGAAGCTCCCAAATACAAATTGTCACCGTATTGCGAGGCCAAGTTGGCGGTAAACTTACTGTTGTATCCAGTAGTGCTCTGAGAGTAATCTTGGTTAACAGTGCCGTATTTAGCATTGGAGATATAATCCGTATTATTATCGTCCGAGAAATCTACAGGGTCTATTATGCCGCCGTAATATCCCAAAAATGCTTGCTGATCAACAAATCCTAATGTGGATCCTATGTCCAGATAGGCTTCTTCTATATACTCTCCGTCTTGTATTAAAAGTGGTCCAAAGGGTACTCCATTGGCCAAATCCAAAAAGTAATTGTCAATACCCTGATCGCTAATGCCTGAAACCAATAGGTCATCGTCAAAATTTTTCACCAGGTCATAATTAAATGCCAATGCAATTTTTCTCCAAGGAGAATTGCTGTTGGTGCTTTTAAATACGAATACACCCCCAACTTGGTTGAGATCCAATGAATTCAAGGAGGTGCTGCGGCTACCGTTGAAATAGCGGGAATCGTTTTTAATATTGTAATTGGATCCAGTTAAGGATAACAAGCTGTTGTTGAAAACAGCCGAACCTGCAGGATTTATGTTTAGGGATGACATATCTCCTCCCAAGGCGCCAAATGCCCCATTTAATCCTTGAAAACGTGCTGTTCCATAAGAACCCTCTCCGCTAAGCCTTAAAACATCATTGATGTTCTGGGCGCTGGCAAATGCACATACCAATAGTAGAATGAAAGTGTAATTCCTTTTCATTTTAATTAATTTTGAAAGTTTTTATTGAAATAAGGGGCCATATTTTTTAATTGCGCCTTCCGCTGCTCCTACTACTGGATGACGATGATCTTGAAGAACTGCTCGAACTTCTTACGCTTCCACTGGAACTGTTGGAGCTACTGGAGCTTCTATAGTTGCCGCTCGATGATCTAGAGGGGGAACTACTTGAGCTACTTCTGTAGGTTCCGCTTGAAGACCTAGTTGGGCTAGAGCTTCTATAAGTTCCACTTGAAGATCTTGAAGTTGAGCTACCAGAGCTCCTATAGGTAGAAGTTCTAGGTGCTGTGCCTTTATAGGTTCCGCTAGAACTGTTGCTCCTGTAAGTCTGATTGCTTCTAGAGCTGCTATTGTAATTTGGTACCGCCCTTGTGCTTCTGCTGGTACGGTAAGATCGGTTTCTTTCCAATGCATCTACCCCAACATTACTGCGCGACGTAGTTCCGCTCCTATTGATATTACTGCGCGAAGTAGTGCTTCTATATCTGCTAGTGCTTGTTCGGTTAGCAGTCCCAATATTTGATCTTCCGTTCAGGGCAGTGCTCCTAAGGTTGGAATTAGAGTTGTAAACACCTCTCCTGCTAGCGCTATAAGCGTAATTTCTATTATAGTAATTGTTGCCGAACCTGCTACGGGAATAGTAGGGGTAGTGTCGATAAGGGGAATAGAAGTAAGGATTATAGTAACCGCCCCAACCGTAGCCTCCCCAGCCCCAGTTGTTCCAGCCATAACCTCCCCAGCCCCAGTTGTTCCAGCCATAGCCTCCCCAACCCCAGTTGTTCCAGCCATATCCATATCCGAAACGGTTCCATCTCCATGGGTTGTAATATCCTCCGTAGAAGCCACCATAAAAACCACCATATCCCCACGCGAATGGAGAGCCTCCCCAACCCCAATCATCATAAATGTTAATACTCACATTGGTGGCGTTATCCCCCCAAGATCCGTACCCATTATAGTCGTTGTTGGCGCCATTATAGCCTAGATCCTGGTTATAGTTTAGGCTGTCGGATTCCGTATCACTATAATAACCATCAACATCGGTGAATACCTCACTGTCCAGAATTTCCCCATATTCATCTGCCTTTTGCCCAAAATAATCGCCATAGGCATTTGGTTTTGGGGCAGGCTGTTGGGTTCTAGGCCGTTGTTCGGTTACCCTGACTTGTTCCGTGTTACTGGAATAGATGCCGTCATTGTCGTAATAAGAGGCTTGCTGGTAAGACCCGCAAGATGCCAATACTATGCTAA
This sequence comes from Arenibacter algicola, assembly GCF_000733925.1. Taxonomy (NCBI): domain Bacteria; kingdom Pseudomonadati; phylum Bacteroidota; class Flavobacteriia; order Flavobacteriales; family Flavobacteriaceae; genus Arenibacter; species Arenibacter algicola. The sequence goes on from NZ_JPOO01000001.1 coordinate 1,176,338, forward strand.
GGAGTACAACAGTTGCTGCTATATGTATTCTTCGGTGGGGTAGAGAATGTATCATCGCTGTAAATTAAATTGTTGAACATTGTAAAAATAGTTAGTTTTGCCGAACTATTTTATTTAATAATAAGGTCGCAAGTTTTGTGCCAAACTTACTGGTATGGGTAAAAATTTAACGAAAAGAGCAGAGGATTATTCCAAATGGTATAATGAACTTGTTGTAAAAGCGGATTTAGCTGAAAATTCGGGAGTTAGGGGTTGTATGGTCATTAAACCTTATGGCTACGCTATTTGGGAAAAGATGCAGGCCCAATTGGATATTATGTTCAAGGAAACTGGACATGAGAATGCCTATTTCCCATTATTTATACCCAAGTCTTACTTGAGCAAGGAAGCCAGTCATGTGGAAGGTTTTGCAAAGGAATGTGCCGTTGTGACCCATTATAGGCTAAAAAATGCCGAGGATGGTAGTGGTATTATAGTGGATCCCGAAGCCAAGCTGGAGGAAGAGCTTATTGTTAGGCCTACCTCGGAAACCATAATTTGGGATACCTATAGAAGATGGATTCAGTCTTATCGCGATTTACCGCTGTTGATCAATCAATGGGCCAATGTGGTGCGTTGGGAGATGCGGACCCGTCTTTTCTTGAGAACTGCCGAATTTTTATGGCAGGAGGGGCATACTGCACATGCCACTGAAAAGGAGGCAATTGCTGAAGCGGAACAGATGATGAACGTGTATGCCGAGTTTGTAGAAGAATACATGGCCGTACCTGTTATAAAAGGAACCAAAACGGCCAGTGAGCGTTTTGCCGGGGCTTTGGAGACTTATTGTATAGAGGCCTTAATGCAGGACGGTAAGGCCTTGCAGGCTGGTACTTCACATTTCTTGGGGCAAAATTTTGCGAAAGCTTTTGATGTAAAGTTTGCTACCAAGGAAGGTGTGCAGGAATATGTGTGGGCAACCTCTTGGGGTGTTTCCACGCGACTCATGGGTGCTCTGATCATGACCCATAGTGATGATAACGGACTGGTGTTACCGCCTAAATTGGCTCCAATACAAGTAGTAATCGTACCTATATATAAGGGTGAAGATCAATTGGATGCTATTTCGGAAAGAGTAGCTCCTTTGGTAAAGGAATTGAGATCCAAAGGAATCTCTGTAAAATATGATGATAGGGATACGCAGAAACCAGGATTTAAGTTCAATGAATACGAGCTGAAAGGAGTTCCTGTTCGCTTGGCTATAGGGCAGAGGGATATGGATAATGGCACTTTTGAGGTAGCGAGAAGGGATACTTTTGAAAAGGAAACCGTAAAGGCCGATGAGGTAGTGGCGAAAATTGAATTTTTGATGAAGGATATTCAGGCAAATATTCATAATAAGGCCTTGGAACATAGGAGAACACATATCACCGAGGTAAATTCCTATGAAGAATTTAAGGAAGTGTTGGAAAGTAAAGGTGGATTTATTTCGGCACATTGGGATGGTACTTCGGAAACGGAAGAATTGGTGAAAGAGCAAACAAAAGCTACTATTCGCTGCATTCCCATTGATGCCAAAGAAGAAGCTGGAGTCTGCATGGTAACGGGAAAACCATCTTCAAAAAGAGTGCTTTTTGCCAAGGCGTATTAAAAGATTTTAAAAAATTTTATTTAGGTCTTGCGATAGTAAAAAATAATTGTATTTTTGCATCCGCAATTATGCGATTTGATGGTCCGTTCGTCTAGGGGTTAGGACGCCAGGTTTTCATCCTGGTAACAGGGGTTCGATTCCCCTACGGACTACTAAGGTTATTTTGAAATTTTGGGGTACTGATGGCAACTTGAAAATTCTGTCCGTACTTGCAACCAAAAAATGGTCCGTTCGTCTAGGGGTTAGGACGCCAGGTTTTCATCCTGGTAACAGGGGTTCGATTCCCCTACGGACTACACAGTACATTTAAGGGTATAGCCCAATAAAAAAATTAATTAAATAGAAAATGGCAAATCATAAGTCAGCATTAAAGAGGATTAGAAGGAACGAAGCGGTAAGATTACGTAATAGGTACCAGCATAAAACAACCCGTAACGCTATCAGAAGATTGCGTACAGAGGAGGATAAGAAAGCTGCTGAAACTTTGTTGCCAAGCGTAGTAAGTATGATCGATAGATTGGCCAAGCGCAATATTATCCATTCCAACAAAGCTGCAAACTTAAAGAGCAAACTAACTAAGCAAGTAGCTGCACTATAAGTTTTATAATTTATAAAAAGGAACGCCCTTCGTAAGAATGGGCGTTTTTTTGTTTTTGCTATTCGCCATATTTATCGTGATATCCATTTTTGGTTAAGATATATTATGAAATTATCAAGATACCGTAAGGATCGAGATATGCATACGAAAACTGTAGGTAATTCACCGGAATCATATTATATTCGGAATTCATTTTTGTTTAATCCAAACTTAATGAAACTGAAAATGATGGGAACAATACGCTTAACACAAAAACTAGGGTTCATTTTATTTGTAATTCTTGTAGGTTGTAAATCACAACAGGAAAAAGTACCTCATGGTCACTCCCTTGACACTGGACACGACCATTCCCATTCTCATAGCCATTATCCGGAACACGATTCAATAATGGCCCATAAATTAATGTTTCCGTCCCGAGTACCGGACAGGGTAATTGCCAATTTAACGGCGGATGCGGCCCATAGTATGGCTGTGAATTGGAGAACGGATCAACAAGTGGAAGCTGGATTTGTTGAAATTGCAGTGGCGACCGATGGACCGGAGTTTTTGCTGAAAGACGTAAGACGAGTGGAAGCGAAAAGTGAAATTTTTCAAAATCAGAATAGTAAAGAGCCTCTTGTAAAAGCCGTATACCATTCGGCGGTAGTGAATAATCTACAACCAAAAACTACCTATGTCTATAGGGTAGGTAACGGTAAGGAAGGCAACGATGGTTGGAGTGAATGGTTTCAATATACCACGGCCAGTGACACTATGGGAGAGCCTTTTAGTTTTATTTATTTTGGGGATGCCCAAAATAATGTGAAGTCGCTCTGGTCCAGGGTAATACGAAATTCTTATCGAAAATTTCCAGAAGTGAATTTCATGTTGCATGCTGGCGATCTAATTAACGACAGGGATGCCAATCTGGAATGGGGAGAATGGTTTTATGCAGGTAGCTTTATCCATGCCACGGTGCCAAGTGTTATGACACCGGGTAATCATGAATACAGGGATGGTGTATTAACCTCTTTGTGGAAACCACAATTCACTTTGCCCGAAAATGGACCAATTGAGGAATTAAAAGAAACGTGTTTTGCAATTGATTATCAAGACATGAAATTGATTTCTATTGATAGCGAAGGTTATGATGAAAGTATGGAAGCCCGTTCGGCACAGATAAAATGGCTAGATTCCGTATTGCAATCAAACACTAAAAAATGGATAACCATTTTCACGCATTATCCGGTTTATTCTACCAAGGAAGGACGGGACAATTGGGAGCTGAGAGAAGGTATAAAACCATTGATAGATAAATATGGGGTAGATTTGGTATTACAAGGGCATGATCATACATACGCAAGAGGTTATGCTGATAATAAAGGTAAAGGGTTAACAGTGTTGGATGATGCAGGCACTGTTTATGCGGTTTCTGTTAGTGGCCCTAAAATGTACGAATCCCAAGACCAGGATTGGATGGTGCGAAGGGGGGAATACACCCAATTGTTTCAAATCATTACCGTTACCAATGATACCATTAAATATGAGGCGTATACCCCTATAGGAAACCTCTATGATGCCTTCGACCTTATTAAAAAGGACGGCAAAAAACAACTTATCAATAGGGTGCCGGACAGTCCAATACGACTAAAAAAGGACTTTGTGCGAGAAGAGAAATAGTATATTTCATATACTACGCTGATTATTATTTGGAAGCCTTGTTGCGCGCGAAGAAAAATGTGGCCCGGTGAATCTGGGAGGTATCACCTGTAAACAAGCCTTTGGTTTCAATCCCTTCCGTATTCTCCTCTAACCTTCCGCAAAAAAATGCGGGACAAGCCTTCCCTAATTGGAGGTAATGTGTTTGGGTAGATTTAATAATTTACACTGGGAATTATTTCCCCTCCTTGTTAGGGGGAAGGGGGAGGACTATAGTAAGGACAGGGATTAAAGTGGCGAAACAATCTGCCACTTGCCACGATTACAATGAAGTTGTTAAATAATGTTGAACTAACAAACCATTGCCTATTGGCCAATGGTTTTTGGCAAAACGGCACTGAAAATTTTGTTAGTGCTAATTTTTAATCGTTCACTGAATAAAACAGATTGCCTCGCTTCGCTCGCAATGACGGTTTGTAGAAGTTAGATATTAGAACTGAGACATTGTAACATTATAACAGACTTTAAACCTTGATGTTTGAACATAAGTATCCAGTCTATTTTCTAACCTCTAGTTTCTCACTACTCTCTACCAATATCATCGTTGTCTGCGGTAATCCGTTGGGGTAAGACCTTTAATTTCTTTAAATTTTCTATTGAAATTGGCAATGGTTCCAAAACCACATTGTTCGGATATCATGGCAATTGAAAGGTCGGGACTGTTCGTGATAAGTTTACAGGCATTTTCAATTCGTATTTCAATCAAAAATTGAAAAAATGTTTTGTTGGTTCGTTTTTTAAAATAGCGGCAAAATGAATTCTTGTTCATATGGGCCTTGTCCGCAATTTCTTCCAGAGTAATAGGTTCATAAAACTTTTCCATGGCATATTCAAACACATCGTTCATTCGTTTTCCCTCGTCGTCCGTATACCTTTTTTTGTAAACAAAAGAAGACAGGGGAGTGGATACCGCTGTACTTATTAAATTTAGTATTTTCAAAAGTGTAGCTACCCTTTCAATCTTATTTTGATGACTTAACTTATTGAATTGTTTTGTGATTTTCTGTTTTTTGGATAGCACCTTCAGTCCGTATTCCGAACCTTTAAAAAATTCCTTGGTTTCTGCCATATCCGTTAACTCGAAAAAATGTTTTCCAAATGAGTCCTTTTTAAAAAATAGGGAACACATGATAGATTCATCACTTTTGTCGGAATCACTTTTAAAGACATGGGGAACATATTCACCTATAACCAAAATGTCTCCTTCCTGATATTCATTTATAGTGTCTGCCACAACAAAGGAGCCAGATCCTTTTACGACAAGGCTTATTTGTATTTCTTGATGTTGATGAAGTTGGCCATAGAATATTCTTTCGCGATCCTCTTGGTAGATGAGTGCTTCGTTTTTTGGTTTTGGTATTTTAAATGGCAGTACCTTCAAATTGTGTTTTTTGCAAATATTATTTAAAAATATGATATTATGCGGTAATTGGGGTGATATAGTTTAATAATTGATTTTTCTGAAAAAAAATGAGCGGACCAGTTTTTCCGTAAAAAAGAACCACGCCTAAAAGACATGGTTTCTTGCCTGTTGTGACCTCGACAAGATTAGCTACGGTTTTCCTTGCTGCTCAAAGCTGCAAATAAGAAACCGCTCCGCTATCGCTGCTGGTTCTTTTTTTATTCCAAAACCTCAAACTTCGTTTAGCTTTTTCCAATAAACAAAGAACCACGCCTTAAAAGACGTGGTTTCTTGCTTGTTGTGACCTCGACAGGATTTACTGTCGCACATCCTGCAAAGCTCCGCTTTGAAAATAGCACAAACAAAAAAACGCTCAAGCTTACTTGGCGTTTTTTCATATTGTACTATTTATTCGTGACCTCGACTGGATTCAAACCAGTAACCTTCTGAGCCGTAATCATAAGTTATTATTAATTGATATATCAAGTTTATTACTAAATGTTACGTTTTACGCTGATTATGTGGGGTATATCGGTTGATAAATATATTAATATTATTGGTTTGTTTATTGTTTTTGTGGGCAAATGTGGGTAAATTGTGGGCAAATTAAAAAAGAGTTGTCATGGATTATAAAATATCAATAGTACAGGATAAGCGTAGGCAGCTTAAAAACGGTAAGTTTCCCATCAAGGTTAGAGTTTGGGTAAACGACCTTAAAAAAGCTAAAAGGGTTACTACGGGCATTGAAATGACGGAAGACGATTTTTTAAATTCATGGGAGAGCAAAAAGAACCCCGATAAATTGAAAGGTAACGATAGGGAGAACTATCAAATGTTGATGAACTTAAGCGAGAGGGCAGAGGAATCTGCTAAATCCTTGGATTATTTTGATTTTAAAACCTTCGAGCAAAAACTAAGAAGAAAATCTTCCGATAAGATAAGTGTTGTTTATCATTTTAACAAGGCTATTACGGAATTTAGAAAAAAAGGCAGAATCGGGGCTGCTGAGAGTTATAATTCTGCCCTGGTATCCTTGATGAAGTATGAAGCACAAAGAACCAAAGTTCCCAAAGAGTCTTTAACATTCGTTGAGGTTACTCCTAAATGGTTGCACGATTACGAAAGCTACATGATCGATGATCTCGGCAGGAGTGTTACTACAGTTGCAATTTACACCCGTACGTTAAGAGTGATATTTAACAATGCTATTTCAGATAATGATTTGGATAAGAGGTACTACCCATTTGGGAAAAAGAAGTATGAGATACCTGAGGAAAAGAAGGTAAAGAAAACACTGATCAGGAGCCAGGTAGAGCTTTTTTATCATGCTATATTACCGCCCTTACAAGAGAGGGCCAGAGATTACTGGTTTTTTAGTTATGCCTGTAGTGGTATGAATTTTAAGGATATCGCTATGCTTAAATTTGAAAATATAAGTAATGGTGAAATTTCCTATTATCGGGAAAAGACGAAAGTTAAAAAGAGAACTAATAAAAAGAAAATAACAGTAAGACTGAATGATTTATCCCAAAAGATACTTGATAAATATAAGACGGAGTATCGAGGGGACAAATCTTATGTGTTTCCAATTTTGGAAGATGGGGATTCTCCAGAGGTTATCTTTAGAAAAGTGAACAATTTCATTAGGGCCACCAACCAACAGTTAAAACGTATTGCTAAGGAATACCATTTCCCTGAGGGCTTAAGCACTTACTGGGCTAGACATTCCTATGCCACCAACATGATCAATATAGGGGCTAGTATAGAGCTGATTAGCGAGGCTTTGAACCATAGTGATACTAGGGTGACCCAAAATTATTTTGATGGGTTTGAGGACGATAAGAAAAAGGAATTTGCGGATAAACTAATGAATTTTTAATATGGGTATCGATGTACGCGATTTTCCTGATACGGTTCAGGAGTATTTTGAATCAATCAATTCAATGGTTGTGTTTCAAGAGGCGTTTAAGGGAGGTCCTAATAATCCCTTTATTAATGATTTAAGGAAGGTTTGGCGTGAAGAATTAGAGCGACAAATTATTGAAAATGAAACCCCTACAATATCAAGTGGATATACTGAAATGTTCGGCGCACATCTTAGTCAATTGATTATTATTTATTCTGATTTATATTGCCTTATTGTTGCAGAGGAAAAAGATAAAAATAAATACATACGTAAAATTGAAAGAAATTCTAACAATCTTAAAAGCGTAGTTGAGATAAATATTAATAATATTTATTATCCAGAATATTATAAAACACAAGTAAATTCAATTCAGCAATTTGTAAATTCTATAGGGGTGACTTGGTCAACTAGTCCTATTTGTGGATTTTATTCGGCTTCAATCGAAAAGCTTTCAGAGTTAACCAGAAACGGTGACCGGAATAAACTCTTGGAAACTGTACATGATGGTCCTAGGGTAAGTAGAATTGTAGATTGGTCATTAGTGCATTTTATAAATAGAGATTTTCTTTGCGCCTCAAAAAGATTAATACATCTAACTCCAAAGGTAAAAACTAGGGTTCAAAAATATGGAGTTTCATTGGAATTTCAAGTCTTTAATATTGACGGTTTTGAGTACATCATAGAGAGGGATGAAACTGGCCCAGGAAGATTTATGGTGGCTAATTTTGAATATATCGATAAATGGTTAAAGAGATATGCTTTTCTTTTAAATGAACAAAAGTTAATTGCTGAAGATGATAACACCATTTTCATAAAGATAATGCATGAAGCTTCAAACTTAGATAGCACTTTTATTAAACCTATCGCTCGTCATTTACAGGATATAATAATAAACATACATTCTTTTCACAGACCGCCTTTTGATCCAACAACTTTTAAAATTTTAGGTAATTTGGAAGTACTGGCGTTGATTAAAGAAAATCTGATTGGTTGGTGGGAATATGATATTTATGATAAATACATTGACTCTTGGAATGGCTTCTGGTTGGATTTAAGGACTGCTTTAAATAAAATGAATATAAGTGAATTTATAAAATTTAAGGATATCCTAGTTTCGGAAATTTCACGATATAATATTGAAAGTGCAAGCAATGGTTTTTATTTAGGTAATAATCCTTGGGGTATTGACCTCCTTGAAATGCCAAGTAAAATAGATTCATTTTGTACTAATGATATTAATCAAAAGATTAGCCTTGAGATGCTTAAGGTTAAGCAAATTAGAAAATCTGATTTACCGACTAAAACACCTTTTGATGAAGAATTGGCAACATTAAGGAAATCGGAGAATAAATTTAATAAAGGAATACCGATGAATATTGTTGTTAACCATTTTTTAGTGTTAACTCAAAAAAAGGGAAGGGATAACAATCCGATTCTATCTGAAGAAAATTTTTTACAATTTATTAAATTAGGTTTTTTGGATCAGCCGGATATTAAGCCCCAAAAATTTAACTGTGAAAGTAGTCAAAAAGGCAGGATTATAAAATTGTTTTATGGCTTTTATGATATTGCTGTTAGTGATTATAGGCTCTTAAATAAAACAGATCCGTTTATTGATTTGATTTTAAAATGTTTCACTAATTGGGACAGGAGTTCCATTAAAGCGTTTTTTAAACGGAATAAAGTTAAGGGGGTATTGTGATATTATTTATAGTTATTCTTATCTAGTTTATTGTCGTTCTTGCCTACTTTATTGCCTTGCTTGCCATGCTTTAAAAAGCGCATTAAAACCTACATAATATTGCTCTAATAAAACATAAATTAATAGAGCAATGGAAGCACTTACACACAATGATTTGCCTAGGGCAACAACGGATTTATTAGCGAAGGCTGATAGAATTATTTCATTATTGTTAAGTCAGACAGTATCCTCCAATGTAATCGAGGATAAATGGATGGACTTAGATGAACTAGTGAATTATGATCCCGAGAAAAGGGCAAAAGCAACATTTTATAGCTACACCCAAAATCCTACTAGTGGATTGCCATTTCACAAAAGGGGAAAGAAGTTAATCTTTTTGAAGTCTGAAATAGACGCTTGGTTAAAGCAGGGAAAAAACAAGACCAATTCAGAAATATCGGACGAATTGGACAATCTTTTATCATCTAAAAAATAAAATAGGCCATGAGAACAGCGAATTCTAATGACCTAAAATCTTCTAACGGTGATAAGGTCAAATATAATGAAAATTTAGAACTATTAAAAGCCTATGTTAGGCAATCTCCATACATACCAAAATTGGAACAACCAACTGTTAGTGTGCAATTCGGTGTTCCTTATAGTCCTATGGTGTTTAGGGAAGAATATTCCTCTAGGATAAAGAGATTCTTGTATAATAATACTTCGACGGCTGCTTATGTAAGCAAGATTACAAGTATACCACAAAAATATATTTGTCAAGTCAAGGCTTTACTGGAAGACAAAGGTGATTTAAAAGTTGTTGGATTTGGAAGATGTCCAGCTACTGGTTCTGCAAACGTTCAATTCCTCTCAACAAATCCTGAGATTTGGGACGATCCTGATTTAGTGAGTAGAAACGAACTAAAAATGCGATAATGGTTCTAGGTATAGATAATAACGGATTGCTGTTAGAGGATGTCCTAGAAGAAGCAGATAATTTAAATCCAGTAAAGGAGCATTCCAGTGAGGGGCTTTTAGAAAGTGTCCTTATCGATCCCCTGGAGCAGTTACCCCCGCCTGAAAACTGTATAGAAATATCTGCCGATGGAACCGTTTCGACTATTGCAACCCTTGGAAATTTCAGTCTCCTAATTGGAAAGGCTAAGAGCAGGAAAACATTTTTTGTAGGCTTGATAGTTGCATCGTTCATAAGGGATGCAACAGTCCTTAATACTATAAAGGGAACGGCTAAAAGGGGCAAGAATGAGGTAATCCTTTTCGATACCGAACAAGGCAAGTTTCATTTGCATAGAACGGTTACCCGAATTTGCAAAATGTCCAATATGTTCAACCCTTCCAAATTCAAAGCTTACGGATTAAGAAAGTTCAAAGCTGTCGATAGGGTAAAAATGATTGAGGACAAAATATACAGCACCCCTAATTTAGGCTTGGTAGTTATAGATGGGGTAAGGGATTTAGTTACTTCTATAAATGATGAAGAACAGGCTAGCAATATGACCAGTCTATTATTGAAATGGACAGAGGAACTGAATATTCATATAATAGTGGTATTGCACCAAAACAAGAACGATAACAACGCTAGGGGCCATCTAGGGGCGGAACTTGTTAATAAGGCGGAAACTACATTATCGGTCACAAAAAGCCTTCAGGACAAAAGAATATCAATAGTAGAGGCAGAATACTGTAGGGATAAAGAACCTGAACCCTTCGCCTTCGAAATAGACGATACGGGACTGCCTATTCTTGCAGACAATTGGGAGGCTAGAACAACCTCAAGAAAAAAAGGAGGAGAGAACACCGAGATAGAGGATTTCAAGAAGTTTCAGCTCCTTACTTCAATTTTCTCAAAGAATCAGGAATACACCTACAAAGAACTCTGGATAGCATTGCAGACAGAATATAAAAGGCAGATTGGGGTCTCTATATCTGATGCCAAAGTAAAGAAGATGGTAGGTGAATGTAAGAACGAAGGATGGGTTATTCAAGAAGCTCACAGATACCCATATAAATTAGGTCAATATGATAAAGATATCCTATAGGTTTAATACCGCCTTACATATAGGCGGTTAAACCGATGAACCTAAGGGCGTTTATAAATTTAAACATAGGTTCAAACCTAACGAACCGATAAAAAATGAATGATTATAAATACATATTGGAGCCTTATAAAAGTAGTAAGAACCGTTACAAGTGTCCTAGTTGCGGTAAGGCTAATCAATTCACAATGTACATAAATACGGAGATTGACGAGTATGTAGATGATAAAGTCGGGATATGTAACAGGATTGAAAAATGCGGATACCATTTAACGCCAAAGGAATATTTTATGAGTTTGATAGGTTCAGGCAACACCCCAAGCTATCGGTTTAAAACACCCGAACCGATAACACCTCTCGCAAACCGATACAATGAGGTAAAACCAATTACTTTTTTGGATAAAAAAATCTTATCAGAAAGCTATCACCGTCCAATAAAAAACAATTTTTTAAAGTACCTGGAAAGCCTTTTTGGTAATGAGCAAATGAAGTTCTTAAAGAAAGAGTATTTAATAGGTACAACCGAATTAGACAGTAAAAGAGTTGATTTTTTTCAGGTAGATGTCAATAGCCGTATACGACAAGTCAAAAATATGGGTTACAATCCAGAGACAGGTAAAAAGGAAAATGTCTATTTCACTTATTCAAAAAGTAAATACCCGGATTATAATTTGGTACAATGTTTTTTTGGTGAGCATCTTCTTAACAAGTACCCTGAAAAGAAGGTGGGTATAGTAGAATCGGAAAAGACCGCAATTATAGCTAGTAGTTACATAAATGAGTTTGTATGGTTGGCAGCTGGTAATGCCAATGGTTTAAATCTAGAAAAAACCAAAGTATTAAAAGGGCGAGAGGTTATTCTATATCCAGATCTAGGCCAGTATGATAATTGGAAAGAAAAGATACCGTCATTAAATCAGGAAGCCTCCTATAGTGTATCTAAATTATTACTAAACAATTCAACTTCAGAGGAAAGGAAAAACGGATACGACATTGCAGATTATCTTATACTAAAGGATTGGCGATTATTCCGAAGTAAATTATCTGAGCTACAATTAAAGGAAGCTACTCTTTTAGTGGGTGACCAAAAAGTACACAAAGAAACCATTAGTCCATTATCCAATGATGAGGTATTTCGACCTGAACCTATGATAATTGGTGAACTTGAAGACTGGAAGCCTGAAATTATGGAACTGGAGAATTATTTTGAAAATATTGAGCTGCCTAACAAACCTGTAAAGCTTCAGTCATATGGCATGATTCTAAATACCTCCCTATTTGTAAAAAGCCATTTAGCAATAATTAAAAGGCATAATGGTAAGCGTACTTTTTCTCCTTACCTGAACCGCCTAAATGAACTCAAACAAATATTAAAACAAGATTTAATAATTGAAAGCATCAACTAAATTTTATGCAAATGGAAAAAGAAAAAAGTTTACAAAAGTTTACAGATTTTGACCAAATCAAAACAAAAAAGCAAGTAAGGGAATACATGGATGGAAATCCTAAAAAAATACAAGACTTATTAGATTATCTGTTTAGTCAATACAATGAAAGCCTTCATAAAAAGCAAAGAAAAGAGTATGAGCTGGAGAATCTAATCTCAGAAATGTATGAACATAATAATAATGATGATGACGCACGAGTATTTAGAAACCAAACTTACGAATCCAATCACCATAAAATAACAGCTGCATTACACAATAGTATATTAGAAAATAGATGTTTCCCAACTATGAGCCTGATTGAAGAGGGAACGGGTCTTTCTAGACAGACCATTTACAAACATCTGAACTCCGGACTAAAAAACGATTACAACAAATTGGTAATGGGTAAACTTGAATACATGGCAACACATGCTCTTTCTAAACTTTATCTAATCGGGATACAGGATAATAACGCAAGTGCTTTAAAACACTTTATCGAGTTGTCAGGGGCGATTAACAGGAGCCCTCAAGAAAGAGTCAACAGTTACGTTCAAATCAACAATGTAACCATAACCCAGGAGGATATCAAAAACCTTCCCCCTAAAAGTATAGAGGCAATCACAAAATTATTGTCAGAGGCTAGAAATGATAAACAGGTTATTGATATGAAGCAAATTCAGAAGGGTATGGAGTATTCAAGTTCTCCTAGGGATTAAGGTTATTAAAAAAAAATAATTATGGGTAGGAACAGTACAGGAGTTTATACCAATTCAGCCAGCAGAAAACTTGATTTGAGTTGGATGTTCAAAAATGGCTATATCAAAAAGGAGTCTATTGTCGATGGCGTATTGAAGTGGGAGGACGGAAGTAGTGCTTCATTTGAAAGTGTATTCTATGAGGGGGACAAATACATCAGGGTCTCATATTCATTAACCGATAGAAAGGGGAAGGATACTTATTATGATTATAGGATCTACTTTGATACGGTTCCAAGTAATCTGGGTAAAGGAGAAGTGATATACTTTCTATGTCCCGAAAGCAATGAACGAGCAAGGATATTATACATGGCCTACGGTCACGGGAAGTATGCCCATAGAAATTTCTACTACAATAATTTTGGTTTAAGGGTTTATTACACCTCACAGCAAACTTCAAAAGATTGGTACGCCAATACAAGATACTTTGCCGTAAAAAGAAGGTATAACAGATTAATCGATGAATTGGTAGCGGTAAAATATAGAAAGACCCATTATAGGGGCGTTCCTACTAAACAATTTAAAAAACTGTTCAAACTACGGGACAAGTTGAACGAATATGATAATAAAAGGAATAGGTTGATTATAGATAAATGGAATTATTTAAAATCATTCTAAATAATAATTATAACTAGTAGATTAAGAGTAATAAATAAACATTGAAAATGGGAAAATTAGGACAAATAAACGATACTGAATTTGAAATCACAAGTGATAAGATACCCGCTTTGGTACTTACCCAAGAACCCAAGAATTGGGATGATGACGAAAAATCTTATTCCTACGATAAAGAGGGCAGGGGAACTTTAATGAAAATCAATACACAGTTAGAGTTTGGAAAAGAAGTATGGTCTTATTTAAAGGGTGTAATATTTGCTTTTGGCTTTGGTTCTACCTGTGAGATAATAAAGAGGGGAAAGAGCACCACTAAAATAGGGGAGGATAAAAGAATACTTTACCAAGCGGTTCTGGATGTGGACAAAGCGGAGTTCGACGATTCTATCAAATCGGTAAAAGTTCCATTTACACAAGGTGGGCTTTATGATGTGGTAAAATCAAGTTATAACGATACTTACGATCTAGTAAATACCAAAAGCGCAGACAATAAGGATATAACCGATATTGACACCATTATAGAGCAGGTAACTGGTAGGGAAATATTTAGGCGGACGGAACTTGAAGTTCAGGACGGAACTTTAACTGATGTTCAGTTTAATGCAGGTGGGCAGGATACGGCAAGGGCAGTGCCATTTCGTGTAGTCCGCAATTCTGATTCAGATTCGATAAGTGGGATTACCATAGGCGGTGAAAAGGTAAACTTTGCCGACAACGATTATAAGGACGGTAATGTGGCTTCATTGCTTTATCATGATGCGGACGAAAGTAAAAGATTAAAACTTAATGGTAGGGTCAAGTTGACTATTACCAACGATACAAGTGGTAATATGTACCTACAGGGTATTAAGTACACTTTAGAAAATGGGGTATTAAAATTCAAGACAGGCAGCGCAGAGGCTTTTGCTTCAGTTTCTACATCTTCAGAGGGCAATATACTGGATTACACATTTACAAACCACTTTGTGGACCTGGAAAAGGGCGAAAGTTATGCAATAGTCCTTTTAGCCAGAAGTAGTGCTTCTGTTTTTTCCTCACCTACCTTAAAATGGAAGTTTTACGATACCTACATGGTTATTGAGAACGATGACAGCTTTAAGCCCACACAAGCAAAAGCAATACTTCCCTATGAGTATTTTGATAGGTTATTGGAGAAGATAACCGGAGAAAAAGGATTGTTGATAAGCAATGTTTTTGGTAGGTCTGAACTAGGATATAAAGAGGATGGCGAGTGGGCTTATTTAGGGGTCGCTTCTGGTTTTTGGGCAAGGGGATTCGATATAGGGGCAGAAATAATAAACCCCGAAACACAAGAGCCTTATGATAAAAAACAATTCAATATAAGCCTAAAGGATGCGGTCGAATCATTTCACACAATATTCCCTTTAATGTGGTCTATTGAGGTGGTAAACGGTAAAGAGCGTTTTAGAATTGAAAAATACGAATATACCCAGCAAAGTTTTGTAGGGGTAAGATTGGGCAGAACGGTAAACGGTACTTTTCAATACATACCGGCCCAAAAACCAAAGACAACCATATTATCGTCAGACCTTTTCACGGGGGTCAAGATGGGATATGAAAAAGGAGGTAACGAATATGAAGAGGTAGCAGGTCTTTCCTCACCTCACGGAATGATGGAAAGGACAACCTCACTAAGGAGCAAAAGGAACGAATCAAACATCTATACCCAATTATCCAAGATAAGGGCAGATTTAGAAGGCTATGATCTGGCACGTAGGGAGCAAGCGGTTGAAACTTACGATATAGATACTACTTTTGATCAGGATATTTTCTTTAGGCACTTAAAGAAAACAGGTACACAGTATTTCCTAAGAACGTGGGAGGATGATTTTGAGAACGCACCAAGTGGTAAGAATGTTTATAGTCCTGGCACTATGGGCAATCTATTGTTGACCCCTTTTCAATGTATAAAAAGGCATGGTAAAATTATAGGAACTGGTCTTTATCCAGAGCCATACGGACAATTGACTTTTGCATCATCGAACTGTTTCAGCAATTTCTCAATGGATGACCATGTAGAGGATGGCGCAATAAACAACAGCGAATTGGGAAAGCCATACACTAATGGATTCAAGATAACCTTCGAGGGCAAGGTTTATCAGGAAATGATAGACGAAATAGAAGGGTTCACTGAAATAGACGGGGAAAGGATACCCAACTGGTACGGGCAATATGAAGTAAAGATAGGGGATGAACTGGTAAGGGGCAGGATTATGGATATTAAGATAAACAAGAACGGAAAACACGAAATAGCACAGATATAGACTTATCTTAATTTCTTGGCTATTTTAATGTAGATGTCCAATTAAAACTAATATTATTTCCTATATTCAACTTAAAATATTTAGATTATGAAATTGGTTACTTTAATTATTGGTTTGCTTTGTTTAACAGGTAATTCCCAATCTACTGAGTCACTAGAATCTTATACTGCTTCCAACGGAATAACATATTCAGTGGGAGACGAGATAAAGCTTGGAAAGGGTTCTGATACTGATGGGAAATTTGTCTATGTAACCATTGGGGGTTGGGCTGTATCTACAAGCCCAGAAGCGAATAGATTACCCGCTGCAAATGCAGGTTTAATTGTAACGATCAAGAAAATCAAAAAGTACGACAAAAAGAGAATGAAAAAGGTAGTTTTAACCGTTGGTGGGGGTAATATTACCAATTATTTGATTGATTTGGAAAACGCGATAGACCAATGTGAAATTGAAAATTGTGGGAAAGACAATAGTGATAACATCAGCCAAGAAACCGACAAATATGATAAAATCAAAAAACTCAAAGATTTATTGGATGATGGCATATTGACTCAAGAAGAATATGAGTCTGAAAAAAAGAAATTATTGGAAGGACAATGATTAAATAAAACTATACGCTATCCTTTATTTTTCAGTTTATAATATTCACGGGTTCGATTTCTTATTGATTGATTGCAAATTGTTATCCTTATCGGTAATATTTAAAGTACGGTTATCGTGATAGTGGTGATGTACTGATTTATCAATGTAAGTAGGATGGTTATAATCATCTTTTAAATGTTTGCCAAAGAATAGGTCAAATACAAAAGTGAAGAGATAATACCCCGCAGCCCCGAATAATATTATAATGGCTGCTATAAGTAAAGCTCCTAACATAAGAATAGTATGTGTTAATCTGAGAATTGGTTATAATCCTAAAGTTAAACATTCGAGATTATAAATCACATACTTTTCGGGATAATGTTTATTTGCTAAGTTTAAGAGTTCTGATTAAGTGTTCATTAATTTCCTCACTGGTCATACCTCCGATTCGTTTCTTTGGTTCCGAATTATCCTTACCATACATTATCCTGAACCTCTTTTGCTCTTCAATCGATGCTGATTCTAATACGTTCATTACGGTTTCTGCTGTAATCATGATTTAATCTATTTTAGGGTTGTAATAAATAATTTATTGTTGAATTAGATTAAAAAATATTAATTTATTCGACTTCTTTCACCCGTTGTAAAAATAATTCTAAGTTGTCAACGCTTGTTATCTTATGAATTTCACCGCGGAATTCTAAAAACCCATTAACAAGAGGTTTGCCTATTCCATTCTTTGTAGAATTAAACATTTCCCTGACATCAACATCTAGAACCTCCGCAATCTTTAATAGTAAGTCCGGCTTTGGAAAATTTTTCCCACTCACAATATTAGAGATAGTATTTTGTGAAACCCCTGTTTTGTCCGCCAATGTTTTTCCATTGATCCCGCTTTCTGAAAGCAGCTCCTTTAATCTTAATAACTCCATTTTAATAGTATTTATGATTAACCAAAGATAGTGAATACAATTAACATTTGTATAATTTTAATTAAAATACAAATATTGTTTGGTTATTATGTAAATGTTACTTACATTTGCTATAGATTATTACAAACAATACTTGTATTATGGATGCAACGACCTTCAAAACCGAAATTAAAAACCTAAAAGACTTCTTAGTGGGTAAGACTATCACAGTAAGTCTAGTAAATGGCAACAACATAACTAAGTATGATTTTAGCACCCTAAAAGGATTTGGCAAAGCTATACTAGCCTTTGAAGGAATGGGGGCGAATTTTGGATTTATTAAAGTTGGCAACAGTCTGATTGAAAAAAGAACAAAGGATATTAAAGAGTTAAATCATTATATCAACAACGGTGTATGGGACAGCGTACACTTTTTAGCCACAACAATTAAAAACTAATCATTATGAACTTCAGGACAACAGTATTCAAGAGAGCGCACGAAATTGCAAAACAAACAGGAAAGACTTTTGCTATTTGTTTAGTTAAAGCATGGCAGATTTATAGGCTTAAAAAGGCCATGTTAACAAATAAAGTAAAGTTTGCTTATGAAAAGACAGACGGGTCTTTGCGCTATGCCGTGGGGACACTTAAGGGAAACTTTGAAATAAAGGGAACTGGAAAACCTAATTATAAGACTTTATCGTATTTCGATATTCAAGCAAATGGATTTAGGTCTTTTAAAATTGAGAATTTAATCCAAGTATATTAATCATTAAAAAAAGTCAAAATGAACACAGAACACGAAATGAGTACAGTAAACAAATTATTAATGTTACAGGGCATAAACCTTATCCAAGACGGGATTCAGTTCCTAGAGTGGATGGATGACTACAAGGATATAAATACAGTTGATGCCCTTAGTATTTTAAAGGATAGGTTTGAATATTTTAAGGAATCGGCCTTGGAAGATGGCAGTCATGACCATTTAATTATTGACAGGATGAAAGGGCTTTCAAAAAACATACAGTCAGGATATAAAACCAGGGTTGATATTGATGAAAGGTTGAATGAACTTAGAAAAATTGCAAGAATGGAATATGTAGCAAAAAATCAATCGGCCTAAACATCTAAGTAATGATATCTAATAAGAGGGTTTCCGAAAGGTTTCCCTTTTTTTATTTTATTCAAACAGACTCAGTTCCTTGGCTCCTCCAAAAGTAATTTTTTGGACTTTATGTGTTATAGCAGAATCATTTCATAATTCGGTCGATGTCGCTAAATTTTTAACTAAAGTGAATTAGCTACTATTAGATTTTTTTTCATGCCGTCCATCTGATACCGTAGCTATTGCAAAGATCCTTGAATTCATTAACTGTGCCTTCCCCTGCATTTCGGCAGCTTAGCAGTTTGAGTATGGACAACCCTTCCAAATCAACTAACCTTACCCCGTGACCTGGGGAACTTTTAATGCCCAGGGCTTCCCTGTTGTTATAGATGACGTTATGTAGCCTCACGGAACATTGTCCGCTGGACATCACTTCATAGAGAGTGGAATTTTTTTGTAGGGGATTTATCAGTTTAGCTTCTCCTACTTCATTTTCGACCCTGGCAAGTTCGGCCTTTAACTGGTTCCTGTATTCCTTGACGGTCTTAAGGGCGGCTTTATATTGTTCAGGAGTTATTTTCATAATAGTGAATGTTATATCCTGGTTCAAAGTTACTTAATACTGAAATATTGGTGTGATATATTAGCAAGTTACTATATTAGTACGTTAGCAGCAATTACCAAAAAAAATGGGCAAAAAGGAAGAGATTAAAGACATTATTTGGGAGATTTGGAAAATTTCAATTAACGCAAAAAGATTTTTAAAATACTCCTTTTACCTTCATAAACCTGATACGAAAGAAGAATTTGAGTATCTAAGAATGTCGCGTGACTTTCAATTTATAGCTCATGCCCTATGGAGAAATGCCGTTATCGAACTTTCAAAGCTGTTTAATGATTCGAAAAACCGTGATAAGTTTAACATTTTCCACTTTATTAAAAAGCTAGATAAAAATGGATATTTCAGAAGTTTTGAAATTTCCCAAACTAAAATAGATAGTTGGTACAAGCAAATTGAAGAAAGCAGAGAAACAATTGATTTAATCACTGGACTTAGAGATAAAGTTTATGCGCATACGGATGGATTAATAGATAAAAATGGATTAGACACACCGACATTTGAACAGACCGAAAAGCTAATTGATATAGTAGAAAGTGTGATTAAAGAAATTTACTCAAGTATTTTTGATGCACACGCAATGATGGATAGCCCCAGTTTAGAACTAAGTCCTTCGAAAATTATTAAAATTTTAGCAGCTGAGAAAAAAGCAAGAATATCAGCTATAGAAGACTTGTTAAAAAAATAAAAGCCACTAACCATGGTAACCATTGCACAACCCTATAATTCATAAAATATCGATGCTATAAGCGGCCTTTTGGAGTTTTTTTGTTTCTGTTGCCACTTTGGATATGTATAGTAATGTTCCCAAGTGATTATAATTCTATTTCGGGGTTGTGAAAGCAGGAATAAATATGTTTAAGTAAAAATTATTGTTGTAGAGATATAAATATGAAAAAATTAGTTATTCTGATATGCCTTATTTCTTTTTCTTTAAATGCCCAAAAAAAGGATAAACTAACTTCCTACACTGCATCAAATGGTATTAACTATAAGGTGGGGGATATACTATGGTTGGGAAAAGGTTCGGGAGTTGATGGTAAATTTGAATATGTTAAAATTGGTGGATGGGCAAGGAAATTAAGCTCCACCCCAATGAAATTATCTTATAAAAATGAAAATAGGCCGTTTACTATTAAGAAAATGTTTAAGTATCGTTCGGATAAATGGAGGTCTGTCCATTTAACACTTGGATCTGATAGCTCGACTAATTATACTATGGACTTGGATAACGCTATTAGGAGCGGAGAGGTTAAGCAGTCAATTGAAAAACGTGATACCAATCAAAACGTTAGTTATGATAAATATGATAAAATAGCAAAACTTAAAAAGCTATTTGATGATGGTGCCTTGACTCAAGATGAGTACGAAAGGGAGAAAGCAAAATTACTGGGTTCCGAATAAATAATAGGGAATCTTCATATTTGCTATTTATTGCAATTTTACTTTAATAACAAATTGGTTTTCTATTTAGTGGAGAAAATTACTTAGTACTCAAAAAAACTATCGATTGATAATTTTTACAGAAAATCATAAGATTTTGGGCAAATATTGGGCAAATAAAAAAGGGGCCACAACTTAAAACGCTGTTAACCCCTTATTTTATTAGTGACCTCGACTGGATTCAAACCAGTAACCTTCTGAGCCGTAATCAGATGCGCTATTCAGTTGCGCCACGAGGCCGTTGTAAAAATTCATTTTTCCCGTTTAACGGGCTGCAAATATATTTCTTTTTAAATTTACGACAAAATTACAGCAACCAAAATAAATGGATTTTAAGAAATATGTTCGGGATATCCCGGATTTTCCTGAAAAAGGAATCTCTTTTAAAGATATTACTCCCTTATTACAGGACGCTAACGCCTTGGCGAGCGCAGCCGAAGCCTTGTTTGAGCTTATCAAAAATAAAAAAGTGGATAAAGTGGTAGGTATGGAGAGTCGCGGATTTTTCTTTGCGCCCCTATTGGCTACCCGTCTCAATTCCGGCTTTGTTCCGGTGAGAAAGCGTGGAAAATTACCGCATCAAATAATTAGTGAACCCTATGCCCTGGAATATGGTACGGATGTACTGGAAATTCATGTGGATAGCATTTTAAAAGGGGAGAAGGTGCTTATTCATGATGATGTCCTGGCTACCGGAGGGACAGCAAAAGCCGTTTGTAAACTTATAGAAAAGTTGGGTGGAGAAGTTGTTCAATGTAACTTTTTATTGGAGCTAGAGTTTTTAAAGGGTCGGGACAAGTTATCCGGTTACCCGGTTGAGGCCCTTATACGGTATTAATCCAAGGCATTTGTGGTTACCAGGTAACGCCAACCTATAATTGCCATTTGCATTTTTGTGGCTTTGGATAGGTCCAATTGCTTTTTTGAATAGGACGGGAATACCAACTTGTTCAATTTAGCCAAAAGTTTAAAGAAAGCTTTTTTCATCCGATACAATTATTTTTTGGGTTAACTCCAAAAGTTAATGGCCTATGTTTATAGTGTTACAAATATAGGGACTATGTGGTACAAAAGGGATATGGTTTTGCATTGCGGGTTAAAAAGCACTTTGAAATGGTGGGCTTTGTCGATAAAGTGTGTTATGGACCATAAGATATTCCCCAAATATTGTGAGTTTTAGAATAAAACGTATTTTTGCGCAAAATTTTAGAGTAATGAGCACAAACAGAACTTTTACCATGATTAAGCCCGATGCCGTTGAGAATGGACATATCGGTGGAATCTTGGACAAAATAACTTCGGCCGGATTCAAGATCGTGGCAATGAAATATACGCAGTTGAGCAGAAGGGATGCGCAGGCGTTTTATGCAATACATAAGGAACGTCCGTTTTTTGGGGAATTGGTAGATTTCATGACCAGGGGGCCTATTGTATCTGCTATCCTGGAAAAGGATAATGCAGTTGAAGATTTTCGCGCCTTGATCGGGGCAACAAATCCTGCAGATGCAGCAGAGGGGACTATAAGAAAATTGTTCGCTACCTCAATAGCTGAAAATGCAGTACATGGTTCTGATAGTGACGAAAATGCTGCCATAGAAGGTGCATTTCATTTTGCTGGCAGGGAAATTTTTTAAGAATATTTTGCATATAGAATTAAAAACCACGCCCTTGGGCGTGGTTTTTTAGTTAGACAGGAACGGTAGCTCATCTAAGAACAATTTTTGTGATTAGATCCTTACCCAATTCCTCGTTCAATAATTTAATGATCTTTGATTTGCCCAAGCTTAACTCCTCCCTGAGGACCGAAGAGGAAAGCGATACAAATAACGTATCGTTCCTCAATTCAATGGCTGTGGTGTAGTTATTTACCCCGTTTCCCATTAGGTTTTTCCAGGCTTCCCTGGCATTAACACGGTCCATTCCCTTTTGTAATTTGTTTTCGGCAATAAATTCCTGTAAGGCTTCACCAAGGCGAAGGTTGTCATTTTTTCTTTTGGCCATTATTGTTCAAGATTAATGGGTTCAAATCTCCTGTAGTGGTATTTTATATTTTCTTCACTTATTACTATAAATTTATTTTCAGAGAGACTTATAATTTTTTCGTGCCATTCGCTCAGGTCTGTTTTGTAATTTAAGTTAAAAACGCCTTCGTTTTCGTATATGGTAAACAATTCTGCATCATTGGAAGTAACATAGGAGCCATTAAAATTTGGCTGTACCTTTTTTCTAAATCCTTCGTGCTCTTTCACTTCAATATAATCTATACTGGTATTCACTGTATATTCCTTCTTGGAACCATCTGGAAAAGTAACTTTTTCTATCTCCCAGTAGCCGTTCAAATGGGGTAAATCCAATTTGTTCACCTTGTTTCGGCAGCCAACCAGACCAATTAGGATAACTATAATATAAACATTTCGCATACTACAACTTAAATATCTTATAGGATTGGTGAATTTTTTTTACAACTTCCTCGGTTCTGTCGGCATGGGTATCACTGAGAAATATTTGTCCAAAATTTTCTTCATTCACCAAATTAATGATTTGGGCCACCCTGTTTTCGTCCAATTTGTCAAAAATATCATCTAAAAGTAACAAGGGCGTAGTTCCGGCCTGTTTTTTTATAAAATAAAATTGTGCCAGTTTTAGGGCGATCAAGAATGATTTCTGCTGCCCTTGGCTGCCAAATTTTTTAATGGGGTGACCGTCTATCTCAAAGTTCAGGTCGTCTTTATGTGTGCCAACACTTGTGTATTGGAGGGCTTTATCTTTTTCTAGATTCCTCTCCAATAAAGTTAAGAGTTCATTGTCCAATAATTTGCTATCATATGTTAAATTTACAGGTTCTTTTCCGCCCGAAATGGCCAGATACTGTTCCTTGAATATTGGTATGAACTCTTCCAGGAATTTGGCCCTTTTATGGAATATTGTACTTCCATAGTCCTGTAGCTG